>CAYJMF010000141.1:8294-10617 GCA_964370855.1 uncultured Planctomycetota bacterium | reverse complement strand
CCCCCCGTCCCCCCCCGTGGACGCTCCTCCCCCTTCCTCCCTCTCCCGCCCCCTCCCCCGCATCCGGCACGCGCCGTGCGCTTGTCCCTCCCGGCGGCACGGGAGCCGCCGAGGAGGCGACGATGCGGACGATGCACGCGTGGATGACGGCGGCGGCGGTTCTCGTGGGCGCGGCGATGGCGGCACCGGCGGCCCGCGCCCACGAGACGAGGAGGGTCGAGGTCGTGCGGGGACGCGAGGTCGTCGCCCTGCGCGGGCACTCCCCGCACTGCACCTGGATCCCGGCCCGGTGGGAGATGCGCACCGAGCGGTTCCTCGAGCGGCCCGGCTTCTGGCGGGAGGAGCGCGTCCCCGCGGTCACCCGGACGGTCCTCGATCTCTCGAACTGGCGCCTCGTCCGCGTCGTCGTCTCCCCGGCCTCGATGCGCCGCACCTGGGTCCCGCCCCGCTGGGGCGAGCGCCGCGTGCCGGCCCTCGTCCCGGGCCGCTGGATCTGCCTCGGACACCGCGACTGCTGAAAACGGGGGGCGGGATGGGCGGCGCTCCCGCCATCCAGCCCTGCACGGTGCGACGGCGCGTGACCGCCGCCCGTGGAGCGACCGGACCCGGAACGCCCCCCCCTTTTCCCCTCCGCGGCTCCTCGGCCCCCCCCCGTAAAATGGGAGCATGAGCGACCCCGGTTCCGACGGCACCCTCTACCGCGACCCCATCGTCGAGCGCTGGGCCTCCCGGGAGATGGCGGAGCTGTTCTCGCCGCTGCGGAGGTTCCGCACGTGGCGCGCCCTCTGGATCGAGCTCGCCCGCGCCGAGATGGAGCTCGGCCTCCCCGTGACGGCGGCGCAGGTGGCGGAGCTCGAGGCCCACCGGGACGACGTGGATCTCGAGGCCGCGGCACGCCTGGAGAAGGAGGTGCGCCACGACGTCATGGCCCACGTCCACGTGTACGGGGAGAAGGCCCCCGGGGCCCGCGGCATCATCCACCTCGGCGCCACCAGCGCCTACGTCGTGGACAACGCCGACCTCTGCCTCATGCGCGAGGCCATGAACCTCGTCCTCGCCCGCCTCGTGAACGCCGTGGCGGCGCTGGCGGACTTCGCGGGAAGGTGGAAGGACCGCCCCTGCCTCGCCTTCACCCACCTGCAACCGGCACAGCCCACCACCGTGGGGAAGCGGGCCTGCCTCTGGCTGCAGGATCTCCTCCTCGACATCGAGGAGCTGGAGGCCCGCCGCGCGTCGCTCAGGTTCCTCGGCGTCAAGGGGACCACGGGGACGCAGGCCTCCTTCCTCGAGCTCTTCCGCGGGGACGGGGCGAAGGTCGCGGACCTCGACCGGCGCGTGGCGGCGGCCATGGGGTTCGGGAGGACCTGGCCCGTCACGGGCCAGACCTACTCCCGGAAGGTGGACGCCGCGGTGCTGGCGACCCTCTCGGGCATCGCCCAGTCCTCCCACAAGTTCGGGAACGACGTGCGCCTCCTCATGCACATGAAGGAGGTGGACGAGCCGAGCGAGAGCGCCCAGATCGGCTCCTCGGCCATGGCCTACAAGCTCAACCCCATGCGCAGCGAGCGCATGACCGCCCTCGCCCGCCACGTCATGGCGCTTGCCGGCTCCGCCGCGCAGACCGCCGCGGAGCAGTGGCTGGAGCGGACCCTCGACGACTCCGCGGCGAAGCGGCTCTGCGTGCCCCAGGCCTTCCTCGCCGTGGACGCCATCCTCGTGCTCCACGCCAACGTCGCCCGCGGCCTCGTCGTCCACGAGGCGACCATCGACGCCCACCTCCGCCGCGAGATGCCCTTCATGGCCACGGAGGGGATCCTCATGCGCGCCGTCGAGAAGGGCGGCGACCGCCAGGACCTCCACGAGCGGATCCGCGTCCACTCCCGCGCCGCCGGCTCCCGCGTGAAGGACGAGGGGGCGGACAACGACCTCCTCGATCGCATCGCCGGGGACCCGGCCTTCGCCGCCGTGAAGAGGGAGATCCCCGCCCTGGCCGACCCCCGGCGCCACGTCGGCCGCGCCCCGGAGCAGGCGGCCGCATTCCTCGCCGGGGAGGTGGCGCAGGTCCTCGAGCGCCACCGCGCCCTCCTCGGCCGCGAGGGGGAGTTGAGGGTGTAGAAGGAAAGTGTATCACATAATGATACACTGGCGCCTTGAAGCAACGGAACCCCGGAGGATGAACGCCGTCCCTCCCCTGGTTCCCGGCCCCGATCCCGAAGAGTCCCCCGCGGCGCCGACGGGCGTCTCGATCCCGCCGCCTCTCCAACGGTCCCGGAATGGAGGCGTCCCTCCGTTGAGGGGCCCCGCCACTAAGGGGCCCCCCCCC
>CAYJMF010000141.1:0-8284 GCA_964370855.1 uncultured Planctomycetota bacterium | reverse complement strand
CGTCATACCTGCGCGGTCGCGCGCCATAACATTTGACCTGCAAATCTTTTGATCTGCAAATTTTTTCCCTTGACCAGAAATGGCAATTGGAATATTTTCCTATCACCTTCCTCGTGCGAGGGCGTCGACCGGTGACGCCAGTCTGACGGAGGCAGGTGCGGCGCCCGCGCGCATGGCTTCGTCGGTCATGCTCCCGGGCGGTTTCGGGGCCCCGCCCTGCCGGGGCACCGGCGCGCGGGTCGGCGCGCATCGCCCGGGCACGACCCGCACGAGACGGCGAAGAGCCGGCGAGAGCCCCATTCCCAACCCCGATGAATCGGGTCGGGTACGGTATTCCCCTGCCTCAGGCCGTCGTCACCACCCGCGTCTCCCCGGCCGTGAGCACGTAGAGGGCCCAGATGCCCAGCGGGATCCCCGCGAGGCAGCAGCAGTTCTGGCACGGGGAGAGGGCGAGGAGGGCGATGGCGGCGACGAGGGCGGCGTTCCTGCGGTGCAGTCCCCGGAGCGAGATCCCGCTCCACAGGAGGAACCCCCCGAGGGCGAAGGGGAGGAAGTGGGAGGCCAGCAGGTAGGCGGGGTGCTCCGCGGCGGCCTGCGCCTCGTCGAGGAACTCCGGCGCGTCCGCCGGCCACACCCGGCGCAGCTCCGCGAACATCTCCTCCGTCTTTCCGGCCGCGTACTGGGACGCGGACCAGGCCACCATCGCCACCAGCAGGGCGCCGTGGACGATGTACAGGACCCCGAGGGTCCGGACGCGGGCCGCCGACCGGGCGCGGATCGCCGCGGCGAGTTCCGCGCTGCCCGGGTCCTGCGGCGGCGACGCGGCCTCCCCCGGCGCGGCCGGCGCGGGCGGAACAGGAGGCGCCGCCGCCCTTCCGCAGGAGGGGCACGTCCCCGCGTCGTCGGGGATCCAGGAGCGGCAGCCGTCGCATTCCTTCATGGGGTCACCGGTTCGCGAGGAGGACGACGAGGCCGACGGCGGCGAGCACGCCGAGCACGGCCAGGGTGATCTTCACCCAGGACCACGGCGCCTGCCCCTGGACTTCGCCGGTCTGCCCGTTCACGAGGTAGCGGTAGACCTTCCCGCGGAAGGAGTAGGCCGCCACCCACACGGGCAGGAGCACGTGGCGGTACCGGAGATCCGAGAGCGTCGTGCTCACGGAGAGATCCCGGTGCGTGTCGCCGGGCACGTCCCCGGCGCAGCGGGCCTCCTGCTCCGCGCGGATGCGCCGCTCGGCCTCGCTCCACGCGGCCCTCACGTCCACGGCGTAGGACTCGGCGGAGAGCCCGGCGAGGTACTCGTCCCTGTAGGGCAGGAGCGCATCGAGGTGGAAGGGCTCGATCTTCGCGGCCAGCTTCCCGTCGAGCCCGCGGCTCGCGCAGACGAGGAGATCGTCGAAGACGTCCCCGCGGGACCCCGAGGCCGGCTCCCACCGCGTCTGGCGCACCGTGCGCCGGCTCTTCCCCGAGCCGACGGTGACGTAATAGTGGTGCCCCGCCATGGCGGTCCAGCGGGAGGCGGCCGCCGCGTCGAAGGTCCAGTAGGGGACCATCACCCCGTTCATGGTGCCCGCCGCGTAGGCCCGGCGCAGCGCCGTGGGCCGGAACCAGAGGGACTTGATCCAGGCGCGGAACCGCTCCTCCGCCTTCCCCCGGTCGAGGGAGAAGGGGAGGAGGGCCTCCGCCGGGATGCGCCCGGGGTCGGGGGAGTTCTCGATGACCTTGGTGGAGCCGCACCAGGCGCAGCGCCCGGCCTTCTCCGTCGCCGGGACCGTCACCTCGGCGGCGCAGGCCTCGCAGCGGTAGCGCCGCTCCGCGGCCGGCCCCTTCTTCTCCCCGTGGACGCGCTCCGCGGCCTTCAGCGCCTCGAGGAGATCCTTCTCGACGACGGCCCCGGCGCCCTCGATGGTGCGGCCCTCGCCGCAGAAGGGGCACCGGAGGCCGCGGCTCCCCGGATCGAAGAGGAGCCCCGCGCCGCACTTCGGGCAGGGGAACCGTTCCGCCCCCGCCCGCGGGCCGCCGCCCTCCCCCGCGGTCAAGGCCGGCCTAGTCCACCTTCTCGCCGCACTTCAGGCAGAAGCGGGCCCCGGCGACCACCTCCGCCTTGCACTTCGGGCAGGAGGCCTTCTCCTGGACGGAGGTCCCGCAGGCCATGCAGAAGCGGGCGCCGGGGGGGAGGTCCTGGGAGCACTTGAGGCAGCGGACGACGACCACCGCGGGCTTGCCGCAGCCCGGGCAGAACCGCGCGTCGGAGGCCATGGCGTTGTGGCATCCGGCGCAGAAGACCTGCCCCCGGGGAGGGGCCGACTGCCCCGCGCCGCCGCCCATGATCATCCCCGGGACCATGGCGCCGAGGCCCATGCCCGCCACCATGCCCATCCCCTGCGCCGCGGCGCCGCCGGCCCCGGCGGCGGCCTCCAGCGCGTGGGCGGCCTTGTACTTGAGGAAGGCGTCGAGGTTGCCGACGGCCCCCATGGAGGAGCGCGCGTCGATGGCCTTCTGCACCTCCTCCGGCGGCGTCACGGACTGCACGTAGAACTGCTGGAGCTCGAGGCCGAACTTGCGGAACTCCTCGCCCACGTGGAGCAGCAGGGCCTCGCTCATCTCCTTGTACTGGCCGGGGAGGTCGAGGATCGAGGTGAGGGTCTCGCCGAGGAAGTCGTTGAGGCGGGAGACGACGATGGACCGGAGCTGGTCCTGGATCTCGCCCGTGGTGAAGGAGTTGTCCCCGGCCACGAGGCGGTTGACGAAGAGCGCCGGCTCCGCCACCCGGAAGGTGTAGGTCCCGTGGGCGCGCAGGCGCACGAGGCCGAACTCCTTGTCCCGGAAGGCGACGGGGTCCGTCGTCCCCCACCGCATGTCCGTGAAGGTCTTGAGGGTGATGAAGTAGACCTCGCACCGGAAGGGGCTCTTGAACCCCCAGGGCAGGGCGAGGAGGTTCGTCAGGATGGGGATGTTCTTCGTGGAGAGGGTGTGGCGGCCGCCCGTGAGGACGTCCCCCCCCTTCCCCGCGGAGAAGAACACCGCGCACTGGTAGTCGCGCACGATGCACTGGGCGCCGAACTTGATCTCGGCGCTGCCCTGCTCGGGGATCCGGTGCGCGATCTCGTCGGCGATCTCGCCGGGGTACTCGAGGACTTCGAGGAAGAGACCCATGGGCGCCTCCTTCGGGCGTTGGACGGGATGGCTCCCATCCTAGGAGAACCGCCCCCGCCCTGTCCCGGTAGAACCGGAGCGGCCCCGCCCGGTTCGGAGGGGGGCGGGGGGGGCGTGAAAGGAGTTCCGGGGCGGCGTGAAAGGAACGCACCCGCGGGGCGCGGCCGCGCCCCCTCCCCCCGCGACCTCGTCCGGCACGCGCCCTGCTACCGGTATCATGGGGGTCCCGCCCCGGGGCGCAGGTCGCGCCCGCGGGATCGACCAGGAGAGGACCCCCGATGGGACGCCGGACCGTACCGGGAGGCCGCCATGCTGGTCGTCGTGACCGTTCTCTTCCTCTGCGCCGTGGCCGCCGCCGCGGGAACGCTGGCCATCTGCCGGGAGGATCGGTAGCCCCCGCCGGGGCCTCCCGCCCGTGAGGGGGAGGCTTCCCGCCGTCGCGGGACTCGCCGCCGCCGCCCTCGCGGGCCTCGGCGCGGGGGGCTGCACGAAGCCCGCCGTCCCCCGCCCCAACATCGTGGTCGTCGTCTGGGACACCACCCGGGTGGACGCCCTCTCGGCCTACGGCTACGGCCGCCCCACGACGCCGCGCCTCGAGAAGTTCGCCGCCGGCGGCGTGAAGTACCTCAACGCCTTCACGCCCTCCCCCTGGACCGCCCCCGCCCACGCCTCCCTCTTCACGGGCCTCGCCATGTTCCGCCACGGCCTCGAGGTCGGCCGCGGCGACCGCATGCGCCACGGCATCCCCACCCTCGCGCAGACCCTCGGCGCCGCGGGGTACCGCACCGCCTGCTTCACGGCCAACGGGTACATATCGGAGACCACGGGCCTCAACGCCGGGTTCTCCGACTACCGCCAGGTCTACAAGGCGAACGCGGCGGAGAACAACGACGCCGAGGCGGTGCGGGCCTGCGTCGCCTCCTGGCTGGAGGGGATGAAGGAGGACCCCTCGAAGGGCGCCCCCTGGTTCATCTTCATGAACCTCATGGACTGCCACCAGCCGCTCCGGCCGCCCCCCCTCGACGTGGTGGCCGTGAAGGACGACGCCGTCTCCCGCGAGGACATCGCGAAGGCCGCCTCCGTGATCCAGTCGGACTTCCTCGAGCACCTCATGGGGACGAAGGTCATCGACGCGTCCACCTTCCGGGGGCTCCGCGCCCGCTACGACGCGGCGGCCCTCTTCCAGGACCGCAAGACCGGCGAGATCCTCGACCTCCTCGAGGGCCGCGGCCTGCTGCGCGACGCCCTCGTGGCGGTGACCTCGGACCACGGGGAGCAGCTCGGCGAGCACGGCCTCGTGGACCACCGCCTGTCCCTCTACGAGCCCCTCCTCCACGTGCCCCTCGTCGTGAGCTGGCCCGGCCGGTTTCCCGCGGGAGTCTCCGTGGAGCGCGCCGTGAGCCTCATGGACCTCTACCCCACCATCCTCGACGCGGCGGGTGTCCCCGTCCCCGCGGGGAACGGCCTCGATGCCGTGCCGCTCCCGCGGGCGGGGGGCGCCGCCGGCGGCCGCCCGCTGCTCGCGGAGTTCGCCCGGCCCCTCGCCCACATCGAGGAGATGCGGAGCCACTTCCCCCAGGCGCCGGAGGAGAAGTTCCACCTCCTCTCCGTTGCCATCGCCTCCGCCCGGGACCCGGTGGACGTCCCCCGCCCCCTCAAGTACATCCGCTACACGAGGGGCGGCGAGGGCGGGTCCGCCGAATCCCTGGCCCGGGAGGAGCTCTTCGAGATCGGGAAGGACCCCGGGGAGCTCCGGAACCTCCTCGAGGCCGGCGACCCCGCCGCCCGCGCCGCGGCGGACCGCCTCGGGAGGGCCATCGACGAGACGAGGGGAGGGAAGCCACGGTGAGGGAGGGAAGGCCCCCGAGGCGCGACCCGCGCCGTTCCGCCCCCGTCTCCGGCGCCGCGGCCCCCCTGCGCATCGGGCAGGTGCTGCGGCTCCTCTGCGAGGACCTCGCCTTCGGCGAGGACGGCGTCTGCCGCATCGGGGGCTACGTCGTCTTCGTGCCCCGGGTGCTCCCCGGGGAGCTGGTCGAGGTGCGGATCACCCGCGCCGGGAGGAAGTTCGGGCGCGGCGAGCCGGTCCGCATCGTCCGCCCGTCGAAGGACCGGGTGGAGCCCCGCTGCCGCCACTTCGGCGACTGCGGCGGCTGCACCTGGCAGCACATCCGCTACGAGGCCCAGGCGAAGGCCAAGGAGGACCTCCTCCGCTCCCTCCTCCGCCATCGCGTCTCCCCCGCCGCCGCCGCCGCCGTCGCCCCCGTCGCCGCCATGGCCGAGCCCTGGGGGTTCCGGGAGAAGGTCCAGCTCGCCGTGCAGGGCCGCCCGGGTCGCCCCCTCGTCGGCTTCTACCGCCTGCGCACCCACGACGTCGTGGACATCGCCGAGTGCCCCGTGCAACCCGACGACGCCCTGGCCCGGGCCATGGCGGCCAAGGCCATCCTCGCGGCCCGCCGCGTGCCGCCCTGGGACGAGCGGACGGGGAGGGGGGCCGTCCGCCACCTGCTGCTTCGCGGGGGGCGGGCCACGGGGGACGCCCACATGGTCGTGGTCACGGGCCGCATGGAGGCGCCGGGGCTCTCCGGCGCGCTGGCCGACCTCGAGGGCGTGGAGCCTCCCCTCAGCGGGATCTCCGTCAACCTCAACGACCGGGAGACCTCCATCGTCCTCGGCCGCCTCACGGAGCACGTGTCGGGGCGCCGCACCTGGCGGGAGCGCATCGGCGGGATCCTCTTCGAGGTCGGTCCCACGGCCTTCTTCCAGACCAACGCGCGGGCCGCGGAGACCCTCGTCGAGGAGGTGCGCCGGGCCGTCCCCGCGGACCCCTCCTCGAGGGTCCTCGACCTGTACGCCGGCGTCGGGCTCTTCGCCCTGACCCTCGCCGGCCGCGTCGGCTCCGTCACCGCCGTGGAGGCGCACCCCGCCGCCGCCCGCGAGGGGGAGCGCAACGCCCGCGGCAACGGCATCCGCAACTGCCTCTGGCGCTCCGGCCCCGTGGAGAAGGTGGTCGCGGACCCGGCGCTCGGGCGCTTCGACGTCGTCGTCGCCGATCCCCCCCGGGACGGCCTCGGTGCCGGGGTCCTCGAGGGGATCCTCCGCGGCTGCCGTCCGCGCCGCCTCGTCCTCGTCTCCTGCGACCCCCTCACCCTGGCCCGCGACCTCTCCCTGGCCGAGTCGCGGGGGGGGAAGGTCGTGCGGGTGCTGCCCGTGGACATGTTCCCCCACACACACCACCTCGAGGCCGTGGCGACGGTGGACTTCGCGCCGGCACCGGCGCGGCGCGCGCCGCCCCGCCCCGCCGCTCCTCCGGCTCCCCGTCCGCCCCGCGCGCCCCGCGGCAGGAGCTCCTGACATGGCCCCCCGCCGCCGCTCCCTTCCCGTGGCCCTCACCGTGGCCGGCTCCGATCCGAGCGGCGGGGCCGGGATCCAGGCGGACCTCAAGACCTTCCACGCCTTCGGCGTCTACGGGGAGGCGGTGCTCGTCGCCCTCACGGTCCAGAACACCCTCGGCGTCGCCGGCGTCCACGCCGTGCCCGTGCCCTTCGTCGTCGCCCAGCTCGAGGCGGTGCTCGAGGACATCCCCCCCTCCGCGGCGAAGACGGGGATGCTGGCCACGGCGGACCTCGTGGAGGCCGTCGCCCGGGTGCTCTCCGCGAAGCGGATCCCCTTCCTCGTCGTGGACCCGGTGATGGTGGCGACCTCCGGCGACCGCCTCCTCGACGAGGACGCCGTGGAGGCCGTGCGGCGCCTCCTCCTCCCCCTCGCCGCCGTGGCCACGCCCAACGGGCCCGAGGCCGAGGTCCTGACGGGAGTGCGGATCGTGGACGAGGCCGCCGCCGTGGAGGCGGGGCGGCGGATCCTCTCCATGGGGGCGCGCGCGGTCCTCGTGAAGGGGGGCCACGGGGAGGGGCGCCGGGTGGTGGACCTCCTCGTCGAGCCGCGGCGGGTGACCCGCTTCGAGGGGCCGCGCCTCGCCACGACCTCCACCCACGGGACCGGGTGCACCCTCTCCGCGGCCCTGGCCGCGGGCCTCGCACGGGGCCTCCCAGTGCGCCGCGCCGCCGCCGACGCCGTGGACTTCGTGCGGCGGGCCATCGCCCGGGCCCCGGGCCTCGGGGCGGGCCACGGCCCCGTGAACCACCTCGTCCCCGCCCGCCGCCCCCGGAGGGGCCGGTGAAGCGGCGGCGTCCCCGCATCGCGATCCTCGGGACCGGGAACCTGGGGACCACCCTCGGCCGGGCGCTCCGCCGCGGCGGCTGGCCCGTGGCCGTCGTCTGCCGCCGCGACCTGCGCCGCGCCCGGGCCGCGGCCCGCGTCGTCGGCGGCGGCGCCCGCGCCTCCACGGACCCCGCCCGCGCCGCGCGGGGGGCGGACCTCGTCCTTCTCACCGTCCGCGACGGGGAGATCGCCCCCCTCGCCGCGGCCCTCGCCGCCGCCGGCGCCGTCGCCCCGGGGGCCCTCGTCCTCCACGCCTCCGGCGCCCTCCCCTCCGCCGCCCTCGCTCCACTCCGGGCCGCGGGGGCGCGCACCGCGTCCCTCCATCCCCTCCAGACCTTCGCCGTCCCCCCGGGAGCGCGGGGAGGGGGCGCCCGGCTCGAAGGGGTCTGGTGGTTCCACGAGGGGGACGCCGCGGCGGAGTGCCGGACCCTCGTCCGCCGCCTCGGGGGACGGATGCGGTCCATCCCCGCGGGGGGGAAGGCGCTCTACCACGCCGCCGCCGTGGCCGCGTCCAACTACCTCGTCGCCGTGGAGGACCTCGCCGCGCGGCTCGCCGCCGCGGCCGGGATCCCCGCGGGGGAATCCCTCCGCGCCCTCCTGCCCCTCGTCCGCGGGACCGTGGACAACCTGGAGCGGGTCGGCCTCCCCGCCGCCCTGACGGGCCCCGTCGCCCGGGGGGACGCCGCCACGGTGCGCATGCACAGGGCGGCCCTCCGGGCCCTGGATCCCGCACTCGACGCCGCCTACGCCGCCCTCGGGCGCCACGCCCTCCGGGTGGCCCGGGAGAAGGGGCTGTCGGCGGTGCGCGCGCGGGCGACGGGGCGGGCGCTGGAGTAGGGTTCCGCTGCGCCTCCCCGGCGATTCGTGCGGGCTCGGCATGACCGGTTCGGCCGGGAGTGCAACATCGGGG
>CAYJMF010000140.1:10234-10669 GCA_964370855.1 uncultured Planctomycetota bacterium | reverse complement strand
CCCCCCCCCCCCCCCCCCCCCCCCCCCCCCCCCCCCCCCCCCCCCCCCCTCGCCGACATGCCTGGGTTCACCTCCCGGGCGCGCCGCGCCTACCGGCGCGGGGGTCCCGGAAAGGAATCGTCCCGAAAGGCCGGGACGCTTCCTTTCCGGGACCGTTGGAGAGGCATGGAAGAGGCCACGGCATGTGGGTTCCTTGAGGATGGCGGGAGGTCGGCCCCGGGTCCGGGACGGTTGGATCCGGGGGGGACGGCGGGCACCCTCGCTGGCCTTGGAACATCCGGAACTCCTGGAGGTGCCCGCCGTCCCCCTGGATCCAACCGTACCGGACCAGTGGGCGATCCCCCGCCTTCCTCAAGGAACCCACACGCCTCGGCCTCATCAACGGTCCGGGGACGCGGTCGTGCCGGCCGGTGGGGGCGCGCGCGGTGCCGGGCC
>CAYJMF010000140.1:5349-10224 GCA_964370855.1 uncultured Planctomycetota bacterium | reverse complement strand
CCCCCGGGAACAACCCCCCCCTCCACCCCGCGTTGCTACCTCACCGCCCGGCCGCCCCGCGGGTATGCTGGGCCCCTTCCTTCCCTGCTCCCGGCGGAGTTCCATGGCAAAGGCGCGCATCCTGGTCGTCGAGGACGAGAAGCTGCTCCGGTGGTCCATCAGGGACCGCCTGGCGCAGGAGGACTTCCGCGTCGAGGAGGCGGCCAGCGGGGCCGAGGCGATCCCGGTGCTCCAGCGGGGGAACCTGGATCTCGCGCTTTTCGACTTCCAGCTCCCCGACACCGACGGCCTGAAGCTCCTCGAGGAGGCCCGCGCCTCGGACCCGGCCCTCCCCTGCATCCTGATGACGGCCTTCGCCACCGTGGACAGCGCCGTGCGCGCCATGAAGCTCGGCGCCTACGACTACCTGCCGAAGCCCGTGGACCTCGACCACCTCGCGCTGACGGTGCAGCGGGGCCTCGAGACGACGCGGCTCCGGCGCGAGCTGCGGGCCCTCCGCCGCTCCATGGAATCGGGCACCGGGCCGAGCCGGATCCTCGCCAAGAGCCACGCCATGGAGGACGTGTTCCGCATCATCGAGCGGGTGGCCCCCACGGACGCCACGGTGCTCATCCTCGGGGAATCGGGCACCGGCAAGGGCATCGTCGCCCGGGCGCTGCACGACGCCTCCCCGCGGGCGGCCATGCCCTTCCTGACGGTCACCTGCACGGCCCTGCAGGAGACGCTGCTGGAGAGCGAGCTCATGGGCCACGAGCGGGGGGCCTTCACCGACGCCAAGGAGCGCAAGAAGGGGCTCTTCGAGCTCGCCGACGGGGGGACCCTCTTCCTCGACGAGATCGGCGACGTGCCCCCCTCCTTCCAGGCGAAGCTCCTCCAGCTTCTCGAGGAGAAGACCTTCCGCCGGGTGGGGGGCACGCAGGACCTCCGGGCCGACGTGCGGATCCTCGTGGCGACCCACCGCAACCTCGAGGACGCCGTCCGTTCCGGGCGGTTCCGCCAGGACCTCTACTACCGGTTGAAGATCATCCCCCTCCACATGCCGGCGCTGCGCGACCGCGAGGGGGACGTGGCCATCCTCGCCCAGCACTTCCTCGATCGCTACGCGGCGGAGTTCGGCTCCCCCGTGAGGCAGATGACCTCCCAGGCGCTGGAGGTGCTGGAGGCCTACCGCTGGCCCGGCAACGTCCGCGAACTCCGCAACGCCATGGAGCGCATGGTCCTCCTCACGCGGGGCGAGGAGCTCGGCGTGGACGACATCCCCCAGGAGATCCTCGGCTCCCGCGCCCCGTCGGCCTCGACGGCGGCCTCCGGGGAGGAGGGCGTCCCCTTCCCGCTTCCCCCGGGGGGCGTGGACTTCGAGCTCCTCGAGCGGAGCCTCGTCGAGCAGGCCCTGAAGCGCACCCGGGGCAACCAGACCCGGGCGGCCCGCCTCCTCGGCATGAACCGCGAGCAGATCCGCTACCGCGTGGAGAAGTTCGGCCTGCGGGAGCTCCTGGAGTCGAAGGAGGAGTAGTCCCCCTCCGCTACACGCGCTCGAGCTCGAACCCCTTGAGGCGGAGGGTGAGCACCGGGCAGGGGCAGAGGCGGACGACGTTCTCCGCCACGGACCCGAGGAACACGTGCCGGAGCCCCGTCCTCCCGTGGGTGCCCACCACCACGAGATCCGCGCTCCACTCCTTCGCCTCGCGCACGATCTCCCTCGAGGGGGAGCCCGTGAGGACGCGGGTCCGGACGGCGGCGCGGGGGAACTTCGCCGCGAGATCCGCGAGCCCCTTCTCCGCGCCGGACTGCAGGTCCACCACCATCTTCGGATCCGCCGCCACGCCGTAGGCGGGATCGAAGGGGGCCACGGGGATCCCCACCACGTGGAGGAGGGTGACCTCGGCGTTGCGGTCGCGGGCGAGGTCGAGGGCGTACTCGAGCACGCCGTGGGCCGCTTCCGAGAAGTCGACGGGAACGAGGATCCTGCGGATGGACAGGAATGCGCTCATGGCGGCCTCCATGTGTGACGGGCAGGGGGGCGCCGGCGCGCCCCCCGCCCGCTGAGGGAGACCGCCTCCCTCAAAGAAAGACCTTGTCGGGACCGGAGGGCGCGAGAAGCGCCGCGTCCGGCACCCATCCTATTGCAAAACGGGTGCCGCGGCGTCCGAAGGGGACCCGGGTCGGGATGCGCCCGCGGGACGCGGAATTCTCCGGAGGGTCGCGGAGATTCGGCCGCGGCGCGCCGCGGGATCGCGGAGAAATCGCGTCGCCGGAATCCGGCGGGGGCGGCCGCGGATCCCGCGCGACGGGACGCCCGTCAAGGTCCGCCGCCGGCGCGGCCGCGGATCGGTTCAGACCTCGCGCGGAAGCGTGCCGTCCCGGCCCGGCACCTTGACGCCGAACACGTCGCAGCGCACGGAGGAGGGCGCGCACTCGTCGAGCCCGTGGCGCTCCCGCAGGAGGGCGCCGACGGCGCCGCCGCGGGCGAGGTGGAAGGCGACGTGGGCGTGGAGGCACTTGAGGAACCGGCGATCGCGCAGGCCGCCGATGCCGGTGTCGCGGAAGATCCCCTCCAGGCCGCGGGTCGACGCGAGGGCCCGCTCCTCCGGCGCCATGGCCTCCCACCGCTCCGCGGCGTGGCGCACGTGGTCCGCGGCGACCCGCGCGGCGAAGGAGGGATCGGCCCGCATCTCCGCCTCGAGGGCGCCGACCCCGCCCGCCGCCTCGAGCCGGGAGACCTGCTCCACGAGGACGGGGCAGGTGAGCCAGAAGAGCGTGGGGAAGGGCTCCACGCCCGCGCGGTCCCCGCGCCTCCCCACGAAGGGGCCCACGGAGACGACCGTGGGATAGCCGAAGGCGCAGCGCGCCTCGACGCGGCGGAGCTCCCGCGGCCGCCGTCCGATCTGGCGGGCCACCACCTCCTCGTCGGCGGGGGGAACGGGGTCCACTGCGACCACGGTACCGCATCGCCGCCGGGCCCCCGATTCCGGTGCGACCCGGCACCCTCCCGCGTCATAACGGGGGAATGGCCGACGGCCCCGTGGTCCGGATGGACGGCGTCGAGAAGACCTACCCCGCGCCCGGGGGGGGGACCGTGACGGCGCTCCGCGTCGGCCGCTTCGAGGTGGCGGCGGGGGCGCAGGTCGCTCTCACCGGGGACTCCGGCTCGGGGAAGTCCACGCTCCTCCACCTGCTGGCCGGGGTGATCCTCCCGGACCGGGGCCGGGTGGAGGTCCTCGGCACGGACCTCTCCACCCTCTCCGAGGCGGCGAGGGATCGCTTCCGCGGCGCCCGCGTGGGCCTCGTCTTCCAGTCCCTCAACCTCTTCCCGCACCTCACCGCCGAGGAGAACCTCCTGGCGGCGCCCCTGCTGGCGGGGAGAAAGTCACCCGCCGACGGTGAGCGGGCCCTGGAGCTCCTCGCCCGCGTCGACCTCTCCTCCCGCGCCCGCCACCGCCCGCCGCAGATGTCCGTGGGCGAGCAGCAGCGGGTCGCCATCGCCCGCGCCCTCATGAACCGGCCGCCCCTCCTCCTCTGCGACGAGCCCACGGGGAGCCTCGACGCCCGCCGCCGGGACGAGGTGGTGGCGCTGCTGCGGGAGATGGCGTCGGAGAACGGCGCGGCGCTCCTCGTCGTCACCCACGACGAGGCCGTGGTGGCCGCCTTCCCGGAGCGTCTTCCCGTCGCCGGCCTCGCGGGGGAGGTGCCCGCGTGACCCTGGAGCGGTTCGTCCTGCGGTCGCTGCGCCATCGCCTGCTCGCCACGGTGCTCTCGGCCCTGTCCGTGGCCCTCGGCGTCGGCCTCGTCGTCGGCATCGACACGCTGCGGCGCGAGGCGCGGGCGAACTTCGAGGGGGCGGCGGGGACCTGGGACCTCGTCGTCGGCCCCAAGGGGAGCCCCCTCGGCATCGTGCTCTACTCCCTCTTCCACCTCGGCGAGGCGCCGGACACGCTGCCCGAGTCGGAGTACGTCCGGCTGCGGGCCGACCCGCGGGTCGCCCTCGCGGTGCCCCTGGTGCTCGGGGACAACCTGCACGGGTTCCGCATCGTCGGCACCTCCGTGGACCTGTTCCGCGCGGAGGCGCGCCGCGGCGTGCCGGTGCGCTGCGTCGAGGGTGTGCCCTTCGCCGCCTTCGACCCGGCGGGGCCCCGCTTCGAGGCCGTGGTGGGGGCCGCCGTGGCGGCCCGCGAGGGCCTCCGTCCGGGCTCCACCTTCACGGCGACCCACGGGCTCGACGAGAAGGTGCAGGGCGAGGTCCACGAGGAGGCCCCCTGGACGGTGACCGGGGTCCTCGCCCCGACGGGGACGCCTCTGGATCGCGTCGTGCTCATCCACTGGGAGGCCTCCTACGCCATGGAGGGCCATGACGCGACGGCGGGCCGCGGAGGCGGGGCGGAGCGGCGGATCTCCTCGGTGCTGGTGAAGGCGACCAACCCCGTCCTCGCGGGCTCCCTCTTCTTCGAGGTCCGCGCGAGCGATGCCCTGACGCCGGCCCGCCCCTTCGCGGAGGTCCGGAACCTGCTCGACCTCGTCGGCAACGCCGACCGGCTGCTCGTGGCCGTCTCCGCCCTCGTGGTCGTCGTGGCGGCGCTGGGGATCCTCGTCTCCATGGTCTCGGGGATGCGGGAGCGCCGGAGGGACCTCGCCATGATGCGGGCCCTGGGCGCGCCGCGGCGGGTCCTGGCGGGGCTCATGGTGGGGGAGGCGGCCACGGTGGGGGCCTTCGGGGCGGGGCTCGGGCTCCTCCTCGGGCACGGCATCGTCGCGGCCGGCGCGACGGCCCTCTCGGAGTGGAGCGGCGTCCGGGTGCGGCCCGGCGCCTTCGCCCCGGAGGAAGTGCTGGTCTTCGCGGCGGCCGTCCTCCTCTGCGCCCTCGCCGGCCTCGTCCCCGCC
>CAYJMF010000140.1:0-5249 GCA_964370855.1 uncultured Planctomycetota bacterium | reverse complement strand
CGTCCCCGCCTCTCCCGAGGATGCGCGGCGGCGCGGGTCCAGGCGGAGGCACAACGTGAACGGGAAGAAGGACGTCCTCGACTGCATCGGCGACACGCCCCTCATCCGCCTCAACAAGGTCGCGCCCGTGGGCGGGGCCGAGGTGTGGCTGAAGGCGGAGTTCCTCAACCCCGGCGGCTCCATCAAGGACCGCATGGTGAAGTACATCCTCGGGAAGGCGCGGGAGAACGGGGAGCTGGCCGGGGGCCTCGTGGTGGAGAACACCTCGGGCAACACGGGCTTCGCCGTGGCCATGATCTGCTCCGTCTGGGGGGTGCGCTGCATCCTCACCCTCCCGGACAAGATGAGCAGCGAGAAGATCAACATGCTGAAGGGCATGGGGGCCGAGGTCGTCGTGACCCCGACCAACGTGCCCGCCGACAGCCCCGAGTCCTACTACGAGACCGCCAAGCGCATCCACCGCAACAACCCCGGCTCCTACTACCTGAACCAGTACCACAACCCCCTCAACATCGACGCCCACTACCACTCGACGGGGAGGGAGATCTGGGAGGACACGGGAGGGGAGTTCGACGCCTTCGTGGCGGGCCTCGGCACCGGCGGCACCATGAGCGGCGCCGGGAAGTACTTCAAGGAGCGCAAGCCCGCCATCCTCAACGTGGGCGCGGACCCCTTCGGCTCCGTCTACCACGACTGGTTCAAGCACGGGACCATGCCGACGCCCCACGTGTACAAGGTCGAGGGCATCGGCGAGGACATGCTCTGCGGCGCGCTGGACTTCAAGGTGCTCGACCGCATCGAGCAGGTGGACGACCGGGAGAGCCTGCTCATGACCCGGCGCCTCGCCCGCGAGGAGGGGCTGTTCGCCGGGGGCTCCTCGGGGGCCGCCGTGGTGGTGGCGCTGCGCGTGGCCGCGGAGCTCGGGAAGGGGAAGCGGGTCGTCGTCATCGCCCCGGACTCCGGCTCCCGGTACATCACGAAGTGCTACTCCGACGAGTGGATGAAGGACGCCGGCTTCCTCGCCCCGGCCTCCATCAAGGGATCCCTCCCCGACCTCCTCTCCCGCAAGCCGAAGGCCCTCTACACCTGCCGCCCCGGCGAGACCATCCAGTCCGTCGTGAGCCGCATGAAGGAGTTCGCCGTCTCCCAGATGCCGGCCCTCGACGCGACGGGGAAGGTCCTCGGCATGATCCACGAGGTGGACCTGCTGGAGGCGGTGGTCTACGGCCGCCGCAAGATCGAGGACCCCCTCGACACCCTCATCAAGCCCATCGAGGGCGTGATCTCCGTGGACACGGAGCTCGAGGCGCTCCACGCCATCTTCGACGCCGACGACGTGGCCGTGGTGATGGACGGGGGGACGCTGACGGGCATCGTGACGAAGTTCGACCTCATCGACTACATGGCGCAGGGTCAGCGCGCGCAGCGCGCGAAGGGATAGCGAACCATGGCGGAGTACAGGGGCGCCGACGGGCGCATCGGGACGCTGGCGATCCACGCGGGGCAGGAGGCGGATCCCTCCACGGGGGCCATCATGACCCCGGTCTTCCAGACCTCCACCTATGTGCAGGCGAAGCCGGGCGACCACAAGGGCTTCGAGTACTCCCGCACGCGCAACCCGACGCGGGACGCCCTCGAGGCGAACCTCGCCGCCCTGGAGGGGGCCCGCTACGGGCTCTGCTTCGGCTCCGGCTGCGCGGCCACCTCGGCGGTGATGCACTGCCTCTCCGCGGGGGACCAGGTGCTGGTGGCCGCGGACGTCTACGGCGGCACCTTCCGCGTCTTCGACAAGGTGTTCTCGAGGGGGGGGCTCGACTTCAAGTTCCTCGACTTCCGGGACCACGCCGCCGTGGAGGCGGCCATCGGGCCGAAGACGCGGATGCTCTGGCTGGAGACCCCCTCCAACCCCATGCTCATGGTGCTCGACGTGGCGGGGCTCGCCGCCCTCGGGCGGAAGCACGGCCTGGCCGTGGCCGTGGACAACACCTTCGCGACCCCCTGCCTGCAGCGCCCCCTGGACCTCGGGGCGGACCTCGTGGTCCACTCGACGACGAAGTACCTCGGCGGCCACTCCGACGTGGTGGGAGGGGCGGTCGTCACGCGGGATGCGGACTGGTACAGGCGCCTCGCCTTCGTGCAGAACGCGGTGGGCGCGGTGCCCGGCCCCTGGGACTGCTTCCTGACGCTGCGGGGCACGAAGACGCTCCACCTCCGCATGGAGAGGCACTGCTCGAACGCCATGGCCGTGGCGCGCTGGCTGGAGAAGCACCCCCGGGTGTCGAAGGTCATCTACCCCGGCCTCGAGAGCCATCCGCAGCACGCCCTGGCGAAGGCGCAGATGAGCGCCTTCGGCGGGATGATCACCTGCGTGGTGGACGCCCCCCTCGAGGAGGTCCGCGCCATCCTCGGGAGGTTCCGGGTCTTCGCGCTGGCCGAGTCCCTGGGGGGCGTCGAGTCCCTCATCGAGCACCCGGCGATCATGACCCACGCCTCGGTGCCGAAGGAGAACCGGGAGAAGCTCGGCATCCTCGACGGGCTCATCCGGCTGAGCGTCGGCGTGGAGCACGTGGACGACCTGATCGCGGACCTCGGCCGGGCGCTGGCTTAGGGCTCGTGTCGAAACAACTGCGGGTATTCGGCCGGCTGCGGTGGCCCATGGCCGCGTTGCTCGTCGTCGCCATGTCTGGAGGACATGGCTCCTCCTCGCGCCTTGCCCTGTGCCATCCTCGCTCGGCCTCGGTTCACCGCATCTGTTTCGACACGAGCCCTTAGCGGGGAGGGCGGGGGCTACTCCACCCAGTCGGCGACGAAGACGTTGGTGTCCCCGCGCTTCGCGCCGTAGCGGTTGCTGCAGAAGATCAGCCGCTTCCCGTCCTCGCTGAACATGGGGAACCCGTCGAACTCCGGCGAGAAGGTGATCCTCTCGAGGCCAGAACCGTCGACGTTCACCATCCAGATCTCGAACTCGCGGCCCTTCGGATCGGCCTGGTTGCTGGAGAAGATGATCCGCTTCCCGTCGGGGTGCATGTAGGGACCGAAGTTGGCGGACCCGTTGTCCGTCACCTTCACGGCGTTCCCGCCGTCGAGGTCGCAGGTCATGATCTGGAGGGCCATGGGGCGGATGAACCCCTCCTTCAGGAGCGCCAGGTAGGCGGCCCTTTCCGCGGGGTCCTTCGGGTGGAAGGCCCGGTACACGAGGCGCTTCGAGTCGGGAGTGAAGAAGGCGCCGCCGTCGTAGCCGATCTCCCGCGTCACCTGGCGGAGCCCCGATCCGTCCACGTTCATGATCCAGAGGTCGAGGTCCCCGGAGCGCATGGAGGTGAAGACGATCCTCGTCCCGTCGGGCGAGACCACGGCCTCGGCGTCGTAGCCCGGCGCGTCGGTGAGGCGGAGGAAGCCCCCGGGGCCCGCCTTCCAGAGGTCGTAGGTGTCGTGGATCGCCCAGACGTATCCCCGGCTCATGTCGGCGGCGGGCGGGGGCTCGGCGGAGGCGCCGTGGGTGGAGGCGAACATCACCTCGCGGTCCCCGGGGAGGAAGTAGGCGCAGGTCGTCTTCCCCGTGCCCGTGGAGACGAGGCGGAGGTCCCTCCCGTCCGCCGTCATGGTGTAGATGCGGTCCGCGGGGATCCCCTCGCCGCGGTGCTGGAAGACGATGCGGTCCTGGCCGTTGGACCAGTAGGCCTCGGCGTTCTCCCCCTCGAAGGTGACCTGGCGGACGTTGCGGAGGCGGCGCTCCCCGGGGACGTCGAGCACGAGGCAGGGGCCGCTCCCCGCGAAGGCCGCCCCCTCGACGGGGACGCCGGCGGGGGGCCCGCAGGAGGCGCAGGCGGAGAGCGGGAGCGCGGCGGCGAGGGAGAGGACGAGGGCGGCGGCGCGGGCGGTCATCGGAGCCTCCTGGATGGGCGGGTTCGGGAGGAAGAGGATACCCCCGGGGGGGGAGCCCCCCTCGGGGAGTCCGACGGCGGGTGGTGACCCCGGGGGAGGAGGAGGGGGGGAGGCCCAGCGGATGGCCCCCCCCGTCGCTCTAGTCGTTGCGGCGGCCGCCGAAGAGGATGAGCAGCATGAGGAACAGGTTGTAGATGTCGATGAAGAGCGAGATGACGGCGGGGATCACGAGATTGTTGGGGCCGTACTCGTGGACCACCCGGGAGGTGTCGAAGAGGATGAACCCGCAGAAGAGGACGGCGCCGATGCCGGACATCCACCAGTGGAAGTCCGCACCTCCGATGAACATGCCGACCATCCAGGCGGCGAAGAACCCCCAGAAGGCGATGAAGAGGAACTTCCCCAGGAACCCGAAGTTCTTCCCAGTCAGGAAGACCACCGCCGTGAGCCCGGTGAAGGTGACCGCCGTGGTCACTGCCGCGGCGATGACGACGTTCGCCATGCCGCGCCCGACGTACAGGCCGATGGTGGGGCCGAGCATCGCCCCGGTGCAGACCACGAGGCCGACGAGGGCGACGAGACCGAAGGGGGAGGCCTCCCCGCTGCGGGCCCCGCTCCGGACCCTGTTGCCCATGATGGTGAAGGCGAGGGCCCCGCCCCACAGGAGCCAGATCCCCCACATCGGGAAGGAAGGAGCGATGACGGGCCCCTTCGCGGTCTCGATGACGCGCAGCGGGAAGAGCTTCATCATGCCCCAGCAGGCCGCCGCCCCGAGGAAGAGGCTGAAGGCGAGCATGCCGTAGGTCTTCTTCACGAAGGTCGTCAGCTCCGCGGGGATGCCGCGGGCCATGGCCTCCATGGCGCCCTCGCGGGCGCGGGTCGAGGCGGTGCCGTACATCGGGGGGAGTCCTCCTGGATCGACGGGACGTGAAGCCGGAAGGGCGATTTTATGGGACGGATGACACGGGGGGAAATCATCCGCCCCGGGGAGGGGGGAGGGACCGCCCAAAATAAACCCCCCCCCCGTTGGGGGGGGGGGGGGGGCGTTGGTCAACGCTTTCTTAAAATTAAGCGCGCTTAATGGCGGCAGCGGCCGCCCCGCCGGGCCGACCCGGCCCCACGGTTCCATTGACGCCCATATCATCCCATGATAGCCCATTTGAACCCAAACCGGCTCGGCAGGCTGTCACCGGGGGCATATGGACCGGTTCGTCTCGCAATTCGTTCTGCGACTGGACGCCAAGGGCCGGGTTTCGGTCCCGGCGCCGTTTCGCGCTGTTCTGGTGCAGGACAAGAGCGAGGGCATTTTCTGTTGTCCGGCGGTCGGCCGGCCGGCGATCGAGGCAGGCGGCTCGGCTCTGCTT
>CAYJMF010000139.1:0-10768 GCA_964370855.1 uncultured Planctomycetota bacterium | reverse complement strand
CGACCGGGCCCCGCGGAGTTAGTTACTTAGTAAGGAACGTCCCTGCCTTCACTCGCCCTTGTACTTCTCCACGGTCTCCACGATGTCCTTCGCGATCTCGTGGGCCATCCGCCCCTCGATGTCGTGGCGGTGGAGCATCCCCACCACCTTCCCGTCGCGGAACAGGGCGAAGGCGGGCGAGGAGGGTGGCTGGCCCTGGAAGAACTCCCGGGCGCGGGCCGTGGCCTCGCGGTCCTGGCCGGCGAAGACGGTGAAGGCGTGGTCCGGCTTCGCCTTCTCCATGGTCATGCGCAGCGCCGGGCGGGCGTTGCCCGCGGCGCAGCCGCAGACGGAGTTGACGAACACGAGGGTCGTCCCCTTCGCGCCCTCCCCCTTCATGGCGGCGTCCACGTCCTCCGGCGTGCGGAGCTCCTTCACGCCGAGGGTCGTCACCTCGTCGCGCATCGGCTGGACCATCCTGGGGTCGTACATGGGGACCTCCTCTCTCGCCGGGGAGTATGCCTCCTCCCCCGGGGGAGTCGATGATTCCTACAGCCCGGTCCTGCGGTGGTCGTGGCAGAAGTCGAGGAGATCCCGGGTCCGGGCCGAGGCCGGCGGCCGCCCCGTCTCCGCGGCCACGGAGGAGGCCAGCAGGAAGAGCGGCGGCGGCTCGAGCCCCGCGGCCTCCAGCGCCTCGATCCCCGCGGGGGTGACGAGGCCGAGGGGCGGCCCGCTCCAGGGCTCCCGCCCCCGCTGCATCACCACCACCCGGTCGGCGAACTCCGGGCACCAGGCCACGTCGTGGGTCACCAGGAGGAGCGCCGCGCCCCGGGTACGATGCTCCTCGAGGAGGACCGCCAGAACCTCGTCCCGGGCGCCGAGGTCGAGGGCCCCGAAGACCTCGTCCAGGATGAGGAGATCGGGCCCGTGGGCCAGGGCCCCGGCCACGGCCACCCGCCGCTTCTCGCCGCCGGAGAGCCCGTGGGGCACCCGGTCCGCGAAGGACTCCGCCCCCAGGCGCCGCAGCGCCGCCCGGGCCCGCTCCCGCCGCGCCGCCCGCACCGGCTCGTGGGCGCGAAGCCCGAGCTCCACGTCGTCCAGCGCCGTGAGCCCGAGGAGCTGGTCGTCCACGTGCTGCATCACCACCCCGACCCGCGCCCGCAGGCCCGCCCACTCCCGCGCCGGGTCCCGCCCGAAGACCCGCACCTCCCCCTCCCCGGGCTCCGCCAGCCCCACGAGGGCGTGGACCACCGTGGACTTCCCCGAACCGTTCCCGCCGAGGAAGGCGACCCGCTCCCCCTCCGCCACCTCGAGGACGAAGCGGGAGAGGTCGAGGGCGGTCCCGTCGGGGAAGCGGTGGCGGAGGCCGCGGACGGACAGGGCGGGCGCGCTCACGGGAGCCGGCTCCAGAGGGAGAGCGCCGCCACGCCCGCCGCCACCCCCAGCGGGAGGAGGTCCTCCCGGCGGGGCCGCAGCGCGTCGGCCCGGTCCGGGTCCGGCAGGTCCACGCCGCGCACGTGCATCACGCAGGCCACGTTCTCCGTCCGCTCGAAGGCGTGGAGGAGGAGCCCCCCCACCATGGTCCCGACCCCGCCGCGCACGCCCCGCAGCCGCGCCGCCTCCATCATGTGGGCCGAGGCGCGGAGCAGGATGAAGAGCGACCGGTAGAGGACCGCCAGCGCCGCCGTGAGGGTCCGCGGCAGGAACACCCCGAGCACCCGAAGGACGTCGGCGAAGGTCGTCGTGGAGAGGAGCAGCACGAGCGCCATGCAGGAGACCATGGCGCGCAGCAGCAGCAGCGCCATGCGGTCGAGCGGCGCCTCCGGGTGGAGGAGGAACAGCACGAGGAGGAAGGGGAGGGGAGCGAGGGAGCGGACGAGGATGCGCCGAGGCTCCGCCCGGGCCGCCGCCGCCTCCGCCAGGAGGAGGAGCGCGGCCGCCGCCAGGGGCCCGGGATGCTCCGCCGCCACCGCCGCCGCCACGGTGATGCCCGCCGCCGCGGTGCGGGCCAGCGCCGAGGCGCGGTGGACGACGGAATCCCCCCGTGCGGCCAGCGCGTCCATCCGGTCGATGTCCTCGGAGATCACGCCGGCTCCCCGGAGGTGCGCGGCCGGGGGGCGCCGCCGCCGTGCACGAGGTCGGACCGCACCCGGGCGAGGAAGACGATGACCGCCGCCGTGATGGCCGCCTCCACGACGGCGGCGACGACGGCCATGACCCCCACGACCCAGACCCCCCACTCCTGCCCGTGGCCGGCCTCCTCGTGGCCGTGCTCCAGGGGGAGCTCCCGGAGGGCGGCGATGGCGAACATGGCGGCGACGCCGAGCGTGATCGCCGTCGCCGACACCGCCCCCCAGCGCACGCCGAGGGGGCGCCGCAGCAGCCGGAACAGGAGGGAGCCGGCCACGGCCTGCAGGCCGAGGAACAGCCCGTTGACCCCCATGGCCGTGAGCCCCCCGTGGCCGAGGGTCGCCAGGGAGGCGTTGGCCAGGAAGGCCGCGAGGAAGCCGCCGCCGGGGCCGAGCATCATCCCCGCCAGCGGCGCGAGGGAGAGGTGGACCCCGGGGCCGAGGGGGAGGGACATGGTGACGATGAGGGCCGCCCCCGTCACCCCGACCCGGGCGAGGAAGCGCGTCGATTCCCGCCCCGGGGGCGCCCGGAGGATCCCCCCCACGACCAGCGCCGAGAGGAGGAGCGAGATCGCCACGATCCACCAGGGGAGCACCCCGTCCACGACGTGGAGGTGGCTCACGGGGCGCCGGAACGGTCCGTATAACAATGCATTACAGGCATTGGACCTCCTCCTCCCCGCCGCCGGGAGGATTCGCCGCCCGGTGAGGCGTCCCCACTCCTCGCTGGATCGTGGGGGACGGCGTACACCGTTCGTGCCTTGAACCACCGGAACTCCGGAAGGTGCCCGCCGTCCCCTCCTCCCCCGGGTACCGAACCCGCTCCCCCGCACCTGGATCCTCAGGCAGGTTCGACCCCGCCGCCTCTGTCCTTTGACGTCCTGCGCTCCCGACGGGGGAGCATCGGGTCCTTTCCCGATGCGACCCCGTCGGGAGCCGCGCGCCGGTAGGCGCGAAACGTCCGGGCGAGAACCCGCACGATATGGCGAGGGACCGGCCTCCCCGGTAGACTCGCGGCGATGCTGAAGAAGGTGCTGGTGGCGAACCGCGGCGAGATCGCCGTGCGCATCCTCCGGGCGGCCCGGACCCTCGGGCTCCGGACCGCGGCCGTCCACTCCGACGCCGACGCCGGCGCCCTCCACGTCCGCCTCGCCGACGAGGCCCTCCGCATCGGCCCCGCCGAGGCCCGCCTCTCCTACCTCGACGGCGCCCGCATCATCGCCGCCGCCCGGGAGTGCGGGGCCGACGCCGTCCACCCCGGCTACGGCTTCCTCTCCCAGGACCCGGACTTCGCCGACGCCGTGGAGGCCGCGGGCCTCGTCTTCGTGGGCCCCCCGGGGCGGTGCATGCGGGTCATGGGGCAGAAGGTCCCCGCGCGCCGCGCCATGACGGAGGCCGGCGTCCCCGTGGTGCCCGGGAACCTCGACCCCCTCGCCGACGCCGCCGACGCGATCCGCGTGGCCGCCGGCGTCGGATACCCCGTCATGCTCAAGGCCTCCGCCGGGGGCGGGGGCAAGGGGATCCGCCTCGTCCGCTCCCGGGAGGAGATGGCCTCCGCCTTCGACCGTGCCGCGGCGGAATCCACGGCCGCCTTCGGCCGCGGGGAGCTCTACATCGAGAAGGCCGTCGTCAACCCCCGCCACGTCGAGGTCCAGGTCATCGCCGACCACCACGGACGCACCGTGGCCGTGGGCGAGCGGGAGTGCTCCGTCCAGCGCCGCCACCAGAAGGTCCTCGAGGAGTGCCCCGCCAACCGGCTCTCCGCGGGGACCCGCCGCGCCCTCGCCGAGGCCGCCGTGCGCGCCGCCTCCGCCATCGGCTACCGCAACGCGGGCACCGTGGAGTTCCTCGTGGACGGGGCGGAGAACGCCTGGTTCCTCGAGATGAACACCCGCATCCAGGTGGAGCATCCCGTGACGGAGGAGGTCTACGGGGTGGACCTCGTGGCGGAGCAGCTCCGCGTGGCCGGGGGCGAGCCCCTCTCCTTCACCGCCGCGGACCTCCGCCCACGGGGCCACGCCGTCGAGGCGCGCATCTGCGCCGAGGATCCCGAGGAGGGCTTCCTCCCCTCCACGGGCCTCGTCTCCCACCTCGAGATCCCCTCCGGGCCCGGCGTGCGCTTCGACGGCGCCGTCTTCGAGGGGCTCGAAGTCGGCGTGCACTACGACCCCATGCTCGGGAAGCTCGTCTGCTGGGGCCCCGACCGCCCCGCCGCCCTCGCGCGCCTGCGCACCGCCCTCGACGAGATGGTGCTGGCCGGGCTCTGCACCACGGTCCCCTTCCTCCGCCGCCTCCTCGACCACCCCGATTTCGTCGCCGGCGTCTACGACACCGGCTTCCTCGCCGGCCCGGGGAAGGCGCTCCTCGATCCCCCGCCCGTCGGCGACCTCGATCTCGTCGCCGCCGTGGCGGCCGTCCTCCACCGCCGCTCCCGCCCCGCCCGGTCAGCCGCCCCCGCGGCGGGCGCCTCCCCCTGGGTCCTGGCGGCCCGGCGCGAGACCCCCAACGGGGGGTTCGGGCGATGAGGTACACCGTGCGGGTGAACGGACGCCCCGTGGCCGTCGAGGTGGACGGGAAGGGCGGCTCCGTCTCCGTGGACGGGCGCCCCCTGGCGGCCGACCTCCGTCGGATCCGGGGCGAGGGGGCGTGGACGCTCCGCCTCGGCGAGCGGGTCCACTGCGTCGTCGTCTCCGGGAACGGGTCCGGGGGGACGGTCACCGTCGGGGCCCGCGTCTTCCGCGTCGAGGTCGAGGACGAGCGGGAGGCGGCGGCCCACGCCGTGCGGCCGGCCGACGCCGGGGGGCCGCGCGTCCTGCGGTCCGCCATGCCCGGCATCGTGCGCGAGGTGCTCGTGGCCGAAGGCGAGGCCGTGGCCGCGAAGCAGCCCCTGCTCGTCCTCGAGGCCATGAAGATGCAGAACGAGGTCCGCGCCGACCGCGCCGGGACCGTGGCGAGGATCCACGCCGCGCCGGGCACCACCGTGGCGCGGGGGGACCCCCTGGTCACGATGGTCTGAGTCGCCTCCTCGCGAAGGCCACCGCCTTCCGGGAGGCGATACCCTCCACCCCTCCGAGGGCCGCCTCCACCTCCGCCGCCGTCGCGCCGCAGCGCAGCGCCCCGCGGAGGTGGGCCGCCTGTTGTCGCGGGAGGTCGAGCACGGCCAGGAGCGCCACGGCGATGCATTCCCGCTCCGCCGCCGGCAGGCCCGGCCGCCCGAGCACCTTGCCGTAGGCGTCCTCGAGGATCCAGTCCCGGAACTCCCGGTGCCGGCTCCCGATGCGCGCGAGGACCGGGCCGGCATGCTCGCCGTAGACCCGATCGAAGAGGAGGCGCCCCCGCCGCCGGGCGGCGCCAGGGGGAAGCCTCTCCGGGACCACGGGGGGAAGGGGGCCGAGGCTCCTCTCCAGGACATCCAGGGCGTTCACGGTCCGGGGGAACCCCGCGAAGAGGAAGACCTGGAGCAGCGTCTCCCTCACCGCCCTCAGGGGGACGCCCCCCTTCCGCGCCGCGAGGAAGGCCTCCCCGAGGGGCCTCTCCCGCCCGAGGGCGGCGAGGCCCGCGATGCGGGCGAGGAGCCGGACGCGGCCCGCGCGGTCGGCTCTCTTCCGAGTTCCCATGGAAGGGGCCACAATAGGGGTCCGCCCCGTGACCGCGAAGTCCTTCCGCCTGATCCGCTCCGGCCCCCGGCCGGGCCCCCGCAACATGGCCCTCGACCAGGCCCTGGCCGGGGAGGGAGCGCCCCCGGAGCCCGCGGTCCGCCTCTACCGGTGGTCCCCGTGGACCCTCTCCCTCGGCTGGTTCCAGGCCGTGGCCGCGGAGGACCTCGCCCCCTGGCGGGAGGCCGGCTTCGACGTCACCCGCCGCGTCACGGGGGGGGGCGCCATCCTCCACGCCGACGAGGTCACCTACTCCGTCGTCCTCCCCGCCGGGGACATCCGCATCCCCCGGGAGACGGCGGCCTCCTACCACTGGCTCCACGGCGCCGTCCAGGCGGCCCTGGCGGAGGTGGGCGTGGCCGCCGCCCCCCGCGGGGACGCCGAAGCTTCCGGCGGGAGGGACCCCTTCTTCTGCTTCGCACGCACCGCCGCCATCGACCTCGTCGCCTCGGGCCGCAAGCTCGTGGGGTCGGCGCAACGGCGCACCGCCGCGGCCTTCCTCCAGCACGGCTCCATCCCCCTCTCCCCCAACGGGACCGCCCCCGGGGCCACCAGCGTCGCCGAGGAGCGGGGCGGGTCGCCGATCCCCCCGGAGGCCCTGGAGGAGGCCCTCGGCCGGGCCTTCGGCGCGGTCCTCGGTGCGGAGCCCGTCGACTCGGCCCCCACGCCGGAGGAGGAGGCCCGGGCGGCGGCCCTCGAGGCGGCCACCTGCGGGAACCCGGCCTGGGTGCTCCGCCCCTGGAAGGGCCGGGGCCGCGCCCCGGAGCCGCCCCCCGCGGGCCTCGCCGGGCTCCCCTCCGCCCTCGCCCCCCTCCGGGTCCTCCGCGCCGCCGTGGAGGAGGGAGGGCTCCGGGTGGGCGCCTCCCTCGGGGGGAGCCATCCCTTCCTGCCCCACGGACGCCTGCTGTCCGCCGGGGCCGCCCTCCTCCCCCGGGCCTCGGCCCGCCCCCTCACCCTGGAGCGCGATCCCTGGGACTCGACCTTCCGCCGCTCCGCCTTCCCCGACGCCCCCGGTGCCCACGGCCCCGAGGGGGCGGGGGTGCGCCGCCTCGCCGTGGAGGAGGAGTCGGTCGCCGTCCTCCTGTTGTATGGCTCCCCCTTCGAGGCCCTCCTCCTCGAGCCCCGCCGCCTCCATTTCGGCGACCTCGGCCCCCGCCGCGCGGGGGACCCCCTCGCCGACGCGCGGACGCTGCTGGCGGACCTCCTCGCGCGGGCGCCGCGGGCCGCCGCCGACGCCGGCCTCCGTGCCCTGCTGTCGGGAGGCATGCCCGCCCGCGCCCCCGGGGAGGGGGCCCTCGCCGCCCTGACCGTCGCGGCGGCCCTTTCCCCGTCCACTCCGGGGCCCCTCAAGTCTTGAAGTGGCGGCGCACCCCGGGATACAGTCGTCTCCCGGCTTCGGGGGGAGCGGGCAGGACCGACCTTCCCGGCCTCTTCCCGTGGCTTCCAGATTCCCCTCGCCCGGGGCGCCGCCGCTCCCGGGACACCGGTTCCGACGACGGAGGATTCCGAGACCGCCCATGTCCCTGAAGGGAAACCTCCAGAGCGTCGACCTCGCCAACGTCCTCCAGATGCTCTCCCTCGACCAGAAGGAGGGCACGCTGGTCCTCTTCGACGGGGACACCCGGAAGAGCATCTACTTCTCCCGGGACGGGGTCTCCATGCTCTCCCGCGGGCGGCGGGGGCAGGACAGCCTCGGGCGGATCCTCCTCCGCCACGGTCGCATCACCCGGGAGGCCCTGGACGCGGCCCTCGCCCGCCAGAAGTCCGAGGGGAAGCGGCTCGGCGAGATCCTCGGCGAGATGGCGGCGGTCTCGCGGGAGGACGTCGAGGCCGCCGTGCGCACCCAGATCCAGGAGGAGATCCACAACCTCTTCATCTGGAAGGAGGCCTCCTTCGAGTTCATCGAGGGCCCCCCGCCCGCCGTGGACAACGCCCCGATGCAGGTGACCTTCGACGTCAACTCCCTCATCACGGAGGCGCAGCGCCGGGCCGAGGAGTGGAACTTCATCCGCGGCCTCGTGCCGGCCCTGGACGAGATCTACAAGCCCACGGTGACCCTCGACCAGGCGAACGTCACCGACGAGGTCTTCCTCCTCCCCTACTCCGCGCGGATCCTGGAGCTCCTCCGCCAGGGGCGCCTCAACGTCCACGAGATCATCGAGGACTCCTGCGCGGCGAAGTTCGAGGCCTGCAAGATGCTCGCCCTCCTGCTGGACCAGGGCGCCATCGAGCCGGTCTCCATCGCCGATCTCCAGGCCCTTTCGCAGGACGCGACGGGCAGGAACGACCATCCCGAGGCGGCCAAGTTCCTCTCCCGCATCGTGGAGCTGGGCGGCGCCACCCCTCCCGTCAACATGCAGCTCGGATACGCCCTGGAGGCCCTCCAGGAGCCGGAGCGCGCCTCCCTGTTCCTCAAGGCCGCGGCGGAGTCCTACGTCGAGCTCGTGGAGCCCGCCCACGCCTTCGAGGCCTACAACCGCGTGGTGATGTCCCTCCCGACGGACCTCCAGGCCGTGACGCAGATGGTGGAGATCGCCTGCCGCAACCCGGAGGTCTTCTCCGCCCACAGCCAGGAGGTCCTCGAGGCCGGACGCACCCTCGCGGGCTGCCAGAAGGAGCTGGGCCGCCTCCCGGCGGCCCTCCAGATCCTCCACAGCCTCGCCCAGTCCACCCCCGGGGACCTCCCCCTCCGCTCCCTGCTCGTGCAGGCGTACCAGGAGAGCGGGATGAACAACGAGGCCATGGCGGAGCTCGAGTCCATGGCCGGGGTCTGCTCCTCCCGGGGGGAGCACGACGAGGCCATCCGGTGCCTGCGGAAGATCACCGCCATCGACCGCAACCGGCCCGGGGTGCTCAAGAAGATCGAGGCCATCGCCCATGTCCGGGACCGCGGGAAGCGGATCGGCAGGCGCATCGCCGCCGCCGCCGGCGTCGTCGCCATCCTCGGGGCGGCGGCCGGGGGCCTCCTCTGGTACAAGGGCTCGAAGGAGCGCCACAGGACGGAGATCGAGAAGACCATCTCCGAGGCCCTCGATTCCCTGTCCGACGACTTCACCGCCGCGGAGAAGCGCTTCGCCGCGGCCTCCGACGGCCTGGAGCGGTACGCCGACGGCCCCGTGGAGGACGTCGCCAGGGGCGTGGCCGAGCTGAACGCCGCCTCCAGGGGGATGGACGACGCGCGGGCCGCCGTCGAGAACCGGGCCCGGGCGATCCTCGCGGAGCACTCCGACGCCTGCGAGCCCACGGAGAACCTGGTCGAGAGGCGGACCGCGTCCATGCGCCGGGGGATCCTCGAGTCGGGGCTCAAGACGGAGACCCACCTCAAGCGCATCGTCGACGGTGCCCAGGCGCTCTACCGCAAGGCCCGCAAGGAGGCGGAGCACCACCCCGTCTCCAGCATCCCCTCCGTGGAGAGGGCCGTCGGCCTCCTCACCGCCGTCGGGGCCGGGGAGAGCCTGGAGGTCCCCGTGGACGACCGCGTGGAGAACGCCGCGGAGACCCTCAAGCAGCTCCACCGCTACCGCGAAGAGCTGGAGGGCGTCCAGGGGAGCGCCGATGAGGCCTGGGCGGCGGGGAAGAGGACCGCCTCCCGGGACCTCCTGGCCGAGTACCTGGCGACCTTCCCCTCGGTGACCGAGTTCAGGGAGAGGCTGGGCTTCCGCGTCCGGGTCACCACCGTCCCCTCCGGGGCCCATGTCCAGGTCCTCGGGGCCGGAGCCGACCAGGCGGCGGGGCCCTCCCCCCGGGAGATCCTCTACACCGCCGCCGCGGGCCTCCGGTTCGAGGTCACCGCCCCGGGCTTCCAGGCCCGGACCGTCGAGATCCCCCCCCTTCCCGACAAGTTCGACGCCAAGTCCCTGCGGGACCGGCTGCCCGCGGAGCTGCCCGTCGTCCTCTCCAAGATCCCCCTCTGGACCCGGTCCATCGCCACGGGCGCACTCGAGGCCGCCCCCGTCCCCACCCCCGACGGGAAGTCCGTGGTCGTCCCCGATCGGGCGGGCTGGATCCACCTCGTGACCGTGGAGGACGGGGTCGAAACCGCCTCCTACGACGCCGGCTCCCTCAGCGGGTTCCCCGCCGCCGCCCTGGTGGCCGGGACCTCCGTCTACGCCGCCTCCCTCGACGGGGTGGTGGTGGCCCTCGACCTCCCGGGCCTCCGCGAGCGCTGGAAGATCCCCGCGGAGCGCGGCCCCGGGCCCGTCGTGGGCCGGCCCGTCCTCGTCGGGGACCTGCTGGTGGCCGCGGGCACCTCCGGCCTCGTGAAGGCCTTCCGCGCCGCCGACGGGGAGCCGGCCTGGGAGGTCCGCCTGACGGCGGGCACGCTCCGGGATCTCGCCCTCGTGGGAGGGCGCATCGTGGTGCTGTGCGACGACGGGACCGGCCGGATCCTCTCCGCCGACGGCAAGGAGGTCCTCCCCCTCCTCACGACCTCCGTCTCCCAGCCCTCCTACTCCGCCCCCTCCCTCGGCCCCGTCCCCGCGGGGACCAAGGTGCTCCTCGCCCTGGGGGGAACGGGGCGGGAGGTCGCACTGGTGGAGCCGCCCAATCCGGGCTCCTCGGGGGACCGCGGGAGCTACCGCTGGGGGGTCTCCCTGGAGGGGGCCGAGCCCGTGGGCGTGGTCCTCGACGGGGAATCGCTCCTGGTCGTCTTCAACACCGGGATGGCCCGGCTCGCCACCCTCTCCAGGGGGGTGAAGCCGGGAAGCCTCCCCTTCCGCGTCTTCGGCGAGAAGGAGACGGCCCTCGGGAGCCCCGCTTTCGATGGCGGGGTCCATTTCCAGGCCACGAACCTCTCCCTCTCCGCCTTCCGGCTCAAGGGGGCCGAGGTGGAGGAGATCTGGAAGTGGAACGACTCCGAGGGGTCCGCCCTCAGCACCCCCCTGGCCGTCGCCGGCCGTTTCATCGTGGTCGGGACACGGGACGGGAAGCTCCACGGCCTCCTGCGGGACTGAGAGGATGTGAGCCAATCCCCCGTGCTCCCTGCGGGTCCCGGCGCAAGCGGAT
>CAYJMF010000138.1:0-10776 GCA_964370855.1 uncultured Planctomycetota bacterium | reverse complement strand
GGGTCCCGGGGGGCCTGCGGCGCGGGGGTGGCGCCCGTTTCGAGCGGGTCCGGGCCGGAGCGGCCCGGACCGGACCCTCTCTAAACGGGCGCGTTGGAGAGGCGGAGGAGAGGAGAGGAGAGGAGAGGCGAAGGCCAGGAGAGGCGAAGGCCAGGAGAGGCGAGGGCCAGGAGATCCGACCGATTTCCCGGTTCCAGGGGGAGGGAGAGGGAGGGGGGGAGAGGTAGGCAGGTAGGTAGGTAGGGAGGGAGGGAGGGAGAGGGAGGGGGGAGGGGGGACGACGTTCACCCTTCGCGCCTTGCCGGATCCGGATCTCCAGAGGATGCCCGCCGTCCCCCATGACCCCATGCCCCGATCCCGGCGATCTCCCCGCCGCGCCGGAAGGCATCTCGAATCCGCCGCCTCTCCCCCGGTCCCGGAAGATGCCCGCACGACTCGTCGGGAAGCCTCTCCCCCCCCTACCCCCGCGGACTCCTCCCCTGCACGTGGTAGTACTCCGCATCAGGGTGGTGCACGACGAAAGCGGCCGTGGAGGCCTCGGGATCGATCTGGAAGGCCTCCGTGAGTCCCGCGCCGATGGCCTCCTTCGCGCGGAGGAGCTCCCACATCGGGCCGTGCTGGGCCAGGTCCGGGCAGGCGGGGTACCCCGGGCTGAACCGCTTCCCGCGGCCGGGGCCGAGGCCGAGCTCCTTCCGCACGCGCAGGTGGAGCCACTCGGCCAGGGCCTCGGCGGTCTCCACCGCGAGGCCGTGGAGGTGGTAGGAGCGGGCGTAGTCCCCCTCGCGGGAGAGCCGGTCCGTCACTTCGGCGATGCGGGAGCCCACGGTCACGCACTGGAGCGCGACGACGTCGGGGACCCCGCGCCCCTTCGAGGCGAAGTAGTCGGCGAGGCAGAGGTGCTTCCCCGTGGGCTGGCGGGGGAAGGTGAACCGGGCCGCCTCCCGCGCCGGGTCCGCGGGGTCGAGGATCACCAGCGTCCGGCCCTCGGAGCGGCAGGGCCAGTAGCCGTAGACGGCGCGGGGCAGGAGCAGCCCCTGCTCGATGCACTCCGTCTCCAGCCGCTCCCGAAGCGGCCGGAACTCCTCGGCGATGAGCCGCTTCCGCTCCGCGTCGTCCTTCGGCCGCACCCCCCAGGAGAGGAAGTAGAGGGAGCGCTCGCTGATGTGGGGGAAGACGTCGCGCAGATCGATGCCCTCCACCACGCGGGGGCCGAGGAAGGGGGGAACCGGCGGTTCCACGTCGTCCCGCACCGCGGAGCGGGGGAGGGAGTCCTGGTCCGGGACCTCTGTCCGCGCCCCGGCCGGGGCCTCGGGCTCCGCGGCGTGGGCCCCGGCGATCAGCTCCGCCCTCCGCCCGGCGTCGAGGAGCCCGTCCGCCGTGGCCAGCCCCTCGAAGGCGTCCTTGCAGTAGAAGACCCCGGGACCGTAGAGGGTGCCGTCCTCCAGCCGGTTGATGCGCCTCCCGAAGGCCCTGTTGATGGCGGCCCCCCCGACGAGCACGGGGACGCGGAGCCCGCGGCGCTCGAGCTCCTGCACCACGACGGGCATCTGCCGGGAGGTGGAGACGAGGAGCGCCGACAGCCCCACGACGTCGGCCTTGAACTCGATGGCCTTCTCCACGATGACGTGGGCGGGCACCTGCTTGCCGAGGTCGTGGACCGTCCACCCGTTGTTCCCGAGGATGGTGCGGACGAGGTTCTTCCCGATGTCGTGGACGTCCCCGTGCACCGTGGCGACCACGACGTGGCCCTTGGTCGATCCCTCGGCCCGGTCGAGGAACTTCTCCACGTGGGAGACGGCCCGCTTCATCACCTCCGCGGACTGGAGCACGAAGGGGAGGATGAGCTCCCCGGACCCGAACTTGTCGCCCACCTCCTTCATGGCCGGCAGGAGCACCCCGTTCAGCACCTCCACGGGGGTGCGGCTCTCGAGGCAGGCGTCCAGCAGGCCCTCGATGCCGTCGGGCTTGCGCTGGAGGATGCAGCGGTGGACGCGCACCGCGGGATCCGCCGTGGCGGCCTCCTCCTCCTCCTCGCGGTGGGCCCCGGGGGCCCGCACCGACGCGTAGTCGATGAAGCGGGGCAGGGCGTCGGCGCGGCGCGCGAACACGAGGTCGTCGGCCAGCCCCCGCTCCTCCTCCGAGAGGTCGCTGTAGGGGGTGATCTCGGCGGGGTTCACGATGGCCATGTCGAGGCCCGCCCGCACGGCGTGGTAGAGCATCGCCGAGTTCAGGATCTTCCGGGCCTCGGGGCCGAGCCCGAAGGAGACGTTGGAGACGCCGAGGATGGTGCGCACCCCGGGGAGGGCCTCGCGGATGCCGCGAATGCCCTCCAGGGTCTCCAGGGCGGAGCGGAAGAACTCCGCCTCCCCCGTGGCGAGGGTGAACGTGAGGGCGTCGAAGACGAGGTCCCCGGGGGCGACGCCGTACTCGCCCACGACGATGTCGTGGATGCGGCGGGCGACCTCCACCTTGCGGGCGGCGGTCTTGGCCATGCCCGTCTCGTCGATGGTGAGCGCGATGACCGCGGCCCCGAACTCGCGAACGGAGGGCACCACGGCGTCGATGCGCCTGCGGCCGTCCTCGAGGTTGACGGAGTTGACCAGGGCGCGGCCGGGCCAGACCTCCAGGGCCGCCCGGATGACGTCGGCCTCCGTCGAGTCGATGCAGACCGGCGCGGGCACGGACAGCGCGAGCTTCCGGAGGAGCGTCGTCATCTGCTCCCGCTCGTCGGTGCGCTCCGTGAGGGCCACGCAGACGTCGAGCACGTGGGCGCCGCCCTCGACCTGCCCCCGCGCGATGTCCACGATGCCGCCCCAGTCCTCCTTGAGGAGGAGCCGCTTCATCCTGCGGCTGCCCTGGCTGTTGACCCGCTCCCCGACCAGCGTCGGCCGCGGGTCCTGGGTCAGATCGGCCGCGGCCATCATCGAGGAGAGGGCCTCGAGCTTCCGCAGGGGGCGGGGACGGCGCGGGATCCCGCGGATCGCCTCCACCACGGCGGCGAGGTGCTCCGGGGTCGTCCCGCAGCAGCCGCCCACGGCGTCCACGCCGAAGTCCCGGACGAACTCCGCCATGGCGGCGGCGAAGGGGCCCGGGGTCATGGGGTAGGAGGCGACGCCGTCCACGTTGAGGGGGATGCCGGCGTTGGGGAGGACCGAGACGGGGAGGACGGAGCGGTCGCACAGGGCGCGCACGGAGTCGCGCATCTCCTCGGGCCCGGTGGAGCAGTTGAGCCCGAGCATGTCGGCGCCCAGGGCCTCCAGGGTGACGAGGGCGGCGTGGATGTCCGTGCCGAGGAGCATCCGCCCGCTCCCGTCCAGCGTCACCTGGAGGATGAGGGGGACGGTCCTGCCCGCGGTCTTGAAGGCCCGGCGGATGCCGAGGACCGCGGCCTTGACCTCGAGGATGTCCTGGCTCGTCTCCACCTGGAGGCAGTCCACGCCCCCCTCGAGGAGCCCCATGGCCTGCTCCTCGAACTCCCGGGAGAGGACGGGGACCGGCATGCCCCCGAGGTCGGGGTCCTCGGACGCGGGGAGGAGCCCCGTGGGCCCCATGGAGCCGGAGACGTAGCGGGGCCGATCCGGCGTGGAGAACCGGTCGGCCACGGCGCGGGCGATGCGGGCCGCGGCCGCGTTCTGCTCCCGGCAGCGCTCCCCGAGGCCGTACTCCGCGAGCTTCCTCGGGGTGCCGCCGAAGGTGTCCGTCTCGAGCACGTCGCAGCCGGCCCGGAGGAACCCCTCGTGGACCCGCTCCACGGCGTCGGGGCGGGAGAACACGAGGTTCTCGTTGCAGCCCTCGAGCCCCCCGAAGTCCGCCTTCGAGAGGTCGAGCTGCTGCAGCGAGGTCCCCATGGCGCCGTCGAAGACGAGGACCCGCTCCCGGGCGGTGCGGAGGAGGTCGTGCATGGGGGAATCGTAATCGAGGAGGGGGGAGGAGCCGGCAGGACCGCGGGGGGCGGGATCCCGTCAGCGCGCCGCCCGCCGGCAGGCCTCCGTGAAGGCCACCGCGGCGATGCCGTCGGCGAGGGTCGCCGCGTCCCCCGACGGCCGGCCCCTCGCCGCCGCCGCGAAGTCCGCGAGCAGGGGGACGAGCCCCGGCCCCGGCTTCGCCACGGGGACGGCCTCCCGCGCGCGCCCGCGGAGGCGCGCCAGGGTCCCGTGGAGGATGTCCCCCTCGAACCCGTCGGCCCCGGTGCGGGCCTCGGCGAAGGTGCGCCGGCCCGGCGCCGTGATGGAGACCTCCACGAAGAGGGTGGCTCCCCCCTCGAGGCGGCACAACGCCGCCGCCGCCCCCTCGGCCCCCTCCCCGGGGGCCGGCTCCAGCAGGCAGCGATCCACGGACGCGATCTCCCGGCCGGAGAGCCAGCGGGCGAGATCGGCGGCGTGGACGGAGACGCTGAGCAGCGCGCCTCCCGCGGGGGGGCGGTTCTGCCACTCCTGGGGCATCCGCTCGTGGCGTTGCGAGAGGCCGAGGTGGCGGAGGTCCCCGGCACGGCGGATCTCCTCCCGGAGCGCGCGGACCACGGGGTTGTAGCGGAGGGAGTGGCCCACGAGGACGGGGACGCCGGCCCGGGAGGCCGCCGCGGCGATGCGCGCGCAGGCCGCGCCGTCGGGCGCCACGGGCTTCTCCAGCAGGAGGGGCTTCCCCGCCGCGAGCACCGCCGCCGCGTGCTCCTCGTGGTGGAGGGGCGGCGAGGCCACCACGACGGCGTCGACGGAGGGGTCCCCGGCGAGGGCGCCGGCGTCGGTCTCGAAGCGCACCCCCCGGGAGGTCCAGCGGGCGGCGTCGGCTCCGCTCCGCCGGCAGACTCCCGCGAGGCGCACCCCCGGGACCTCTCCGCGCAGGAGGTGCTCCGCGTACCGGGATCCATGGACGCCGGCCCCGACCACGGCCACCGCGATGTCCGCCACGGCCGTCACCCGCCCTTGGCCCGCCTCCAGATGTAGGCGGAGCCGGCGGGGGTGGCCCGGAAGGTGTTGGGGAGGAGCCCCGGCACCGCCATCCCCTTGCGGTGGCACAGCTTGGCGAGGACCGGCCTGGCCTTCACCCCTGCCGACGGGTAGCCGTTCTTCTGCATGTGGGAGAGGACCTCGGCGGGGGTCGCGTCCCGCCGTCCCGCGGCGGCGAGGCTGACCAGGGCCAGGAGGACCGCGTCCCGATCGGCCTTGCGGCCCTCCTCCTTCAGCAGGCGGGCATAGACGGGAGCCGGGTCCCAGGAAGCGGCGGCGGCGGCCGCGGGGGAGGGGGGCGGGGGGGGGGCGGCGACGGTCGGCGCCCGCGAAGGGGCCGGTGCCCGGGTGGCGTCGGGGGAGGGGGCGGTTGCGACCGCCACCGCCGCAGGGACGGCCGCCGCGGGACCCGGCGCCGGCGGGGGGGCCTGCGCCGAATCGGGAGCCGCCGGCCCGGCGGGTTCCACGGGGATCGGCACGTCGGCCCGCCACGCGCCCTGGGCCACGGGCCCGAGCAGGGGCAGCACCGCCCGCTCCCAGGCCTCCCGGCTCCCCTCGAACCGGAGCCGGAGCCCCGGAGCGTCCACGGCGGCCTTCACGGAGTTCGCCATCGCGGCCTTCCTTCCCTGGTCCGGCCCCGGCGCTAGTCGTAGGGGCGGACGGATACGATCTCGAGGGTGCGGGCGCCGCTCGGCACCTGCACCTCGACGGTGTCCCCGGCCCGGCGCCCGATGAGCCCGGCGGCGAGGGGCGCGCGGTAGGACACCTCCATGGCGGCGGCGTCGGTCCAGCCTCCGCCGACGACATTGTAGGTGAACGCCTCCCCGCTCTCGGGGTCGCGGAGTTCCACGGTCTTGCCCACGGTCACCATGTTCGGGTCCGTGCGCTTCGGGTCCACGACCTGCATCCCCACGAGGAACGTCTGCATCTCCTGGTACCGCGTCGTGAGGAACTCGACCTCCTCGCGGGCGGCGTCGTACTCGGCGTTCTCCGAGAGGTCGCCCATCTTGGCGGCCTCTCCGACCTTCATCTTCGCGGCGGCGATCTTCTCCTCGAGGAGGTGGACCTGGTGGCAGTGCCTCTCGTACTGCCCCTTCGTCATGTAGTTGGTGGCCATGGCGGCGTGCGGGAGGCCGTGTGCGGCGGGCTCCCGGGATCCTCCTCCTGTCGCGTCACCCGGTTCAGTAGCGGGGAAGGGACGGGTCGACCCTCGTCGACCACGCGTCCGTTCCGCCCTCGAGGCTCGCCACGCGTTCGAGACCCCGGGAGCGCAGGAACTGCATGGCCTCCCGGGAGCGAAGCCCCGCGTGGCAGTAGACCACGACGGGCCTCTCCCGCGGAATCTCCGTCCACCGTCCGGGGAGGAAGCCCAGGGGGACGTGGACCGCCCCGGGGAGCATCCCCAGGGAGACCTCCCACCCCTCCCGGACGTCCAGGAGGACCGGGGGCTCGGCCCCGGCGAGGAGGGCCCGGAGCTCCTCCACCTCGAGGAAGGGGGGGAAACCCTCCGGCTCCGCCGCGGTGGGGCGCCCCTCGGCCGCGGGCGTCCTCCCCGCCTCGCAGTACCCGCCGAGGTCGGAGAGGTCCGTGATGGACGGGTTCCTCCCGCACACGGGGCAGTCCGGGTCCTTCCCGAGGCGCAGCTCCCGGAACGTGAGGGAGAGGGCGTCGTAGAGGACGAGACGTCCCGAGAGGCTCTCCCCGATGCCGAGGAGGTGCTTGACGACCTCCGTCGCCTGGAGGCAGCCGACGACCCCGGGGAGGATCCCGAGGACGCCGGCCTCGGCGCAGTTCGGGACGAGGCCCGGCGGGGGCGGCTCGGGGTGGAGGCAGCGGTAGCAGGGGCCCGAGCGGGCGTCGAAGAAGGAGACCTGCCCCTCGTAGCGGAAGATGGACCCGTGGGCGTTGGGCTTCCCGAGGAGCACGCAGGCGTCGTTGACGAGGAACCGGGTCGGGAAGTTGTCGGACCCGTCGGCCACGATGTCCGCCCCCCCGAGGAGGGAGCGGGCGTTCCCCGCCGTCAACCGCTCGGCGCGGGGCTCCACGGCGACGTCGGGGTTGAGGGATCGGAGGCGCTCCGCGGCGGCCTCCACCTTGGGGCGCCCCACGTCGGCGGTGCCGTAGAGGACCTGCCGGTGGAGGTTCGATTCGTCCACGAGATCCCCGTCCACGAGCAGGAGCCGCCCGACCCCGGCGGCGGCCAGGTAGAGCGCGGCGGGGCAGCCGAGGCCCCCGACGCCGACGAGGGCCACGGTGGACCCGAGGAGCCTCCGCTGGCCGTCGGCGCCCATGCCCGGGAGGGAGAGCTGGCGCGCGTAGCGGCGGGCGTGGGCGGGGCCGAAGGAGGGAGCGGGGGCGGTCATCCCCATCAAGGTAGGGCCGCCGCGGGGACGCGGCAAGAAGCGCGCGCTCCCCCCCGCCGTTGCCCGGACCCCTCCCGCGCCGTCTGATACGATGCACGTCCCATGCCCCCCGCGCCCCCACCGGCCGCCCCTCCACCTCCCGCGCCGCAGGCGGGGGGCCGCTCCGTCGTCCCGAGGCTCGCCGGGGTCCTGCTCCTGGCCGTTCTCGCGGCGGGGGGCTGGTGGTGGGTGCGGGCGCGGGGGACGGATTCCCCGGGTCCGGCGGAGGTGTTCGACCACGTCCGGGACCGGACCCTGGCCGGGGACGGGGGCGCCCTCTGGCGGCTGATGCTGCCCCCCGCCCGCAGGGACTACGAGGGGTTCGTCGAGAACATGCGCAGGGACATCCCCCCGGAGTACGCCGCGGAGTACAGGAGGAAGACCGGCCTCACCCCGGAGGACCTCCGGCGGCTCAAGCCCGAGGAGATCCTCTCCCTGGAGCAGGTCGCCCTCGCGGAGGAGATGTACCGCGGCTCGCGGGTGTACGACCAGGAGGTGCGCGGGGACGGGGCCCTCCTCCGGATCAACCTCGGCGACGGGAGCGAGCGGACGTGGTACCTGCGGCGGGACCCCGGGGGCTGGAAGATCGACAACCTGCGGGCCGTGGTCGACGGCGAGGGTCGCCTCCTGGCGCGGCCCAACACCACCGTGCCCCCGGAGTGGAAGGAGCCCCGGGCCGGGGAGGCCGCCCCGGGGCCGAAGAAGCAGCCGTACCGGGGGGAGGGGCCCTCCCAGCAGGACCGGAGGGGGCCGGAGAAGCGGTGAGGGCCCCGGGAAGGCTCCCCGTCGCCGTCCTCCTCCTCCTCCTCCTCGCCGCCGCGGCGGGAGCCTGGATGCTGCTTCGGCCCTCGACCACGGAGGAGGAGATCGCCTCCGTGCAGAAGGCGTGGCGGGACATCCGGGACGCCATCATCCAGGGGGACGACGAGGCCTTCTTCAACATGCACAGCCGCCGCGCCAGGGAGGACGCCCTGGGGGAGTTCCCCCTCATCCGCTCCCGGTACCTCGCCTCCGACGAAGCGGAGCGGGCGGCCTTCTGCAAGCTCTACAACGTCACCGACGAGGAGTTCCGATCGGAGGATCCCCGTGCCCTGGTCCTCCGCATGGTCCCCTGGAAGAGCGGGTGGAAGGAACGCATCCACCTCTTCCGGAGGGCCGTCGTGAGGGACGTCCAGTTCACCGTGGCGCGCAGGCCCGACGGGATCGAGGAGAAGGAGGCCCGCGTCCTCCTCGACATCTCCGGGGCCCTGGCTCCCGGGGAGATGGAGAAGGTGGGGGAGGAGTTCCTGCCCGCGGTGGTCTTCGTGAAGGACCCCGAGGGCTGGCGCCGCCGGTCGCTCTTCGGCAACTGACCCCGGGCCCGTCAGGTCCTCGGCCCGTCAGGTCCTCGGTATGGAGTCCGGCGCCAGGGGGGATTCCCACCCGGCGCCCCCGGCGGGAACGTCGGCCAGGATCGCGTCGAGGGGGGCGGGCAGGGCGGGGACCAGCACCTCGATGTCCCGGAAGGGGCGCCCCTCCTCCTGGGGACGGAGCCCCATGACCCCTCCCGAGAAGGGGGGGATGGAGGGGGCCTCGGGGAGAACCGCCTCGAGGCGCAGCGCCTGGGCGTCCTCGAAGCCCTTCCCCAGGGGGATGCGGACGTGGAGGACGGGACCCGGCGCCCCGGGCTGGATGCGGACGACCAGGGCGTCCACCCTCCCGTCCCGGCCGGGGATGCCGGCCCGGAGGGGGATGGAGGCGATGAGCCCGAGGTCCCGGCCCTGCTCCCGGAGCGGCATGGCGCGGACGCTGTGGACGATGACGTCCCCCTGGGCGCCGCGGATGGAGGTGGGCTGGAGCCTCGACGCGCGGGCCCCCCGGAGGAACCCCCGGGTCGCGTCGGACACGAGGACCATGCCCCCCGTCGCCTTCTCCTCCACCCGCTGCGCCAGGTTCACCGTGTCCCCGATGACGGTGTATTCCAGGCGCCGCTCGCTGCCGACGTTGCCGGCGATGAAGTTCCCGGAGTTGAGCCCGATGCCCATGTGGATGCGGACGGGGCTGCCCGTGGCCTCCAGGTCGAGGTTGAACCCGAAGAGCCGGTTCTGCATGTCCAGGGCGGCGCTCACCGCGGGGCCCGCGTGGTCCTTCATGGCCACGGGGGCGCCCCAGACGCAGAGCATGGCGTCGCCGCCGAACTTGTCCACGGTGCCCTCGAAGCGGAACACCGCGTCCACCTGGTCCCTGAAGAACCGGTTGAGGAGCGACACCACCTCCGCGGCGGACAGGGCCCGGCAGACCCGGGTGAAGCCCACCACGTCGCTGAAGAGGCAGGTGCCCTCCCGGGTCTCGCCGCCGAGGGAGGGGACGAGGTTGCCGCGGGCGATCTCCGTGACCACCGAGGGGGAGAGGTACCGGCCGAGGTTGGTGCGGAGCTCCGTCTCCTTCTGGATCTGGCCGACGAGGCGGGCGTTCTTCACGAAGATCGCCACCTGCCCGGCGAAGGTGGTCAGGAGCTCGAGGTCGTCGGAGGAGAAGGGGGCGCCGATGTCGCCGGTGTCGAGGTAGAGGATCCCGTAGAAGTCGTCCTTCGAGAAGATGGGGACGCTCATGATGGAGCGGATGCCCGAGGCGACGATGGAGACCGCCGCCGAGAGCCGCTGGTCCGTGGCCGTGTCGAAGGAGAGGACGGCCTTGCGCTCGTCGCGGTTGAGGCCGAGGACGGTGCGGGAGATCCGGATCTCGGCCCCGGCGTCGGCCCTGCCCCGGACCTTCGTCTGCGCGGGGCGGATCTCGCCGTCCTTCCCCTCCATGAGGATGCAGCAGCGGTCGGCCCGGGGGAAGAGGCCGAAGACCTGGGCCACGACCTCGGCCAGGAGGGTCTCCACCTCGAGGATGCTGGCCAGGGCCGTGCCGATGCGGTTCATGGCGGCCAGGCGCTGCGACAGGATCGCCATCTGCTCCAGGGTGAGGGGCTGGGTGGCCGCCTCCCGGCTCCTGTCGGGGGCGTCGGAGGAGCGGGTCTCGTAGACGGAGCCCTCCTGCGCCTCCGTGAGGACGATGCCGGGCTGCGCCTTCGGGGCCTCGGAGACGGCCCTCATCTCCCCGGTGAGGTCCTCCTCGCGCACGGTGAAGACGGTCCTTCCGACGGTGAAGGACTGGCCGGTCCTGAGGACCTGCTCCTTGACGTGGACCCCCGCCACCGTGGTGCCGTTGGTGCTCCCGAGGTCCTTGACCACCACGCGGCCCTGGTGGACCAGGACGCGGGCGTGGTGGCGGCTCACGAGGTCGTCGAGGAGAATCACCCGGCAGTCGGACTCGCGCCCGATGACGACCTCCTTCTCCAGGGAGATCCTCACGGGGTCCGCACCGGGCGTCTGCTGGACGATGACCAGGCGTGGCATGGCGGGGGATTCTAGTCCCGCGGGGGGGACTCCGCCAGCATCGGG
>CAYJMF010000137.1:8150-10886 GCA_964370855.1 uncultured Planctomycetota bacterium | reverse complement strand
ACTCCACCCTGTGCCAGGCACCTAGAGGCGAATCGTTCGCCTTGCGGGAGGCCCCTCGGCGAGGACTACGGTCAGCTCCCGACCGCCGCCGACCTCGTCGTGGAGGAGGGCGCGCACGAGCCTCGGGCCGGGGTCGAGGCCGCGGAGCAGGAGGCGGCCCTCCGGCGCGGCGTGGATTTCCCCGTCCACGGAGACGAGGGCATCGATGGGATCGCCGTCCTTGCCGACAAGGGTCAGTTCGAGGACGCAGGGGCCGCGGCGCACGTCGATGCTCCCCTCCACCGGCGCGGGGACGCGCAGCGTCTGCCACCCCTCGTCGCGGAAGACGGCCATCTCGCCGGGATCCACCTCCACCGCCTCGCTCTCCTCCGCCCCGTCCTCCCCGGTGAAGAGCAGGCGCACCTCCCGCTTCCCGCCCACGGGCCGCCCCTCGTCGGGGCCCACCTCCACCACGCCCCCCTCGAGCGGCGGCAGGTCGATGTCGAGGGTGCGCTCCTGCTTCATCCCGTCGATCCAGAGGAGCGTGACCCGCCCCTCGGCCCAGGTCTCGAGCCCGCCCCCTTCGGCGGAGCGGCAGGCGACCTCCCGCCAGCCGTCCCGCAATTCCGCCTCGAGGGCCCCCTTGGGGAGGACCACGCGCCGCGGCCGCGGCAGAGTGACCGCCACCTCGCGGACCCCGTCCTTCTCCGGCCCCACGGGGAAGAAGAAGGGGGGCGCCCCCTCCATCTCCACGCGAAGCGCCGCGGGGCCCGAGGAGGGGAGGCGGGGCGCGAAGGGATTCTCCGGGTCCCACTCGCCGTCCTCCTCCCCGTCGGGGAGGGCGAGGAAGAGCCAGGTCCCCGCGGGGATCGCGCCCTTCACGCGGAGGCGGGGGCGCGGGCGCAGGACGAGCGCGACCACCGCCTCGGCGCCGGCGGCGACCTCACCTTCGACAGGGTCGAACTCGAACTCGCCGAAGTGGTCGTCGCACACCACCCGGAAGCGCCCGGCGGGGATCTCCTCCAGGGCCTCGCCGAGCCGCGGGTCGTCCGGGTCCGCGGGATACTCCCCGGAGGTCTCGCCGGAGGGACCCCGGCCCGTGGAGGCGGAGAGGATCTGGAAGGCCACCTCGCTGACCGGGGTCCCGTCGGATTCGAAGGCGCGGATGCGCACGCGCGCGTCCTCCTCCTCCTCCACGACCCCGAGGGATGTGATCACCACGGTCATGGGAACGCCGGGCCGCCCGTCGCCGACGTTCCAGTCGGAGGCGTCCCCGGTCCCGTCGTTCTCCGGGTAGAGGAGGAGGTTCCCGTCCCCGCATCCGTCGATGACGAACCGCCCGTCGCTCCCCGTCATGGCCGTCGGCCCCCGCTGCTCGTTCCAGCAGCGCACCACGCAGCCCGCCACGGGCCGCCCGAGGACGTCCACGACCCGCCCCTCGAACCGAAGCCCCGCCTCCGGCGCCACGACCACCCCCGGCCGCGACCCGAGGGAACAGGGGTTGTCGGCGGCGAGGAGGTCGGAGGCGATGCCCGGCCCCTCGATCCAGTACTGGCCGCCGCGGCCGTGGGGGGGAATGGCGAAGGAGCCGTCGGCCGCGGCCTCCGCCCGCAGCGCCGCCGTCCCGTGGCTGCAGCCGCCGAGGAACTCCACGACCCCCCCGGCGGCGGGCCGGCCCATGGGATCGAGGAGGACCCCGCGGAAGGGCTGCCCCCGCTCGAGCAGGACCTCCGTCTCCGGCACCACGGCGTATTCGTGGGCCGGCGCGTAGCCGTCGGCGAGGACGAGCCAGTGGCTGTCGCCGACGTTCCGCCACCCCTCGCTCCGCATCCGCGCGATGCCGTCCCCGTTGGCGACGGCCATGGCCATCACCGCGTCGTGGCGGAGGTTCCCCTCGTGAATGGCTTCCGGGGTGCGCACCCAGCGGGCCCCGGGGACCGGCCTCCCCGTGGCGGCGTCGAGGACGCGGACGCCGAACCACTCCGAGCCGGGGGGCCCGTCCTCCACGCCGGGGCCGCACTGCCCGGGATCGGGGAGGAAGCCCTCCCAGGGCCGGCCCTCCTCCTCGGAGGCGGGGGCCGGCGCCGGAGCGAGGAGGAGCGCGAGGACGAGGAGCGCGGACCGGCGATTCATTCCCACGTCCCTCCCTCGATGAGCGCGGCGAGGTCGGCCAGGTCCTGGTCCGGGAGCACGTCCGCCCCGAAGGCGGGCATCCACGCGTCGGCGGACTTCCGCTCCGCCTCCGAGGGGCCGCGCCGCGCGTAGGCGATCACCCGCCGCGCGTCCGGCGCGAGGTCCCCCCGGAGGGAGGGGCCGAGGGAGCCCGGCGCCCCCCGGCCGTGGCAGAGGACGCAGGCGGCGGCGAAGACGGTCCGTCCCCGGACCGCGTCCCCGGGCAGGGCCTCGACCCGGGCCAGGGCCTCCCGGGTGCCGTCCCGCGCCGCCGGCGAGACGGGATGGGGGCCGGGCCGTGCGAGTGTATCAAGATATGATACAATCGCGGCGAGATCCGCGGCGGGGACCTCCACCTTCGAGAGGTCCCGGCTCCCGTCGGCCTTCACGGGGAGCACGGAGTTCCACGAGCGCTGCTGAAACCGGGCGACGCAGGTCAGCACCGCGTCGCCCGCCGCCGCCCCCTTCGCCGCCTCCAGCGTCCCGTGCCACCAGGAGGGGCGGCGGGTCGGGGGGGGGGGGGGGGGGGGGGGGCGGGGGGGGGGGCCCGGGGGGGGGGGGGGGGGGGGGGGGGGGGGGGGGGGG
>CAYJMF010000137.1:4127-8140 GCA_964370855.1 uncultured Planctomycetota bacterium | reverse complement strand
CCCCCCCCCCCCCCCCCCCCCCCCCCCCCCCCCCCGCCCCCCCCCCCCCGGGGGGGGGGGGGGGGGGCGGGCGCCCGGGGGGCCCCCCCCGCGGCGGCGCTCCCGGTCCGGCTGGTCCTCGGCGGATCGGGAGTGGCAGTCGAGGCAGGAGAGGCCGCCGACGGGGAGTTCGAAAAGGAGGTTCCCTTGACCCCGGGAACCGGACGGAGGTGGAGGGATCCCTTCCGTGGCCCCTTCCTCCCCGGAGCAGGCGGGCAGGAGGATCGGGAGGAGAAGGAGGAGGAGCCGGTGAAGTCCTGATCCCTTGGTACCCATCGCGGCCGATTGTATCCCCGGTTAGAATCCCGGGATGCGGGTTGCCCTTCCCGGTTGTGCAGTTCTGACCCTCCTCCTCCTCTCCTCTCCCTCCCTTCCCGACACCTTTCTCCTCAAGAACGGCCAGTCCGCCGACGGCTACGAGGTCTCCCGCTCCGCGAAGGGGGAGATCCTCCTCGGCACCTCCTCGGGGACCCGCCGCATCGCCGCCTCCACCCTCGCCGGGGTGACGCCCTCCGCCGACCCGGCCGCCGACTTCGAGCGGTACTGGAAGGGGCTCGGGAAGAAGGACGCCCCGGCCGCCGCGGCGCTCGGCGCCTGGGCGAAGGAGCGGGGGATCCCCGGCCCCGCGGAGCGGGCCTTCCGCCGCGCCATGGAGCTCGCCCCCGACAACGAGGTCGCCCGCGCCGGCCTCGGCTTCGTCCGCTACGAGGGGGAGTGGCTCACCGCCGCCGACGCGGCGAAGGCGCGGTCCCTGGAGTCCCTCCGGGCCGACCTCGCCGCCCGCCACGGGAAGGCCGCCGGGGGGAAGGCGGAGTGCGCCCTCACGGATCACTGGGCCCTCGTGGACCTCGTCGGGGACGGGAAGGCGAAGGAGCGGGCGACGCGCCTGGAGGAGGCCTTCGCCGCGGCGGCGGAGGTCCTCGGCAGCCCCCCCTGGGAGCGGCGCGCGCTGGCCGTGGCCTGCTCCGGCACGGACCAGTACGTCGCCTGGATCGACGCCGAGGGGAAGTCGCTGCCCGGCATGCGCGGCCCCCTCCTCGAATACGCGAAGAAGGCCACGGGCCTCAAGTGGAACGAGCCCCCGACCCTCGTCCGCAACGACTCCGCCGGCTCCGGCGCCATGCTGGGGGCCTTCATCCACACCGCGGGCCACCTCCTCGTGAACAACTGGGGGACCCTCAACCGGGAGCAGCCCTTCTGGGTCGAGGAGGGGTTCGGCGGGTGGATGGAGCAGAAGGTCCTCGGCGCCCGCACCTCCCACTGCTGGGCCGTGAGCCCCGCGGAGGGGTACGGGACCCTCTCCCGCGGATCGAAGCAGTGGGAGGTGGACCTCCCCGACTGGAAGGAGCTCGTCAAGAAGGCCGCCGCGGCGGGGGAGTTCCTCCCCCTCGACCAGCTCGACTCCCTGCCGCAGGGGCAGTATTCCAACAGGGAGGTGGGGCAGGCGTTCTCCTTCGTGGCCTTCCTCGTCGAGAAGAAGGAGCACGCGCGGCTGCGGGACTACCTCGAACGGGTGAAGGGGGGGGGGAAGAGCCCGGTGGCGTTCAGGCAGGCGTACGGGGTGACGTTCGAACAGATCGAAGGCGAATGGAAGGAGTTCGTCCGCTCGGGGTGGTGAGACGATCGTGCCAGGCACTTTCCCACCACGGCGATTCCGCGGCCGGCGTCTCGGGCTCTCTACAATGGACCCGATGCGCCTCTCCCTCCTCCTGCCGTTCCTCCTGCTGACGTTTCCCCACCCGCTCCGCGCCGAGGGGGGCGGCGCCGTCCCCGCCGACGCACCGGAGAAGGCGGCCGCGGCCGCGGTGAAGGCCCGGGACTTCGCCGCCGCCCTCCCCCCCTACGACGCCGCCGCGGCGGCCGCCTCCGGCGCCGAGCGGGAGCGGATCCTCGGACTCCGCGCCGACGCGGCGCTGGCGCTCCGGGGCGTGGACGCCGTCGTGCGCGCCGTGGCGGAGCACCCCGACCGGTTCGGGCGAATCGCCCTGACGAAGGCCGTCGCCGCCACGGTCCAGGCAGCGGACCGGGCCGGCATCACCGCGTCGGTCCAGGGGACCGCCTCCAGGATGGGCTGGGCGAGCCTCGACCGGAAGGTCCTCGCCGACCTCCTCGACCGGGCGCGGCCCGCGGGGGAGGACCTCCTCGGGGCGGCGGCGCTCCTCCACGCGGCCGGCGCCTCCGACGAGGCCGAGGCGGCGCTGCTGCGCTACCTCAAGGGCGGGGGGGACGGGACCGCGGCCTCGGCGGCGCTGGCCCGCTGGCGGAACGAGCCCCCGCCCGCGGGGGGATACGTGGAGCACGACGGCTCCCTCCTGCGGCCCGAGGACCGGGACGCCCTCGTGCTCGAGGAGGCGAAGGCCGCGGCCTTCCACGACCTCGTCGGGGAGGACGCCCCGAAGCGGGCGAAGGCCTTCGAGACCCTCCGCGCCATGGGGGAGCCGGGCCGGTGGACCCTCTACAAGGGGCTCCGCGCCCGCCGCGGGCGCATCGGCGAGCGGCTGGCCGCCATGAAGGTCTTCTCCTCGCCGGCGACGAAGGCGCGCCTGAAGGATGAACTGGGGAAGCGGCGGGACGCAGCCCTCGCCCTCATCAACGACGCGAAGAAGTACCCCTACCCGAGCCCCGACCACCGGGGGCAGGAGGAGGTGGACCGCCTCGTGGACCTCGTGCGCCAGATCTGGTCCGACCCCTTCGAGGTGGTGGCCGGCTGGGACCCCGCCCTCCACGAGGCCATGAAGGAGGTCGCCGAGGTGGACGGCTGGATCGCCGCCACGGAGAACGGGGGGGAGGCGGGGGAGTACGTGCCCGACATGGCCGCCGTGAAGGGGCCCGCCAACGCCCTCCTCGACGTCTCCGGCATGGTCTTCGTCGAGTACTCGGAGAAGGTCCTCGACTACAACCGCAAGGTGCGCACCTCCGCGGACTTCGAGGAGCGGGACAACGTACTGGCGGTGAACGAGTACCGGATCATGATGGGGCTCCCCGCCGTGAAGATCCACGAGCGGCTCGTGCGCGCCGCGCGGGGGCACTCGAAGCACATGCGCCTCAACGCCTACTTCGCCCACGAGAGCCCGACGCCGGGCCTCGAGACCCCGGGCAAGCGCGCCGCCCGCCAGGGGTACACGGGGGGCGTGGGGGAGAACATTTCCATGGGGCTCGACACGGGGCGCGGGGCCTTCGACGGCTGGTTCCACTCCTCGGGCCACCACCGCAACATGCTGGGCAAGGGGTGGACGGAACTCGGCTGCGGGCGGTCGGAGGACCACTTCACGCAGCTCTTCGGGCGGGCCACGGGAACGAGCCTCGAGGAGCCGGACCCGCTCCCGCCGCCTGCACCGGACGTGGCGCCGGACCCGCCGACGGGGGACCGCTAGCGGCCGGGGTTCGGCGGAGCCGGCATCAGGGGCTCGATGAGCCCGGCCCGGTCGTGGTAGACGTCGGGCAGCTCCCTCGCCGCGGCGCAACGGGTGCACCGGAAGAGGCGGTCCCGGATGCGCCAGTGGTTGGAGGTGGAGCGGCAGTCGGAGCAGAAGGCCAGGCGCCATTCCGACCGGGAGGTGGGTTCAGGCATCCAGCCATGGGATCGTAAACGGCGGCCGGAACCCGACAGGAAATCCGGGAAATCCTACCGGGTCTGGAAGATGCTCGAGTCGAGGCCGAGGCCGGCGGACCGGTCGACCTCCTGATTGCACTGGGAGCAGCGGGAGCGCCCCTCCCCTTCGAGCCAGAAGGTCGTGCGCTCCTTGCACCTCGGACAGCGGGCCGTCTCCCACCGCAGGGTCGTCGTCCTCGGATCGGTTTCGTCGGGCACGGAACACCTCCTGAGGGGATCGTACCGCAAAATGGCGGGGGATGTTCCGCAATCGCTCTACCTAAATCGTTGATTCACAAAAAGTTGCGCCCGGCCGCCATACCGAACCCGACCCAGATTGGCGGCGAAACGGGATGTTTCCGCCCGGGCGGGAATCCCCCGT
>CAYJMF010000137.1:0-4117 GCA_964370855.1 uncultured Planctomycetota bacterium | reverse complement strand
CCCTCCCGGGTGGTCGCCCCCCCGGCCGTAACCCCCCCTCGCCCCCCCCATTGGGGGGGGGGTTCGTTTAGGCGACCGGGCTGGCGGCCGGGCGGCCTACACCGCGCCGAGAAGGTGGCGGATCTCGTCCTCCACCTCCTCCGGGGTGGCCACGGTCTCGGCGATGGCGGCCCGGAGCAGGTCCCGGTAGCGCCGGCGCAGCCGGTGGAGGGCGACTTTGACGGCCCCCTCGGAGAGGCCGAGGGCGGCGGCGGCCTCGGCGTGGGAGGGGGGATCCCCGCCGGCGAGCCAGGGGCGGAGGGTCCGGAAGAGGGGGGCCCGGTCGCCTGCGTAGTCGGCCTCGAGATCCCCGAGGACCCGGTCGAGGAGGGCCAGCGCCCAGCGGCGCTCGTAGATCCTCTCCGGGGTCCGGTCGTCCACGGGCTCGGCGAGGTAGCGGCTCTCCCCGTCGGCGAAGTCGAGGGAGAGGACGGCGCCGCCGCCCCGCTTCGCCGCCCGCGCCTTCTCCCGCTCCTTCGAGGCGTGGTGGCGGAAGGCCGCCAGCAGGAAGGTGCGGAACCGGCCCCGTTCCGGGTCGGCGGCGGCAATCCCCTCCCGCTCGAGAAGGTCGGCGAAGAACCCCTGCACGAGGTCCGCGGCGTCGGCGGGCGCGGCGCCGCCCCGGCGGGCGAAGGCGTAGAGCGGGAACCAGGAGTCCCGGCAGAGGGTCTCCAGCGCCGCCCGCCCCCCGCTCCCCTCCGCCGCGCCGGCCGCGACGACGAGGCTCCAGCGGGTCGTGCGGAACCGGGCGGAGCCGGGCGGGGTGGAGGGGCGGGTCACCGGAAGAGGTGGCCGTCCTCGTCGGCCTTCCCCGGCGGGGAGAAGCGGGACTCCCAGCCGGATTCGCCGAGCACCCAGACCTCCCCGTCCCGCTCGACGGGCACGGAGAGGGCGACGGTGCCGTTGCCGAGGACGGCGCGGCCGGTGCGGCCGCCCTCCTCCAGGGCCACGGCGAAGAGCGTGTAGTCCGCCGCGTTCCCGGGGATGCGGGCGGGGGCGCCGGCGGGGACCGGCGAGGGGACGGTCTTCCGCACGTATTCCGGCCCCTTCTCCCGCCAGAGGGCGCGCACCGCCCGCGCGACGGCGGCGAGCTCCGCGGCGGAGCGCCCCGCGGGGAGTCCGTGCACGAGGCAGGCGTCGGCGGCGAGAGCGGGATCGGAGGGAGGAGTGGGCGTACCGCCCCCCCCGTCCGGAGGAGTGGGCGTACCGCCCCCGGTGTCCGGGGCCGGCGGATCCTGGCGAGGCCCATACTTCGGGTCCAGCCACTCCGGCCCCGCGGTGCGGGGGACGTGGACGATGCCCTGGCCCTTCTCGAGGAGGGACCAGTCCTCGCCGGTCCTCTCGACGACGAAGGCGATGGTGTCCCGAGGGCCGGTCAGGACGACGCGGGCGGTGCGTCCCGTCGCATCGAAGTACAGGAGAAAGACCGAAAGGGTCTGGGCCGGTGCATCGACCTGGCCCGGTTCCCGGCGCAAGGCCATCGCGGCGGCGAGGAGGGTCCTGCCCTCACGGGCCCAGTACCGCAGGAAGGAGGCGCCGGCCTCGGCCCGGTCCCCGTCGGTCCACCTGATCGGGCCGCCCCGGACCGCACCTTCCTGCACGAGGATGGGGGGGGCGGGCAAGGGGTTCGAAACGGCGCCCCCTGCGTCGGGGGGAACCGGAGTGCGGGCCCCGTCCGGCGGCGACGGCCATCCGCCGCCGCCGGGGCCGGGGCCGCCGAGGAACCCGTCAAGGTCGGTGTCGTCGGCGGGGCGGTCGAGCCACTCGGCGGGATCGTCGGAAATCTCCCAGAAGCCGATGCCCGGGGCGATGGGGACGGCGACGACGGCGCTCCCGTCGGTGAGGACCATGCGGCCCACGAGCCCGTCGGCGCGGAGTACCACGGCGTGGAGCCGCATTCCGGGGAAGCGGAGGGCGCGTTCGGTGCCGGGGAACCGCGTCCGGAGGAACTCGGCGCCGCTGCGGGCCCACGTGGCGCGGAGGCGGGTGACGAGGTCGGCCCTGTCCTCCTCCGTCATGCCCGGGGTGGCGAGGGTGACGAGGGCGGCGTCGGCGGGGCGCGTGATCGGCCGTTTCCGGGACGCCCCCGCCCCGTCGAGGATCCTCCCGTCCCGGTCCCCCTCCGCGGGCGGACCGCTCTTCTCCTCCCGGTCCCCCTCGGGCACCGACCACCCCTGCCCGTCGTGGGCCACGGGGAAGGCCAGGGTCCGCTTCCCGTCGGAGACGACGACCCGTCCGCTCCACCCGTCCGGCGAGAGTGCGACGTAGCGCACCGACCAGGCCGACGGGACCTTCCCCTCCTCCCCGGCGAGGTAGGCCTGGTGGAGGAGGCCGGCGCCCGCGGCGCGCCAGAGATCGTCCATCTCCCGGACGATCCACTCGCGGTGCCCTTCGCTCATCGTGAGCGGACCGCCCAGGACGGAGTGCGCGCGTCCGCGCACCCCCTCCGCGGCCATGGGGGGGATGCGGTCCCCGCGGAGGCCGCCGAAGTCGGGATGCTCGCCGCTCATGGGGGCGTTCCCCGGTTCGAGGAGGAACGCCGCCGGCACCCCGGCGCAGAGGACGAAGGGGTTGAGGAAGGTCCCCGCCATGGCCCAGGAGAGGCCGCGGAGGCGGCCCGCGGCGTGGTGGATGCGGATCCAGGAGACGATGCCGAGGACCGCGGTGAACAGCAGCGTCGCCCCCGCCGTGATGGCGGCGACGCGCGGGCAGAGCTCCTCCTCGACGGTTCCGTGGGTCAGGGCCTCCGTGATGGCCCAGCCCGCGGCGCCGAGGGCGAAGGCGAGGGGGACGCCGAGCCCGGCGACGACGGCCATGCGGCTGAGGGGGGCGTCCGGGTCCCCGTCCTTCCACTCCTTGTGGATGGTGAGCCGGACCCCGCCGTCGGAATCCTCCTCGCGGGTGCGCTTCCCGTCGGGGGCGGGAGCGGCCTCCGCGGCGTCCGCCGCCGGGGCCGGCCCCGCGGCGATGGAATCGACCTGCGTCCGGACGTCGGAGGCGTGCTGCCACCGCTGGTCCCGCTCCTTCTCGAGGGCGCGCATCACGACGCCGTCGAGACGGGCGTCCACGCCGAGCCGCCGCGAGGGGGGCGGGAAGACGCCCATGGGGAGCTCGCCGGTGAGCATCTCGTAGAAGACGACGCCGAGGCTGTAGATGTCGGCGCGGTGGTCCACGGTGTCCGGGGAGCGGTACTGCTCCGGGGCCATGTAGTGGAGGGTGCCGAGGACCTGGCCCTCGCGGGTGAGGGTGAGGTCCACGGGGGCGCGTTGCACGATGCGGGCGAGGCCGAAATCGGCGATCTTCACCTGCCCCTCGCGGTCGAGCAGGATGTTCTCCGGCTTGATGTCCCTGTGGACGATGCCCTGGTCGTGGGCGTACTGGAGGGCGTCGCAGACCTGGGGCACGATGGCCAGCGCCTGCTTCGGCTCGAGGCTCCCCTCGCGGATGACCTGGCGGAGGTTCGGCCCGTCCACGTACTCCATCACCAGCCAGTAGAGGCCGCCGGTCTCGCCGAAGTCGTGGACGCCGACGATGTGGGGGTGATGGAGGCGGGCGAGGGTGCGGGCCTCGCGGGTGAACCGCTCGGGGAAGGAGGGCTCGCGGGCGGCCTCCGGGGGGAGGACCTTGAGGGCCACCATGCGGTCGAGGTTGCGGTGGCGGGCCCGGTAGACGATGCCCATGCCCCCCTGGCCGAGGACCTCGAGGATCTCGAGCCCGGGGAAGTGGCGGGCCATCTCCTCCGGGGTCGGGGGGGCGGCGCGGTCCGCGGCGGGTCCGCTCTCGAGCCCCGCGGCGAGGAGACAGCGCGGGCAGGCCCCCCCGGGGCTTCCCGGGGGCACGGGGCTTCCGCAGGTCGGGCAGGCGGGCGTGTCGGGCATGGCGAACCTCCTCGACCCTACCTGACGGATCCGCCGCAGAAGGTTACCGCCGCCATACCGAACCCGACCCAGATTGGCGGCGAAACGGGGGTTGCACGCCTGGGCGATCCCCTCGGCTCCTCGCTGGATCGTGTGGGTCCTCTCTGGCGTTGCGCGCCTTCCATGAGGAGGCCCTCCCCGCCAAGCGAGTTCCGTTGGTT
>CAYJMF010000136.1:0-11146 GCA_964370855.1 uncultured Planctomycetota bacterium | reverse complement strand
GAAGGAACCGGAACTCCGCCAGGGTGCGCGCCGTCCCCTCCTCCCTCGGGCTCCGATCCCGCCCCCCACCCCCGACATCCCCCGGGTGGTTCGACCCCGCCGCCTCTCCCCTCCTCGGACTTCCAACGCTCCCGACGGGGAGCATCGGATCCTCTCCCGATGCTCCCCGTCGGGAGCCGCGCGCCGGAGGCGCGCAACGCCCGGGAGAACACGTACCCTGAGGCGAGGGCACCCTTCCCTCCCCTCAGTACCCCTCCTCCTCCACTCCCACCTTCCCCGCGAACCTCCGGTACGTGAACACGACGTACCCGACCACGAGGAGGATCCCGGGGATCCACCAGAACAGCGCCATGGCCAGGCCGCGGGCCGGGCCCGCCGATCCCTCCACGGTCATGGACCGCGCCGGGTCGAGGGTCGAGGGGAGGATCGTCGGCCAGAGGCCCGCCACCGCCGTCCCGAGCATCGCCGCGAGGAAGGTGGCCGACGCGAGGAACGCCCGCCCGTCCGCTTCCCGCCGGAGGTACCGGCGCACGAGGAGGAGGGCCGCCGCCGCCGCCGCGGGGAGGATCCAGAATCCCGGCCGCTCCCCGAGATGGCGGAGCACGAGGGGCTGGACCGAGAAGGTCGCCGCCGTGGCCGCGGCGGCCAGCGCCGCGCTCGCCCACCAGGCGATCCCCGCGAGCCGCCGCGAGCGGGCCTGCAGCGCCCCCTCCGTCTTGTGGGCGACCCAGAGCGCACCGTGCACCGTCAGGGCCGCCAGGGCGAAGAGCCCGACGAGGATCGTGTAGAAGTCGAGCACGCCGGTGTGGCCCGTCACCCCGAAGTCGGTCCAGAGGGGCACGAAGAACCGCCCGTCCTCCCCGATGGGCACCCCCCGCACGACGTTCCCGAGGGCCGCCCCCAGCACCACGCAGAGGAGGAGGCTCGCGCCCCCGAAGACGACGTCCCAACCGGAGGCCCACACGGGGCTGTCCACGTGCCCCCGCAGCTCGATGGAGATGCCCCGGAGGATGAGGAGCCAGAGCACCAGCACGAGGGGGAGGTAGAACCCGCTGAAGGCCGCGGCGTAGAGGCCGGGGAAGGCGAGCACCAGCACGCCGCCGGCGGCGATGAGCCAGACCTCGTTCCCGTCCCACACCGGCCCGATGGAGCGCAGGACGAGCCGCCGCTCCTCCGCCCCGCGGGCGGCCAGCAGGCTCGTCACCCCGGCGCCGAGATCGAAGCCGTCGAGGATCACGTACATCGCGAGCATGGCCGCCAGCAGCCAGTACCAGAGGTGGGCGATCACCGCGCCCCCCCCTCCGGCGCGGCGGCGCCGCCGTCCCCGGCGGGCCCGTGGGAGATCTCCCGCACGACGAGCAGGAGGAAGAGGATCCCCAGCAGCGCGTACATGCCGGCGAAGCCGATGAGGGTGAACAGCACGTTGCCCGAGGAGATCTGCGGGGAGTGGGCGTCGGCGGTGCGGAGGATCCCGTGGATGACCCAGGGCTGCCTCCCCGCCTCCGTCGTGATCCAGCCCGCGGTGTTGGCGATGTAGGGGAAGGGGAGGGCGAGCATGAGCGCCCAGAGCACGGCCCGCGCGCCGAAGAGCCGCCCCTTCCGCAGGAGGAGCGCGGCGACGCCGGCCAGGGCGATGAACATCGTCCCGAGCCCCACCATGACGTGGTAGGCGTAGTAGACCAGCGGCACGTTGGTCGGCCACTCCTCCTCGGGGAAGGCGTCGAGCCCCTTGACCTCGGCGCTCCAGGAGTTCCACGTGAGGAAGGAGAGGACCTTCGGGACGTGGATCGGGTTGTCGAGGCGCTTCTTCTCCATGTCCGGCTGGCCGATGAGCACCATCGCCACGCCCTCGGAGGTGTGGAAATGGCCCTCCATGGCGGCGAAGGTGGCGGGCTGGTGGCGGGCGGACATGCGGGCCTGCTGGTCCCCCGTGGGGAAGGCGGCGAGGAAGGAGGCCGCCAGCGCCGCGGGCACGCCCACGCGCAGGAACCGCCGCCCGTGCCCGGCGTGCCTCCCCGAGAGCAGGTAGAAGGCGCCGACGGCGGAGACGAAGAAGGAGCCCGTGACGACGGCGCCGAGCATGGTGTGGAGGTACTGCCAGATCCCCCACGGGTTGAGGAGGAGGGCCCCGAGGGAGACGATCTCCACGCGGCCGCCGGGGCCGATCTCGTGGCCCACGGGGTGCTGCATCCACGCGTTGGTGGTGACGATGAAGTAGCCCGACAGCCAGGATCCCGCGAGGACGGCGACGGAGGCCCACCAGTGGCCGCGGGGGCCGAGGCGCTTCTCCCCGAAGAGGAAGAGCCCGAGGAAGGTGGACTCGAGGAAGAAGGCGAAGGTCCCCTCCATGGCCAGCGTCTGCCCGATGACGCCGCCGGCGGTCTCCGCGAAGCGGGACCAGTTGGTCCCGAACTGGAACTCCAGCGGGATCCCCGTGACGACGCCCATGGCGAAGTTCACGGCGAAGATCCTCCCCCAGAAGCGGGCCCCCTCGTTCCAGGCCGAGTCGCCGGTGCGGAGCGCCGCCGTCTTCATGACGACGATGAGCAGGGCGAGCCCCATGGTGAGCTGGGGGAAGAGGTAGTGGAACGCCACCGTGAAGGCGAACTGGAGGCGGTGGAGATCGAGGGCGTCGTCCACGAAGGTCTCCCGGTGCCGGAGCGGAGGATTCTCCCCCTCCACCGCGGGAAAGGAAAGGGACAGGCACCACTTCGTCACTGTCCGGCGGCCGTGCTGTTTCCGGGAGAGCGGAGGAGGGGTGCCCGGCCTCCGCCTATCCCTGCAGGATCTCCACCAGCCCCGCCACGACCCGGTCGACCTCCCCCCGGTCCACGCGGCCGATCCGCTCCCCGAGCCGGAGGAGGGAGATGGTCTGGACCTGGTGGATCTTCACCCACGACGGGCGGGGGAGGCCTCCCGTCCGCAGCGCCATGGCCACCGGGAAAGGGGCCCTCTGCGGCCGGCTCGTCACCGCCATCGCGATGACGGTCCCGGTCCGGACATGGAAGTGGCCATGGCTGACGACGACATAGGGCCGCCGTCCCCTCTGCTCCGTTCCCGTGGCGGGACCGGGATCGATCCAGTGGACATCCCCCCGCTGCGGGATCACGGCAGCCCCTCTCCCCAGAACTCGTCGGCGATGCGCTGCTCCTCCCCGGGATCCAGGAGCGCAAGGGCCGCCCGCAGGCGCTTCCGCTTCCACCGCCTGAGCATCTGGCGCACGGCCTCCTGGATGGCTTTGCTTCGGTTGGGATGGACCCCCTCCCTGACGCATGCGTCGAGGGCCTCGAGGAGGTGGACCTCCATGGTGATGGCGATCTTGGGAGTGGGCATGGGACACCTCGGGGGGGAGGCGGGACTGGTATGACTTTTTATCATACTACACCTCCGGGTGTCGGGCCCTCAACGGAACCGCAGACGCGGGGGGGTGTACAGCGCCGATGCACCGGCCCTCGCCCGGCCGCCTGGAAACGGACTTTCCACGGAAAAGTGAGAAGTGGTGCGCGTCCCCTTTTCTACTTCTTGAGGAGGGCGAGGGCGGGGGGGACGAAGGAGGCGGCGGTCAGGAGGGACAGCACGATGGCCGCCGCGTCCCAGGCCTTCACCGCCGCGGGGTTGCCCCGGGAACGGACGCCGAAGGAGAGCAGCCGGCCCGCCGCCAGGCCGAAGAGGAAGCCGCCGACGTGGGCGGAGTTGTCGAACTGCCAGGAGCTCCCCGTCATGGAGAGCACGAGCCCGAGCACGAGGATGAAGCCGACGGCCTTGATCATCGGCTTCCACAGCGCCTTCCCCTGCTCCCCGCCGATGCGGAAGCCGAGGGCCGCCAGCACCCCCGCGTAGCCGATGATGGCGCCGCTGGCCCCGATGCGGGGGATGGGGATCACCTGCCCCCCCACCATCACCGACCCCGTGTACTGGAACCAGATCAGCGTCGCCGCGTTCCCGGCGAGCCCCGCGAGGAGGTAGACGGCCAGCGCCTTCCCGCTCCCCCAGGCCTCCTCCACGGCGCCGCCGATGTTCCGCAGCGCGCTCATGTTCATGAAGATGTGGAGGAGCCCCCCGTGGAGGAAGACGGGGCAGAGCATCCGCCACCACTCCCCCCGCTGGAGGATCCGCTCCGGGACGCAGGCCCCGAGCGCCGTGAGCGCCGACGCCCGCGGCGACAGCACCCCGTCGATGATCCCCTCGAACCCCGGCGCCCGCCCGTCCGCCACGGCCCGCGCCGAGACCATGGCCGTCACCACGGCCAGGGCGACGTTGGCGAACAGCAGCGTCGGCACCACGCCGCCCAGCGGCCGGAGCGCGCGCTCCACGAGCCCGCCACGGCGCCGGACCTCGGTCTGCTCCACGTTCCAGCCGCAGTAGGGACAGACCGTGGCCCCGTCCTCGAGGAGGGCGCGGCAGCCGGGGCACATGGGGACGGGGCTCATGGGGAGCGGGGGATCCTACGGCTTTCTCCGCCTACTCCCATTCGATCGTGCCCGGGGGCTTCGACGTGATGTCGTAGACCACCCGGTTGACCCCCTTCACCTCGTTGATGATCCGGTTGCTGACGGAGGCGAGCAGTTCGTGGGGGAGCCGCGCCCAGTCGGCGGTCATGGCGTCCTCGCTGGTCACGGCGCGCACCGCCACCGTGGCCTCGTAGGTCCGCTCGTCCCCCATGACGCCGACGCTCTTCACGGGGAGGAGCACCGCGAACCACTGCCAGAGGTTCCGCCCGAGGCCGGCCCTCGCCACCTCCTCGCGCACGACGAGGTCCGCCGCCCGCAGGATGTCCAGCCGCTCCCGGGTCACCTCGCCGAGGCAGCGCACCGCGAGCCCCGGCCCCGGGAAGGGCTGCTTCCAGACGATCTCGTCGGGGAGGCCGAGCTCCTTCGCCAGCACCCGCACCTCGTCCTTGAACAGGTCGCGCAGCGGCTCCACGAGGTCGAGGCCGAGGTCCTCGGGGAGCCCCCCCACGTTGTGGTGGGTCTTGATTGTGGCGCTGGGGCCGCCGAAGGCCGACACCGATTCGATGACGTCGGGGTAGAGGGTCCCCTGCGCGAGGAAGGAGGCCCCCTCGATGCGGCGCGCCTCCTCCTCGAAGACGTCCACGAAGACCTTCCCGATGATCTTCCGCTTGCGCTCCGGGTCCGTCACCCCGGCCAGGGCCTCGAGGAAGCGGTCCGAGGCGTCCACCACCTTCACGTTCACCTTGAAGTGGTCGAGGAACTCCCGGGCCACGAGGTCCCTCTCGCCGGTGCGCAGGAGGCCCGTGTCCACGAAGATCCCCGTGAGCCGATCCCCGACGGCGCGGTGCACGATGAGGGTGGAGACGGCGGAGTCGATGCCCCCGGAGATGCCGGAGACGACCCGCCCCTCCCCCACCTGCGCCTTCACCTTCGCCACGGCCTCCCCGAGGAAGTCGGCCATCACCCAGTCGGCCTTCAGCCCCGCGATGCGGAAGAGGAAGTTGCCGAGCACCCTCCGCCCCTCGGGGGTGTGGTGGACCTCGGGGTGGAACTGGATCCCGAAGAGCGGGAGGGTCCGGTGGCGGAGCGCGCCGAAGGGGGCGCTCGACGTCTTCGCGAGAACGGTGAAGTCGCCGCCGATCCCCTCCACGGCGTCGCCGTGGCTCATCCAGACCTGGAGCTTCGCGGGGAGCCCGTGGAAGAGGTCCGACCCGTCGGAGACCTCCAGCGTGGCGTGGCCGAACTCGCGGCGGCCCGTGGCCGCGGAGACCTTCCCGCCGAGAAGCTGGCAGGAGAGCTGCTGCCCGTAGCAGATGCCGAGCACCGGGAGGCCCATCTCCAGCAGGGCCCGGTCGCAGGTGGGGGCGCCGCCGGCGTAGACCGAGGCGGGGCCGCCGGAGAGGATGAGGGCGCCGGTCCCCGCGGCGCGCACCTCCGCGGGGGTGATGGAGCAGGGGACGATGCGGCAGAAGACGCCGAGCTCCCGCACGCGGCGGGCGATGAGCTGGGTGTACTGGGAGCCGAAGTCGAGGACGAGGACCGTGGAGTGCATGCTAATCCTCGTCTTCCTCGGCGCCGGCCTGGTAGTTGGGCGCCTCCTTGGTGATGAAGATGTCGTGGGGATGGGCCTCGCGGACGGCGGCGCTGGACTGCTTGAGGAAGCGGGACTTCGTCCGCAGGGCCTCGATGTCCGGCGCGCCGACGTAGCCCATGCCGGCCCGGAGGCCGCCCACGAGCTGGTAGACGAAGTCCGCCAGCGGGCCGCGGAAGGGGACGCGCCCCTCGACCCCCTCGGGGACGAGCTTGTCCCGCGGGGCCCCCTCCTCCTGGCGGTAGCGCTCCTGGCTCCCCTTCCCCTTCACCATGGCGCCGAGCGAACCCATGCCGCGGTAGGCCTTGAAGGTGCGGCCGCGGTAGAGGATCGTCTCGCCCGGGGCCTCGGCGAGGCCGGCGAAGAGCGACCCGCACATGACGCTGTGGGCGCCGGCGGCCAGCGCCTTGGTGATGTCCCCGGAGTAGCGCACGCCGCCGTCGGAGATGACCGGGATCCCCTTCGGCCCGCAGGCGCGGAGCGCGTTCATCACCGCCGTCACCTGGGGGACGCCCACGCCGGAGACGATGCGCGTGGTGCAGATGGAGCCGGGCCCTATGCCGACCTTCACGCCGTCGGCGCCGGCGGCGACGAGGTCCGCCGCCCCCTCCTCCGTGGCGACGTTCCCGCCCACGACGTCCACGCCGGGGAGGTTCGTCTTCACCCACTCCACCATCCGGAGCACGTTGCCCGAGTGGCCGTGGGCGCTGTCCACGACGAGGACGTCCACGCCGGCCTTCACCAGGGTCTGCGCCCGCTCCTGGTCGTTGACGCCGATGGCGGCGGCCACGCGGAGGCGGCCCATGGAGTCCCGGTTGGAGCGCGGGAACTGCATCGTCTTGTTGATGTCCTTGATGGTGATGAGCCCCTTGAGGCGGCCCTTCCTGTCCGTGAGGAGGAGCTTCTCCACCTTCGCCTTGTGGAGGACCTCCTTGGCCTGCTCCAGGGTCGTGCCCACGGGGCCCGTCACGAGGTTGCGGGTCATCACCTCGGAGATCCGCCGGTCGAGCTCCTTCTGGAACCGCAGATCGCGGCTCGTCAGGATGCCGACGAGGTCCCCCTTCCCGTCCACGATGGGAACGCCGGAGATCTGGTGGGTCCGCATGACCTCGATGGCCCTGGAGACCGGCTCCTCGGGGGGCAGGGTGACGGGGTCCATGATGACGCCGGAGACGGAGCGCTTGACGATGGCCACCTCGCGCACCTGCTCCTCGGTGGTGAGGTTCTTGTGGATGACGCCGATGCCCCCCTCCTGGGCCAGCGCGATGGCCAGTTCCGCCTCGGTCACCGTGTCCATGGCGGCGGAGACGAGGGGGATGTTCAGGGCGACGTTCCGCGTGAAGAGCGTGCGGGTGTCCACCTTCGAGGGGAGGACGTCGGAGCGGGCGGGCACCAGGAGGACGTCGTCGAAGGTGATGCCTTCGCCGATGATGCGGTCCGCGGGATCGGGTTGCCTTCGGGAGGCGCCGGAGGGCATGGCGGGGACCTCGACTTTCCTTCTGCGCGATGCGCGCAAAAAAAAAAGCGGAGGCCGGAAGAGGAGTCCCTCGTCCGGTGCCGCATCCTAGGGGGGGTGTGCGATGCCCCCGAAGGAGAAAGGCGGGGACGTTCTCAAGTTATAAAGTTATTCCACGGTCTCCCTTCAACCGGCCGGGGTCGCTTCAGGGAATAACTTTATAACTTGAGAACGTCCCCGCCTTTCGCCCGCCCAGAGGAGCCACTCGAGCACGAGGAGCACGGCGGCGGCGAGGGCGAAGGAGGCGGCGGGGGATCGCCTTCCCTCACCGGGGGCCGGGCGGGGCGGGGGGGCGAAGCCGTCGGCGTTCCGGGCCACCCTTGGCGTCAGGTCCGACTCCTCCGCGTCGAGCAGCGCCGTCGCGAGCACCGTCCTTCCGCCGAGGCCGTCCTGCACGTCGAGGAGGCACTCCTCTTCATCCGCCGGGAAGGGGACCCGGAAGGTGGCCGCGCCGTCCCGCACGGCGACCTCGAAGGAGGGCGCCCCTCCCGGCTCCTTCCCACATGCGAAGGGCCCCCGCACCGTCACCCGCTCCCGCCCGCCCGCCACGGGCACCGTCACCCGCTCCCCGGCCCGCGCCACCGCCGGAGCCCCCTCCTCCCCGCCCCCGGACAGCCAGAGGAGGGCGTTGCGCAGCATCACGGGGAAGGAGCCCGAGAGGGGGAGCGTGGACGCCGCCGGGTCGAAGCCGAGGATCACCGCCCGCCGCCCCCCCCGCACCCCCGCGAGCGCGAGGGGGCCTCCGGGCCCCAGCAGGAGGACCGCGTCCCCGATCCTCGCCTCGAGGGCGCGGCCCCGGGTCACGATCCACTCCGCCGGATCCACCCCGCGCAGCACCGGGTGGCGCGTCTCCCCGGCCTGCACCGCGGGGGCGGCGGAGGGTTCCCCGGCACCGCCGTCGAGGACGAGCAGCGGCACCCCGGCTGGCGCCCCCTCCTCGCCCCGGACCACGACGACGTCGGGCCGCTCCGCGAGATTCCCCCACCCCTCCGGTCCGAGGGCCACGGAGCGGCCGCGGTCCACCAGCGGACCCGCGGCCTCGAGGGCGGCGGCGAGGTAGGGGTCCACCGCCGCACCCTTCCCGAGCGCCGCCACGCGGAGCGGAGGGAGGGAGAGGTCGCCCAGCGCCGCCAGCCCGTCGTCGGCGGCGAGCGCATTCTCCTCTCCGAGTCGCGGGACCCTTACGGCCCATCCCCCCCCGAGACCCCGGCGCAGCGCCGCCCGCCGCTCCTCCGTCACGCTCCCGTCGCTCCCGCGGATGCGGAGCCAGAGCGCCGGCTCCCGCCCCCGCTCCCGCTCCACGGAGACGCCGATGAGGGCCACGTTCCCCTCCGGCCTCCCGACGGAGACGACCCGGAGGTCCCCCCGCGCCGCCAGCCGCTGCGCCTCCGGGTCGCACCCGTCGGTGAAGACCACCACCTCGCCGCCCCCCCCGAGGGCCGCCTCCGCCGCCGCCGCCAGGCTCCCCCCGCCGCAGACCCGCGGCCGCGCCGCCCCCCGCCCCCCCCCCCCCCCCTCCCGGGCCCCCCCCGGGGGCGCGGGCGCCCCCCCCCCCCCCCCCCCCCGCCCCCGGGGCGCCCGCGCCCCCGCCTCGAGGAGGAGCCCGTGGAGGTCCCGGGGCCGCACCCCCGCGGCGGGGGGGGGCGCCCCCCCCGCCGCCGAGGGATCCCAGGCGAGGAGCGACGGCACCACGACCCGCAGCCGCCGCCGCATGCGCAGGTGGAGGAGGATCAGCGGGACGGCGAGCAGCAGCAGCCAGAACGCGCCGGGGCGGAGGAAGGTCACGCGACCACGCCCCCCCGCCGGAGCGCCGTCAGCAGCGCCCCCTCCGATCCGGGGCCCGTGGGGAGCCGGATCCAGGGGACGCCGCGGGCGCCGAGCGCCCCCTTCACGGCCCTGAGGCGCCGCAGCGCCCCCTCGCGGAGCCGCTCCCGCACCGCCGCCGTCACCTCGACCTCCCGCTCCTCGCCGGTCTCGGCGTCCACGAGCAGCACGCGCCCCGCCGGCGGCGGCTCGAGGTCCGCCCCCGCCACGGGATGGAGGGCCCGCACCTCCCATCCCTTCCGGAGGAGGAGGTCGATGCCGGCGCAGGCGCCGCGCGGGTCGAGGAAGTCCGAGGCCACCGCCGCCAGCGCCCGCCCCCGCACCCCGGCGAGCCCCGCCCGGAACCCCGCGGCGAGGTCGGTGCGCCCCCCGGCGCGGACCCCCTCCAGGGTCTCGACGAGGGCGGGGAGGCTGCCGCGGCCGGCGAAGCGGCGGCGCCGCCCGCCGGGGAGGACGAGGAGATCCACGACGTCGCCCCGTCCGAGGGCGACGGCCCCGATCACGGCCAGCGCCCGGGCCGCCGCCGCGAGGCGCTCCCGGTCCCCCTCCGCCATGGAGCCGCTGGCGTCGAGGAGGAGGACGACGCGCACCGCCTCCTCGGATTCGAACTGCTTGGTGATGAGCACGTCGTGGCGGGCGTAGACGTTCCAGTCTAGGGTGCGGAGGTCGTCGCCGGGGGCGTAGGGACGGTGGTCGCGGAAGAGGATGCCGGAGCCGGCGCGGCCGACGAGGTGGACGCCGCCGGGCAGCGCGCCGGCGGCGGTGCGGGAGACGAGGTCGAGGGTGGAGAGCCGGGCGAGGAACCCCGGGGGCAGTAGGGGGCCGGGCCCGCTCACCGCCCCCCCTCCACGAGGCGGCGCAGCGCCTCGAAGTAGCGGCGCACGGTGGCGGCGTCGGCGGGGTCGATGCCCTCGCGCCGCGCGGCGGCCTCGGCCCGCGCGCGGACCTCGGCGAGGACCTCCTCGGGCGGCGCCTCCCGCGCCGGCTCGCCGCGGCCCCCCTCGGGGTCGAGGACGAGGATCGGCCCCTTCTTCACGATCTCCTCCCCGTCGCCGAAGAGGGGGCGGATCCGCTTGTCCTGGAAGGCGGAAGGCGGGAGGGGGATCACCGGCGGCGGGGGGGCGGGCGGCGGCGGGGCGCCGGGGGAAGGGGGGGGAGGAGGGGCAGAGGGAGGGGGAGGAATGGGTGGTGGTTCGGGCTTCCCCGCCCCCGGCGCGGGCGCCGGCGGCGGCGGAGGCGTTCCCCCGCCCTCCTCCTTCTCCTCCTCCCCTTCGACGGTGATCTCCACTTCCGGCGCCGTGGCGACGGCCTTCCCCGCGCCGTCCCGCAACTCCCCTGACACCCGGTGCTTCCCGGGACCGAGCTTCGCGCCAAGCCCGGGGAGGCTCCGCAGGTCCTGGGTGCGGGCCTCCCGTCCCCCGTCGGCGATGCGGAAGGGGCGCCGGACGGGGACCGGCGCCCCCCCGTCCACGGAGAGGGCGAGGTCGAGGTCCACGCCCTCCCCGGCGCCGGGTCCCCCGGCGGCGGCGGCGCCGAGGGTGACGGGGCCGGCGGCGGGGTAGGTGCGGGCGAGGGGGACGAGGGAGAGGCGGGCGACTTCGGGGGGCGGTTCCGGATCCGGGGGACGCTCCGGGTCCGGCGGCCGCTCCTTCTCCGGCTCCGCGCCGGGGGGCGTGGCGGCGCCCGGCTCGGCGTCCTCCTTCTCCTCCTTCCGCTCCCCCTTCGAGGATTCCTTTTCCGCGCCGAAGTGGAACCCCTCGGGGG
>CAYJMF010000135.1:0-11334 GCA_964370855.1 uncultured Planctomycetota bacterium | reverse complement strand
GCATCGGGAACGGATCCGATGCTCCCCCGTCGGGAGCGTAGAGAGGAGGGAGGCGACGGAGTCGATCCGCCCTGAGGATCCAGGAGCGGAGGGAGCGGGATCGGGGCCCCGGATCGTGGGGGACGGCGTGAATCCTCCGGAGTTCCGGTGGTTCAAGGCACGAACGGTGAACGCCGTCCCCCAAGACCCCGGGTCCCGATTCCGGGGGTCCCCCGCGGCCCCGGAAGTCGTCTCGAATCCGCCGCCTCTCCAACGGTCCCGGAAGAAGGAAGGCGTCCCGTCGTTCAGGGACGCCTTCCTTCAGCCGGGACCCCCGCGCCGGTAGGCGCGGAACGCCCGCGAGCCCCCCGTCCGCGAGCCCCGCCACGGGGCCGCAACCCCGCTCCTCTCCCCGGGTTAGACTGTGACCCCGGACGCCCGGGTCTCCCCCGGCCCCCCGAAACCCAGCCCCCCGGGGGGTGTTCAAGGAGCGAGGTGCGATGGTCGATCCCGACGCCGCGCTGATGTTCGCCTTCCAGCGCGGGGAGGAATCCGCCTTCGCGACCCTCGTGGACCGGCACAGGGAGAGGGTCTTCCGGCTGGCCTGCAGGTACCTCGGGGACGACAACGCCGCCGAGGACCTCGCCCAGGAGGCCTTCATGCGGGTGTACCGCGCCCGGCACTCCTGGCGGCCGGAGGCGAAGTTCTCGACCTGGCTCTACCGCGTGACCGCCAACGCCTGCCTGAACGAACTGCGCTCCCGCCGGACCCGGCGGGCCGTGGAGACCACGGCCTCCGCGGGGCCCGGCGGCGTCCTGCCCCCCGAGGGCCCGGACCCGAAGGGGGAGCCCCCCGAGGCCGCGGCCATCCGGGAGGAGACGGCGGCCCGGGTCCGCGCCGCCGTCGCCCGCCTGCCCGACGACCAGAGGCTGGCGGTGGTGCTCAGCAAGTACGAGGGCCTCTCCTACAGGGAGCTCGCCGACGCCATGGAACGCTCCGTGCCCGCCGTGAAGAGCCTCCTCGTGCGGGCCCGCGAGAACCTGCGGCGGGATCTCACCGACGTGCTGGATCGCGCGCCGGCCGGGGAGGGGGGCGACGCACCCCTCTCCCCCTCGGAGCGGTTGAAGAAGGAGCGACGCCGCGCCCGGGAGGAGGCGGAGGACGCCCCCGGGCCGAAGGCAGCCGCAACGGAGACCCACCGATGAAGTGTCCCGAAGCGATGGAGAACCTGGCGGCCTACCTCGACGGGGAGCTGGACGGCGCCCCGCGGCGGGCCATGGACGCCCACTTCGCGGACTGCGCGGCCTGCGCCGGCGAACGGCACGCGGAAGCCGCGACCTGGCGGCTCCTCGACCTCGTCGAGGCCCCCGCCGCCCCCGCGGACTTCGACGGGAGGGTGCTGGCCGCGGCGCGTTCCGCCGGCTCCCCCCGCGGCCGCATCCTCGGCCTCCCCCGCCCGGCCGCCGCCGCCGCGGCGGTGATCCTCGCCGCCGGGGGAGGGTTCCTGCTCCTCAGGGGGGACGGGGGGGGGGTCGGGGAGGATGCCGCCACGGGCGTCGCCCCTCCCGACGGGGGCTCCGTGGCCGCCGCCGCGCCGCCGGAGGCGCTCCTCGAGAACCTCGCCGTGATCGAATCCCTCGATGTTCTGCAGGACGCCGATCTCGACGTCGTCGAACGGCTTTCGGACATGGGAGACGAGGACCTCGCGGTCCTCGGCGGTGGCTAGATGGGGCGGTGGCCAAGGACGGGGTGGAAGAACCTCTCGGCGGCGGTCCTCGCGGGGTCGGCCCTTCTCATGGCGGCCCCACGGGCGACCTCCCAGGACGCCCCCCCGCCGGCGCCGGCGGCCCCCGAGACCGAGGCGGCACGCGCCGAGCGCATCGCCCGGGCCCGGGCCCGCTGGGAGAGCCTCTCCCCCGGCGAGCGGGACCGCCTGCTCCGCGCCTACGAGGAGTGGAAGCGGTTCTCCGAGGAGAAGCGGGAGGCGCTCCGCCGCCGCCTCGACGACGTCGGCGGGCGGGAGGGGGCCGGCCTCGTCGGGAGCCGCCTCGAGGAGATGCGCAGGAAGGCCCCGGAGCGGCTGGCCCGGATGCGGATGCAGTCGCAGACCCTGGAGCGCCTGGTGGAGCGGGTCGAGAAGGGCGCCCCGGAGCGCGCCCGCAAGGCCCTCGAGGCCCTCTCCCCGGAGGCCCGCGAGCGGGTGCGCCACCGGCTCGGCCACGCGCTCCTTTCCCTCGGGCGCGAGGCGACGCTGCAGCGCCACGCGACGGAGGAGGAGAAGGAGGCCCTGCGCACCGGGACCCCGGAGCGGAGGAACGAGACGTCGAAGGCCGTCCTCCGCCGCGCCTCCGAGGCGGTCCTGGCTCCCCGGCGCGAGGAGCTCGCCGCCCTGCCCGAGGCGGAGCGGCGGGTCCGCAGGGCCGCCCTCCTCGAGGAGGCCTTCTGGAACGGGGTGCGCGAGCGGGGCGAGGAGATCCGCGGCGCCCTCGGCCGGGTCCTTCAGGATCCGGCCCACGGGAACGGCCGCCGCCCCTCCCCCGAACTGCGGGAGAGGTTCACCCGCTCCTTCGGCGTCTCCCCCGAGGACCTGGGGAACCCCCGGGCCGTCCGGGCCCTGGTGCACGCCGCCTCCCTCGTCCCCGAGGCCGAGCGCGAGGCCTTCCTCGCCGGCGTCCGCAGGGAACTCCAGCGCATCCGCGCCCTCCCCGAACCCGACCGCGACCCCGCCCTGAGGGCCTACCTCGAGCGGCTGTGAGGTGAAGGCAGGGACGTTCCCAACTAATAAACTAACTCGGGGGGAGGGGATCCTCGCCGAGGGCGGAGGGGAGCTCCCCCCGAGTTAGTTTATTAGTTGGGAACGTCCCTGCCTTTACTCCGCCTCTTTCGCGGCCTTGAGGGCTTCGGGGAGGGCGTCGAGGGGGGCCTCGACGTACTCCACGCGGGGGCCCCGCACGACGAAGGTGCGGGCCGGGGCCCCCTCCCCCGTCACCTCGGGGAACGCCTTCCGCGCCGCCGCCGCGAACTGCTCGGCGTCGGCCTCCGTGTCCCACCGGGTCACCCAGATGAGCGCCTCCCCCTCGCCCCGGGCGAGGAGGGAGACGACGTCCCCGCCCCACCCCGCGGCGGCGGCGGCGGCCTCCTCCTTCGGGACGCCGCAGGACAGGAGCACGATGCGGGTGGCCAGCTCCCCCAGCGTCGTCTCCATGGCGAACTTCGCCCCCTCCGGCGGCGCCGCCATGGCCAGGACGACGGGCCCCTCCCCGGCGAGGAACTTCTCCGGGTGGAGGATCTGCTCCGTGGACGCCGGCGGCGCGCGGAAGGCCGCGTTCACCGCCTCCTCCCCCTTCTCCGTGCGGCGCAGGGTCTCCGCGAAGAGGAGCCCCTCGAGGTACTGGGACTTGAAGGCGAGCGCGATGCCCGGCGGCGTCTTCCCGAACTTCCCCTGCATGATCGCCGCGGCCATGGCGTCGGCCATGGCGCGGAGCCCCTCGAGGGGCTGCTCCGCGATGGCGCCCCCCGTCATGAACCGGTACTCCACGCTCTCCGCGTCCCCCTCCGCCAGCGCGCCGTAGGCGAGCATGCGGTCGATGTGGCCGTCCCAGCCCTTCATCTGCGCCGTCATGTCGAAGTGCTGGTCGTCCAGCGCGTGGGTCAGCTCGTGGACCATGAGCGGGATCGTTCGGGACGCCCCGGGCAGGAAGGAGATCCCCTTCGTCGCGGGGTCGTAGTTCGCGGCGATGTTCCCCTCGAGGAACTTCGCGAGGATGGCGCGGATGTCGGTCCCCTTCTCCATGATGCCGAGCCGCGCGAGGAGGCGGCCGGCGGCGGCCCCCTTCGCCTCGCCCCCGATCATGCGGTCGAAGTCCAGCATGTACCGGTCGAGGAACTTCTCCATGGTCACCGGCTCCGCCCCGACCTTCGCCTTGAAGGAGAGCCCGCGGGCCTTCTCCACGAGGGGGGCCGCCTCGACGACCAGCTTCTCGATGAGGACCTGGTCGGCGCTCTTCTCCTCCGGCTTCGCCGGGGGCGGGGGCGGAGCCTCCTGCGCGCGGGCGGCAGGGGAGGCGGGGAGGAGAAGGGCGAGGAGCGCGGCGGCGAGGAGGGGGGCCGGGGTTTTCATCCCGGAATGATACGCAGGTCCCCCCCTACCGGAAGACGACCTCCCCCTGGTTCTCCGCGGCGAGGGTCTCGAGGAACTTGCGATCGAGGTCCCCCTTCCCGCCGCCCCCCCCGCCGTGCTGTCCCCCCTTCTCCTTCCCGCCCATGCCGATGACGTGGACGCGGATCTTCCGCCCGTCGTTCCAGCGGCGCACGTCGCCGAGGATGAGGGCGGTGTCCGTCACCTTGCCGCTGGTGGGCGTCCCGTCGGTCATGAAGAAGATGGTGTCGTAGACGGGCTCGTAGGACTTGTCCTTCCCCGCCCCCACGCCCATGAGCTTGAAGGCGGTCTCGAGGGCGTCGTAGATGTTGGTGGATCCGGCGACGGGCTGCTTCTCCACCCAGTCCATGGCGTCCTTGGCCGTCTTCGCGTCCCGCTCCGCGGGCCCCTTCCGCCACGTCCGCACGTCGGCGGCGAAGGCGACGATGTTGAACTTCGACCCGTCCTTGAGCCCGGTGACGGTCTTGCGCATCTCCTCCAGCAGGATGTCGATCTTCTTGCGCTTGGCGTCGGTCTCGCTGCCGGCGAAGTTCATGGAGCCGGAGAAGTCGAGGATGAAGAGGAGGCGCTCGCTGCGGGTCTCGATGCCGAAGAAGGAGACCTTGCTCCCCTCCCCGCCGGTCCCGTCCCCCGCGGCCCCCCCCTCCTCCTTCTTCGCCGCCTCGCCGCCGGGGTCCTTCGGGCCCCGGAAGTTCGCGCCCTCCTTCGACCACCAGTGCTCCCAGGCCGCGGCGACGGCGGGCAGGCTCTTCCCGGTCAGCGTCTCGAGGGCCGCCTGGAGGTCGTCCACGGTGCGCCCCTCGGCGTGGACCATGGCCGCGAGGAGGGGCGGCACCGCCGCCCCCCGCCCCGAGGCCCCGAGCCCCGCCGCCGCCGCGGCCCGCACCTGCCAGCGGGGATCGGAGAGCCCCGCCGCGAGGAGGTCCAGCACCTCCGCCTCGGAGCGCACCGCCAGCGCGTCGAGGGCCGCGACGACCACCTCGGGGACGGGGTCCTTCGCCGCCGCCCGGAGGGTCCCCATGGCCCGGTCGCCGGGGCAGGGGCCGAGGGCGAAGAGCCCGAAGCAGCGGGTCTCGAAGTCCCGGCTCGACAGCGCCTCCCTGTCGAGCATGGCGAGGAGCGACTCCCGCCCCGCGTCCGTCGCGCCGGCCAGCATCCGGCCGAGCCCCTTGCCCGCGGTGCGGCGGCGGCGGCTCGCCGCGTCCATGGCCGACGACAGCCGCTCCACCTCGGGGCCGAGGGCCAGCTTCTGCGTGTAGAAGGGCTCCAGCAGGGAGACGGGGACCTGGTCCGTGAAGTTCCCCTGCTTCGCCTGCTGCTCGAAGTACTTCTGCGCCCGCTCGTTGATGGCGTCGTTGGCCTTCTCCAGCTCCCTCGAGGGCTTGAGGCGCGCGGCGAGGTTCTTCCGGTAGTCCGCCGTGGCGGCGGTGGCGGCGTCGAGGAGGAATCGCGCGGTGCGCTCCTTCCTCGACGCCCCCGTGGCCGCGGCGATCCAGTCGTCCCATCCGTCGAGGGAATCGCCGAGGGCCTCCTCGAGGAGCGGCGCGGCGGCCTTCGCGAACTCCCCGTCGGGGAGGGCGTCGGCCAGGGACCCGGCGGCGGCGGAGAGCTTCTCCTGCCACCGCGCCTCGCGCTCGATGCGGCCGGGGTGCTTCTCCTTGTCCTCGGCCCTCTGCTTCTCCTCGAACTCCCGCCTCTCGAGATCCCGTGCCGACTTCGGCGCGCCGGGGTCCCCCGGCCTCGGGCCCTTGTCCCCGTCGGCCCTCCCCTTCTCCTCCTCGGCCCGCTTCCGCTCGTACTCCGCGATGTCCTCGAGTCGCTTGCGGAAGGAGGCGAGCTGGCTGGCGCGCTCCCGCGCCGTCTCGAGGACGGCCCGGAATCCCGGGAGGGAGCCGGAGGCGGCCACGGGCTCCAGCAGGGCGGCGCGGTGGGCGTCGAGCCCGGCGGCGTCCATGGCGTCGAGGCCGGTGCTCCACCTCTCCTTCATCCGGGCCGCGGCCTCGGCGGCGGGATCCCCGGCGGCGGCGAGGAGGAGGAGCGCGGCGGCGCGGATCATGGCGGCCCCCATGCTAGGCCTCCTTCGGTGCGTCCCTCTCCCCGGCGGCGGGTTCGACCTTCTCGGGAACCGGGGAGCGCGGCGCCGGCTCCGGGCGTTCCGCCTCGCCGAAGGCGCCCTGGTCCTCGCCGGCGACCCAGATCTCCTCGTCCTCGGTGCCGTCCACGTCGCGGCGCAGCGCGAAGTAGGCGGCCGTGGCGCCCCCGAAGACGTAGTAGACGACCCACCCCGTGAGGGCGAGGTGGAAGAGGACGCCGAAGAACCACGCGATCCAGCCTCCGAGGGTCCCGCCCTCCAACCCCGCGAAGTCCGGCATGCGGGTCGCCGCCACGGCGGAGAGGGCGGCCCTCGTGGACGCGGAGAGGGACTGCCAGGACTCCCCCGCCGGGAACCAGTGGGTGAAGGACCAGTGGGCGACGCGCTCCATGGAGAAGGTGCAGAAGACGAGGAGGGCCGCGAGCAGCCAGACCGTGGCGCCGTAGAAGAAGAACAGGGCGGGGCGGCTCGAGACGTAGGAGAAGCCGCGGGAGGCGGCGTCGAGGGGGCCGTTGCGCTCCACGGCGAGGGACGCCACGGCGAGGGGGAGGCCGAGGGCGGACCAGAAGGCGACGAGGAACAGCAGCATGGAGGAGAGGAGGACGAGGGGGAAGAGGACGACCATCAGGACGGGGCCGAGGCCGGGGATGCCGGAGGCGAGGCCGGCCAGCGCGTTGCAGGCGTAGAAGCCGAGGACGGCCCCGGCCATGAAGGCGTAGGCGCCGAGGGTCGAGGGGAGGCTCGTGACGGAGAACCCGAGGGCCTCGCCGAGGGGGACCCCCTCGTCCCGCGCGATGCGCATGGCGGCGATGCGGCACATGGCGACGCCGAGGACGGCGACGGCGGCGAGCTTGAGCGCGGCCAGCGCCCAATAGGATCCGGCGTCCACGGGGGCGGTCCAGGACGGGGACCGGACGCGGTCGAGCCAGGCCCAGGGGCTGGTCTCGATGCCGAGGAGGCGGGCGCCCCACGTCATGACGAGGAAGAAGAGGGCGCCGAGGGCGACCCCCCCGAGGTCGAAGGGGACCTTGAGGGCCTGGAAGTAGCTCCTCTGCCCCGTGGCGGGATCGGTCATGGGATCTCCGGCTCCGGCTCCGGCCCGGACGCTCCCTCCCATTCTAGGCCCGCGGCTCCTCCCCCGCCAACCGTACCCGGGGCGGGGGTCGTTTCCCCGGCGCCGGCCCGGGGGCTATACTGGGGCACGGTCGACCCATGGAGACGGAACGGCATGCCTGAACTCGAAGGGGAGCTGGCCTTCCGCCTCGCGGCGGACGAGGACAAGGACGGGGGGCTCCTGGTCCTCACGATCAAGGACTCCTGCCTCAACTACTCCTCCACGGACACGCTGAAGCCCGCCATGAAGGAGCTCATCCAGTCGGCCATGGGCCGGGGGCGCTCCAACGTGGTGATCAACATGCGCTCCGTCGGGGTGGTGGATTCCTGCGGGCTGTCGGTGCTCATCTCGCTGAAGAAGCAGGTGGAGACGGGGGGCGGCCGGCTGGCGCTGGTCGGGCTCAACGGGATGATCCAGCGGCTCTTCGGCGTGACGCGGCTCGACAAGGCCTTCCCGACCTTCGAGACGCAGGAGTCGGCGGTCCTGGCGTTCCAGCAGCCGGCGCCGTAGTTCCCCCGGCTCCGCACGCGGCCTCTCTCCTCCCGCGGCGCGGTATGATCCCGCCCATGGCGACCCGGCACCGGCCCCACCAGGCCCCCCTCCCGACGGACACCTCCCCGGAGGCGGCGGCGATCCAGGAGCGCCTCTTCCGGGAGATGGGGGCCGCGGGGAGGATGCGGGCGGCGCTCGACCTCTCCGAGGCCGTCATCGAGGAGGTGCGCCGGTCACTCGAGCGCCTCCATCCCGGCGCCACGCGGCGGGAGATCGACCTGGCCTTCATCGAGACCTGCTACGGCGCCGACCTCGCGCGGGAGGTCGCGCGGCACCTCCGGGACCGGTGACCGCCGCCGGCCGGTTTCTTCCCGCCTTCGGCTCCGTCACGGGGGCCCTGGACGCCCTCGGCGTCGGATGGTGCCTGACAGGGTCCATGGCGAGCGTCCACTACGGGGTGCCCCGGGCCACCATGGACGTGGATCTCGTCGCGGAGATGCGGCCCGTTCATGTGCGCCCCTTCTGCGAGGCGCTCGGTACGGCCTTCTACGCCTCCCCGGAGGCCGTGGGAGCGGCCGTCCGGGGCCGGGGGTCCTTCAACGTCATCCACATCGACACGGCGATGAAGGTGGACGTCTTCGTGCTCGGCGAATCCCCCTACGAGCGGGAGTCCTTCTCCCGCCGGCGGCGCGAGGACGTGACGCCCTTCGGGCCCTGCTTCGTCCCGTCCCCGGAGGACGTGCTCCTCAGCAAGATTCTCTGGTACGAGAAGGGGGGCAGGGTCTCGGACAGGCAGTGGGGCGACGTGCTCGGTATCCTCAGGGCCCGGGGGCCGCGGATGGACGGGGAGTACCTGGAGAGATGGGCGGCGGAGCGGGGCGTGGGGGACCTCCTGGCGGCGGCGCGGTCTGCTTCGAAGGCATCCTGAGAACCCGGAGGCGGACTCCGGGATTTCATGGTGAAGGCATCGCCTCTCCGTCCACCTTCCCCTCCCGCCCGCGAACCCCCTTCACGGCGTGGCGGGCCCTCCGCCCGTCGAGGTACTCCGCCCCGGTCGGCTTCTCGAGGCGGGGGGCCCCTCGATCAAGATGTGGATCCCCCTCTTCCCCGCTACAATGCCGCCGTCGCGCCGGACGCGAGCATGCGTGGACCTGAGGTCTTCAGCGGAAACCGATGCTCGCGGGCCGTCGCCGCAGGTAGCGCATGGACGCGCAGATGCAACGGGGCGGGCGTAGCTCAGTGGTAGAGCATCGGCTTCCCAAGCCGTTCCGGGGGCGTTGTCCCGCAAGGACTTGCGTGCGCGGGTCGTCTCATGGGTCCCAGGAGTCCCCCGTGTCTCGGAAGATGGACACCTCTTGCGGACCTCTCGGGGGCTGGCGGGGTGGGGGACAGGGGTGCGCCCGGGGCTGCTCAGCCCGGCCATCGGGTTCTTCAAGGCCGCCGGCGTCGAACCCTTCGCCTAACTCCGCGACCTCCTCACTCGCCTCCCGGGGCTCCCAGCCGAGCGTGCGGGCGAGTTCACCCCGCCGCGCGCCTGGGCCGCCACCCGCGCCGGCTGACCCGCCCCGCCTCCCTCAAACAGCCGCTCCATGCACCGTCGCCCGAAGGGATGGGGTCCACCGGACGATTTCAGTGCAGGGACTACCGCATTTCGGGACCCACCTCCTCTCCGTCGGCATCAACGTGTATTTTGACCGAACATCCCGCATCTACTTGCGCGTGGCCGGTGCGAGGTCCCACGGAGTCCTCGCCCTCAGTCAGATAGCGGGACGTGCGAACCGCCGCCCACCAGGTTAGAGTCCCCGGGTGGACTGAAACCGTGTACATCCATGGCTTGCCAGCCGTAACCTTTCTTGTTTCCTCAACCGGATTGGGGAGCCCTTCCACCCATACCTTGAATACGGCGTACCCATCACGCTGCAAGGAAGCTCCGGAGAATGCAACTTCAGAGGGTTTCCGCCCCATCAGGTCTATTGCTGTATCCGTTCCAGAGTCCACTTCGACGACAGCAGCGGCCGAGACCCATTTGTCAAGGCAACTAACCTGGTATCGACCGGGGATTAGCGCCTCGATCAGAAACGTCCCGTCTTCACGAACGCGGCACCCTCCGCTCGTCCGACCGGAATGCTGCGGATCCGGCCCGATTGCAAATGCGGGGACTCGCGCACCCTGCGCCAAGACCGCCGTGAGTTTAACTCCGTGGGTAAAGTCACCACCGTCGGGGAGCAGCCTCCCTGTGAGACTTCCGGCGGCACCGGTCACCAAGCGCCCGTTGACCACCGGAGATGTTCCATCGACGGTGGTATCCAGGAACCGCGCCGAGCCGTCCTGCAGATGGACCCATATCCTCCAGTTCCCTTGGGGTATCTCGTCAAACTGCACCTTCCCGTGGGTAATTCCGGGCTTAGGCACCGGCTCCTGGGGAGCTCCGGGAACAACGTCTGTCCGGATTGAAATGGCAGCCTTCGCGGTGATCGGCTCACCCGTTTTCCCATCCGTCAGGTCGATGACTATCCTTGCTGTAACTCGGGGTGGTTGCGGATCGGCGACTGCGCGCTTAAGCACGACCTCCACAGGAGTTGCCCCTGCCCGCACGTTGACAAACACGCTCCGCTGCCCCCAAAGGCCCACGGAGTCCGCGTACGGCGGCGCCACTTCGAGATTCCACTCTCCCACCGGCACCTCGTCCAGCGTGAACGTACCGTCTGCGGCCGTGACGCTGGCCGTCCCATTGATCTCATCGACCTGGATCCGTGCGACAGCCCCTTGGACGACATTCCCGAACTGGTCGGTGACTCGCCCACGAATTCCAACTGCGTGCGACATCCTGAACTCGTGCTCGAACATCCCCCCGGGCCCATCGAGATGAATGTCCTCACGGCGTCCAACGAACCCCTGCTTGGAGAGGTTGACGTGGATGATCGCACCTATGGACAGCCCGCCGCTCGATCCTTCGTGGCGGAACTGCATTTCGAATCGGCCATCCTCAAAGGAGACCGCAGGGTCGATCATTGGCTTCAGGTCGCACTCGACGCGGACTCCGGAAACTGGCTTCGCTTCCTCATCGACAATCATGCCCTTCAGGACCCACACCGGCGGCCCTGGGACAGTACGGGCCGGTACTGGTTCTTCTTCCGCCATCTCAGGCAATTCCTGACTGCCATGCCGGGCTTCCTCCGCGGGAAGGGCACTTGGCCCCCTCGGACTTGGCCCCTGTGATTCCTTCGGTAGTTCGGGGTGGTCATGAACTGTAGGTGTGCTCGACCCTCCTAACATCAGAGTCAGCCCGACGAACGCAATGAGACCAACAAGCGCCACAACCATGATAGTCGGTTGTTGCTTCATTCTTGAACCTCGCTTGTGGTTGCCGTTTGAGCCCAACCACCCACGCTCCAAGTCACTGGGGCAATCATCCAGAGAGCGACAGACAGGCCAAGCATTGATGTGGTGATCACGATATTCTTGCCGCATGGTCTCGGTTCAGAGGCCTGCCGCCTC
>CAYJMF010000134.1:10515-11349 GCA_964370855.1 uncultured Planctomycetota bacterium | reverse complement strand
TCCCCGCCTTTCGCCTGCCTCTTCTCGCCGGTATTCTCTCCCCGTGGAACGAACCGGACCCCCTCGACCGACGCCCGCCGCCGCGGCGGCGCTGCTGTTCCTCGTGTCCGGGGCGGCGGGGCTCCTCTACGAGGTGCTCTGGTCGCGCCAGCTCGCGCGGGTGCTCGGCGGCTCCTACCCGGCGGTGGTCGCCGTCATCACCGCCTTCCTCGCGGGCCTCGCCCTCGGCGCCGGGATCGGGGGCCGGCTCGCGGGCCGGGTGCGCCGCCCGCTCCGGCTCTACGCGGCCCTCGAGGCGGGCATCGGGCTCTACTGCCTCGCCTTCCCCCTCCTCCTCGGGGCGCTCCACCCCGCCTTCGGCTGGTGCTACCGCGCCTTCGCGGAGCAGCCGGCGCTCCACGCCGCGGCCCGCTTCCTCCTCGCGGGCCTCCTCCTCGCACCGCCGACCGTGGCCATGGGGGCGACGCTCCCGCTCCTCGTGCGGGCCGTCGTCCGGAAGGACGGCTCCTCGGTGCTCGGGGGGACGGGGCTCCTCTACGGCATCAACACGCTGGGCGCCGCCGGGGGGGCCGCGGCGACGGGGCTCCTCCTCCTCCCGGCGCTCGGGTTCCGGGGGACGCTGCTCGTCGGCGTCGGGGCCAACCTCCTCGTGGCCGCGGCGGCCTTCGCCCTCGACCGGGGCCGGCCGGCGCTGGAGCCGGAGCCCGCCGGGGAGCCCCCGGCTCCGGCGCCGGACGCCGGGGACGCCGCCCCCGCCCCCCCCCCCCCCCCCCCCCCCGCCGGCGCCCCCCCCCCCGCCCCCCCGCGGGGGCCCCCCCCCCGGGGGGGCCCCCC
>CAYJMF010000134.1:0-10505 GCA_964370855.1 uncultured Planctomycetota bacterium | reverse complement strand
GGGGGGGGGGGGGCCCCGGGCCCCCGCGGGGCCCCCCCGGCCGCGGGCGCCGCACGCCGGGGACGCCGCCGACGCCGCCCCCGCCCCCCCCGCCCGGGCGGCGCTCCTCGCCCTCGCCCTCGGCGGCGGCGCCGCCTCCATGGTCTACCAGCTCGGCTGGACCCGCACCCTCGTCCTCGCCTTCGGCTCCTCGGTCCACGCCTTCACCCTCGTGGTCTCCGTCTTCATCCTCGGCATCGGCCTCGGCGGGCTCCTCGTCCCCCTCGCCCGCGCCTCCGGGCCCCGGCTCCTCGCCCTCCTCGTCGCCGCCGAGGCCGCCGTCGGCCTCGCCGGCTGGTTCGCGACGGTGCAGGCGGGGCTCCTCCCCCTCTCGGTCATCGAGTTCGTCGGGTCCGGCGTCCCCGACTACGGCTCCCTCCTCCGCTGGGAGGCGGCCCGCATCCTCGGCATCGCCCTCCTCCCGACGGCGGCCATGGGCGCCGTGTTCCCGCTCCTCATCGCCGCCCTCGCCCCCGGGCGCGCCGGCGCCTCCCGGGCCGTGGGCCGCGTCTACACGGTGAACACCGCCGGCGTCATCGCCGGCTCCCTCGGGGGGGGGATGCTCCTCCTCCCGGCCCTCGGCACCCGCGGCGCGCTCCTCTGCGCCTCCTCCCTCAACCTCCTCCTCGCCGCCGCCGCGGCCCTCGCCCTCCTCCCCCGCCGCCGCGGCCTCCCCGCCGGCGCCCTCCTCCTCGCCGCCGCCGCCGCGGCGCCCTTCGCCGCGCCCTCCTGGCCCGACCACCGGATCCACTGCGGGCCCTACCTCTACGCGCGCAACTACCTGACCCGGGTCCGGGAGGACGGCCTCGACCTCGACCGCGTGCTCCGCAACCTCCACTGGGACATGCCCTTCACGGCCGAGGGCCGGAGCCTCTCGGCGGCCGTCGTCCGCGGCCCCGACGGGAACTTCTTCCTCCGCGTGAACGGGAAGACCGACGCCAGCAGCGTGGAGGACATGGACACGCAGACGATGGTCGGGCACCTCCCCGTGCTCCTGCACCCCGCCCCCCGGCGGGTGATGGTCGTCGGCCTCGCCTCGGGGATCACCGCCGCCGCCGCCGCGAGCCACGGGCCGGAGACCCTGGACGTGGCGGAGATCTCCGCCGAGGTCCGCGCCGCGGAGCGGGAGTTCCGCGTCATCAACGGGGACGTCACCCGCCGCCCCTTCGTCCACGTCCTCCTCGAGGACGGGCGGACGCACATCGAGCACTCGTCGTCGCTCTACGACGTCGTCATCTCCGAGCCCACCAACCCGTGGATCGCCGGTGTGAGCGACCTCTTCACGACGGAGTACTTCGAGGCCGTGAAGTCCCGCCTCGCCCCCGGAGGGATCGCCGCCATCTGGATCCAGGCCTACGGCCTCTCCCGCGACGACGTCCGGTTCCTCCTTCGCACCTTCCTCTCCGTGTTCCCCGGCGCCTCGGTGTGGGAGGCGAGCCCCTGGCAGGACTACGTGGTCGTGGGCTCCCGCGACGGCGCCCTCGACCCGGCCGCCGCCCTGGCGGCGCGTGCCTGGCCGGACGGGAACTCGGAGGCGGCGGCGAGCCTCGCCGGCGCCGGCATCCGCGCCCGCGAGGATCTCCTCGGGCTCCTCTTCCTCTCCCCCTCCGCCGCCGCGGAGTGGGCCGGCCCCGGGGAACTGCACACCGACGACCGCCTCCAGATGGAGTTCCGCGCCCCCCGCCGCGCCCTCAGCGGCGAGGCCGGCGCCTTCGACCCCCTGGAGATCGACGCCCTGCGCGCCGCGCAGCCGCTCCCCGCGGGGGCCGGCATCGACCCCGCCCGGATGGCGGAGGTGCGCCGGGCCCGCGCGCTGGCCCTCGAGGGGGTCGCCGCCCTGCGGCCCTCCCCCGACGGCCGGGCCGGCGCCCCGCTCCTGCGCGCGCTCATGGCGGACCGGAAGCGCCTCGACGAGGTGCTGCCCGAGGTGCCGAAGGCGGCGCGGGAGGCGGTGGCCGCCGCCCTCCGGGGGGAGGACCCGGGGAAGGGCGCGGAGGGCTCCGGCGAGGCGGTGCTCCTCGGGCTCGCCGTGGAGCGGGGGCGCGCGGCCTACGCCGCGGGCCAGAGGGAGCTCTGGGCGGTGGACGGCCTCGCCGAGGCGCTCCTCCTCCGCGGCCGGCGCTCCCTCCTCGACGGGGCGGGGCGCGACGCGGCCCAGGACTTCCTCGGGGCGGGCCGTCTCCAGTTCTGGAACGCCATGGCGCCCTACCTCGAGTCCTTCGCGCTCTACAAGCTGGCGGGTGCGTCCGGGGACAAGGCCCTCCTCGGGAAATCCCTCGACCTCGTGGACCTCGCCCTTCTGAAGAACCCGCGGTGCGAGCCGGCCCTGGTGCACCGGGGGATGGTGCTCGACCGTCTCGGGCGGCGCGGGGAGGCGAAGGCGGCGCTCCTCGCGGCGCTGGAGATCCGGCCGGACTCGGTGATGGCGATGGGGTCCCTGGGGGTGATCGCGCTGGCCGAGGGGAACGCCGCCGAGGCCCGGGAGTGGGTCGCCCGCGGCCTCGCCCTGGAGCCGGGGAACCGGGACCTCCTCCTGCTCGACGTGAGGGCGGAGCGGGGGCGGTAGACGGCGTGACGCCCGTCACGGGTCCCGGGGATCTCCCGGTTGGCCGTCGCTCCCCGTCGCGGGGAGGCATAGAATGCCCTCGTCTCCGGAGGGCCGCTCCCGATGGCGCGCATCCTCGTGGTCGACGACGACGGGCTGAGCCGGATGCTGCTCCGGCGGATTCTCGAGCGCGCGGGCTACGAGGTGGACGAGGCGCGAAACGGGCTCGAGGGGATCGAGAAGTTCCGCGCGACGCGGTACGCGCTCTGCATCGTGGACATCTACATGCCGAAGCAGGACGGCCTGGAGACCATCGACCAGATGGACCCGTCCGGGTCGGGGGTTCCGGTCATCGCCATCTCCGCGTCGACGGGGGACATGGGCACGGATCCGCTGCGCCTCGCGGAGTGCCTCGGTGCGTCCTGCTCCTTCAACAAGGACTTCAAAGACGACGACCTGCTCCAGGCCGTCTGGCGCCTGACCCACGGGGGCAAGGTCCCGGTCTAGGAGGGTCCGCTCCCGCCCGCTCGATCCTTCCACCCCGCACCGGCCCCGGCTAGGATCGACGGTCTACCCCCTCTCCGTCGTTGCCCGGAGTCCCGGTCGGGGCGTGGCGCAGCCTGGCTAGCGCGCCTGCTTGGGGTGCAGGAGGTCGCAGGTTCAAATCCTGTCGCCCCGACCATCCTCAAACCCGCATGGATGCTGGGTTTGAGTCACGTTGTTCCCCTCCAATCGGGACCTATCCGTTCCGGGCGCGGCACCCAGCGCGGCACCCATTCCCAACGGGAGCGCCATGTGGGTGGAACCTTCTCCTCCTGGGAAGGAGATCCCGGTGGGACCCGGCCTAGGCTGCTGACTCCTGGACGGAGCCTTCGCCACCGTCGGAACCAGGTGTCGAAGCCGCCGTACCGCCTTCCGCAGGTACCCCCTCCACCGTAGCCGAGGGGGTCCGTTTGAACCTCAGGGCCAGCACCGACACCTTCCTCCTCTCGTCCACCATCCGTGCGTAGATCTGGGTGGTCGTCAGGTCGGAGTGCCCGAGCTGCCCCTGCAGGTCGGTGACGGCGGCACCGCCCTCGAGAAAGTGGACCGCGAAACTGTGCCGGAGCGAGTAGAGGGACAGGCCCTTCCTGTTCGCGATGCCTGCGTCCTTGAGGGCCCGGAACCAGGCCTTCCTCATGTCCTGCCAGGGCTCCCCCGCTTCGTTGAGAAGGATGTACTCGGTGACCGGCGCGTTCGGCCGCGCTGCCCGGAGCTTCTCCAGCTCCTCCCGAAAGTCCGGGTGTAGGGGAAGGGCATCCGCGAGGCCGACCTTCTTCCGGTAGATGTGCACGCGTCCGTCGTCGAAGTCCACGTCCCCCCACCTCAGCGCCTTCAGTTCTCCCGGGCGGCAGCCGGTGGTCAGGGCTCCGAGAACGTAGGCACGGAAGACCCCCTCCGTCGCGTCGATGAGACGTCCTGCCTCGTCCTTGGAGAGCCACCGTCGTCCTACCCTCTCCTCACGGAGCTTTAGCCCCTTCGCTCCGAAGAGCGGGTGCTTCTCGAGGAGACCGTCCTTGACCGCGTAGGTGAGGACCACGCTGATGAGTTGGACCTCGCGGTTCACGGTCGCGTTGGCGATCACGTCCTTCATCCGTCCGTATCGCTGCTGGGCCTTCCGCCAGGACTGGTAGGCGAGGACCGCCGCCGGGGTGATCTCGTCGAGCCTCGCGGCGGGGAACTGCTTCTGCCCGTCCTTGCGGGCGCCGAAGAAGGGCGTCATGGCCTTCAGGCAGGTGTTGTAGATTTCGACCGTGGCCGGGGCCCGGATGGCAGCGATCTTCTGGTCCATCACCCTGCGCGAGTACGCGAGGAAGGTCGGCAGCACGGAGGGGTTGGATGTCCCGTCTGCAGCGTCACCAGCCAGGGCCTCCGGCCCGCCGACGATGAGTTTGCGCTCCAGGTCGAGGAGAAAGGCCTGCGCCTCCTTCTTCGTCTCGAAGTTCCGGCACCGCCGAGGGCCTCCCCTCACCGGCCGCCACCGGGCCTGCCACACGATGGCCTCGGTCCGGTACTGCCGCTTCACGACCGTCCCGTAGCGACTCCGGCGGTCCTTCGGTCTCGTCTTCGGGGGCTTGTCGCCCTTCCTGCTCTTCTTCATGATGTTGAACCTCCACGATCAGGTGGCGGAGGCCTCCACCCGTCGGCATGCCCTGCGCTCTTCCCCATTGGGGGCGCCGTCTCCGCCACGCGGTCGAACTGGACCGCCTGTCTGCCCTTCTTGGCATTTGCCCGGGTATGGGCTTCGATAAAGGCCTTCACGTCCCGTACTAGCAGCCGTACCACTCCGTCGACCTCGAAGGCCGGCAGGATGCCCTCGTCGATCCACCTGTAGATGGTGCTCTTGTGGACCCGTAGGACCCCCGCCACCTCGGGCACGAGGACCATAGGTTCCCCCAGGAGCTCGTGCAGCCGGTTCGGAAGGTCGGGGAGCTTCATGGGGTCCTGCTACACACCGGCGCCCGGAGGAGGCTGCCTCATGCTCTCCCAGAGCCGGATGAGCTCGGCCTTCTCGAAGAACACCCGCCCCGAGCCCCGGGGCGAGGTCCTGCAGGCCCTGATGCGGCCGCTCCGGACCCACCGCCTGAAGGTCCTGACGTCGACGCCGAAGACCTCTGCGGCGCGGCGCAGGGACATGAACTCGGTTCCGAAAGGGAAGAGGTTGTCGAACGGGGTAGTGGTCATGCGAGTACCTCGAAGAGAAGGTCCTGGGAGAGAGCGAGGGCCCGGACGAGTTCCTGGTCCTCACGAGGCAGGTCCAGACCTCCATGGCCAGGACCTGCACGGTTACCCGAGGGAACTGGGCCCCTTGAGAGGCTGCAGTTGCAGACCTCCTGGTCCTGCACCCTGCCATGTCCAGCACGGTCACCTCGCTCGGCGCCACTCCCCTTGCCCTGGGAGTGGGCCTCGCTCCTGCTGACTACTGGCACCCTACTGGTTAGGCCAGGCATGGTGGCACCTCCCCAAGGTCGACGAGGTCCAGGCCGAGGCGAGCACGGACGATGGCCCGTGCTTCCTCGGGCCGGGCCGCCGCGTAGGCCCAGGCCGGCGGCGGGTCGCGCACGATGCCGGAGTTGATGACTGACTCGACGGCCTCGGGGCCGCCGACCTTCTGGAGCTGGGCCAGCCCCCGTGCCGCCGACTGGATGAGCCAGTCGAGCGCCTGTTCCATGCGGACCCGGGGTTCCACTTCCAGGTCCGCCGTGGTCCGCACACGCTCGAGCCGCTGGGAAATGAAGGCGTCCCACACGGGGTCGATACCCGCCCGCCCGTAGTTCTTGTTTTTCCGGTCCGGGACCTTCTTCGTCACGTAGAGCCGGAGGTTGTACTCCCGGTTGAAGAGGAGGAGCAGGTGCGGCATCACCCCCTCGCCCTCTGCGTGGGGATCCTCAGTGGTGGCCGCGATCTCGGCGGCCAGCCCGTGGGCGAAGTCGTCCCGGAAGGAGAGCTCGTGGCGGTAGATGGGGGTCGGGACGGCGAGCCCAAGCTCCTCGGACTTGTTGTAGACCTTGAGGCGGGAGTCGCTCCTGGGAGACCCCGCGTACAGAGTGAAGTCGGGCTCGTCGGGCCAGCCGTGGGGCTTGAGTTCATGAAACTTCTTCACCACCCGCCCTTCCCGAAATGCCGTTGCGAGGTACAGAGGGGACACGCCGGAGTTGGTGTCCCTCGCGATGTCCAGCCGGGTGATGCGGGCCCCCATGGAGACTAGGGCGTGGAGCACTTTCCAGTCGGAGTGCCAGAGCCGCCGTGCGGCGAGGACCCTGCCGGGCATGCTGATCCAGGCGTTGCGAAAGGGCTCGATCCCCCACGCGACGACGGCACCGATGGAGTCCCGAATGGCGTACCGGTAGCCCGGTGGACTTGCCGCCGTCGACAGCGGCTTGCGCAGGAGGCTCTTCAGGCGGTCCAAGTCGGGGTGAGTCGCCGTCAGGTAGTCGATGAGGACGGTTTCGTGAGTCGCGCCGGCGACGGTCTCGGGGGAGGTCACTGGGCATCTCCCCGACCGTCATCCGACGAGGACGCTTCGCCACCGTCCTGAGATGCCCGGGAAGGCTCTCCAGCGGGCGCGACCCTCCTCTCGTGAGAGGGAGAGACGAGGAGGCCCCGAAGGGCCTCCTCGTTGCGGCTCGACGCACGGACCGTGTCGACGAAGGTGTCATCGTGAAGGCGGGACTCCGGCATGCCCTGAGTCGGGCTAGACATGAGCCACCTCCGCAGCGCCGAGGGTCGCCTCGATGGTGGTGGCCACCTCGCGGACCTTCGCGAGGATCTCCCGCTTCCCGTTGGCGTCGGCCCTGGAGGCGGACTTGAGCACCTGGTCGAGGAACACCTTGGCCTCGGCCACCTCACCCATGCCCGCGAAGATGTCGAAGTCGGGATGCGCCAACTCCCGCACCGCCGCTGACGGGGTCTGGGCGAGCAGGGACTGGACCGCCGTCGGAGCCTGGACGCTCTCCGGCATCGGCTTGTCACCCGCTGCGGGGGGCCCACCGGCCGGAGCCTTGGCGACCTTCTTCCGGACGACGCTCGTCATCGAGCGCCTGCCGGCCTTCACCGAGGCCTTCTCCTTCTTGGAGGCCTTCAGGAACTTCATGTACTGGTTGACCGTCTTCCTCGAAATGCCCAGGTGGGTGCCCACGGCCCCCTGGGTCTTGAGTTCGGGGTTCTCCCTCATGAGCCGCTCGATGAGACGCGCGGTCTCGTGCCCGGGGCGGTCCCGGTGCGTGATGCCGGACCTCAGGATGAGGGTCAGGGCCTCCGCTTCGGTGATGCGCCCGAGGTTGATGACCTCGACCTGCTTGATGCCCTTGTGCTGCGCCAGCTTGAGGCGCCGGATGCCGTCGACGACCCTGGGGCTCCCGTCATCCTCCTCGATGACGAGCAGGGGGTCGTGCTCGTCCCACTCCGCCTCGGCCAGCTTATCGAGCTTGGCCTTGTTCGGCTCGCTCCGGAGGCCGAAGGCGACGAGGCTGGACACCGGCACCCGACTCCTCGTCCATCCCCTGTGTCCCTGCTGCGAGGACACCACCGGCTGCGCCGGCTCCGTCCCGACCAACTCGGCGGGCGCCACCCTGGCCTGCTCCGCCGCCACTTCCGCGACCGTCTCTTCCGCCATGACACATCCTTCTGCGCCCTGTGGGCGCCTGGTGGCGGTCACGGCGGCGAGCCCATTACTCGGGGAGCTGGCCGAATGACTCCCGAGCGCGCCTCCGTGTCCCGCCGAGGGAGACCGGCCAGGACGACGGAGCGCAGGGTGACGAACATCGAGAAGGGCATCCTTGGTCGTGATTGGCCATGCCTTGGCCAAGGAGTTGGCCAACTTGGAAGGTCTCAACCATGGGAACTACGTGATGGGCGCGGGGAAGGAAGTGGCGCCCGCGATGAGAGGCGGCGCTATTCGGCTTCCCCGGGGATCCTCAGGAAGTAGCCCTGACCCCTTTTGGCCCTGAAGTGATCCATCGGCCATGCCGATGCGACTCCGGCGTTGTACATTTTCACGAGCACGTTATCGCGGACCTCGGAGAGGGGGGACCACTGCGGCCTGCTGACGGTGCTCCCTCGGCCTGTTGCCATCGGGATGGGCACGTGCTTGCCCTTCGTGTGCTCCCAGACTTCCTTGTGGGGCACGACCTTCGGCCGGGCCTCGTAAAGGAGTTCTACGAAGCGAGTCTGTTCGGGGCTCAGGTCGACGGGGTCGAGTCGCTCCTCAGGGTGTTTCTCCTTCACTCCCGGGATGACGAGGGTGGCTCCTTGGTCCACCTTCCGCTCTTCTTTCGGCGGATGAAACTTCCACGCAACGCCTGGCGTGGGGAAGCCGGGGCGAGGCGGGTGGACTGTCGAGTGAAGGAGCAGTGCACCGGCGCCCAGGGCGGCCACCTCCATGCCGTTCGTGGGCGCTCTCGCGCAAAGGAAGACAACCCTTCCCGTTCCTGCCTTCAAGGACAAGGCCATGCCCTTGTTCGGGGCGGCCTGCGGGTGAACGAGGAGGCGAGCCTCGTCCAGGGGAACCGGGGGCTTGCTGCCTTTCGTTGTGCCCCCGCTTCGCGCTCGGGAGCCCTCGGTTGAGGTGACAGGCATCTCGAAGTAGTGGTCGGACCAAACAGGCTGCAGTTCCTTCCACCAAGTTCCAGCCTGAATGTCCGAAGGCTCGAAGTCCTCCGACCTCAGGCCCGGCAGCGTCCCTCTGGCAAGACTCAGGCCGAGCACCCGCTGCACGGCGGAGAGGCACTGCTCATGGTCAGCTCCAGGTTGCACGGGATCAACCGCACCTGGGAGCAGCCAGACGAGGGTCCGCGCTCCGCCCTGAACCCAATCCCAGATGTCCTTCCGCGTCAGGGCCTGCTCGAACTCCCCCGTGTTTGTCACTCCCCGGGCGTCGCCACGAGGCACCTTCCGCCGGCTGGCCGGTGGATCGGACGCGCTGGGAGCGAGGAGGACAACGCACGGTCGGTCCTCCGCGACCCGGCCCAATGTAGTCTCGCGGAGCCACCCGTAGGGGCGCACTCCAGGAAGGCCATCTCCACCGCGGCGAGAACTTGAGAGTGCCAGAATGACGACGCGGTTGTCAGCCGGGAGCGAAGGGGTGTCGGTGGTCTCCACCGTGTAGATGGGATCCGACGGCCGGGTGGCAGCGCCTGACTTCTCGACCGGTTCGTTGGCGTCCGCGGCCCCGAGGTTCTGCTCGACAGGGCGCTGTCGATCCCGGGCATCCTCGTGCAGCGCGATGACTGCCCGGGTCAGGGATGCAACTCCCTCGGCGTCTACCGGGTGTTTCGCGAGAAGGAACACTACGGGCGCACTTCCAATGCGTGCAACGAGCGCAGGCCCCACCGCCGGGAAGTCAGGATGGGCGCCAAGGACTTCATGTCCAGAGATCCTCACTTGCGAGGTCGTCCGACGGTTGGGTGCCTTCCGACTCCGGACCCTCGGCAGGGGCTCGTCGAGATAGAACCGGTCGCCCGTACCAAGTGCATCAAGTTCGTCCCACCACCCCGGGGATGGCGGGCGCAAGTCTGCCGGGGATCGAGGTAGCTCTTCGCCCAGCAGAACGCGCACCCGCCGTCCCAGGAGGCGGAGCATCCCGTCGGTTCCCATGGTCGTGTAGGTGTCGGCTCGTGTGAAGTCCTCGACTGGCACCGGAGGAGGTGGAGGGACGAGGCAGATGAGCGTGTGGGAGGGCTCCGCGGCCCAACGCAGGAGGTTGCTGTCGAAGAGAGCAAACGACGAGAGCAGGCCAGTGAGGGGGCCAGTGACCTGGTCCGGGGCTGCTTGCTCCCAGTCAATGGCACCCTGGTCCCAAGAGCCCCACGGGAACCCGAGCACGATGCAGTCGGCGCTTGTGATGGCTGGGTTCCAGAGAGAGGCGGACTCCAGTGGCGGTGCTGGGTACTCGAGGACGGGGGCGGGGGCCTTCCAGGTAGGGGTCAGGCTGTACCTGATCTGCGTGGACATTGAGGCCCTCCGTCTGCGCGCAACGGTCGAAACGGCAGGCAAGAGCCTAAGGGGACGAGGGCGTTGTCGCAATGCAGGCCTGTTGGGATGCTGCCAACGGGAGAATGCACCGTCCGTTCTAACAGCCACCGACCGTGGTCGCAGTGTCCGACAACGACCTGCCCGCACCCACCTACCCACGCACGACAGAGGCGGGAAACGCCCTTTTCGACTGATGCGGGCGGTTTGGAGGGGTCCCTTGAGGTCTAGCCGGCCCTTCGGCCAAGTGACGCCATCAGCTGCTCCAGCTTGTCGGCGTCCGGCCGCCGGCGCTCCCACTCGGCCTTCCTGGCCTCCCGGGCGGCGTAGGAGTCCGGGTACAGTTCCTCCCGCGTCCCCTCCGTGCCAACATGCGTGAGACAACTCACTCCTCGGAGTTTTGTGTAGAGGG
>CAYJMF010000133.1:0-11488 GCA_964370855.1 uncultured Planctomycetota bacterium | reverse complement strand
CCCGGGAGATCCCCCACCCCGCATCCCGCCTAGTCCCCCGTCACCGGCTCCAGCGCCTCCACCTCCCCCGCCTCCCTCGCCGGCGTCCGCTCCGGCGGTCCCATGAAGACCCGCACCCGCTCCCCGGTGACCGGGTCCCGCAGGAGGGCGAAGCCCTCGGCGTCGGTCTCCGCCGGCGCGATGCGCGGGGGGGGCGCCTCGAAGGGGCCCGGCTCCGCCACGCGGAAGGCGACGACCCCCCCGGGCAGGGCGCGGATGGAGGAGAGCCGCAGCCGCCCCGCCCTCCCGGGATGGGTCTCCTCGGAGAGGACGCCGCCCCGGGGCCCCGGGAAGGGGATCTCGTCGGGGCGAAGCAGGGAGGCGTCGGGGGCCTCCATCCCGTGGGCCTCGAGAAGGTCGAGCCAGGGGGTGTCTGGAGCCTGCCCCGGGAGGATCGGCGCCCCGGCCCGCCAGACGAGGAGCCCCTCGCCGGGGAGGTCCCGGTCCCACCCCGCGCGCCGGCGGTTCTCGAGGAGGTACGCCTCCCCGTCGGACCCGCCGGGGAGGAGGAACGCCTCCCCGGGCCCCGACGACGGGCCGAGGGCGAGGTCCTGGACCCGGTCCGGGTCCACGGCCGCGGGCCGGCACCAGCCGAGCACCGTGCGGCACCAGGCGCAGAGGCCGAAGGGCCGGTCCGCGCCGGCGCTCCCCCCGCCCCGGTGGCCGAGGGCCATGAGGCAGAAGTCCCCGACGCCGGTCCTGTGCGCGGTCCCGTACTGGTCCGGGAGCCCGAGGAGATGGCCGAACTCGTGGGCCAGCACGCCGAGGGGCTCCGGCTCCCCCTCCCCGAGGTTCTTCACGAAGTAGGGGAGCACCCGCCCGCCGACGCGCAGCGTCCCCCGGTGGGGCCAGAGCCCGCGGCGCGGGGGCGACGCGACGTCGCCGGGGTAGAGGAAGGCGATGCCGTCGAAGGCCGCGAGCGCCGCCGTCCCGTCCCGCGCGTGGAGGGCGGCGAGCGTGCGGGCCGCGAGGCTGTCGGGCCCCGCCCCCATGGGCTGGACCGCGAAGGTGCGCGCCGCGGCGGCCACCGCCACCGTGGGCAGGAGGCGCCCCACCACGTCGAGCCTGCCCCCGGACTGGTCCCTCCAGTAGTCCCGGAGGCCCCCGTGGAGGGTACGACCCGAGGGGAGCCGCCCGACGTGGGAGTCCCGGGAGAAGAACAGCCGGTCGAGGACCGCGTCGGAGGGCTCCGGACCCCGGGGGCGATCGTCCAGCGCGACGGGGATGACGGCGAGGCGGAAGACCGGCCCGCGGAAGAGCGCCCCCTCCCCGGGCCGCCGGCCGAGGAGGAGGGGCGTGGATCCCGGGACGCCGTCCCGGACGAACTCCACCCGCACCCGCTCCCCGGGCACCCGCAGCCGCACCATCCACGCGGCGGCCACGCCGTCCGGGGGCTCGACGCCGTCCAGGGCCGCCAGCACGTCGCCGGCGCGAAGCCCCGCGTGGGCCGCGGGGCCGTCGGGGGCGACGGCGCGGAGGGCGGGAGGAGACGCGCCGGGCAGGAAGGAGACGCCGAGCCAGGGCTCCTCCGGCGAGGGGAGGGAGAAGTCGATGGTGGCGGCGTCGGCGGGGCGGAGGGGTGCGGGGTCCGCCCCGCCGGCGGCGGCGCCGGCGGCGGGCAGGAGGAGGACGGCGGCCCGGAGGAGGCCTCCCCTCCTCACCGGACCCGCTCCTCCATCACCACGGGATTGACGAGGCTCCCCACGCCGTCGATGCGCACCTCCACGCTCTCGCCGGGCCGCAGCGGCCCGACCCCGGCCGGCGTGCCCGTGAGGAGCACGTCGCCGGGGTGCAGCGTGAGGCGGAGGGAGGCGTGGGCGACGAGCTCCGCCACGCCGAGGATCATGTCCGCGGTGTTCCCGTCCTGACGGACCACCCCGTCCACGAGACAGCGGACGCGGAGCGCCTGCGGCGCCGGGACCGCGGAGGCGGGGAGCGCGGGGCCGAGGCAGAGGAAGGAATCGGCGTTCTTCCCGCCGAACCAGGGGAGGCCCTTGTCGCGGAGGGCCTTCTGCTCCGTGCGGGCCGTCACGTCGTTGGCGCAGGCGTAGCCGGCCACGTGGGCGAGGGCCGCGGCGGCCGGGATGCGCCTCCCGGAACGTCCGATAACCACCGCCAGTTCCGCCTCGTGGTGCACCTCCCCGCTGATGTCGAAGGGGATCACGATGGGATCCCCCGGCCCGACCATGGTGGAGGGGGCCTTCATGAAGAAGAACGGGGGCTCCTTCCCGCTCCCCCCCATCTCGCGGGCGTGCTCGGCGTAGTTGCGGCCCACGGCGATGACCTTGCCCGGACGGTCCACGGAGCCCTCCCCGGGGACGGAGAGTCCCCGTGAAGGAGGCATCGGCGGGGAGGAGGGGCGGCTGAAGGGAAGGAGAGGGGGCCGGGAGGGAGGTCAGCCCCCCCGCCGCGCCTCCCACTCCTCGCGCGTGATCCCGAGGAGGTGCTCGTCGAGCCATCTCCCCCGCTTGAGGATCGCCTTGCGCACGAGGCCCTCCTTCCGGAACCCGTTCTTCTCGAGGATCCGGACCGAGGCCTCGTTGCCGAGGAAGGCCGAGGCCTCCATCTTCTCCATGCCCATCTCCCCGAAGGCGATCTCGAGGGAGCGGGCCACGGCGGCGGTGCCGAGGCCGCGGCCGTGGAAGGGGATGCCGATCCAGTAGCCGATGTCGCCGCGGAGCGGCTGGAAGCCGGGGCGGATGGAGAGGGCGCCCACGGGGGCGGAGGTGGCGGCCTCGATGATGGTGTAGTTCCTGTGGGCCGGATTCGCCCTCGGATCGGGGTAGGCCGCGAGGAAGGACTCCTCCGACTCCGGCCCGTCCCAGACGAGGGTGTCGCAGACGGCCGTGCGGTAGACAAGGGGGAAGAGGGCGGGCACGTGCTCCCGTGTCCTCGGGACGAGTTCGACGGGGACGGGACCTGCCCCCTCCCTCACGACGCGAGGATGCACTCCCCGGCGCCCCGGCGGACGTAGCCGATGACGGAGGGGTCGGCGCCGCGGCGGCGAAGCGCGCCGACGACGGCGTCGAAGTCGTCCTGCCCGACGACGAGGACCATGCCCATGCCCATGTTGAAGACGCGGTAGGCCTCCTCGCGGGAGACCTTCCCCTTCTCCACGATCATCCGGAAGAGCGGCGGCACCTCCCAGGCGCCGGGGTCCACCACGGCGGTGCAGGTCCTCGGCAGCACCCGGGGCACGTTGTCCTGGAAGCCGCCCCCGGTGATGTGGGCGAGGGCCTTGATCCTCCCCGCGGGGAGATCCGGCAGGAGGACGTGGAGGTAGGAGCGGTGCACGGCGAGGAGCGCCTCCCCCAGCGTGGTGCCGAGCTCGGCGACGCGCTTCCTGAGATCCGCGGGGCGCTTCACGAGCACCTTCCGGGCGAGGGTGTAGCCGTTGGTGTGGAGCCCCGAGGACGGGAGCCCGAGGAGCACGTCGCCGGGCTTCACGCCGCGGCGCGGGAGGAGGTCGCGGCGGTCCACGACGCCGACGATGGTGGCGGCGAGGTCGTACTCGCCGGCGGGGTACATGCCCGGCATCTCCGCCGTCTCGCCGCCGACGAGGGAGCAGCCGTTCTCCCGGCAGGCCTTGGCGAGGCCCGAGAAGAGGGCGCGGAGGGTCCCCGCCTCGAGGCGGCCCGAGGCGACGTAGTCGAGGAGGAAGAGGGGCCGCGCCCCCTGGACGAGGATGTCGTTCACGCAGTGGTTGACAATGTCCTGGCCCACGGTGTCGTGGCGGTCGAGCGCGAAGGCGAGCCTGAGCTTCGTCCCCACGCCGTCGGCGGAGGCGCAGAGGAGGGGCTCCTTCATCCCCTTCGGCTTGAACCGGTAGAGGGAGCCGAAGCCGCCGATGCCGCCGAGCACGTTGCCGTCGAAGGTGGAGGCGAAGAGGTCCTTCGCGGAGCCGATGGCCTTCATCTTGCGATCGATGTCCACGCCGGCCCGGGCGTAGGCCGAGGAGGCGGCGGCGGTGCGGCGGAGCATGGGGGTCGAGGTCATGGGCGAGAGTGTACGACCGCCCGTGTAGCATGCTCCGAGATCCCGGAGCGAAGGAGCGATGAGGATTCCCGGCCTGGCGACGGCGGTGGCGGCGCTCCTCGGCGCCTCCCTCTGCGCCTCCTGCGCGCTTCCCGGGGGCCCGCTCCCGCTCCACCTCCCGGCGCCGGCCGACGCCGCCCTCCCCCTCGCGGAGAAGGCCCGCCGGTTCGAGGAGGGGCTGGACGGGATCCACCTGCTGCCCTGGGGGGCCCTCTCCTACCGGGTGGCGCTCCCCGACGGGCCCGGCGGGCGGCGGGTGCACACCTACCAGGCGGACCAGTGCGCGTGGACCGGGGCGCTGCTCGGCGCGGAGTGCGAGCGGTGGGCGGCCACCGGGGAGCCGGCGGCCCTCGACCGGGTGCGGAGCCTCCTCGGCGGGCTCTCGGCGCTGACCGGGGTCACGGGGGAGCGGGGGCTCTACGCGCGGACGGCGGCGCCGGCGGGGTTCCTCCGCGGGGAGCCCCGCCGGTCGCGGTGGCACGACGGGGGGCCGGGCTTCGAGGGGTGGCGCTGGCGGGACGACGTCTCCCGGGACCAGGCGGCGGGCATCGTGCACGGGCTCGCGGCGGTGCTCGACCTCGTGGAGGATCCCTGGTGCCGGGCGCGGGCGGGGCGGCTGGCCGGGGACCTCGCGGACCGGATCCTCGGGCGGGGGCTGTCCTGGGAGGACTCCGGCGGGAGGGAGACGACCTACGGGGATCTACGGCCGCGGATCCTCGGGCTCCCCGTGGGGGTCAACGCGGCCGTCGTGCTCGGCCTCGCCGACGCCGCGGACCGGGGGACGGGGGAGCCGCGGGCGCGGCGGCGGTTCGAGGCGCTGGTGGCGGCGGGGACGACGGACGCGCTGCGGGTGCCGACGCTTCGGGTCCTGGGGAAGGAGGGGTACTCCAACGCGAACATGGTCGCCATGGCGCTGGCCTCCTTCCTGCGGCGGGGCTCCCCCGCCGGGGACCCGGTGCGGGAGCGGGTGCGGGCGGCGGCGGCGGATTCGATGCGGCGGATCCTGGATCTCCACCGGGGGGAGGGGAACGCCTACTGGATCGGGATCGCGGCCGGGGCCGGGGAGGAGGCCGGCGTGACGGCGCGGGACCTCGCCGACGCGCGGGCGCAGCTCGCCCGGTATCCCCTCGACCGGCGCGTGGTTCGGCTCGATCACGGGGGGCTCGACCTCCCCCGCTCCTCCTTCGCCGGGAAGAAGGGGGACGCCCAGTTCGCGGTTCCCCTCCCCATGGACCTGCAGGGGCCCTCCTCCTTCTGCTGGAAGTCGAACCCCTACACCGTGCTACGGGAGGAGGAGGGGGACGGCGCCACGGTGTACTCCGCCGCCGACTTCCTCGCCGCCTACTGGCCCCTCCGCCGCCTCGCCCTCCTCGGGGAGTGAAAGGCGGGGACGTTCTCAAGTTATAAAGTTACTCGGGGGGAGGAGTCGGTTCCTAGCCGTCTCCTGCGGGTCGTCCCGGGCGTGGCAGCGAGGACCAAGCCTGGTCCCCCGAATAACTTTATAACTTGAGAACGTCCCCGCCTCTTCGCGGGTGCCCGGCTGCGTTTTGAGTCCGGTTCTTGGGTCCGCCGGTACGATGCGCTTCCCCATGACACCCCGCGGGAAGCGGTCCGTCCTCGTCCTCGGCTCCACGGGCTCCATCGGCCGGAGCGCGCTGGAGGTGATCCGCGCCCACGGGTCGCGCTTCTCCGTGGCGGCGCTGGCGGCCCGGGGAAACGGGGCGGCCATCGCGGCGCAGGCCCTCGCCTGCCGCCCCCGCGCCGTCGCCCTCCTCGAACCCGCCGGGGCCGCCGTCGCCGCGAAAGCGCTGGCGGGATCCGGCATCGACGTCCGCTCGGGCCTCCCCGGGATCCTCTCCCTCTTCGACGACCCCGGTGCGGAGACGGCCCTCGTCGGCGTCGCCGGCGCCGCGGGCCTCGCCGTCACCGCCGAGGCCGTGCGCCGCGGCATGCGCGTCGCCCTCGCCAACAAGGAGTCCCTGGTGATGGCCGGCCCCCACCTCCTCGCCGAGGCGAAGAGGACGGGGGCTGAGATCCTCCCCGTGGATTCCGAGCACTGCGCCGTCGCCCAGGCCCTCATGGCGGGGAGGCGCGAGGAGGTGCGCCGCATCCTCCTCACGGCCTCCGGCGGCGCGCTCCGCGATCGCCCCCTCGACGACCTCCCCGGCGCCACCCCGGCGGACGCCCTCGCCCACCCGACCTGGACCATGGGGAGGCGCATCACCGTGGACTCCGCCACCCTCGTCAACAAGGCCCTCGAGGTCGTCGAGGCGGCCCACCTCTTCGGCGTCCACGCGGCCCGGGTGGAGGTCCTCCTCCACCGCCAGTCCGTGGTCCACTCCCTGGTCGAGTTCCGCGACGGCTCCGTCATGGCCCAGCTCGGGAGGCCCGACATGCGCCTCCCCATCCTCTGGGCCCTCGCCCACCCCGAGCGCCTCGACTGGCCGGAGTTCCGCCTCGACCTCGCCGACATCGCCCGCCTCGACTTCGCCGCCCCCGACCCCGCCCGCTACCCCGGCCTCGCCCTCGGCTGGCGCGCCGCCCGCGAGGGGGGCTGCGCCGGCGCCGCCCTCAACGCCGCCGACGAGCGGGCCGTGGATCTCTTCCTCGAGGGGAGGATCCGCTTCACCGACATCGTCCCCCTCGTCGCCGCCGCCATGGACGGGGCCGTCGCGGACGCCGCGGCGGAGGCCACGCCCCCGGAGGCCGACGGCCTCGACGCCTTCCTCGCCCGCGCCGCGGAGGCCGACGGGGCCGCCCGGCGCCGCGTGGACGAATCCGCCGTCGCCCTCGGTGCCCGGTGAGCGCCGTTCCCCTCCTGGCCGGCTTCCTCGGGGAGGTCGGCTCCTGGGCCCAGGTGATCCTCGGCGTCGGGCTCCTCATCTTCATCCACGAGGCCGGCCACTTCGTCGCCGCCAAGTGGGCCGGCGTCCGGGTGCTCGCCTTCTCGCTCGGCTTCGGACCGGAGATGTTCGGCTTCACCCGCTCCGGGACCCGCTACCGCATCGCCTGGGTGCCCCTGGGCGGCTACGTGAAGATGAGCGGGGAGAACGAGCTCCCCGGCGGCGGCTTCGCCCCCGACGACTTCCCCGCGAAGCCCGTCTGGAAGCGCGCCATCATCATGATCGCCGGCGTCGTCATGAACGCCGTGCTCGGCTTCCTCCTCTTCGCCGCCTCCTTCCTCGCGGGCGTGGACGCCACCCCCGCCGTCGTGGGCGCCGTCGTCCACGGCGGCCCGGCCTGGGAGGCGGGGATCCGGCCCGGGGACCGCGTGGTCGGATCCGGCGGGAACCGCGTCCTCACCTTCGAGGATCTCATGTACGCCACCATCGGCGGCGCCCCCGTGGATCTCGAGGTGGAGCGGGGCGGCGCGACCCGCAGCGTCCACGTCGTCCCGGTGAAGGCGGAGGGGGCGATGGCCCCCTCCATCGGCGTGGTCCCCGCCTTCTCCCCGGAGGTGGCGGTCGCGGAAGGCGGCGCCGCGGCGAAGGCCGGGTTCGCCTCCGGCGATCGCATCCTCTCCATCGGCGGCGTGCCCGCCTCCATCCTCGACCTCCGGGACGAGGAGATCTTCCGCACGGCGGTCCTTCCCGACGGCGGCCCCCTCCCCGTCGTCGTCGAGAGGGCAGGCCGCCCCGTCGCGCTCCTCGTCGAACCGTCCGGGAAGCGCCCCCGCATCGGGATCACCCCCCTCCGGCAGGTCGTGGATCGCGTGAGGGAGGGCGGCGCCGCCTCCGCGGCGGGGTGGAAGGCCGGGGATCGGCTCGTCGCCCTCTCCGGGGCGCCCCTGCGCGGCGCCGCCTCGCTCCTCCGGGGCCTCCTCGGCGCCCCCGCCGGCGCCGCCGTGCGCGTGGAGAGGGAGGGGGGCGCCGTCGACCTCCCCCTGCCCGACGGGGCCGCGGCCCGCCTCGATCTACTCCGGGATCTCCGGTTCGCCTTTCCCGATTCCCCCGCCGCCGTGGAGGTGCACGCCACGGGACCCGGGGACCCGGCGAACGCCGGCCCCTCCCCCGCCGAGGCGGCGGGCATCCCCAACGGGGCCCGCATCACCGCCGTCGACGGAGCCGCCGTCACCCGCTTCTCCGACGTGGCCCGCCGCATCCGGGACGCGGAGGGGAAGCCCGTGGAGATCGCGTGGACGGGAAGCGCCGGGGACGGGAAGGCCGTCATCCCCCCGGCGGACTACCCCGAGTACCCCGTGGACGACCTCGGCGCGAGCCCCGTCGCCGAGGTCCTGCGGATCTCCGGGCCCGGCGAGGCGGCCGCCCTGGCCGTCGGCCGCTGCGTCCAGACCACGCGCAACATCGTGGCCACCATCGGCGGCATCTTCGGCGGATCCGTGGACAAGAGCAACCTCGGCGGCCCCGTGGCCATCGCGCAGATCACGAAGCAGGGGACCGAGGCCGGGCTCGGGCGCTACCTCGCCATCCTCGCGGCCCTCTCCATCAACCTCATGTTCCTCAACATCCTGCCCATCCCGCTGCTGGACGGCGGCCAGCTGATGCTGCTCTCCGTGGAGGCCGTGACGAGGAAGCCCCCGAAGGAGTGGGTGCTTGTGGCGAGCCAGTGGATCGGCCTCGTCGTCCTCCTCGGGCTCATGGTGATGGTGACCTTCAACGACATCGCCCGGCTCGTCGGTCCCTGAGGGCGCCCCCATCCCGCCACCCCTCCTCCGGCTGGTGCGCTGGCCCGGGGTCCTGACGGCGGCGGCGGACGCGGCCGCCGTCTCCCTGATGTTCCCCTGCGGCCCGGCGAGGACCGCCTCCGTGGCCGCGGCGGCGGGACTCCTCTACGCGGGGGGGGTCGTCCTCAACGACGTCGCCGACGCGGCGAGGGATCGGACCCTCCACCCCGCGCGGCCCCTCCCCTCGGGGGCCGTCGGCCGGGGGGCGGCGGCCGCCTTCGGCGGTCTCCTCCTCCTCGCCGCGGTCGGGGCCGGCTTCCTCGCGGGGCCGCCCTCCGGGGCGGCCTTCGCCGCCGTGGCCGCGGCGGTCCTCGCCTACGACCTCCTCCTGAAGCGGGTCGGCGTCCTCGGCGTCCTCGGCATGGGGCTCTGCCGGGGGGGGAGCGTGCTGGCCGCGGCCCTCTCCTCTCCCTTCATCGCCGGCCTCCTCGAGGACCGCCCCCTTCGTGCCCTCCTCGTCCCGCTCCCCTGGTTCCTCCACGGCGCCGCCGTCACCGCCGCGAGCCTCCTCGAGGAGTCCCCCCGCCGGCGCGCCCTGCTGCCCGCCGCGGCCGCGGGGATCCTCCTTCCGACGGCCCTCGTCTTCCCCCTGCTGTCGGTCCCCGGGACCGCCGGATTGGCCGCCGCCCTGGCGGCCGCGGCCCTCCTCGCCTTCTCCCTCGGGCGCGCCCTCGCCGGGGGGAGGGAGGCCGACGGCCCCGCCTCCGCCGGGAGACTCGTGCGTGAGGGGGTTTTCGGCTTCCTCCTCCTCGACGCCGCGGCCCTCGGCGTGCGCGGGCTGTGGCCGGAGGCCTGCGCGGCCATGCTCGCCTGGGGGATCCTGCGCGCCGCGCTGGCGGGCCGGCGGAGCTAGGGGCGCCGTTCCTCCCGCCCCTCCCGCCCCTCCTCCCGGTTCCCCCAGATCTGGCGGAGCCGGGAGAGCCGCTTCACCGCGCGGGCCGCGAAGATGGTGGCCAGCAGCAGACAGAAGAGGCCGATCACCTTCCCGAGGACCTGGTTGAAGAGGAGGAGGATGTCCCCGTCGAGGGGGAAGTCGTCGGGGAGCCCGATGAAGGGATCCCGGGTCGCGAGGAAGATGAAGAGGCAGGTCCCCGCCGCGGAGGCCGCCACGTCGAGGGCGACGGTGAGGCGCCGCTCGTGGAGGAGGGCGTAGAGCACGTCCTTCACGAAGGCGACGGCGAGGAAGGCGAGGACGAAGGGGAGGACCGTCCCCCACCCCGGGAGGAACAGGGAGTAGACGGTCGTGGCGTCCACGGGGGGATCGCTCGGGAGGCGGACGGACAGGAGGGTGTCGCGCGCCTTGGGGACGGCCAGGAGGACCGCCAGCACCACGGCGAAGATCGCCCGCACGAGGCTCGGGCGCGTCGAGGACTCCACCCGGAAGGTGAGGTTGGGCAGCTCCACCTTGCGGAAGGACTTGCGCAGGAGGAAGAAGACCATCACCACGAGGCCCGCATCGAAGAGGAAGGCCTGGACCGCGAGCGACAGGAGGGTGAGCGCCGCGCCTCCCCCCCGGAGCTTGCTGCCCGGGAGCACGTTGAAGGGGAAGAAGTTGAACTCCGTCCGCGTGAGGGAGGCCAGGAGCAGCGTGGAGAGGTGGACGGCGAAGACGAGGAGGGTGAAGTACCAGAAGGCGGCGTACTCCTTGGGGGAGACGAGGTGCTTCTCGCCGGAGTAGGAGACGGCCAGCTCCGAGGGATCGCCCAGCTCCTCGAGGGCCCTCCGGAGGTCCTCCTCCCCGGGCTCCGCCGCGCCCCGGGCCGCGGCCAGGGCCTCGGCCCGGTCCCAGGCGTGGCTCTCGATCTCGCGGAGGATGTCCTCCCGGCGGGAGCCGGAGAGGTTCCCCTCCACGCTGTCGAGGTACTTGCGGAGCTCCTCGCTATGCATCGTCGCCTCCGGTGTTCCCCCCCGTCGCGTCCGGGGGCGGGCCCGCCGCGGGGGAGTCGCCGGGCGGGCATTCCACGACCCGCCGCAGCGCCCCGTTGACCCGCTCCCACACCTCGAGGAGGACGGTCAGGCTCTCCTTCCCGTCCCCCGTCGTGCGGTAGTACTTGCGCGGCCTCGCCTGCTCCGTGACCCACCAGGATTCGAGCAGCCCCTGCTCCTCCATGCGGCGGAGCAGCGGGTAGAGGGTGCCCTCCTCCACGGAGAGCCCGTGGTCGGCCAGGCGCCGCCCGATCTGGTAGCCGTAGAGGGGCTCGCGGAGGAGGGAGAGCACGGCGATCTGGAAGATGCCGCGCTTCAGCTCCGTCTCGAGCTTCACGTCGGGATGGCGCATTCGGGGCCGATCCTACGGGAGGGGCGGGGGGAGCGGGGCGGCCAATCCCGAGGAGGCGGGAGGGAGGGGGTCATCGCGGATGGGGGCGGGATCTGCAGGGAGTTGCGCGCCTGCGGCGGGCGGGTCCCGGAAGTGGAGGCGTCCCTGAACGGAGGGGCGCCACAAATTACCGGACCGATGGGGAGGCACGGGGGGGGGATATGCCAACTGGCGCCGCGGGAGATCTCCAGGATCGGGGCATTTGGATCCTGGGGGACGGCGTTCACCAGTCGTGCCTTGACGTCACCGGAACTCCGCTGGGGTGCCCGCCGTCCCCCATGATCCATGGCCCCGATTCCGGACTCCTCCCCACGGCGCCAAAGTGCGTCTCGAATCCGCCGCCTCTCCCCCGGTGCCCCGGGGGGGGGGGGGGGGGGGCGGAGGCGGGCGGGGCGTTGGGGGCGGGCGACACC
>CAYJMF010000132.1:0-11639 GCA_964370855.1 uncultured Planctomycetota bacterium | reverse complement strand
CTACGCCGGGCGGCGTAGGTCATTTTCGTGTCCAAGGAACCGGGCGCGGTACAGGGAGTCCCCCCGGCACTGGTCGGAGTACTACGACGGGGAGACGCGCGCGCTCGTGAGGGAGAAGGAGAAGCTCCTCTTCGGGACGTTCCCCGAGTACGACGACACTCCACCCGGGAGTCGTGGAATGACCTAGGGCCTCGCCGGAGTCCCGCGCGGTCCGCCCCTTCGCGATGCGGCACCGGCGGCAGCCCATCGCCTTCGGCGATGAGACCGCAGCAGGGATCCCCGGATTCGCGACGGGATTGGATGTCCGCGAACCTGCCTGCCGGTGGTAGGAACGGCGGCCGGGCGGTTGCCCGGTCACCATCGTGCCGGCCGCGGCCTGGCCTGTCCGGAGGGCGATCACCGCCTCCATGGGGCAGCCTCGAGTACGGGAAGCCGGGAGTTCGACAGTGGGCGACGAAGGACGTACGTGGACCCTTCGAGAGAGACTCGCCGGAAGAGTCGAGCGGTGGCGGCGGGAATCCGAACGGACTCGTGTGCGGGCCTGGAGGCGGAAGCTGCCGGCCGTGGATCGCGTCGAGGTGCTGTCCGTCCACATCCCCAAGACGGCCGGAGGGACCTTCGGCGCGACCCTTGCGAAGGTGTACGAGGACGAACTGGCCAAGGACTACGGCAAGTACGGTGAGCAGCCGAAGACGCTCGAGGGTGTCCGTGTCGTCCACGGGCATTTCCCCGTGATGAAGTACCTCCCCGGCTGTCCCGACGCGAAAGTGATCGTCTGGTTCCGGAACCCGGTCGACCGGATTGCGTCCTATTACCACTACTGGAGGAGGCGCACCGACACGCACGGAAACCCCAATCACGAGAAGATGCTGCGGGAAGGAATGAGCCTGGTCGAGTTCGCCGAGATGGACTCGGTCCGATTCGAAGTCCCGAGGTTGTACCTCCGCGGATTCGATCTCGCCTCCGCGTGGTTCGTGGGAATGACGGAACACTACGAACAGGACTTCCTTGCCTTGAAGACCACTCTCGGGTGGCCGAAGGTGAGGGTGGCACCGAAGAACGTGGCGCCGTCGCCGGCCGCCCTCTCGCCGGAAGTGCGGAAGAAGCTGGAGGTGCTCCTGGAGGAGGAGTTCGCCCTCTTCCGGCGGGCCATGGAGATGCGGAATTCCCGGCCGGGAGCCTAGCTCCCTGGCCGGCGGGGCCGGACGAACCGGCGGAACGACTCCGCGACCTCACCGGGGCTCCTGGCCCAGCGCAGGGACCTGAGTGCCATTCCCATCGCCGCTCCACGATCCCCCTCGGCGGCGAGTCCGGCCGCCAGCGACAGGGTCCTGTACCTGACCTTCCGACGAACCGCCGCACGCCGTGCAGGGTCGGTCCCGTCCAGGCGGGATGCGAGCATCTCGAGGATGGGAAGGTGGCCTCGTGCCACTTCCATGGAGCGGGTGGACCTGGAGTTCTCCGTGCGGGCGTAGGTCACCGGTGGAGCTTCCTCGTGCCGGAAGGCGAGGCCCTCCAGGGCCATCCTGGTCCAGAGGTCGTGGTCCTCGACGAGGGGCCGCAATTCGCGGAAACCGCCGACCGCGAGGAAGGACGTGCGCCGGATCATCGCGGAGTGGACGGGGATCCCCCGATCGGAACCCTCCAGCAGGGACTCCGCCAGGAGTTCCCCGTCCGTCTCCAGCCGGAAGGGGATCGGCGGCGAATCCCGGTCCGCGGGCGCTTCCTGCACCGGACCGTAGATGACCGACACCCCCGGGTTCCTCTCCAGTGCCGCGACCTGGACCTGGAGGCGCGTCGGGGGAAGGTGGTCGTCGGCGTCGAGGAAGAGGAGTGCCGGGGCTGATGACGCCCGCGCCCCCTCGTTCCGGGCCGCCCCGGGACCGCCATTCGTCCTCGCGAGGACCTTGACGCGCGGATCCCGCGATTCGAACCCCCGGGCGACGCTCCCGGTCCCGTCGGTGGACCCGTCGTCCACGATCACGACCTCGATGTCCGCGAGCGTCTGTGCGAGGGCGGACTCCACGGCCCTGGAGAGGAACCGTTCCGCCTCGTAGGCCGCAATCACGACCGCCACTCGGGGATGCTCCTTCATCCCGTGGATCCTACGATGTACCCTGCCGGCCCCTTCACGGATCGGACTCCATGCGCCACGGTCTCTACATCGGTTGGCTGGGCCAGAGGAACCTCGGCGACGAGGTGATGTACGAGGCATGCCTTCGCCTTCTCCCGGAAGTCAACTGGTCCCCCGTGCAGGAGATCGTCGGCAAGGAGGGCGCCCGATCCGGGCGGTTTCGCCGGTGGGGGCACGGCCTGGACCGCCTCCTCGGCAGGGAAGTGGGGATGATGGGGGGCGGGACCGTCATCAACAGGAACCCCGGGTGGCTCCGTGCCTACGAATCCGTCCGACGGCGCACCGGACGCCCGGTGCCCGTGTTCGCACCGGGAGTGGCCAACCCCGAGTTCTGGAGCCGGGACCCGGGCTGGGCGGACACCCGGAAGCAGTGGGCCGATGCCCTGAAGGAACTCCCCGTGGTCGGTGTCAGGGGACCGATTTCGGAACGCCTCCTCCGGGAGGCCGGCCTCACCAACCACCGTGTCGTGGGGGATCCCGCGTTAATCCTCGAGGAACCCCCGGGGGGCGAGCCCGGCACGGTCGTCATCAACGCCGGCAGGTCGGGCGGCCAGTTCTGGGGCGACGAGGATCGGGTCGTGGCCGCCCTGGGTGACCTCGCGGCCCGCCTCCGGAGCCGGGGGATGCGGGTCCTGATCCTCCCCGTCTGGGACCAGGACGTCCCGGTCTGCATCGAGGTTTCGCGGGCGGGCGGGCTGCCGGCGGAGGCCGTCCTCGGCGTTCCCGGGGACTCCGGCGCGTTCTTCAGGTCCGTCGCCCCCGCCTCCCTCGTGGTCAGCACCAAGCTCCATGCCGCCGTCCTGGCCGCATGCGCCTGCCGGCCCTTCATCGCCCTGGAGTACAGGCCCAAGGTCAGGGATTTCGCGGCCAGCCTGGGCTGGGAGGAGCACGTCGTCCGCACCGACGAGATCGACGCCGAGGTGCTGGAGAAGATGGTCCTCGCCCTCGGGAGGGATCCGGGGGAGGCCAGGGGGGCGCTGGGGGCGGCCGTGTCCCGGTTGAGGACGGAGCTGCGAACCTACTCATCGGAAGTCAGGGAGATCCTGCTTGCCTGACGGCCCGTCCCTCTTCCTGAAGATGCTGCCGAACCGCATGTCCCGGTCAGGGGCGGTGGAGTCGAAGGGAGGGAGCGCCCAGTAGGGGGGCGTCCGGCCCATGGCCGACTCCTCGTCGTGCCTGGTCCGACGGTCGGACCACGCGTCATGGATCTCCTCGCAACGGTCCGGAAGGGGTTCGAAGCCGAGTTCGTCCAGCACCGCTGACGATTCCGGGTTCCTCCCCGCGGCGACGAGCCACCCGCCGGGAACGATGAACCGGGCCACCCTCCTCAGGATCTCCGCTTCGACCGGGGGCTCCAGGTGGACGAGCACGTTCTGGCAGAAGACGACCTCGTACTGCCCGAGGCGTGCCAGGTCGTCCTCCCGCCTGAGGTCGACGCATGAGAAGCGGATGGCCGTCCTCACGTTCTCGGGGATGCGCACGAGGTCGCCCTCCCACGGCACCATGGGATCCATGATGGGGAGTCCGGTCCTCCTTGCTGCCTCCTCGAAGACCATGCGGGGGTATGCGCCCTTCCTTGCCGTGGCCAGGGCAGGCAGGTCCCGATCGAAGGCGTCGATCCGGAGGCGAGGCAGGATCCCCCGCCGCAGGGCCTCGATGGCGATGGAGTAGGGCTCCGCCCCCCTGCTGCAGGCGTGCACCGCGATCCGGATGGACCCCGATCCCCCTTCGACGGCCGGGAGAACCCGGTCGAAGACCACCTCCAACTGGGGGGCGTTCCTGTAGAACCGGGTGGCGCCGGACATGAGGTCCCGGTCTCCCGAGATGGAACTCACGCCGGCATTGATCCCGAGGTGGGCCCACTCCCTTCCCTCCTCCCTGAGGGATGCCTGCGCACCGCCGATCCTCACGACCTGCGCGGGCAGAGTCAGGAACCTCAGCGCCGCCGAAGGGAGATCCCCGTTCTTCACATCCCGTGCGGCGAGGGAGACGGCCCGGAGAGGAAGTTCCAGGACCGAAGTGCGCATGGGGACCTTCGCCCGCTTCAGGTGGGCGAGGCCCTGGTTCCGGCACCGCAGCCATCGAACCCGCGACTTCGCGCGCCACCCCCGGCTGCTGCCTTCCCCGACGTGGCGGACCCGGGAGCCCGGAACCAGGAGGATGGAGAACCCGAGTTCCCGGGTGCGACGACAGAGGTCCGACTCCTCCCCGTATGCGAAGAAGAGGGAATCGAATCCCCCTGCCTCCCTGAGGACTTCCCGTCGCATCCACATGCTGGCCCCGATCACGGACCCCACCTCGATGGGGACCGTGGATGTCATGGTCGAGCCGGGAGCCATGTCCGGGTGGTTGAACCGGAGCAGGCGCTCCATCCAGGGATCCAGCCCCGCCCCGTCCTCGCGCAGGAGGAGGGAACCCAGGATCCCGGAGTCCTTCCTCGCCGATGCGGCGCTGCGGAGGGCGTCCATCCAGCCCTGCTCCGGGATCGTGTCGGGATTGAGAAGAACGACCTCCTCCGCTCCCGCTTCCAGGGCCTTGCGGATCCCGGCGTTCGCCCCGCCGGCGAAGCCGAGGTTCCCGCCCGTCCGGACGACCACGGCCCCCGGGTACCTGGACTCCGCCCCTTCCGTCGAGCGGTCGGGGCAGGCGTTGTCGACGAGGACGAGCGGGGGTGGGCCGCCCGCGGTGCGGAGGAGGGCCTCCAGGCAGGCGGGGAGACTGCGTCCCGATCGCCATGCGACGATGACGACGGTGGGCGCGGGGGGTGCGTGGTTCAAGGCGTCCCCCCGTCCAGCGCCCGGCGGAGGATCTCCTTCATGTCCTCCCGGAAGCCGGACCACCCGTGCCCTTCGGCCGTTCTCCTCGCCTCCTCTCCCACTCGCCGGCGGACCCCGGGATGGGCGTGGAGTTCAAGAAGCCTGGTCGCGATGGCCTCCGGCGAACGTGCGGGCACCACGAAGCCGTCGACCCCGTCGGTGATGTCCTCCGCGACGCCGCACCGGTCGGTGACGATGACGGGGAGGCCGCAGGCCATCCCCTCCATGGCGGAGAGGCCGTACGCCTCGATGACGCTCGGGAGGACGAGGACCGAGGTCCGGGCGAGGGTCTCCTCGACGGGGCCCCGGACGACCTGGACGTTTCCGGACCCGGCCAGGCGCCGCACCAGGCGATGGTGAAAGGCCACGTCCGTGCCTCCGTGAAGCAGGAGCCTGGACCCGGGAATGGCGGCCTGCCGGAACGCGGACACGAGGTACGCGTAGCCCTTGTGGTGGCTCAGGAACCCCACGAAGGCCACGGTGAACGGCTCCCCCGGACCCGCGGCGGCGGGGCGGAACCGCGCCGTGTCCACCCCGAGCCTCGCGCGCCGCAGTTTCCCGGGCGCGACGCCCCCCTTCGCCAGGCTGTCTTCCACGGCCCCGGAGAAGCACACCACGTGGTCGGCCCCTTCGAACTCCGCCTCCGCGTCGGCCGCCATGGACTCCGTGATGAAGGGGGCGGGCCCCCCCCAGCGGCGCCCCTCGAGGAGGAGGTCCTCGCGGAACTCGCGGAAGTGGTGGTTGTGGCAGACGAGGACCGTGGCGGCCCCCGCGGCCCGCGCGCGCCGGAGCGTCCGGAGGCCGGTGCTGTTCTCCGCGACGACGACCCGCGCACCGGGGAGGGCGCGGGCCGCCATGGCATCGAACTCCCGCCGGTCGGCCCCGGTGGAGCGGACCGCGAGGAACCGGAGCCGGGTCCCCGCAAGCGCCCGCCTCCACGCCGGCCGGGGGAGGACGCGCACGTCCTCCGGGGGGGCGCCGCCGGGGAACCCCCGGCAGAGCGTCAGGGAGGGGGGGAACTCCTCCCGGAGCACCTCCCGGAGCCGCGCCGCCGGGCCTCCCGTGCCGTAGAGGCCGAGGGTCGTCGCCGTCGCGAACACCACCGGGTGGGCCGTCGCGGGGGGGTTCACGGCGCGACTGACCGGTCGTTCTCTGCGGGGGGCATGGGACCGGCTATTCTCTCCGATCCCGATGCTGAGGGAATTCTTCGCCCACCGCGACCTGCTCCACCTCCTCGTCCTGCGCGAGGTCCGCATCCGGTACGCCCGGGCCACCCTGGGGGTCGTCTGGGCCCTGTTCCTCCCCGTGGCGATGATGGGGGTCTTCGTCCTCCTGAACTTCGGACGCCTCCTCCCCGCGGGGGGCGGGTACGACCCGGGGGACTACCCCCTCTACGCGTTCTGCGGGATCCTCCCCTGGACCCACTTCGCCTCCTCCCTGACCCAGGCCACCCCCTCCCTCGCGGCGTCCCGGGACCTGCTGCGGAAGTCGGCCTTCCCGCGGGAGTTCATCCCCATGGCCCGGCCCCTCGCGGCCCTCCTCGATCTGGCCATCGGCGCGGTCTTCCTCGGCATCCTCCTCGTCGCCTTCGGCGTCCCGCCGGCGCCGTCCATGCTGGCCGTGCCCGTGGTCTTCGCCCTCCAGTTCGCCTTCACGTCGGGCCTCGCCCTCCTGCTCTCGGCGGGGAACCTCTTCTACCGGGACGTCCAGTACCTCCTCCAGGCCGCCATCCTCCTCGGCATGTTCGTCACCTCCGTCCTCTACCCCGTCGCCATCGCGCGCCCCGGGGTCGCCGGACTTCTCGCCCTCAATCCCATGACCTCCTACCTCGACTCCTACCGCGAGGCGCTGCTCCTCGGAAGGTGGCCGACGGCGACCCTCGTCCCGGGCCTCGTCGGCGCCGCGGCCTCCCTCCTCCTCGGAACGGCGGTCTTCCGCCGTCTCTCCCCGCGGTTCGCCGAGGAGGCCTGAGTGGCCCGGGTCCGCCTGGAGTTCCGCGACGTGCGCAAGAGCTTCCGCCTGCGGAACCGGGCGGATTCCCTCCGCGACGCCGTGTCCCGCGCCTTCGGGCGCCTGGCGGGAAGGGAGTCCGCCGGCCCGCGGCGGTTCACGGCGCTGGACGGGGTCAGCTTCCGGGTGGCCGAGGGGGAGGTGGTGGGGCTCATCGGGATCAACGGCGCGGGCAAGAGCACCTCGCTCCGGCTCGCGGCGGGCGTCTACCCGGCGGACGGGGGGACCGTCGCGGTGGACGGCCGCGTCAGCCCCATGATCGAGCTCTTCGCGGGGTTCCACCCCGACCTCTCCGGACGGGAGAACGTCTTCCTCGCCGGCGCGCTCCTCGGCCTGCGGAGGCGGGAGGTCGCGGCCCTCTTCGACGAGATCGTCGACTTCGCCGCCATCGGGGAGTTCCTGGAGGCCCCCGTCAGGACCTACTCCTCGGGCATGCAGGTCCGCCTCGGGTTCGCGGTGGCCTCGACGGTGCCCGCGGAGATCCTCCTCGTGGACGAGGTCCTCGCCGTGGGGGACATGGAGTTCCAGGCGAAATGCCTCTCCCGGATGAAGGAGCGGCGCGCGTCGGGCCTCGCGGTGATGTTCGTCTCCCACAACATGGGGGTCGTCGAGCAGTTCTGCGACCGCGTCATCCTCCTGGACGCGGGCCGGGTCGCCCTGGAGGGGAGCCCGGCCGAGGTCATCGACGAGTACCGCCGCCGCGTCCTGGCCCGCGTCCCCTCCCTGCAGGCCGTCCCGTCGGGACGGGGGCGGCGGGGCACAGGCGAGGTGCTCATCCACGCCGTCGAGGTCCGCGGGGGGGAGGGGGAGCCTCCTCGCTCGGGGAGGCCCCTCCGGGTGGAGCTCCGGTGGGAGGCGAAGGCGCCCGTGGCCGGGCCCGTCTTCGGGGTCGCCGTCCACAGCCCGGACGGGGTCATCCTCGGGGAGGTCCGCAGCGCCGACCGGGGGCGGCAGGAGGAGGTCCTCCACGGGAGGGGAGCCTGCCTCCTCGACCTGCCCGACCTTCCCCTCCTGCCCGGCCCCTACCTGCTGACCGTCTACGTCCGGGATTCCTCCGGGATGATCGATCTCGACTACCAGGGCAAGGCCCACTCCCTGGTCGTGGAGGGGGTGCGCGGTCCGTCGGAATCCGGATCCGTGCGGCTCCGGCCGCGATGGTCCCAGGCCACCCCGGGGGGGGCGGCCGGTGGCCCCTAGGGCCCGGGCCGGAGGGGGGCGGGGACGCGTGCTCCTGGCCGACGGCACCCCTCCCGCCGCGCTGGCCTGCGCCCGCTCCCTGGTGCGGGCCGGGTGGGCGGTCGAGGCGACCCTCCACGGCCGCGGCTCCCGGGCGCCCCGATCACGACGCGTGGAGGCGGTCCCGACGCCGGCCCCCGGGGAGGACCCGGAGGGGTTCGCGGAGGCCGTGCTCGGCGCCGTGCGGAGGGGGGAGCGGTGCGCCGTCCTTCCGGCCACGGACGCCGCCATCCGCGCCCTCGAGCCCCGCCGCCCGGAACTGGAGGCGGCGGCGGATCTCCTCCTTCCCCCGTCCGCGGTCCTCGGGAGGGCGATGGACAAGGAGGCGACCCTGGCCGCGGCGGGGGCGGCGGGCGTCCCCGCTCCGGCGACCCTCGTGGTCCGCCGCTCCGCCGACGCGCAGGGGTGCTCCCTGCGCCCCCCCTTCGCCCTGAAGCCCCTCTCCTCGAGGTGGCTCGGCCCCGACGGCACCGTCCGGGGGGCGGGACCCTCCTTCTCCCCCGACGTCGCGGGGCTCGAGGCCGCGGTCCGCCCGCTCCTCGAGGCCGGGGCCCCCGGGGTCCTCGTCCAGGAGTGGGTGCCCGGCGTCGGCTGGGGGGTCGGCCTCCTCATGCGGAACGGAAGCCCCGCCGCCGTCTTCGTGCACCGGCGCCTCCGCGAGGTCCACCCCGCGGGGGGGCCCTCTTCGGCCGCCGTCTCCATGGAACCGGAGCCCGCCGTCGTGGACCCCGCCGTGGCGCTCCTGCGGGCCCTCCGCTGGGAGGGGCTCGCCATGGTGGAATTCCGCCGCGTGGACCGGGGAAATCCGGTCCTCATGGAGGTGAACGGGCGCCCCTGGGGCACCATCGGGCTCGCCATCGACGCGGGCGTGGACTTCCCGAGGCTGCTGCTCGAGGGCCACCGCGGGCCGCCGCCGCCGTACCGCGCGGGGGTGGAGCGGCGGTGGCTGGCCGGGGACCTGCGGCGGCTCCTCGCCGCCCGGGCGGGGCCGCCCCGGGGATACCCGGGGCCGTTCCCCTCCATGGCGTCGGCCCTGCGCGACCTCCTGTCCGGCGGCGCCCCCGACTTCGTCTTCCGGTGGTCCGATCCCCTTCCCTTCCTCGCGGAGATGGCGGGGGGGACCCGGTGACCCGTTCCGAGAGGGTCCTGCTGGTCCTCCTCGTCGCGCTGGTCGCCTTCTCCCCGATCTTCCTCGGAGGCGTCGGCCGGTTCGAGCAGGAGTGGTCGGGACGGGACCGGACCCCCCTCGAGAGGTTCCTCCGGGCGGAGGGGCCCTGGTCCATCCTGCGGTTCCTCGCCCTGGCCGTCGCCGCCGCCTCCGTCGCCGTGGCGGCGGAGCGGGCCGCCGCGGGGGAGCCCTCCCCCCTCCGGCTCCACCGGTGGATCCTCCTCCCCTTCCTCGGGCTCGTCGTCCTCGGGCTCCTCCACCTCGTGCCCCTGCCGCGGCCGCTCCTCGGCCTGGTCGCGCCCTCCTCCGCGGCGGACCTGGACCTCCTCCTCCCGGGGGACGGCGCCTGGCGTCCCCTCACGGCGAGCCCCGCGGGGACGAGGACCTTCCTCGAGGGGATGGCCGCGGGGGGGGCCTGCCTCCTCGGGACGCTGCTCCTCGCCCGGCGGAGGACGGCGGCCCTCGTCCTCCTCGGGGCCGTGGCCGGGACCTTCGCCCTGACGGCGGCCTACGGGCTGGCCGAGAGCCACCTCCTCGGGAACCGGGTCCTCGAGTTCCCGAAGAAGGAGGATCTCGGGGTGACCGGGACCTTCCTCAACCGGAGCCACATGGCGGGGGCCGCGGCCATGGCCCTCCCCGCGGCGGCGGTGCTCCTCTTCCTCGCCCTGCGGGAGCGGCGCCGGTGGATCCCCGCCGCGGCGGCGGCGGCGGGCGTCCTCCTCGTGACGGTCCCGCTCACCCGGTCCCGCATGGGGCTCGCCTCGGCGGCGGCGGGCCTCGCGGCCCTCGGCCTCCTCGCCGCCCGCGCGTCGAGGTGGCGCCCGTGGGGGAAGGTCCTCGTGGCCGCCGCCCTGGTCGCGGTCGTGGGCGCCGGGGTGAAGGCGGCCCTCGACCGCGTGCCGGAACTGCGGAAGCGCTTCGAGCTGGCGAGCTCCGAGCGGGGCTTCTTCGACATCCGCTTCCCCGCGTGGAAGGCGACCCTGGACCTGGCCGCCCGCCACCCCGCGACGGGGACGGGGATGGGCTCCTTCGAGACCGCCATCCACGAGACGCAGACCCCGGACAACCCCGACGAGCTCTTCTTCGCCCACAGCGAGCCCCTCCAGCTCCTCGCCGAGGGGGGGCCCCTGGCGCTCTTCCTCGCCGCCCTCCTGGCGGCGGGGGTCCTCGGCGCCGGGGTCGCCGCCGCCGGCGCCGAGGATCGGATCCTCCGGGCCGCGGGCTGCGCCTCCGCCGCGGGGCTCGCGGCCCTCCTCGCGGGGTGCACCACCGAGTTCCACCTCCACATCCCCGCCCTCGGCTTCGCCGCGGCGGTGCTGGCGGGGATTCCCGCGGGCATGGCGGCGGGGGTGCCCGGTCCCGGCCCCGGAGCCGGCGCGAGGGGGCTCCGGCCCCTGGTCGTCGTTCTCGTCGCGGTGGTCCTGGCGGGTGCGGGCTCCGTCTTCCATTCCTCGCGGGCGGCGGCCCGCCTCGGCGGGGCGCGGCTCGCGGAGCAGGGAGGGGATTCGGCGGGATGGCTCGCCGCCGCCCGGGAGGCGGTGGCGGCGGCTCCCGGGCGCGCCGCCGCGCGCCGCTCCCTGTCCGGGGCCCTCCTCTCGGGATCCTGGTCCGAAGCCGATCACGCCGCCCGGGCCGCGGAGGCGCTCCTGGAGGCCGACCGGGCCGTGGACCTCGATCCCTTCCACCCCTACGGCCACTGGTCCCGGGCGAGAGCCCTCCTTGCGAAGAGCGACGAGGGGGGGGCCGTGGAGGCCCTGCGCCGGGCCTGCTCCCGGGCGGGGGGGATCGGCCACCTCCACTTCGCCGCGGGGAAGGTGCTCCTCCTGCTCTCCGTCCGCGACCGGGGCCTGCGGGGGGAGGCCCTGGAGAGGCTCCGCTACGCCTCGGCCTGCGAGCCCCGGTTCTTCTCCGCCTCCCTCCGCGCCCTGGGGGAGATCGGGCTTCCCCTCCGGGGGAGCGAGGCCCTGGTCCCGGAACGGGCCTACGCCCTGACCAACTGGACCTTGGCCTGCCGCAGCGCCGGCGACTTCGACGCCGCCTTCGAGGGGGCGGTCCGGCTGTGGGCCTTCGATCCCTCGGAGGCGGCCCGCAGGCTCCTCCTCTCCGTGGCGCGGCAGGCGGGTCGGTCGGAGGAGGCCGACAGGGTGCTGGCGGGGGGGGATCCTCGCTGAGTCGTGGGGGTTGTGCCCCGGGCGATACGCGCCTACCGGCGCGTGGGGGGCCGGGGAGGGCAGTCGGCGGGGGGGGGGGGGGGGGGCGGGGGGGGGGGGGGGGG
>CAYJMF010000131.1:0-11715 GCA_964370855.1 uncultured Planctomycetota bacterium | reverse complement strand
CCCCCCCCCCCCCCCCCCCCCCCCCCCCCCCCCCCCCCCCGCCGGAGGCGCGCATTGCCAGGCAGGCTCGGAGTCGGCCCCCTCCCCCCCCGCTCCCCCTATTTCGACAGCGGCCCCGTCAGCATCTCCCAGAACGGCGACAGCACCCCGTCGGCCAGCTGGTTGTCCGCCAGCCGGAACACGAGGTCCGTGCCGTCCACCTTCGCGTAGTGGGCCCCGCCGTCGTCCACGCCGGCGCCGAGCGTCAGGACCCGCTCGGAGACCGCCCCGTCGGCCGTCTTGAGCCCGATGCGGATCACCGGGCCCGCCGGGGGATCCCCGAGGCCCCAGGCCGCGGGGGCGTCGGCCGCCTTCCCCTCCCAGCCCGTCCCGCGGATCACGAGGAGGCGGGCGAGGAGGCCGGCGAGGGCCTCGGAGTCCGGCGCGGGGCCGCCCTCGGACGCGCTCCAGGCCCCCCCGGCGAGGAGGAAGGTCTCCGTGCGGCCCGCCATCGTGCGCGAGAGGGAGGCGACCTCCTCCAGGTCGATGTGCCATGCCTCCCGGGAGCGGAAGGAGAGGGCCCCGCCGGCGAGGCCGTCGAGGAAGGAGCCGGGGAGGAGGAAGACGTTCTCCGAGCCCTTCGGCTCCTCCTCCCCGGGCCGGGGCATGAGGCGGGCGGGGACGTTGCCGTCGGCGTCCTTCGGGCCGAGGAGCAGGTGGCGGCCGGAGTCGGCGTCGACGCCGGTGATCACCAGCCGGGCCGCGGCGGAGGCGGCGTCGGCGACGCCGAGGGCGGCGAGGTCGCCGCCGTCCACGAACCGGACGACCTCGAGCCTGCGGAGGGCGTCGAGCAGCTCCTCCACGGCGGGATCCTCCGCGGGCACGCGGGCCGGCCGCTCGAGATCCCACCGCTTCTCCCCGACGCGCAGCAGCTTCCAGGAGGCGGGGCCGGCCTCGAACTCGATGGCTTCGAGGCGGGCCCAGCCGAGTCGCAGCGCGTTGCGGTCCCGGAGCGCCGCGGCGTCGAAGGCGTCCACGGCGTCGCCGATCCCCTTCTTCCCGACGTAGACCGACGGCTCCCCCTCCTCCATGAACCAGGTGCCGCCCCCCTCCGCCGTCCCGCCGACGAGGAGCACCGTCAGCCCCTCCCGGCCGCGGCGGCGGAGGGAGACCGTGGCCCGCGGCTTCATCAGCCCGTACCGGTCGAGGTCGGGGGTGCCGTCGGCCGCGAACTCCACGACCTCGGCCCCGAGGAAGGAGGCCAGCAGGCCGTCCATGGCCTTCGGATCCACGGCCCCCCTCCACGGGGCCCGTGCCTCCCAGATGCCGGCCCCGGACCGGACCGCCTCGAGCCGCGCGCCGTCGGCCCTCCGGAGGGAGAACTCGGCCACGTCGTAGGAGCTCACCTTCACGGGGAACCGCTCCCGGAGGGAGCCGGGGTCGAGCTCCCCCATGGCGGCCACGGCCTCCACGGGGACGACGAGCACGTCCCCGTTGCGGTCCTTCTCCGCGTAGATGTTCATGCTCTCCGGCGTGTGCTTGCCGAAGTCGGCGCGCAGGACCCCCGCGGGGAGGCCGATCTTCACCGTGGTGGTCGGGGCGTCGAGCCCCCAGGCGGCACGCTCCGCGGGCTGGACCTCCTTCGCCCTCCAGAGGTTCTTCGGCACGAGGCGCGACAGCTCGTTCAGGAGCTCCTCCACCTTCTCCGAGGAGGCCCGGACGAGGGCCTTCCCGACGAGCACGCGCCACAGCTCCGGGTCCTTCCCGTCCCGCTCCAGGTGGATCTCCCCGCGGGCCGTCTTCAGGTCCACGGACTTCGCCTCCTCCCGCTGGAACTCGAGGAACAGGGAGGGCACCGGGGATTCCTTCGTCGGGGGGGTGGCCCCGAAGATGGCCCACCCGAGGAGGATGAAGAGGAGGATCGCGAGGACGAGGGTCGTTCGCTTCGACACGGACTACCTCCTCCGGGTCCACCAGACGCCGACGGCCACGCCGAGGGCGATGACGGGCAGGGCCACCACGGTGACCCAGAAGGCCAGCTCCCGGTCCAGGGGGCGCAGCTGGACCGTCTCGGTCTCCAGGGTCTTCGGGTCGATGGCGATGACGTCCCGCCGCACCGCCCAGGAGGCGGCGTTGAGGAGCAGGGTCCGGTTGGCGGGGACGGCGCCGGGGCTGTCGGGCTCCAGCCGGAGATCGACGGCGAAGTCGGCGTCCCCGATGACGATGAGCCGCCCCCCGCCCCTGGCCGAGGCCCCGACCTTCCGCTCGGCGACGACGCCGACGGGGAGGCGCTTGTCGACGATGTCGCCGGTCTGCGGCTTGATGTCCTGGCGCCCGTCCCGGAGGAGCGCGCCGAAGGTCTTGTACCCCCCCGCCTCCCGGGGCGCGTAGGCGAGCTCGTCCACGACGACGCCCTCGGGCAGCTTCTCGAGCCGGAAGATCGGGGAGGCGACGAAGAAGGCCGTCACGAGGCCCGACCCCCGCAGGGCCTCCATGGAGGCGTGGCGGCCGAACTCCTCCCGCCCCACGGCGACGTCCGTCGTGGGCTTCACGAGGGGGCCGGCGAGCTGCGTGTTCTCCACGAGGTAGGGGACGATGACGACGTCGCGGCGGGCCTCGACGCCGAAGGAGGCGAGGAGGTCCTCGAGCCCCGTGGCCCGCGCCCCGGCCCTCGGCTCCGGCTCGAGGAGGAGGAGCATCGATCCCCCGGCCTGGAGGTAGGTCCGCAGGGCCTCGGCCTCGGCGGGCGGCAGCGCGATCTCGGGGCCGGCCACGACCACGAGGTCGGCGTCGACGGGGACCCCGGGCTCCTTGGAGAGGTTCAGGGCGGCGACGGCGAAGTTGTCGGAGCGCAGGGCGTCGGCGAGGACGCCCAGGGACTTCGCCGGGGAGGCGCGGTTCGCGATGGAGCGCTCCCCGTGGCCCTCGAGGAAGAGCACCTTCCTCCGGACGAAGACGACCTCGTTGACGGCGTTGGTGAGGACCCCCTCCCCGCGGAAGCGGGCGGCGCCGAGGGCCGAGGTCTCCGTCATGTCCTGGCCGACGGGGACCACCTTCGTCCGGGCGTTGAGCTTCTCCCCGGGCGGCCTGTAGGCCAGGACGATGCAGTCCTCCTCGCCCGTCAGCGTGGCCATGACGTCCCCGAGCCCCTCCTCCATGAAGGTGGCCCGCATCTCCTCCCCGGAGCGCAGGGCGTCCATCTGGCGGTACTTCATCCGGGGGCAGGAGGCCTGGTACTCCCGGAGGAGGTCGCGGACCCGCGCGATGAGGCCGGACCCGGTGCGGGCGGAGGCGCCGTAGTCGACGAGGAGGACCGTGAGCTCCCCCTCGACGCGGCCGAGGACGGCGGTGGTCCGGGAGGAGAGGGAGAACTCCTTCGTCTCCGTGAGGTCGACGGAGCCGACGGTGCCGGGCACGTACCGGAAGTTGATCCACGACACGACCCCGAGGAGGACCACCACGATGTGCACCATGGCGAGCACGTTGAGGGCCACCCCGGAGCGGAAGTGGGGCCAGGCGATGCGGGCCACGGTGCGGATGCAGAAGGCGCAGGCCGCGAGCCCGGCCACGAGGACGAGGATGGCCGCCACGGCCGCCCCCTTCCCCTCCAGCTCCAGGAAGGAGAGCCCGAGGGTCTCCTTCGAGAAGAGGTCCGCGGCCTGGCCCGCGAGGGACTTGAGGAGGACCGTCCAGGAGAGGGCGTAGGCGAGGACCCCGACGGCGGAGAGCACGAGGCCCGTGATGGCCTCGGCCACCCCCGTGCGGGAGAGCAGGAAGGCGAGGTACCCCGAGACGAGGGAGAGGAGGCCGAGCCCCATGGAGACGCCGGCGAGGTCGGAGACCACGCGGGCGGCGCCCTCGCCGTCGCCGGGCTGGATGCGCCCGACGATGACGCCCTCCACGAGGAGGACCGCCCCCGCGACGACGGCGGCCGGGACCCAGCCCGGGGTCGCTCCGAGGGCCGGCGCGGGCCCCGGCGGGGAGCCGGGGGGGGGCGCGGTCGGCGGTTCGGCGGGGATCTCCGTCACGGACCTACCTCCACTTCCGGTACTCGATGGACCGCACCGACAGGAACAGGAAGAACAGGATGAAGGTGGCGAAGTAGATCGCGTCCACGGGGGCCACCATGCCCTTGAGGAAGGGCTCGAGGTGGCCCGTCGGCGAGAGGTAGAGGGCCGCCTCCGTCCAGCCCGGCGTGGCGATGAGCTGGCGGGATCCCATGATGGGCTCGATGACCCAGAAGAACAGCGTCATCACGAAGGCGAGGAAGGCCCCCAGCACGGAGTCCTGGGTGAGGGTGGAGGCGAAGATCCCGATGGCCACGTGGAAGCCGCCGAAGAGCACGAGGCCGAGGTAGCCCGCCACCACGGGGCCCGCGTCGGGCTTCCCGATGGAGGCGCCGATGAAGCGGAGCACGGCGTAGTAGGAGAGCGTCGGCAGGAGCATCACGCAGAAGAACACCATGGCCCCGGAGAACTTCCCGGCCACCACCTGCGCCTCGGAGACGGGCGCCGTCAGGAGGGGTTCCACGGTCCCCGTGGCCTTCTCCTCGGCGAAGGAGCGGATGGTGAGGATGGGCACGAGGAAGATGAGGAAGGTGGCGATGTTCTGGAGCGAGTAGCGGTAGTTGACGGAGGCGTTGGCGTTGAGGATGGCGTAGAAGAACAGCCCCGATGCCATGGTGAAGAGCACCATCACCATGTAGGGGACGGGGGTGTGGAAGTAGAAGCGGACCTCCCGCTGCAGCAGCGCCCCGAACCGGCTCGTCTCGCAGACGAGGTCGAGGAGCCCCCCGAGCAGGAGATGGAGGAGCGCGCCCGCGGCCGTCGTGCCGGCCGCGCGCAGGAGGACGCCGGGGAGGGTCCCCTTGTCCCCCGCCTCCACGTTCCAGTAGACGGCGGCGAAGATGAAGAGGGGAAGGGCGAGGATGATGCCGAAGACCCTGAGGCGGGCGGCCCCCTGGTGGAGGGCGTAGCGGATCCAGAAGCCGTCCGGGTTCTCGGCACCGTCGCGCAGGAGGGCCGCGTTCATGCGCCCACCCCCCCCGCGTCCGCGGGCGCGGGATCCCGCTCCGGCGATCCGCCCGCGGACTCCTGGTCCGAAAGGCCCCGGGTCACCTCGTGGAAGAAGTCCTCGAGGCGCGGGTGGGCGGTCTCCACGGAGAGGAGCGCGCCGCCCAGCCTCCCGGCGAGGAAGGAGCGGAGGTCCTCCACGGAGGCCGCCGGGCAGAGGCACCGCAGGCGCCCCTCGTGGCCGCCGTCCATGGAGAGGTTCTCCAGGGCCCGGGGCCCGGGGTGCCCCCGCACGGCGGCGGCGAGGTCCGCCCAGGGGACGGAGGCGCGCACCGTCGCGAGCAGGCTCTCCCGGAGGCGCTCCGAGAGATCCGCCACGGTCCCCTCGGCGACGACGCGGCCCCGGGCGATGACGATGGCCCGCTGGCAGACCTCCTCGACCCAGGGGATGATGTGGGTCGAGAAGAGGATGGTGCGGTCCCGCCCGAGGTCCTTGATGAGGTCCCGCACCTCGCGCACCTGGTTGGGGTCGAGGCCCACGGTGGGCTCGTCGAGGATGAGGATCTCGGGGTCGTGGGTGAGGACGTCGGCGAGGCCGACCCGCTGGCGGTACCCCTTGGAGAGGTGGCCGATGACGCGGTCGGCGACGTCGCCGATGCGGGCGGCGTCCAGGGCCCGGCGGATCCGGGCGGGGCGATCCCGGAAGGGGACCTGCTTCAGGCCCGCACGGAACCAGAGGTAGTCGACGACCCGCATCTCCGCGTAGAGGGGGACGTTCTCGGGCAGGTACCCGATGCGGCGCCGCACCTCCATGGACTCCGTGAAGATGTCGTGGCCCGCGCCCCGGGCCACCCCCCGGGTGGGGGGCAGGGAGCACGTGAGGCTCCCGAGCCGCGTGGTCTTACCCCCCCCCGTGGGCCCCAGCCAGCCGACGATCTCCCCCTTCTCCACGGTGAAGGTGACCCGGTCCACGGCGCGCCGCGGGCCGAACTCCTTCACCAGGTCGCGTACCTCGATGGCGGACATGCTCGGGAGGAACTCCTCTTCGCCTTCGTCCTGGCCGGGGAATCGGGGGGGGGGGGGGGGGGGGGGGGGGCGCCCCCCCCCCCCCCCCCCCCCTCCCCTCTATTCAACGGGCGAACGGGCGAAACCGGTAAGGGTTTGGAACCCGCCCGGCCGCTCCGGCTACTCCTTCACCTCGAAATCGGCGTCGATGACGCCCTCGTCCTTGCCCTTCCCGCCCGCGGCGCCTCCGGCCCCGGCGGGGCCCCCGGGGGCCGGCCCGGGACCGGCGCCGGGGCCCGTGGCCCCCCCGGCGGAGGCGGCGGCCTGCGCCTCGGCGGATGCCTTGTAGAGCTTCTCGGTGACGGCGTGGACCTCCTTCTCGAAGGCCTCCACGGCCTTCTTCAGGTCCGCCGCGTCCTCGGCCTTCTCCCGCACGGCGTCGAGCTTCTTCCGGGCCTCCTCCAGGGTCTTCTTCTCCTCGTCGGACAGCCTGTCGCCGGAGTCCTTCACGAGCCGCTCGACGGTGAAGACCAGGGTCTCCGCCTTGTTGCGCTCGTCGATGAGATCCCGCTTCTTCCTGTCCTCCTCGGCGTGCTCCTCGGCCTCCCGGACCATGCGCTTGATCTCGTCCTCGGCGAGGCCCGAGGAGGACTTGATGACGATGCTCTGGCTCTTGCCCGTCCCCTTGTCCGCGGCGTGGACGTTCAGGATCCCGTTGGCGTCGATGTCGAAGGCGACCTCGATCTGGGGGATGCCGCGGGCCGCCGGCGGGATGCCGTCGAGGCGGAAGGTGCCGAGGAGGCGGTTGTCCTTCGCCATGGGCCGCTCGCCCTGGAAGACCTGCACGTCCACGGCGGTCTGGTTGTTGGCGGCGGTGGAGAAGATCTGCTTGCGGCTCGTGGGGATGGTGGTGTTGCGCTCGATCATGGGGGTCATGACGCCGCCCTCGGTCTCGATGCCGAGGGTGAGGGGGGTGACGTCGAGGAGCACGACGTCGCGGACCTCGCCGGCCAGCACGCCGCCCTGCACCGCGGCGCCGAGCGCCACGGCCTCGTCGGGGTTGACGGACTTGTTGGGCTCCTTGCCGAAGATCTCCTTCACGGCGGCCTGCACCAGGGGCATGCGCGTGGAGCCGCCGACGAGGACCACCTCGTCCACCTGCTCCTGCTTCAGCTTCGCGTCGGACATCGCCGTCTCGCAGGGCTTGCGGCAGCGGTCCACGAGGTGCTGGACGAGGGCCTCGAGTTTGGCGCGGGTGAGGGTCTTGGACAGGTGCTTGGGACCCGACTGGTCGGCGGTGATGAAGGGGAGGTTGATCTCCGTGGTCATGGCCGTGGAGAGCTCGCACTTGGCCTTCTCCGCGGCCTCCTTGAGGCGCTGGAGCGCCATCTGGTCCTTGCGGAGGTCGATGCCCTGCTCCCTCTTGAACTCGTCGGCGAGCCAGTTGATGAGCACGTCGTCGAAGTCGTCGCCCCCGAGGTGGGTGTCGCCGTTCGTGGAGAGCACCTCGAAGACGCCGTCCCCGAGTTCCAGGATGGAGACGTCGAAGGTCCCGCCGCCGAGGTCGAAGACGACGATCTTCTGGTTCTTCCGCCCCTCCTTGTCGAGGCCGTAGGCGAGGGCCGAGGCCGTGGGCTCGTTGATGATGCGGACGACGTCGAGCCCGGCGATGCGGCCCGCGTCCTTGGTGGCCTGCCGTTGTGCGTCGTTGAAGTAGGCGGGCACGGTGACGACGGCCTTCTCGACCTCGCCGCCGAGGTAGTCCTCCGCCGCCTCCTTGAGGGCGCGGAGCACGCGGGAGGAGATCTCCGGCGGGGTGTACTCCTTGTCGCGGATCTGGACGCGGACGGGATCGTTCTCGCCGCCCTTGATGCCGTAGGGGACGAGCTTCTCCTCCTGCTTCACCTCGCCGTGGCGGCGGCCCATGAACCGCTTGATGGAGAAGATGGTGTTCATGGAGTTCGTGATGGCCTGGTTGCGGGCGCGCTGGCCGACGAGCACGTCCCCGTTGTCGAGGAACGCCACCACGGAGGGGGTGAGCCGGTGGCCCTCCTTGTTGGCGATGACCCGGGGCTGGCCGCCCTCCATCACGGCGACGACGCTGTTTGTCGTCCCGAGGTCGATGCCGATGATCTTCTCCGCCTTCGTGGCCATGGTGGGTGACTCCTCCTTGCGGGCCGGATCGGGATCGTCCCTCTCCGGCGCTGCCAGGGGTATTCACAAACAGCGTGCCCGAGGGAGGGGAGTGGGGTTCGAACGTAACACATTATCCTACAATATGTTACAAAACAACCCCTCGGTCCCCTCCGGGGCCGCCCCTGTCACCCTGTCAGGGGAGGGCTCCCTCCACGGGGGCCCGTGTCAGAGTGGCAGGAAGGGGAGGAGGCCGGCATGGGGATCCGCGACCCCGTCCCCCTACAGCCCGTACTCCTTGATCTTCCGGTAGAGGGTCCGCTCGGAGATGCCGAGGACCTGCGCCGCCCGCTCCCGGTTCCCCGCCTGGGCCTCGAGGGCGCCGCGGACGAGGACCTCCTCGGCCTGCTGGAGGGTGAGCCCGGCCAGGGCCGTCGCCGGGGAGATCCTCCGCTCCACCGGCGGGCCCCCCGGCCCGATGCCCGGGGGGAGGGCGTCGAGATCGAGGAGGGGCCCCCGGGCGACCACCACCATGGACTCGACGGCGTTGCGCAGTTCCCGCACGTTGCCCGGCCAGGGGTGGGATCGGAGAGCGTCCAGCACCGCCTGCGAGAACCCCTCCACGGCCTTCCCGTGGATCTCCCGGAACTCCCGGAGGAACGCCCCCGCGAGCACGGGGATGTCCTCCCGCCGCTCCCGGAGCGGGGGGAGGGAGAGGGTGACGACGTTCAGCCGGAAGAAGAGGTCGTCGCGGAACCGGCCCTCCTTCACGAGGGCCCGGAGGTCGCGATGGGTGGCCGCGACGAGCCGCACGTCCACGCGCACGGGCTGGTTGGATCCGACCCGGTAGACCTGCCGCGCCTCGATGACCCGGAGGAGCTTCGCCTGCAGCTCGAGGGGCATGTCCCCCACCTCGTCGAGGAACAGGGTCCCCCCGTCGGCGGCCTCGAACTTCCCCTTGTGGGTGCGCATGGCCCCCGTGAAGGAGCCCTTCTCGTGGCCGAAGAGCTCGCTCTCGAGCACCCCCTCGGAGAGGGCCGCGCAGTTGATGGCGAGGAAGGGGCCCGTGGGCCTGCGGGAGTTCTGGTGGAGGGCCTGGGCGACGAGCTCCTTCCCCGTCCCGGACTCGCCGAGGATGAGGACCGTGGCGCTGGTCCCGGCCACGTTGCGGAGCACCTCGAAGACCCTCTGCATGGCGGGCGAGGTCCCGACGATGCCCTGGAACCCGAAGCGCTCGTCGAGGCGCCGCCTCAGCTCGATGTTCGTGCGGGAGAGATCCTGCTTCTCCACGACCTTGCGGACCACCTCGCGGACCTCCTCCACGCGCAGGGGCTTCCGGAGGTAGGTGGCGGCCCCGGCCTTCATGGCCTCCACGGCGGACTCGATGCCGCCCCGGCCCGAAATGACGATGACCTCCCGGTCCGGGCGCCCCGCCCGGGCGGCCCGGAGCACGTCCATCCCGGTGGAATCCCCGAGGACGAGGTCCGTGAGGACGAGGTCCGGGTCCTCCTCGGCGATGCGGGCGAGGCCATCGGCGCCGGAGGTGGCGAAGGTCACGTCGAGGCCGAGGGAGGCGAGGGTCTCGGCCATGGCCTCGGCGTGGCCCTCCTCGTCGTCCACGACGAGGACGCGCACCCGCGGGAGCTGCCGGTCGCCCTCCCCCTTCACGAGCCCCTCCCGGAGGGGACCGGTTCCGGGGGGGCCGCCGCCGGGACCGGGAACCAGATCGTGAAGCGGGTCCCCTTCCCCACCTCCGTGAACACCTCGAGGATGCCCCCGTGCTCCTCCACGATGCGCCGGGCGATGGGAAGCCCGAGGCCGGTGCCCGTCCTCTTGGAGGACCAGTAGGCCTCCCAGATCCTCGGCAGGACGTCGGGGGGGATGCCGGGGCCGGTGTCCGTCACGTCCACGCGCACGGCCCCGCCCCGGACCGAGGTCTGGACGAGGATCTCGCCGCGGCCCGCCATGGCCTCCTGGGCGTTGATGACGAGGTTGAGGAGCGCCTGCTTCACGCGGTCCCGGTCGAGGGGAAGCGGGGGGACCGCCCGGGAGAGGTGGTGGCGCACCTCGATCTTCTTCTCCAGGGCCGCGGGGGTGATGAAGTCGAGGACCTCGGCCACCACCCCGTTCAGGTCCGTGGGGCGCATCTCGAGGCGGTGGCGGCCCGCGAACTGGAGGAAGTCGGCCAGGATCTCCTCGAGGCGCACGACCTCCCGCTCCAGGACCTTCACCCTCCGGAGCGCCTTCCCGAGGTCCCCGCGGTCCGATTCCAGGTCCTCCTTGAGGAGCCCGAGGGTGATGGTCATGGTGGAGAGGGGGTTCTTGATCTCGTGGGCGAGGCCCCCGGCGAGGGGGCCGAGGACCGCGAGGCGCTCCTGGTTCGGACCGGGGTTCCTCTCGGGGGACATCCCCCCATCGTAACGAAAGGCCCACCGGGTCGGGATCGATTGGGGGGCGGCGCCGGTCCCGTAGGATGGGGTCGTGAGCGCCGAGATCCTCCGCGTCGACCCCCTGGACCCCGACCCCGCGGCCCTGGCGAGGGCCGCCGCCGCCCTCCGCGAGGGGCGGCTGGCCGTCTTCCGGACCGAGACCGTCTACGGCCTCGCCGCCCGGACCGATCGTCCCGGGGCCCTGGCCGCCCTCCGTGCCGCCAAGGGCCGCGGGGAGGAGAAGCCGCTCTCCCTCCACCTCCCCTCCGTCGAGGCCCTCCACCGGCGGTTCCCCGGACTCCCCGAGGCCCCCGCCCGCCTGGCCGGCCGGAGGCTCCCCGGCCCCCTGACCCTCGTCCTCCCGGATCCCGCCGGCGGGTTCACCGGCGTCCGCGTCCCCGACGATCCCGTGGCCCGGGCCGTCCTCGAGGCCGCCGGGGTCCCGGTGGCCGCCACCAGCGTGAACGCCGCGGGGGAGCCGCCGGCGGTCACCGGGGAGGAGGCCGCGCGCTTCGCCGCCGACCTCGACGCCGTGGTGCTCGACGCCGGACCCTGCCGCCTCGGCGCCCCCTCCACGGTGGTCCGCTTCGAGGGGGACCGCGTCGAGGTCCTCCGCGAGGGCGCCGTCCCCGCCGCCGAGGTCCTCGCCGACGCCGCCCGCCTGATCCTCTTCGTCTGCACCGGGAACCTCTGCCGATCCCCCCTCGCCGAGGCCCTCGCCGCCCGCCTCCTCGCCGGGGCCCGTTCCATCCCCCCCGCCGCCCTCCCCACCCGCGGCCGCGCCTGCGGCTCCGCGGGCACCGCCGCCCGGGACGGGGACCCCGCCTCCCCGGAGTCGGTGCGGGAGGGGGCCCGCCGCGGCGCCGACCTCCGCGCCCACCGCAGCCGGGGCCTCACCTTCGCCCTCGTCGAGCGGGCCCACCGCGTCTACACCATGGAGCGGGGCCACCGGGACTCCATCCTCGACTTCCTCCCCGGCGCCGCGGAGCGGGTCCTCGTCCTCGACCCCGAGGGGAGGGACGTCCCCGATCCCTTCCACCGGGGCGCGGCCGCCTACGCCCGCGCCGCCGACCTCATCGACCGCGCCCTCCGCGCGCGGGCGGGGGGCGGGAGCCTGGAGGGATAGGGGGGGAGGAGGGGAGGGCCTCCACGCAGTC
>CAYJMF010000130.1:0-11795 GCA_964370855.1 uncultured Planctomycetota bacterium | reverse complement strand
TTTCGAGAGGGTCCGGTCCGGGCCTCTCCGGACCGGACCCTCTCGAAACGGGCGCCACCGCGGCGCCGCAGGCGCCGCGGAACCGGCCGGGCGAGGGGGGTGGCCGAAAACCTACTCCCCGAGATACGCCTCCCGGATCCTCGGGTCCTCCAGGAGTTCCCGGCCCGGCCCCTCGAGGGTGACGACGCCGGTCTCCAGGACGTAGGCGCGGTCCGCGAGGCGGAGGGCCATGTTGGCGTTCTGCTCCACGAGGAGGACCGTCGTGCCCCGATCCCGGAGTTCGGAGATGACGTCGAAGATCCGCCGGACGATGAGGGGCGCGAGGCCGAGGGAGGGTTCGTCGAGGAGGAGGATGGCGGGATCGAGCATGAGGGCCCGCCCGATGGCCAGCATCTGCTGCTCCCCGCCGGAGAGGGTTCCGCCGAGCTGGCCCTCCCGCTCCCGGAGGAGCGGGAAGATCCCGAAGACCTCCTCCAGCCGCGCGCGGATCCGTTCCCGGTCCCGCACGAGGAAGGCCCCCATCTCGAGGTTCTCCCGGACGGTCAGCCGCGGGAAGATGCGCCTCCCCTCGGGCACGTGGCAGACGCCCCGCTCCACCACCTCGTGGACGGGGAGCCCGACGAGGTCGGCCCCCCGCAGCCGGATGGACCCCGCCGTCGGCCGGATCACCTGGGAGACGGCCATGAGGGCCGTCGTCTTCCCGGCCCCGTTGCAGCCGATGAGGGCGACGATCTCCCCCTCCTCCACCCGGAGGTCGACCCCCTTGAGGGCGCGGATGGGCCCGTACCCCGCGTGCACCCCCGCCATCTCCAGGACGGGAACGCTCACGAGACGTCCTCCCTGCCGAGGTAGGCCTCGATCACCGCGGGGTCGGCCCGCACCTCCGCCGGCGTCCCGTCGGCTATTTTCTCCCCGTGGTCGAGCACGATGACGTGGCTCGAGATGGACATCACCACCCTCATGTGGTGCTCGATGAGGATGACCGTCAGCCCCCGCCCGGAGATGCGCCGGATGAGCTCCACCAGTTCCAGGGACTCCCGGGGGTTCATGCCCGCGGCGGGCTCGTCGAGGAGGAGCAGCCGGGGCTGCGTCGCCATGGCGCGGGCGATCTCGAGACGGCGCTGCGCGCCGTAGGGGAGGCTCCGCGCGAGGTCGTACCGGTGCGCGCCGAGGCCCACGAAGTCGAGCAGTTCCGACGCCAGCTCCCGCGAGGCCCGCTCCTCCTCCCGCATGGCCGGCGTGCGCAGGAGGCTCGCCACGATCCCCGAGGACTTCCGGCAGTCGTGGCCCGTCACCACGTTCTCGAGGGCCGTCATGTTCTGGAAGAGCCGGATGTTCTGGAAGGTCCGCGCCATGCCGAGGCGCGTCACCCGGTGGGGCTTCAGGCGCGTCACCTCCCGCCCCTCGAAGCGGATCACCCCGGAGGTCGCCGGCCCCACCCCGGTGATGCAGTTGAAGAAGGTCGTCTTCCCCGCCCCGTTGGGCCCGATGATGGCGGTGATCGCGCCGGGCTCCACGGAGCAGGAGACGTTCCCCACGGCCGTGAGTCCGCCGAAGGTCTTGGTGACGGAGCGGGCCTCGAGGAGCGGGGTCACGCCGCACCCCCCGGCGCCGGCCCCGACGCCGGTCCCGGGGCCGATCCCGCGGGGACCTCCCCTCCCGGGACACCGTCCCCCTTCCCCTCCCCTTCCCCGCCCCCGCCCCGCGCCCGGGCCCCCCCGAAGAGCCCCTCGGGCCGGACCACCATCACGGCCGTCAGGACGGCGCCGAAGATGAGCATCCGGTACTCCTGCACCGCGGGGAACTTGTCGCGGAGGACCTGGGGCAGGATGAAGAGCACCGCTGCGCCGAGGATGGAGCCGGGGATGGATCCGAGCCCGCCGAGCACCACCATGGCGACGAAGAGGACGCTGGCGTTGAAGTCGAAGAGCTGCGGCGTGATCTGCCCGCGGAAGATCGGGTGCACGACCCCGGCGAGCCCCGCCCAGAAGGCCGACGCCGTGAAGGCGATGAGCTTCACCCGGACCGTGTCGATGCCCATGCACTTGGCCGCCGTCTCGTCCTCCCGGAGCGCGAAGAGCGCCCTCCCGAAGCGGGAGCGGGAGAGGAGGGAGACGCAGGCGACGCAGAGCACGAGGAGCCCGAGGGCGAACCAGTAGCAGTCGTCCACGGTGCGGGGCTGCCAGAGCCAGGCGGGCCCGTGGACGGCGCGGATGTCGCCGGGGACCTCGGAGCCGGGGATGCCGGCGTCCCCCCCGGTGTACCTCCCCTCGTTCTTGATGACCCAGCGGACCGCCTCGCCGAAGCCCAGCGTCACGATGGCGAGGTAGTCCCCGCGAAGCCGCAGCGCGGGGAGGCCCACCACCAGGCCCGCCAGCGCAGCCGCCGCGCCCGCCGCGGGGAAGGCGACCCAGAAGTTCCACTGGAGGTGGACCGCCAGCATCGAGAAGGTGTAGGCCCCGACGGCCCAGAAGGCGGCGTGGCCGAGGACGAGCAGCCCCGCCATGCCCATGGAGATGTTGAGACCCAGGGCGATGGTGGCGAAGACCAGGGTCTCGGCGAGGTTGGAGGTCCACCCGCGGGTGGCGAAGAGGGGGACCGCGGCGAGGAACAGGACGAGGGCCGCCAGCAGCGCGGCGCCCGCACGGGGCCGGGAGAGGACCGCCCTCCGCACCCTCTCCCCGCCGCCCCCGGGGACGAGGCTCCAGAGGGAGAGCCAGAGGGAGTAGGCCGTTCCCACCCCGAGGGTCACGAGGCCGATGCGCAGCGCCCCCCCGAGGGAGAAGAGGGCCCCCTTCTCCGCCGTGGCCGTGAAGCCCACCAGCGGCCAGGAGACGATCACCGCCGCGAGGGAGGCGAGGACGACGCGGCGGAGGCGGCGGAGGAGCTCCATCAGACCTTCTCCGCCACGCGCTCGCCCATGATCCCGCGAGGGCGCACGACGAGGACCACGAGCAGCACCACGAAGGCGTAGACCTCCTTGTAGTCCGCCCCGAGGAGCTGGATGCCGACGCTCTCCGCGAGACCCAGCAGGATCCCCCCCACCATGGCCCCGCGCAGGTTCCCGATGCCGCCCAGCACCGCCGCCGTGAAGGCCTTCATCCCCGCCATGAAGCCCATGTCGAACTTGGCCTGGGTCGTGTAGAGCGCCAGCAGCAGTCCCGCCACGGCGGCCAGCACCGACCCGATCACGAAGGTGACGGAGATGACCCGGTCCACGGAGATCCCCACGAGCCCCGCCATGGTCTTGTCCATGCTCGTGGCGCGCATGGCCTTGCCGAGGCGGGTGGTCTGGACGAAGGCGTACAGGCCGACCATGAGGAGCACGCAGAGGACGAGGATGAAGAGGTCCAGCGGCGTCACGAGGACGCCGCCCACCTCCAGGTTGTTGGCCTCGCCGAAGACCGCGCGGTACTCCGCCGTGTGGGCCGGGAAGTAGACCGGCGCCGACCCCTGCGCGAGCCTCACGTAGTTCTGGAGGAAGATCGACATCCCGATGGCGCTGATGAGCGGCGAGAGGGCCGGCGCATGGCGGAGGGGCCGGTAGGCGACCCGCTCCAGGGAGTACCCGTAGAGCCCCGCCACGGCCATGGCCGCCAGCAGGGCGACGGCCAGGCAGGGGAGGACCCCGAGGGTGGCCGTCGTGCCCGCGAAGGTGAGGGCGGCGTAGACGAGGACGCTGGCGTAGGCCCCGATCATCAGGATCTCGCCGTGGGCGAAGTTGATGAGGACGAGGATGCCGTACACCATCGTGTACCCGAGGGCGATGATGGCGTAGATCGACCCCTGCACCAGGCCCGTCAGGAGCGACTGGAGCACGGGGCGCCGGTCCCCCGCTGTCTACTTCGGACCGCTGAGGACGTGCTTCCCGTCCCGGACGACCCAGACCTTGTAGTAGTCGAGGGCCTTCACGTCGCCGCGCTCGTCGAAGGAGATGGGGCCGAGGGGGGTGTCGAAGGTCCCCGCGTGGACGGCGGCCGCCACCTTCGCCCCTTCCGCGGACCCCGCCGCCTTCACCCCCTCGAGGAGGATGTGGGCGGAGGCGTAGGAGTAGATGGCGTAGGGGCCGGGCTCGGCGTTGAACCGGGCCCTGTACTTCTTCACGAACTCCGCGTAGCCGGGGTTGGAGGTCGTGTCGGGAAAGGTCGTCAGGGTCCCGTTGGCGGCGGCCCCGACCTTGTCGATGAAGTCGGCCTGGTACCCGTGGACCCCGTCCCCGCTCATCATGGGCGCCTTGATGCCGAGCTGGGACGCCTGGATGAGCATGGGGGCCGCCTGCTCGTAGATCCCCCCGAAGTACCAGATGTCCACGCCGGCGTCCTTCAGCTTCGTGAGGTAGGGGCGGAAGTTCCGCTCCGTGGCGTCGAAGCCCTCGCGGATGACGACCTCGACGCGCCCCTCGAGGTTCTTCGCGCACTCGTCGGCGAGCCCCTTCCCGTAGGCGGTCTTGTCGTCGTAGACCGCCACCTTCTTCGCCTTCATGACGTCGGAGATGAAGTAGGCCGCGGTCCTCCCCTGCTGGTCGTCGCGGCCGCAGACCCGGAAGACGTCCGGGTACTTGCGGTCCGTGACGTAGGTGTTCGTCGAGGCCGGCGTGATGGTGACGATGCCCGCCCCGTGGTACGTCTCCGAGGCGGGGATGGTGCACCCGGAGTTGAAGTGGCCGACGACCCCGACCACGCCGGCGTTCACGAGGTCCTGGGCCACGGTGGTGGCGTTCTTGTCGAGGGCCTCGTCGTCGCGCACCACGAGCTCGATGGTCCGCCCGAGGACGCCGCCCTTCGCGTTCCACTCCTCCACGGCGAGGAGGGAGCCCTCCTTCAGGTCCTGCCCGTTCTTCGCCTGCCCCCCCGTGATGGGCCCGGCCACGCCGATCTTCACGGGGCCGGCGGCGGCGGAGTCCCCGCCCCCGCCGCCCCCGCCGCCCCCGCCTCCCCCCGTCCCCGGGGTCGTCCCGGAACTCCCGTTGCAGCCCGCGAGGAACAGGGCCAGGGCGGCGGCGGCGGCGGCGAGATGGCGCAAGGGGGTTCCCTCCCAGGAGTCGAGGCCGGCGACGGGCGGATTATAGGTCCCCGCCCCCGCGGCGGGCGAGCGTTGGAGGGGAGGAAAGGCGGCGGACCGCCGCCCGGCCCCTACTTCGCCCGGGCGACGATCATCGTCAGGTCGTCCTGCTGCGGCTCGTGGTTCCCGAAGGCGTCCACGTCGGCCCGGAGCGCGTCGCAGATCTCCCGCGCCGGGCGGTCCCGGTGGCGGCGCACCAGCTCCCCGGCCCTCTCCACCCCGTACTGGTCCTTGGCGGCGTTCATGGTCTCGACGATGCCGTCGGTGTAGAGGAATAGGATGTCCCCGGGCTCCATGCGCACCGTCTCCGACGCCTTGTACCGGAATCCGCGGACCATCCCCAGGGCCACCCCCGGCGCCTCGAGCTCCTCGAAGCGGTCCGCGGCCCGGCGGTAGACCAGGGGCGGGTTGTGCCCCGCCCGCACGTAGCGGAAGGAGCGGGAGGCGGGGTCGAGGTCGGCGTAGAACAGCGTCATGAACCGCCCCGTCTCCATGTCCTCGCTCAGGAAGTCGTTGAGGTTCGCGAGGGTGACGGCGGGGTCCTGGTTGGCGTAGAGGAAGGCCCGCAGGAGGGCCCGGGCGGTGGCCATGAACATGGCGGCCCCGATGCCGTGGCCCGCCACGTCCCCCACCACGAGGCCCACGCGGTCGTCGGAGAGCCGGATGTAGTCGAAGTAGTCGCCGCTGGTCTCCTCGCAGCCCACGGAGACGCCGTGCACGTCGAAGTTCGCCACCTGGAGGGGGCCCGGGGGGAGGAGCGCGCGCTGGATGTCCCGCGCGATGAACAGCCCCTGCTGGATCCTCTGCTTCTCGACGTAGTGCTCGAGGAGCCGGGCGTTGTCGAGGGTGATGGCGACCTGGTAGGCGAGCGCGTTGAGCAGGGTCAGGTCGGCGTTGGAGAACTCCTTGCTCGTCACGTGGGAGTCCACGTAGAGGCAGCCGATGATCCGGTCCTTCACGCGCAGCGGTACGCACATCACCGTCAGCAGCTTGAGGTCGGCGATGGACTGGCCGAGGTTCATGGCCCCCTGGGCGGCGGCGTCCAGCAGGCAGATGGCCCGCCCCTCCCGCGCGACCTTCGCCGGGACGGAGTGGGAGAAGGAGATGTTGGGCGGGAGGTTGCGGCGCCGGGCGTCCCGCGCCATGCGCACCTTCAGGTGCTCCCCCTCGAACAGCAGCAGGATGCCCCGCTCCGCTCCCGTCAGCTCCAGGGTCAGGTCCACGACGTTGACGATGAGGGGCTCCAGCTCGAGGTTGCTGTTCACGGCGGCGATGGTCTGGAGGAGGATGTTGACGTTGCGGGAATCGCGGGTCGCGTCCCCGGTGAGGAAGTCCGCGAAGGTGTCCCCTCGCCTCGCCCCGTCGTCGCCGGGGAGAACGATCCCGGTATCGCGGCGGATGGTCATTCCGTCCCCCCTTCCACGCCCAGCCGGACCTTCTTCGAGAATCGGACCTCGGTGCCGACGCCCCGGATCCCGGAGACCTGCAGCTCGTCCACGTAGGCCCGGACGAGGAACAGGCCCCGGCCGCGGTCGTTCCCGAGGTCCGGGGCCGCGGCCCGATCGAAGTCATCCTGGCCGATCCCGCCCTCGCCCTCGTCCACGACCCGGGCCACGACCACGCCCTCCTTCGATCCCGGGGTGATGCCGAACTGCACGTCCACCTCGTGGTAGCCGCCGGGCCCGCGGCCCTCCACGTGCTCGATGGCGTTGTTCACCACCTCCGTCAGCACGAGGAGCACCTCCTGCATCTCCTCCATGTCCATCCCGCGGGCCTCGCAGGTCGAGCGCGCGAGGCCCCGCACCGCGTGGACGAGGTCGAGGCGGTTGGGAATCCGGAGGAACCAGTCGAAGGGGTCCCCCTCCCTGACCTCGGCATGCGGTCGCATCGCGGGCTGCTCCTGAGGCATGGTCCCTCCGGCCCCCACCGGGGCGGGCGCCCATCATAGCCCGGGGGCGTCCGGGGGGGGAGACCCGTGTGCCGGGTCCGGGGGATCAGGCGCCCCCGGCCCTCGCCCGCATCTCCTCGGCGGCCTCCCGGAGGCGGAGGCGGGCCGCCTGCGCGGCGGCGGGGTCCGGAGCCCTCCTCTCGAGGCCGCGGAGGGCGTCGAGGAGGTGGGGCCCCGGGGCCCTGCCGCCGGCCTGCGCCGCGGCGGCGGCGAGGCGATAGGCCTCCCGGGCCGCGGCCCCGTCCCCGGCGGCCTCCGCCCGCAGCCCCCGCCCGAGGAGGAGGCGGACCTCCAGGTCCGGGTCCCCGCCGCCCACCAGCGCCCGTTCCACGGCCCTCCGGGCGGACTCCAGGGCGGCGTCGATGCGTCCGGCGTCGGTGGAACCCTCCAGCAGGGCCCCCAGGGAGACGAGGCGCACCTCCGCCTCCGTCTCCGGGGGGAGCCCCTCCACCGTGGCGCCGTCGAGGAGGGCGAGGGCCTCCCGCGACTTCCGCTCCCGGAGCAGGGCCTCGGCCCGCGCCGCCGTGACCGTGGCACGCGCCACCCTGGACCCGGAGGCCTCCGCGTCCACCACGGCGGCCTCCCGGGTCCCCGCCGCCTCCGCGGGGCGCCCCGCGGCCTCCAGGGCCTTCCCCATGGAGACGCGGGCGAGGGCCAGGTGCTCCCGGTCGCCGAGGGACTTCCAGCCCTCCACGGACCCCTCCAGGGCCTCCACCGCCGCGGAGGGATCCCCGGACCGGAGCAGCGCCTCCCCCAGGTTCTGGGAGGCGATGGCGATGCCGCGCACGCTCCCCACGGACCGGTGGAGGGCGAGGCTCTTGCGGTAGAGGCCCACCGCCCCGCGGTGGTCGCCCCGGCGCTCGGCGACGATGCCGAGGTTGTTGTAGGAGTTGGACATCCCCTCCCGGTCCCCGATGGCCCGGCGCATCTCGAGGGAGCGCCGGTAGGCGCGGTCCGCCCGCGGGGCGTTCCCCTCGAGGAGGGCGGTGTTGCCGAGGCCGTTGAGGGCCATGGCCTGTCCGCGCCGGTCGCCGAGCCCCTTGAACAGGGCGAGGCCCCGCCGGTACCACTTGCGCGCTCCCGACAGGTCCCCCTCGCCGAGGGAGAGGCCCGCGAGCTGGATCTTGGAGTGGGCCCGGGCGAACCGGTTCCGGGCCCGGACGGAGAGGTCGAGGGCCCGCATGAGGAAGTCCTTGGCCCGCGCGCGGTCCCCCGCCAGGGCGTAGGCCGTGCCGATGTTCACGAGGGAGTTGGCCAGGCCCGTGCGATCCCCGGACTCCTCCCGGAGGCCCATGCCGACCCCGTAGCAGTAGAGGGCGTCGGTGATCTGCCCGCGGGCCTCGTGGACCTCCCCCATCTTGCTGTAGGCCGTGGCCAGGAGGTCCCGGTCGGACCGGCGCCCCGACGCGCTGGCCGTCTCGATGGCGGCCTTGAAGGACTCCACGGCCTCGTCGTAGCGGCCGAGGATGCGGGAGGTCTCGCCGCGGAACATGTGGTAGTCCCGGAGGCGGGGGCGCGGGGGCTTGAGGCCGCCTGCGAGGAGCTCCTGGGCGTGGCCGAGGGTGGAGGCGGCCCGCGGGAAGAGCTGGGCGCGGACGAGCCGGCCCGCCGCCTCCACGAGGGCGTCGAAGGCCTCCCGGCGGCGGTCGGCCTGGAGGAGGTGGCGCGAGAGCCGGAGCCCGAGGACGCGGGCCCCCCGCTTCCCGTGGAGGTGCACGAGGGCGTCGGCCACCTCGCCGTGGAGGCGGCGGAGCCTGCGCGGGGAGGACTCCCCGATGCGGCGCTCCACCACGTGGGGCAGGAGGGAGTGGGTGAACCGGTAGCGCAGCAGGCTCCCGTCCACGGCCTCCACGATGCCCGCCCGCTCCATCTCCTCCAGGGCGCGCTCCACGGGCTCCGCGCCCCCGGCGACCTCCTCGAGGACGTCCACCTCGAACTCCTCCCCCACGACGGCGGCATGCTCCAGGACCTCCAGCGCGGCGGCGGGCAGGGTGCGGAGGTGCCCCTCCACGGCGTCCTCCACGGCGCCGGGCACGAACTCGCGGAGCGTCTCGGGTCCCAGCGTCGGCGAGACGGACCAGCCCCCGGGCACCGGCGCCACCAGCAGTTCCCCGTCGGGCCCCCGGGCGCCGCGCAGGAACTGGAAGGTCTCGGCGAGGAAGAAGGGATTGCCGCCGGTCTGCCCGCAGAGGATCCCGGGGAGGAAGGGGGCCTCCGCCTCGAAGGAGTTCCCGGGGAAGGCGGCGTCCAGCAGGCGGGAGACGTCGGAGGGCCCGAGGGGCTCGAGGTCGTGGACCCGCAGCGCCCCGCCGGCCTCGAGCCGCTCCCGGACCCCCTGCAGGTGGCGGATGCGGAGGACGGCGCGGGCGTCGGGGTCCTGCGGCCGCGAGGCGAGGACGATGAGGAGCGGCCAGCCCTCCTCCCGGGCGCGCAGGGCGAGGCCCTCGACGAGGTCCATGGTCTCGAACTCGCCGTAGTGCAGGTCGTCGAGGAGGAGGGCGAGGGGCTCCCGCCGCACGGCGCCGGCGAAGAACCGCAGCCACAGGAAGTCGCCGGCCCCCTCCTTCGGTACGCCCCCGGCGAGGAACCCGGAGAGGAAGGAGACCATCTCGGGATCCCTCCCGAGGAGCGGATCGAGGCCGTCCACGACCCGGGCCGTGATCTCCTCCCGCCGCAGGCCCGAAGCCTCGATGCCGAAGTAGGAGCGGAGGGCCTCGTGGAGGGAGCGCAGCGCCTGCCCCGCGCGTTCGATGCCGCGCCCCCGGAGCACGCGGAATCCCCGCTCCGCCGCCTCCGCCGCGGCCTCGTCGAGGAGCCGGGTCTTGCCCATGCCGGGCCCGCCGAAGAAGAGCAGGGCCGCGGGGTTCCGGGCGAGGGCGCCGTCCATGCACAGGCGGAGGGAGGCCGTCTCCGCCTCCCTCCCCACCAGGGGAAGGACGGCGTGGGCCTCGACGTCGAAGGCGACGACGGCCTCGGCCCTCGCCTCGCGGCGCGCCCCGTCCCGGTCCCGCCAGAGGGCCCTCGCCACGGGCGCCTCGAACCGGCCTTCCCGCAGGGGGATCACCTCGTAGGAGATCCGCAGGGGCGCCCCCGCCGGCGTCGGGCGGACCTCCCCCCTCCAGAACTCCGCGGGCCCCCGCCGGAGGAAGGCGTCGGGATCGGGGAGGGGGAAGGGGACGACGCACCCGGGGACCGCGTCCACGCCGGGGTTGGCGAGGAGCGCCGTGATGGTCATGGGGAGCCCCGTGCGGGGCACCCGGGGCCGGACCTCCACCCCGTCCACCCGCAGGAGGAGGGGCGCCGGGATGGCGCCCGCGGCGAGGGCATCGAGGCGCTCCACGGGCGCGTACCGATCCCCCGGCCCGGCGGCCGCCATGACCCTGCCGTCGAGGGGGCAGAATTCGCGGCCCTTCGGGGAGGCGTGGCCGCAGCCCGGGCAGAGGGCCGTCCCCGGGGGGAGGGGGCGGGCGCACTCGGTGCGGAGGATCGCCGCCACGGCGACGGCGAGGGAGGCGAAGTTGGGGAACCGCTTCTCCCGGTCCTTCTCGAGGCAGCGGAGGACCAGCGCCGAGGCCTCCGCGGGAACGGCGGGGTTGCGCAGGGACGGGGGGACGGGGATCACCCGGAGGATGTTGTAGACCTGGTTCTCGATGGTCTCGGCCTTGAGCGGCGGCTCCCCGGCCAGGGCCTCGTAGAGGATGGCGCCGGCTGAGTAGACGTCGCCCCGGCCGTCCGTGGAGCGCGCCTCGCGGAGCTGCTCCGGGGAGACGTAGTAGGGGGTGCCGAGCCCCATGCCCTCGTCCGTGAGGCTCCCCTCCCGGCTGAACACCTTCACCATCCCGAAGTCCGACACGCGGGCCCGGCGCGCCGGCGTCACGAACAGGTTGGAGGGCTTGAGGTCGCGGTGGACGATGCCGCGCCCGCCGGGGCCCACGGCGCTGGACTCGGCGTGCTCCATGCCGCGACAGAGGCCGAGCATGTAGTCCAGCGCCTCCGCCGGAAGGAGGGGCCCGTCGGCGGCGAGGAGGTCGGCCAGGGTGAGCCCCTGCACGTACTCCAGCAGGAGGAAGGGGCGGCCCCCGTGCTCGAAGGTCCCCCGCGCCTCCACGAGGTTGGGGTGCCGCCCGAGGGCCAGCCACGTCTTCAGCTCCACGGCGAACCGCCGCACGAAGCGGGCCTCATCGGCCAGCTCGTCCCGGACCGTCTTCGCCGCCGCGAGGTTCCCCTCGCGGTCCTTCAGGATGTACACCACCCCCATGCCGCCCGGGTGGGCGGCGGTGACCTCCCAGAGGGCGGTGAGGCGGTCGCCGGGCTTGTACATGGCCATGGATTCGGGACATTCTCCGTCCCCGGAGCCGGGGGGCCATCAAATCGCGGTGAGGAGGGGGTGAAATGTGGTCTTCGCGGGTTCGTGCGGGTGGTCCCCGGGCGCTGCCCGCCACCCGCGCGCCGGTACCCCCCACAAAGAGCCCCCCCCCCCGCGCGGGGGGCGCTGCCAACAGGACCGTTGGAAAGGAGGTGAATTCGGGACGTCCTCTGGCGCCGCGGGGGAATCTCCGGGATCGGGGACATGGATCCTGGGGGACGGCGCGCAACCTCCGGGGTTCCGGTGGTTCAAGGCACGAGGGATGAACGCCGCCCCCCTTCCCGGAAACGGGGAATCGAACGGATCTCCTGCCTTTGACGTTCCTACGCGCCCGTTTCGGAAGGGTCCCGGCCGGGGCGCGCCCGGCCCGGCCCCCCCCCAACCGGCGCCCCCCCCCCGCCGCACGGCGCCCCGGCCCCC
>CAYJMF010000129.1:0-11812 GCA_964370855.1 uncultured Planctomycetota bacterium | reverse complement strand
GGGCCCCGGAATGGAGGCGTCCCTGAACGACGGGACGCCTCCATTCCGGGACCGTTGGTGAGGAAGGGGACGAGAGACGCCTTCCGGCGCTGCGGGGGAATCCCGGGAATCGGGAACCTGGGTCCTGGGGGACGGCGGGCATCCTCCGGAGCTCCGGTTCCGTCAAGGCACGAACGGGGAACGCCGTTCCCCCTCCCCCGCGGCCGCTACTTCCGGAAGCCCCCGCCCTCGGTGTAGGCCGTCGGGCCCCCCTCGGGCACGCGGACGACGAGGTCCATCTCCACGAGCACGTCCTTCGGCAGGCGCGCCACCTCGACGGTGGCCCGGGCCGGGGGGGCGTCGCCGGGGAACCAGCGGGCGTAGACCTCGTTGACCTTCGCGAAGGTCCCCATGTCCTTGAGGAAGATGGTGGTCTTCACGGCGTCGGCGAGGGCGGCGCCGCCGGCCTTCACGACGGCGTCGAGGTTCTTCAGGACCTGCTCCGCCTGGGCCGCGGCGTCGTCGCCGCCGACGAGGCTCCCGGTGGCGGGGTCCAGCGGAATCTGGCCGGAGCAGAAGAGCCAGCCGTCGCAGAGGATCGCCTGGGAGTAGGGGCCGATGGCCTTCGGGGCCGCGTCGGTGCGGACGGGGCGTCGCATGGGTGGATCTCCTCTGGAGTCGCCGGGGGCCGGGGTCAGACCTTCATCCGCGGGTCGAAGGCGTCGCGCAGCCCGTCGCCGAAGAAGTTGAGCCCCAGCACCGTCAGCACGATGGCGGCGCCGGGGTAGACCATGAGCCAGGGGGACTCCTCCATGTAGGGCTTCGCGTCGAGCAGCATCCGGCCCCAGGAGGGATAGGGCGGGCGCACGCCGAGCCCGAGGAAGGAGAGCCCCGCCTCGAAGAGGATCATGCCCGCCACGAGCAGCGTCCCGAGGACGACGATGGGGCCGATGCAGTTGGGGAGCAGGTGCCGGAAGAGGATCCGCGCGTCCCCCGCCCCGAGGCTCCGGGCCGCCACGGCGTAGTCGTTCTCGCGCAGGGACAGGATCTGCCCGCGGACGACCCGGGAGACGGTGGTCCAGGAGAGGAGGCCCATGATGAGGAAGAGGGTGACGAGGGTCGGCGTCTCCACGATGGCCGTGACGGCGATGGCCACGAGAAGCGTCGGGAGAGCCATGAAGGTGTCCGTCACCCGCTGGAGGACGGCATCCACCCAGCCCCCGAGGTAGCCGGAAATCGCGCCCACGAGGACCCCGATGGCGACGGCCACCACCGTGGCCCCCACACCGAGGAAGAGCGAGATCTGGGCCCCGTAGACGAGGCGGGAGTACACGTCCCGGCCGAGGTCGTCGGTGCCGAGGAGGTGCCCCGGCGCCGCCCCTGGCGCCAGCGCCACCTCGGCCCGCGAGATGCGCCAGTACTCGTGGGTGGCGAGCCAGGGGGCGAACAGCCCCGTGAAGACGAGGATGGCCGTGATGGCGAGCCCTGCGACGGCCGTCCGGCTCCTGAACAGCCTCCGGAGGGCGAGGGCGGCGGGGGAGCGCCCGCCCGACGAGGCGCCCTCGAGCTCGGAACGGTCCAGGGTGGCTTCCGAGGGGCTCATCCGAGCCTCACCCTGGGATCGAACCAGGCGTAGGTCAGGTCCACGAGGAGGTTGACGAGGACGAAGACGACCGACATGAAGAGCACGCCGCCGGCGATGAGCTCCCGGTCGCGCTGGAAGATCGCCGTGACCACCTCCCTGCCGAGGCCGGGGAGGGAGAAGACCGTCTCCGTGAGGACCGCGCCCACGAGGAGCCCGCCCAGGTTCGCCCCCACGACGGTCACGATGGGGATGGCGGCGTTGCGGAGCGCGTGCTTGAGCACGACGGCCTTCTCCGACAGCCCCTTCGCCCGGGCCGTGCGGACGAAGTCCTGGCCCAGGACCTCCAGCATGGTGGAGCGCGTGAGGCGCGCCACGATGGCCGTGGACAGCGCCCCCAGGGCGAGGGAGGGGAGGAGCAGGGACCGGAACTGGGTCCAGACGGTCTGGTCGTCGAACCCGGCGGTCGGCAGCCCGGGGATGTTCCGGGCCACGAACACGATGAGCAGGAACCCGAGGTAGAAGACCGGGAGCGACACGCCGAGCAGGGCCAGCAGCATGGACCCGTAGTCGACCCAGGAGTAGGGCTTCACGGCCGCCGCCACCCCGGCGGCGATGCCGAAGAAGACCGAGACCAGGGTGGCCATGACCGCCAGGCGCGCCGTGACGGCGAAGGACTCCATCACGATGGTGCCGACGCCCTTCCCCTTCTTGGCGTAGGACTGCCCGAGGTCCCCCCGGACCACCTTCCCGAGGTAGGAGACGTACTGGACGAGGAAGGGGCGGTCGAGGCCGAGCTCCGTCCTCTTGAGGGCCAGGGTCTCCTCGTCGGCGGCCTGCCCCATGAGGAGCCGGGCGGGATCGCCGGGCATCTTGTAGGAGAGGGTGAAGACGATGAGGGAGACGAAGAAGAGGACCGGCAGGATCATCAGGGCCCGCCGGAGGAGGTAGGCCCCCATCAGCGCGGCGCCTCGATGCGGACCTTTCCGAGATCCGCCTGCCCCATCTCCGATCCCGCGTCCATGCCCGTGAGGACGAGCCCCTTCACGTGGGGCTTCACGAGGAGCGCCGTGGCGCTGTGGTAGAGGAACAGCCAGGGGGCGTCCTCGACGATGGCGGCCTCGGCCTCGCGCCAGAGGGTCTTGCGCTTCGCGTCGTCGATGCAGCCGCGGGCCTCCTCGAGGCGGCGGTCGTTGGCGTCGTCCTGGTACCGGGCGTTGTTGCCCTGGGAGCCCTTCATGGAGGAGTGGAAGAGGACGAAGAGGAAGTTCTCGGGATCGGGATAGTCGGCGATCCAGGCCATCCGGAACAGCGTCGCCTTGCCCTGGTCGAGCTCGTTCTGGTAGGCGCCCCAGTCGAGCATCTGCAGGTCCGTGCGGATGCCCACCTCGATGAGCATCCCCTGCAGCGCCTGGGCGATCTGCGCGTTGGGCCCCTGCTGGTTGAAGAGGAGGGGGATGACGGGCAGGCCCTCCCCGCCGGGGTACCCCGCCTCCGCGAGCAGCGCCCGCGCCTTCGCCGGGTCGTAGCCGTACCCCCGGAGGGAGGGATCGAAGGCGTCCATCTTCGGGGGGATGACCCCCTTGGCGGGGACCGCGCGCCCCTCGAGGAGCACCTCGCAGAGGAACTCGCGGTCCATGGCCCAGTTCATGGCCTGGCGGACCTTGCGGGCGCGGAGCTTCTGGTCCGGGGTCAGGAGGACGGGCGGGTCGGCCTTCTCCGGGTTGCCTCCGAGGGGGATGACCCCCCCGTCGGGCCCCCGCAGGACCTTCTCCATGTTGACGCCGTGGTACCGGATGTCGAGGAGCGGGTTGATGACCAGCTCCCCGGCGAGGTTGCTGTCCCTCAGGAGCTTCACCTTCCCCGTGGGGCACTGGACGATGTCCTGCTCGCCGTTGAGGTACCCCTGGTAGCCCGTGTCCTCCTCGGGCATGATGCTGTAGACGATCTTCGCGATGGAGGGCCGGGGCCCGAAGTACCCGTCGAAGCGCTCGAGGACGACGAAGGCGTTGTCCTTCCATTCCCCCAGCCTGAAGCCCCCGGTGCCCACGACCTCGCGGCCGAACCTCTGCCCGAGCCGCTCCACCTCCTCGCGCGGGACGATGGAGGCGTTGCTCATGGCGATGAAGAGGGGGAACAGGGGCTGGGGGGCGGCCAGCGTGATCCGCACCGTGAGGGAGTCCAGTACCTCGATGCCCTCGATGGGGGTCTGCGGCTGCCCCCGGTCCAGCTTCCGGTCGATCATAGACTGGCGCGCCGCCTCCGCCCCCTTCACGGGCTCGATGATCCAGAACCTCTTGCTCCAGGGTTCGGCGAGCCGCTGCAGGGAGTACTTCACGTCCTCGGCGGTCATGGCCCGGCCGTTGTGGAACTTCACGCCTCCCCGCAGGCGGAAGGTGTAGACGAGGCCGTCGGGGGAGAGGGAGGGGAGGGACTCGCAGAGGTCCGGGGCGAGGGCCAGGTTGTCGTCGAGGCCCACCAGCGTACTGCAGATGCGGCGGATGAGGGCGTTGGAGGTGGTGTCCGTCGCCTCCACGGGGTCGAGGTTGGGGGGGTTGGCGAGGACCGCCACGCGCAGCGTGTCGGGCACGACGTCGTACCTCGCCGGGATCACGACCTTCCCCGGCGCCCGCCCGCCGCCCCCCAGCCACACCGCCCCCGCCGCGATGGCCAGGGGCAGGAGGAAGGGGCCGACGGTGCCGACGGAGAGCTTCACACCTCCACCGCCGCCGTCTGGGGGGGGCGCTCCTCGACGACCTTCCCGCCGTGGGCCTCGGCGAGGATGCACTGGACCCGGTGGCCGTTGCCGACGTCGTAGACGGGGACCGGGGCCGCGGCGTCGCGGCAGCGGGCCTCGGCGTACCTGCAGCGGGGGTGGAAGTGGCAGCCCGCGGGGGGGTTGATGGGGGTCGGCGGCTCCCCCGTCAGGATCTCCCTCTGCACCGTCACCGTCGGGTCCGCCACGGGGATGGCCGAGAGCAGGGCCCTCGTGTAGGGGTGTATCGGATCATGATACAAGTCGTCGGAGGTCGCCGTCTCCACGATCTCCCCGAGGTACATGACCGCCACCCGGTGGCTGATGTGCTCCACCACCTTCAGGTCGTGGGCCACGAAGAGGTAGGAGAGGTTCTTCCGCTCCTGGAGCGACTGGAGCAGGTTGATGATCTGCGCCTGGATGGAGACGTCCAGCGCCGACACCGGCTCGTCGCACATGATGAACTCGGGGTCCAGCGCGATGGCCCGGGCGATGCCGATGCGCTGGCGCTGGCCCCCGGAGAACTCGTGGGGGTACCGCGTGATGTGGCGCACGGGGTCGAGCCCCACCTCCTTCAGCAGGACCTGCACCCGATCGCGCCGCTCCTTCCGGTCCGCCACGATGCCGTGGATCTGGAGGGCCTCCCCGACGATGGACTCCACGGTCATGCGGGGGTTCAGCGACCCGTAGGGGTCCTGGAAGATGATCTGCATGTTGCGCCGCGTGTGCCGCAGCTCCTCGCCCCTCTGCGCGAAGAGGTCCTTCCCGAGGAAGACGGCGCTCCCCCCGGTCACGGGGTCCAGCAGGCGGAGCAGCGTGCGGCCCGCGGTGGTCTTCCCGCAGCCCGACTCCCCCACGAGCCCGAGCGTCTCCCCGCGGGCCAGGGTGAAGGAGATCCCGTCCACGGCCTTCACCTGCCCGACGGTGGTCCCGAAGAGCCCCCGCTTGATGGGGAAGTGCTTCCGGAGGTCCTTCACCTCGAGGATCGTCTCGCCGGGCACCTAGACCCCCCTTCCCGCGGCGGCCGCGGCGGCGGTCCCGGCGGCGGAGCGCTTCTCCCACTGCTCGAGCGTCACCTCCTCGGCGTAGTGGCAGGCCACCGTGTGGCCCGCGGCGATCTCGCGCAGGGGGGGCTCGTCCGTCGTGCACTTCGCCGTGGCGAAGGGGCAGCGGTTGTTGAAGCGGCAGCCCGACGGGAACTCCAGCGCGCTCGGCACCGTCCCGGGGATGGTGTCGAGCTTCGCCACCTTCACCCCGAGCTTCGGGATGGAGCGGAAGAGCCCCACGGTGTAGGGGTGGCGCGGGTTCGCGAAGACCTCGCGGGTGGAGGAGTACTCCACGACCTTGCCGGCGTACATGACGGCCACGTGGTGGGCGTTCTGGGCCACGACGCCGAGGTCGTGGGTGATGAGCAGGATGGACATCCCCAGCTCCCGCTGCAGGCGGTTCATGAGGTCGAGGATCTGGGCCTGGATGGTGACGTCCAGGGCCGTCGTCGGCTCGTCGGCGATGAGGAGCTTCGGGTCGCAGGAGAGCGCCATGGCGATCATCACCCGCTGGCGCATCCCCCCGGACATCTGGTGGGGGTAGTCGTCCACCCGGCTCTCCGGGGAGGGGATGCCCACGAGCCGGAGCATCTCGACGGCCCGCGCGCGGCCCTCCGCGTAGGAGACGCCCCGGTGGAGCACGACGGCCTCGATGATCTGGTCCCCGACGGTGAAAACCGGGTTCAGGCTCGTCATGGGCTCCTGGAAGATCATGCCGATGTCGTTGCCGCGGATGCGGCGCATGGCGTCGCCGGAGAGGGAGGCGAGGTCCGTGCCCTCGAAGCGGATGGAGCCGGCCACGATGCGGCCCGGGGGGTCCGGGATGAGGCGCATGACGGAGAGGGCGGTGACGCTCTTCCCGCAGCCCGACTCCCCCACCACTCCCAGCGTCTCGCCCCGCTTCACGACGTAGGAGACGCCGTCCACGGCCCGGGCGACCCCCTCGTCGGTGTAGAAGTAGGTCTTGAGGTCGCGCAGTTCGAGGAGGTCGTCCCCCCCCGCGCCCTTCGCCGTCGCCATGCGTGCCTCCGTATCCGATCTCACTGCCGGAGCCGCGGGTCCAGGGCGTCCCGCAGGGCCTCCCCGACGAGGTTGTAGCAGGTGATGACCATAAAGATTGCGAGCCCCGGCCATAGGAAGATCCAGACCGACGTCTGCTCGTACCCGTGGGCCGCGAAGAGCATCCCCCCCCAGGAGGGTTTCGGCACCGTGATCCCCAGCCCGAGGAAGGAGAGGGCCGATTCCGTGAGGATGGCGCCGGCCACGCCGAAGGTCGCGGCCACGAGCACCGGGGCCATGGCGTTGGGGAGGAGGTGGCCGAACATGAGCCGCCGCCGCCCCGCCCCCAGCGCCCGGGCCGCCTGCACGAAGTCCTGGTTCACCATGCGCAGGAACTCCGCCCGGACGAGGCGGGCCACGCCGGGCCACCCGGTGATCCCGAGGATGACCATGATGACCACGAGCTGCGGCGGGTCCATGCCCCAGACGGTCCTCCCCTGGAGGAAGGCGGCGATGACGAGGACGAGGATGAACACGGGGAAGCAGATCACCCACTCGATGACGCGGGAGACGAGGATGTCGATCCATCCCCCGAAGAAGCCGGCCACCGCCCCCACGACGACCCCGATGAAGACGTAGATCCCCACGGCCACGAAGCCCACGGAGAGGGAGACCCGCGCCCCCCAGAGCAGCCGGCAGAGCATGTCGCGGCCGTTCTCGTCGGTGCCGAGGAGGTGCTTCGACCCCTCGGTGAAGGGCTTCTCGAACTTGCTCTCCACGGCGTTCTCGTTGATGCCGAAGGGGACCGGGGCGAAGGTGATGGACTCCGCGGCGATGGTCTTCTCCGCGATGCCCCGTCTGAAGTCCGTGAGATCGGCCCGGGCCGGGGCGAGGAGGAGGACCAGGAGGGCCGCCGCGAGGGAGGGCCAGAGGACCACGGCGGCGGCCCGCCCGGGCCGGCGGCGGCGCCCCTTCCCCCCCCGCAGCCAGAAGCAGCCCACGGGGAGGAGGAGGGAGACGGCCATCATGAAGACGTCCAGGGCGTCCAGCGCGCGGAAGGCGGGCCAGCGGGTCCGGGAGACGAGGTCCCCCTCGCCGGGACTGAGGCCGTCCTTCAGCTCCGCCGCGAGGGGGGCGATGGCCGCCACGGCCGCGGGGTCCGCCCCCGCCGGGTCGTCGGCGCCGCCCCCGGCCCGCGACCGCCACCCCTCCCGCGCGGCGGCGACCCCGGCGCGGAGGTCCGCCACCTTCGCCGCCATGGCGTCGGCGAGGGAGTCCTCTATGCGGCCGAGCTGGAAGTCCACGACATCGAAGGAGCCCTCCACCTTCTCCTCGGTCCAGCTCCCGTCCCCCCCGAGGGCGGAGGCGACGTCCTGCAGTTCGAGGCGCGCCAGCCGCGCCGCCTCCGTCGCCGCCCCGCGATCGAAGCCGCGGAAGTGGAGGGGGGAGGAGGTGGCCAGGAGCGGCGCCCAGACGGCGGCGTAGAAGGCGAGGCCGAGGAGGACCGCCGCGGCCACGGCCAGCTTCCGCTTCCAGAACATCGAGAGCGTGATGTCGAGGACGGAGCGCCCCGGGGGGGGCTCGGGATTCCCGGCGCCGGGGGCGGGATCCCCGCTCACTGCGCCGCCTCGTAGGAGACGCGGGGGTCCACGAGGGCGTAGGTGATGTCGGCGGCGAGGATGGCGACCAGTTCCACCAGCGCGCTCAGGAGGAAGACGGTCATGAGCACGTCGTACTCGCGCAGGCGGATCGCCTCGATGGTGTACATCCCCATGCCGGGGATGGAGAAGATGACCTCGATGATGACGGAGCCCGCCACCATGGCCGGGAGGAGCGACGCCGTGAGCGTGATGATGGGGAAGAGCCCGTTGCGGAGCGCGTGCTTGAGGATCACCCGCGACTCCGGGAGCCCCTTGGCGCGGGCGGTCCGGATGTAGTCCTGGCGGATGACCTCCAGCATCCCCGAGCGCATGTAGCGGGAGACCCCGGCGAGGGTCGTGTAGGAGAGGCAGATCACGGGGAGGAAGGCGTGCATCGTCACGTCCTTCATCCACTCCCAGGCCGTCGGATCCACGAGCCGGTCGTCCCGGAGCCCCGACACCGGGAAGGAGATCCCGAACAGGGGGGCCTCCCTGTTCCCGAAGGCGATGATGAGCATCGTCGCCACCCAGAAGGAGGGCAGCGAGTAGAGGATGAACAGGACGAGGGAGGAGATCCGGTCCCCGGTGGACCCGGGCCGCCAGGCGGAGTAGACCCCCGCGGGGATGGCGAAGGCGAAGATGAGGACGAAGGCGCAGGCCTCGAGGCACATCGTGACGAGGAGCCGCGGCTTGATCTCCTCCAGGATGTCCTTGTCCCCGAAGAAGGTCCGCCCGAGGTCCCCGCGGGCGAGGCGCCCCATCCACTTGCCGTACTGCACGTAAAGGGGCCTGTCGAAGAAGTGGCGCTCGCGGAACTTCGTGACCGCGTCCTTGGTCCCGCGGGTCGCCTCCACGGCGGCCTTCCCCCCCTGGCTGATGCCGTGGCGCTTGAGGGTGGCCGGGTCGCCGGGGGCGAGGTGGATGACGAGGAAGGTGATGAGGCTCACCCCGAAGAGGGTGAGGGGAATGAGCAGGAGCCGCTTGAGGAGGTAGGTCCTCATCCGGGGGTCAGCGGCGGTCCTGCAGTTCCTTCGGCATGTACCACTCGGTGAGGTCGAAGCCGGGGCGCCTCGGGTAGAGCTTCACGCCCCTCCAGCGCCGGTCGTAGGCGCCGATCTCGGCGCGGCACCAGAGATAGGTGTACCCCGCGTCGGCGTCGAGGATGCGGTGGAGGGCGTGCTGGTAGCGGGCGCGGACCGCGGGGTCGAGGCACTCCTGGATCGCCTCGATGAGGGCGTCGGCGCGGGGATCGGAGAAGGACGTGGTGTTGCTCGACGGCTTGTTCGGGTCGGCCCACTTGCTGTGCCAGAGCTGGTGGGGATCGCTCTCCACGTCGCTGGCCCAGGCGAGGGTGATGGCGTCGAACTTCTTGTCCTCGAAGCGGCCGATGAAGGCGGCCCACTCCATCTTCGCCACCTTGCAGGAGACCCCGGCCTTCTGGAGCTGCTCCAGCCACAGGGCCGTCAGCTCCTCGATGGGCTTGTTGTCGGCGGTGATGAGGAACTCGAATTCGAGCTTCTTCCCGTCCCGGTCCCGAATCCCGTCCCCGTCACGGTCCCGCCAGCCCGCCTCGTCGAGGAGCTCCTTCGCCGCCTCCGGGTCGAAGGCCAGCGGCCTCACCGCGGGGTCGTAGGCGGGGCCGGAGACGAACTGATCCCCCGCCAGGAGGACGGAGCAGCCGTAGTGCTTCGCCTTCCGGAACCCCGGGCGGTCGAGGAGCATGCCCAGGGCGGCGCGGACCCGCGCGTCCGCGAGGGCCCCCGTCGGGCTCTTCCGGTTGTAGGCGATGAAGGAGACGCTGGGCGTGTACCAGGTGCTGGGCACGAAGCTCTTCAGGAACTCCGGCTCCTGCATGACCTTGGCGTACTGCTCCGCGGAGGGGCCGTGGGCGGCGAAGTCCAGCTCCCCCCCCTTCAACGCCTGAACGGCGGCCACGGGATCGGTGATGAACTTCCAGATGATCCGGTCGGCGCGGGAGCGGGGCCCGAAGTAACCCTCGTTGCGGACGAGGGTGACGCTGCGATTGGCGTCGAAGGCCTCCACGCGGTAGGGGCCCGTGGCGAGGGGCTTCTCGTTGAGGGCGGTGCAGGTGTTGAAGAAGCGGGCGAACTCCTCCCCCTTCGGGTCCATGGGCTTCCCGGGGTTCGCCTTCTCCCAGGCGGCGCGATAGGCGTGGAGCGCCACGACGTGGAGGTTCCCCCCCACCGTGGAATCGTCGGCGGCGAAGTACTGCTTGCGAAGAGTCCACCGGAGCACGGAGTCGGAGAGGGCGGTGCAGGTCTCGATCACCTCGAAGGAGGGCTTGATGTTGTCGGAGTTGACGTTCTCGTTGAGGATGCAGTCCATGCTGAAGGCGACGTCCCGCGCCGAGAAGGGGACGCCGTCCTCCCACTTCACGCCGGGGCGGAGGTGGACCGTCACGAAGGTCCCGCGGAGGACCCGGTCCCCGGCGGCCTTCGGGACCCTCTCCTCCTTCCGGGCCGGGGCGCCCTCCGCCACGGCGGGGTCGAGGGGCTTCACGATCCACGCGTCCCCCTCCTCGGACACGGCGCCGAAGAGCCGGCTCCCGTCGGCGCGCAGAAGCGTGTCCTCCTTCACCCAGCGCTCGGCGATGTCCGAGGGCTTCGCGGCGAGGAAGACGCGGGAGGGGTCCTCCTTCGAGGGGACCCCGTAGCGGAAGGTCACCGGGTCCTGGTGGGCGAGGACCGGGTGGGTGAGCTCGTTCACGTAGGTGACGATGGCGTCGTTGGAGATGATCCCGTTGAGGTCCTTCGGCGCCGAGTTGTACTGGACGATGAGGGTGCCGCCCTCCACGGGGGTGGACCATGCCTCCTTCCCCGCGGGAAGGGGGTTCCCCAGGTCAAGGGGGGGCTCCGCACCGAAGGGGGGCGCCTCGACCTTCCCGTCCCAGCGCTTCCAGGGGGCGACGGGCGGGAGGTTCCCCTTCGCCACTTCCGCGAGGAAGGCCTGCAATTCCGGCGAGAGGGTGCCGGCGGGAGCCCCGTCCCCGCCCGCGGCGGGGGGCGGCGGGGCCGGCTTCGGCGCCTCCTTGCCGAAGGACGCGAGGGAGGCCGCGAGGAGCGTCGCCAGGATCACCGGGAGCTTCCGAATCATTCCTTCCCCTTCCGTTTACGGTTCCGCGTCCCGACCTTCGGCGGGGAGCCGGATTCCCCGGCCTCCGCCAGCTTCCTCGCCAGCGCCTTCGCCACCGCCGGGGGCACCCACCGCGACACGTCCCCCCCGCCTCGCACGACCTCGCGGATGAGCGTGGAGGAGAGGTAGGCGTACTTCTCCGAGGGCATGACGAACACCGATTCGACATCCCCCGCCAGGGCCCGGTTCGTGAGCGCCATCTGGTACTCGTACTCGAAGTCGCTGGTGGTCCGCACCCCGCGGAGCAGGACGTCCACGCCGTGATCCCGCGCCCAGTCCACCACGAGCCCCCGGAAGGAGACGACCTCCACCTTCCCGACCCCGCTCCGGCGGATCTCCTCCCGCAGCATCGCCACCCGCTCCGCGGCGGTGAAGAGCGGGGTCTTGCGCACGTTGTCCGCCACGCCCACGACGAGGGAGGGGAACAGCCGCACCCCCCTGTCGATGAGGTCGAGGTGGCCGAGGGTGACCGGGTCGAACGTCCCCGCGTAGAGAGCCCTTCGCATGGCGGCATTCTCCCCGATGGGCGGCCGGGGGGCGAGGGGTTCCCGGTCGGGGGGAGGGGAGGGGGGGGATTCCTCGCTGTTCTGTGAGAGTTTCGGCGGGCGTTGGGGGGGGGGGGGGCGCGCGGGGCGCGGCCGTGGGGGGGCGGCCACAC
>CAYJMF010000128.1:0-11948 GCA_964370855.1 uncultured Planctomycetota bacterium | reverse complement strand
CCCCAGCGGAGTTCCGGTTCCTTCAAGGCACGAAGGGTGAACGCCGTCCCCCGGGATCCAATGGCCCGATCCCGGAGATTCCCCCGTGGCGCCTGTGGATGTACCGGATCCGCTTCCTCTCCATCGCTCCCGGAATGGAGTCGTCCCTCCGTTCAGGGACGACTCCATTCCGGGAGCCCCCCGCCGGAGGCGCGCAACGCCCGAAACGGTATCACAGTATGATACTGTGATACTCACCGACTACCCCCCCTCCCCCTCCCCGCCCTTCCGATCCCTCGCGCGCACCCAGTCCGTCGGCGGCTCCGGCGGGGGGTCCTCCGGATCCGCGGAGAACGCCGCCGAGGGGACCGGCGGGCCCCCGGGCTCGCCGCTCTCGGGCATGCCGTCGGCCCTCTGCCAGGCGCCGCCCCGGGGGAGGGCGGCCACGGAGCGGAGCAGGGGGGAGGCACCCTTCCTCGGCCACGCCACCACGGCGTAACCGCGGCGGGCGCCGGGGATGCCCCGCTCCCCGGGGCCGCGGAGCACGCCGTCCCGGTCCGGGAGGAGCACGGCCACCCAGTAGGAGCCGTTCCCCATCACCCCCTCGACGGGGGAGGGGGAGAGGAGGGCCAGCGGCGCGGTCCCGGGCCCGCCACGCGCCGCGAGGGCGGGGAGGGGGAGGAAGGGGGCGCCGGCGGGGAGCGCGTCCTCGGCGTCGGCCACGGCGTCGAGGAGGGCGAGGACCTCCTTCTCCGCCGCCGCCGCCGCCCGCGCGCCGGGGACGGGGCGCGCGAGCCAGACCGCGGCCCCGGCGAGGACGAGGACCAGGGCCGCTTCGAAGATCCCGAACGGGGGGCGGTGGCGGGGCACGGGATCCACAGGTTACGGAGGAACCCTGGCACCGTCCCCCCTTTCCCCCGGGCTAGAATGGCGCCATGTGGAGGGCCCTGCGGAAGACCGTCCTCACGGAGCACGGGCGCCGGGTCGGGTGGCTGGCCGGCCTCTGCTTCGCGTTCGCCACCGTCACCCACCGGCCGAGCCTCTACGCCGGGGCGGCCCTCCTCGCCTCCCTCGTCCTCCTCGCGTGGATCGGGGCCGCCTTCGCCTCCCGCTCCGTGGTCGCGACCTGGGAGTGCCCGGCCCGGGTCCACGCCGGCGAGGTCTTCCCGCTCCGCCTCCGCATGCGCAACCGCGGCTTCCTCCCCCTCTGCGGCATCGAGATCCGGGAGCCCGGCAATCTCGACGGCCCTCCCGCCGCCGTGGCCGGCGGCCTGCGCCCCGGGGCCGAGATCCCGATGGAGGTCCGCGGCCGGGTGCGTCGGCGCGGGCGCCACGACCTCGAGGCGCCGATCCTCTCCGTGCGGTGGCCCTTCCTGCTGGCGGTCTCGGTGCGCCCCGTCGGGGAGGACCGCGAGATCCTCGCCTTCCCGCGCCGCGTCCCCGTGCCGGCTGCGGCCCTGCGGTCGCCCGCCGCCGAGGCCGCCCCGGAGGAGGCCGTCAGCGCGGCGCTCCGCGGGGGGGCCCTCTTCCGCGGCGTCCGCGACTGGACCCCCGGCGACGCCCCCCGCGCCATCGCGTGGCGCCAGTCGGCCCGCCACGGGCGCCTGCTCTCCCGGGAGTTCGAGCGCGAGGACGCCGGCCGCGCCGTCGTCCTGCTGGACGCCGACGTCCGCGATCTCGCGGCGCCGGACCGCGCCGCCGCCCTGGAGCGGGCCTGCTCGCTCGCGGCGAGCCTCCTCCTGCGGCTGAAGGCCGAGGGCCGCCGCACCGCCTTCGCCGCCTACACGCCGGGGCCCGTGGTCGTGGCCAGCGTCTCCTCGGCCCGCGGCCTCGGCCTGGCGCTGGAGGCCCTCGCCCTTCTGGAGCCCCCGGCGAGGAGGGACCCGCGCCGCGACCCCCTCGCGCTCCTCCCGCCGGGGACGCTGCGCGGCGCGCGGGTGCTCCTCGTGAAGGCGGGCCACGGGGCCCCCCGGACGGTGCGCGGCCCCCGGGGCGTGGAGATCCGCGTGCTCCCGTCGCTGCGGGCCACCTTCGCCCCGGGGGTGAAGCCGTGAGCCCCCGCCGCCTGCTGCTGCCCGCCCTCCTCCTCGCCGCCGCGGCGGGGCCCGCCTCGGCCTTCCTCGCCGAGGGCCACGGGGGCGTCGCTCTCCTCCTCCCCGTCCTCGTCTTCGCCGCCGCCGCCGCTCAGGGCCTGCCCGACGCGCTCCGGCTCCCGCCCTCGGCGCTGCGCTCCGGCTCCCGGACCGTGCGCGCCCTGCGTTGGGGCCTCGCCCTCGGCGTCCTCCTCGGGATCCTCGCGGGGAGCCGCCACGCCCCCTTCCTCGCGGCCCTCCTGCCGGCGGGGCTCCGCGGCCTCCGCCTCCCCCGGGACGTCCGCGATCTCCGCACGCTGCGCGACGCGCTGCTCGCGGGGGTGGGCTACCTCGCCCTCGAGGGGAGCGGCGCGGCCCTCCTCTCCGCCGCGGCGGTGGTGCTCCTCATCGCGGCGCTGCTGCCCGTGATCCACGCCGAGCACGCGGCGCGCAGCGCCGGGGAGGAGGAGCCGGCGCCGGCGGCGGTGGCCACGGGACGCGGACTGCGCACCGCCCTCTGGGCCGTGCCCGCCACGGCGCTCCTGGCGGCGCTCCTCTACGTCGCCCTCCCGAGGATGTCGGCGGGATCCGGGAGGGAGCCCTCCTCCCCCGGGGCACGGACCCGGCGCATCCCCGACGGGGCCGGGGGCGGGTCCGGGGACGCATCGGAGGGGCCGGCGGCGGTGCCCGTGAAGCAGGTCCACATCGGCGACATCGGCAGGCTGCAGCGGGACCTCCGCCCCCTCCTCGAGATGTCCGTGACGCGGGAGGGGCGCCCCGCCGACGCCGAGGAGTTCGGCCCGCTCCTGCGCAGCGGCGCCCTCGAGGAGTTCGACGGCGTCTCCTGGTCCTCCGCGGATCGGCGCTACGTGCGCCTCGACGACGGCTCCGACGCGCGGACCGACGGGTGGACGAGCCTGCCCCGCCGCCGGCCCCCCGCACCCCCGGCGGGTGAGGCCGTGGAGCAGGAGTTCCTCTTCCTCGCCGGCGGCTCCGACGCGATCTTCGCCCTCGGAGTCCCCGTGGCCGTGGGGGGGCCCGGGGTGGCCCGCGGGGTCCTCGCCTTCGCCCGCGGCGAGGTGCGGGCCGCCGAGGCCCTCGCGGAGCGGGACGTGGTGCGCGTCCGCTCCGTGGTCGGGTCCGGCGCCTACCCGCTCCTCGACGACGAGGTCCTCCACCGCTCGCGGGAGGAATCCCTGCTGTCCCTCCCCCCGGACCACGAGCGGACCGCGACCCTGGCGCGGGAGATCCTCCGCGGGGCCCCTCCCGGGGACGGGACCCTCCGGATCCTCGAGGCCTGGCTGTCGGCGCGCTGCGTCTACTCGCTGGACCTGCCGGAGTCCGTCGAGGGGCCGCCCGTGGAGGCCTTCCTCTTCTCCTCCCGCCGCGGCCACTGCGAGCTCTTCGCCTCCTCGGCGGTGGTGATGCTGCGCGCCGCCGGCGTCCCGGCGCGGATGGCCATCGGCTTCCGCGGCGGCGTCCTCGACCCCGTGACGCTCCGCTACACCTTCCGCGGCGCCGACGCCCACGCGTGGGTGGAGGCCTGGTTCGAGGATCGGGGCTGGGTGACCTTCGACCCGACGCCGGCCCCCGGCGGGGGGGCGGAGCGGGATCTCCCCGAGGAGGGAGAGGACGGGGGGGAGGGCGGCCTCGGGCGGTGGCTCGACGGGGTCCTCCGGTTCGACGGCGCCGCCCAGTCCCGCCTGCTGTTGTCCGCCGCCGAGGGGGTCCGGCGCTCCGCCGCGCGGGTGGTCCTCCGCGAGGACGGCTCCCTGCGGTGGCCCTCGGTCCTCGCGCTGGCGGCGGCCCTCGCCCTCCTCGCCGCGGCGCGCCTCCTCCGCTCCCGCCGCCCCGACGCGGCGACGGCCCCGGCCGGCGCGCCGCCCTCCCCGCTTCCTCCGCCGGAGGCCTACGCGATCCTCCTACAACGGTGCGCCGCGGGGGGCGTCCCCCGGCTTCCCGCGGAGACGGGCCGTGAGCACGCCGGGCGCGCCCTCGCCCTCGGCTTCGCGCCCGCCGCCGCCCTCGAGGGCGTGGTCGCCTCCTACGAGGAGGAGCGGTGGGGCGGGAGGCCGCCGGAAGCCGGGGAGAGGGTGAGACTGCGCGACCTGGCGGAACGCATCGTGAAAGGCGGCGGAGAGGCGGGGACGTTCCCAACTAACCAACTAACTCCCTCACCCCCCTCGTGACTTCCACGGGTGTTCCATGGAGTTAGTTGGTTAGTTGGGAACGTCCCCTTCCCCCCCCCGCTAAAACAGGGGGCCATGAGCGCCTCCACGCGGGCCGCCGCCCTCGAGACGGCCCGCAGGCTGCGGGAGGGGGGACACCGCGCCCTCCTGGCCGGCGGGTGCGTGCGGGACCGGGTGCTCGGGGTCGAGCCCAAGGACTTCGACGTCGCCACCTCCGCCACGCCGGAGGAGGTGATGGCCCTCTTCCCGAAGGTCGTCCCCCTCGGGAAGCGCTTCGGAAGCGTGCAGGTCCGGTTCGAGGAGCCCTCCGGGGCCGCGTCCACCGTGGAGGTGACCACCTTCCGGGCCGAGGGTAGCTACAGCGACGGCCGCCGCCCCGACGAGGTCGTCTTCGGGAAGGACCCCGCCGCCGACGCCCTCCGCCGGGACTTCACGGTGAACGCGCTGTTCGAGGATCCCGCCACGGGGGAGATCCTCGATCACGTCGGAGGGCTCGCCGACCTCGAGGCCCGCCGCCTCCGCGCCGTGGGGGAGGCGGCGGCCCGCTTCGACGAGGATCGCCTCCGGATGCTGCGCGCGGTGCGCTTCGCGGCGCGCCTCGGATGGTCCATCGAGAGCTCCACGATGGCCGCCGTCCGATCCCTCGCGCCGCGGGCCGCCTCGGTCTCCGCGGAACGCATCCGGGACGAGCTCCGCCGCATCCTCACGGAGGGGGGCGCCGCCCGGGGCCTCGACCTCCTCGGGGAGTCGGGCCTGCTCCCCGTGGTCCTCCCCGAGGTGGCCGCCTGCGCCGGCGTCCCCCAGCCCGCGGACTTCCACCCGGAGGGGGACGTGCTCGTGCACACGAGGCTCCTCCTCGCGGGCCTCGACCTGATGCCGGAGCCCCGGCCGCCGCTCCTGGCCTTCGGGGCGCTCCTCCACGACGTCGGCAAGCCCTCCACCTTCGCCGTCACGGACCGCATCCGCTTCGACAACCACGACCGCGTGGGCGCCGCCATGGCCGTGGAGACCTGCCGCCGCCTGCGGTTCTCCAACGCCGAGGCCGCGGAGGTCGAGGCCCTCGTTGCCCGTCACATGGTCTGGAGGAACCTCCCCGTGATGAGGGAGGCGAAGCTCCGCCGCTTCGTCGCCGACCCCCTCTTCGAGTCCCACGCCGCCCTCCACCGGCTCGACTGCATGGCGAGCCACGGGGACCTGTCTCTCCTGGGATTCACCGTCACCGCTCGGGAACGTTTCGCTTCCGAGACGCCACGCCCCCCCCGGGTCCTCACGGGGGACGACCTGCTCGCAATGGGGTACGCCCCCGGTCCGGGGTTTGCGAAAATGCTGGCCGCCCTGGAGGATGCCTGGCTCGAGCGGCGGATCCACGACGCCGCCGGGGCCAGGGTCTTCGTCCTCTCGCGCTTCCCCAGGGAGGGCGGCCGCACCGGGGGGGAACGGGCTTCACCCCGGCCGCCGTCAAGGGAGGAGGAGCGTTGAGGATGCGGGGACTTGCCGGGGTCGCCCTTCTGCTGGCCGCGGCGGCCGCCGCCGCGGCCGGGGATCCCATCGACGATCTCCGCTCCGCGGACCCCGCGGACAGGGAGCGCGGCCGCGCCGCCCTCGCCGCCGACGCCGACGGGGCCCTCCTCCTCCGCGCCCTCGGGGCCACCGAGCCCATCGTCCGCGAGGCCGCCGCCGAGGCCCTGGCGGCGGCGCCGGAGCGGGCGGGCCCCCTCCACCGTTCGGCGCTCCGCGGGATCCTGAGGGATCGCTCCGGGGGGCGGGCCGAGCGCGGCGCCGCCGCCCGCGCCCTCGGCGCGGCCGGGGACGGCGGCGCCGCCCGCGATCTCCGGGCCGCCCTCGCCGACCTCCCCGCGGAGGCGGCCTTCGCCCTCGGGGAGATCCGCGACGAGGCCTCCCTCCCGGATCTCCGCCGCCTCCGCGACGGGGCCGCGGGGGCCGTCCCCGCGGAGGTCGCCTACGCCCTGGCCCGCCTCGGGGACCCCTCCGGCGGCCCCCTCCTCCTCGAGCGGCTCCGGGACGCCGATCCCGTCGCCTCGGCCTCGGCCCTCCGCCTGCTGCGCCGCTGGACGGGCCTCGACCACGGTCCCGCCGTGGCGCCCTGGGCGGAGTCCCTGCGCATCCGCGCCCTGGCCTCCGCACTCGGGGACCGGGACGCGGCGGCGGCGGAGGCGGCCATGCGGGCGGAGGTCGCCCGCGGCCCGGCGGCGGGCCCCGATCTCCTGTCCGTGTTCCGGGATCCGGGCGCCTCCGTGGAGGCGCGCGGGAAGGCGGCCCTCGCCCTCGGCCTCCTCCGCTACGAGGAGGCGGGCCCCGATCTCCTGGAGGCGTCCCGCCCCGGGCGGAACACGTGGCTCCGTGTGTACGCCCTCGAGGCCCTCGGGCGCATCGCCTGGGCGCCGGCGGCCCCGGACATCGCGCGCATGCTCGTCAACGACGAGGACGTCGAGGTCGCGCGCAGCTTCCTCGATTCCGCGGGCGTCTACGACGAGGTCCAGGGCACGGCGGCGCGGGCCCTCCTCGACATGGGCTGCGACGGGGCCATGGGGGTCTTCGTGGACCAGCTCTCCCGGGGCGGCGTCGGGATCCTGCCGACGGCCATGGTGGGGGAGTACCGCATCCGCGTCTACTACCACGCCCTCGCGGCCCTCCGGGACTTCGGCGGACCCGGGGCCAGGGGCCATTTCGGCTACCTCCCCGAGGCGGGGGAGGCGGACCGCGCCGCGGCGGGGGCGAGGGCCGCGGCCTGGTGGGCGTCCCGGCCGCGGGACCTCGCCGTCCCCTCCCGCGCCCGCTGGAGCGACCCCCTCTTCGCCGCCGCCGTGGAGAGGGAGATCGCCATCCTCGGGCGCTTCCGGTTCCTCGAGATGGATCGCTCCCGGCGCTGCCTCGTCCTCCTCGGCAGGCCCGCCCTTCCCCACCTCGTGGCGGCCCTCGCCGCGGCGGACGCCGCCGCGGACCCCCAGGGCCAGGTGCGGGTGGGCATCGCCCAGGTCCTCCAGGAGAGCCTCTTCCCGGAGGAGGCGGTGGCCCCGCTCCGGGAGGCCTTCCGCCGCGCCGAGATTCCCGCCGTGCGCATCCAGGTGATGCGCTCCCTCGCCCGCCTCCGCCCCCCGGGGGGGCTGCCCGAGGGGACGGCCCTCCTCGCCTCCTCCTCCCCCGACGAGCGGGCCGCGGCGGCGGAGGCCCTCGCCCTCTGCCCGACGCCGGGGACGGCGGAGGCACTCCGCCGGGCCCTCGGGGCGAAGTCCGCGGCGGGGGAGGATCCCCCCCTCCGCATCGCCCTCGCGACGGCGCTCCTCGGCCTGCGGGAGAAGGAGGGGGCGGGGATCCTCCTCGGCTACCTCTCCGACGGGGACTCCATCCTGCGGCGGAGGGCGTGGGAGGGGCTCGACCGCTTCGTGGACGGCCTCGGCCCCTTCGACCCCCGCTCCGGCGCGGGGGCGGAGGAGGTGCGGAAGCGCTGGGCCTCGGAGGCCGCGGCCCCGCGGTTCCGCGCCGCCGGCGGCGGGGGGAGGTAGGCCCATGGCCAACGCCGCCGAGCTCAAGGGGGTGGGCAAGTCCTTCGTCTCCCCCGCCGGTTCCCACCGGGCCCTCGACGGGCTCTCCCTCGGGATCCCCGGCGACGCCCTCACCGCCATCCTCGGACCCTCGGGCTGCGGGAAGACGACCCTGCTCCGCGTCCTCGCGGGCCTCGAGGACCCCGAGGAGGGGGAGGTCTCCATCGGCGGCCGCTCCGTGGCGGCGCCCCAGTCCGTCGTCGCCCCGGAGGACCGCGGCGTCTCCCTCGTGTTCCAGGATCTCGCCCTGTGGCCCCACATGACGGTGGCCGAGAACATCTCCTTCCCCCTCGAGGCGCGGGAGCCCGACGGGGCCCGGCGCCGGGAGCGCGTCGCCGCCGCCGCCGAGGCCGCCGCCATCTCCCACCGCCTCGACGCCCTGCCGGGGACGCTGTCCGGGGGGGAGCGACAACGCGCCGCCCTCGCCCGCGCCCTGGCGCCGGAGCCGAGGCTCCTCCTCCTCGACGAACCCTTCGGCGGTCTCGACGCCACCCTGCGCCTGCGCATGGTGGAGGCCGTGGCCGAGGCGCGGGCCCGGCTCGGCATCGCCGCGGTGCTCGTCACCCACGACCAGGCCGAGGCGCTGGGGGCCGCGGACCGGGTCGTCGTGATGCGGGAGGGCCGGGTCGCCCAGGAGGGCACCGCCGCGGAGGTCTACGGGGAGCCGCGCTCCCGCTTCGTCGCCTCCTTCGTGGGGCTCGCCTCCTTCCTCGAGGGGACCGGCGACGGCGGCATCGCCCGCACCGCCTTCGGGGACCTCCCCTTCCGAGGGAGGGCCCGGGCCGACGGAAAGGTCCTCCTCTCCTTCCGGCCGGAGGACGCCCTCCTGGATCCGGAGGGGACCGTGCGGGGCCGCGCGGGCCGGAGCCTCTTCCGCGGCGACGGCTGGATCGTCGCCGTGGAGGCGGGGGGGGCCCGGCTCCTCGTCCGCACCGGCTCGCCGGCGGAGCGGGGCGCGGAGGTGGGGCTCCGGTTCCTCCGGGAGCCGCTGGCCGTCGAGGACGACGGGGAGGCATCGTGAACCGGAGCAGGTTGGGCCTGGCGCTCCTCCTGGCGGCCACCGGGGGCTTCGTCGCCTGGGCCGCCTTCCGGGGAGCCCCGGGTCCGGCGGCGCCCCCGGCGGATCCCGGCAACGGGACGGGCCCCGCCGCGACGGGGGACCCGGCGGGCCCGCCCCCCGGCGGGGCGGCGGGGGAGGGCGGCTTCTCCCATCCCCGCCAGTGCGCCGCGTGCCACGCGGCGGTCTACGAGGAGTGGTCCACCTCCATGCACGCGCGCGCGTGGACCGATCCCGAGGTGCGCTCCCTCTCCGACGACTTCAAGAGCACCGAGTGCCTCTCCTGCCACGCGCCCCAGCCCATCCACCTGGCGCCCCTCGGGGGCCGGGTCTTCGAGCGCTCCTCGCGCTTCGAGACCGGCGTGGACTGCCTCTCCTGCCACCTCCTCCCCGACGGCGGGGTGGCCGCCTCCCGGGACATCCCCTCGGCGCCGTGCCGCCCGAGGCGGGTGGCGGAGCTCTCCTCGCCCGTGGCCTGCAAGGGCTGCCACAACCAGCACGGGCTCGTGGACGAGCACGAGACGCTCTTCCTCCACCCCGACCCCGAGAAGGGCGCGGTGATGAAGGAGGGGCGCACGGAGAACTGCATCGCCTGCCACCTCCCTCCCGTGGAGCGGCCCGCGGCGGGGGGCGCCGCGGGGAAGGGCTTCGACCACGCCATGCGCGGCGGCCACCACGAGGAGGTCCTCCGCCGGGGCATGCAGTTCCGCGCCCGGGAGGAGAAGGGGGAGATCGTCGCCGAAACCGTCGTCGCCGACGTCGGCCACCGGGCCCCGGCGGACTCCCGCCACCGCTCCTTCAACGTCTGGATCACCGTGACGACGGAGGGGGGCGTGAAGGTCCACGATCGCGCCGAGATGGCGGAGTACCGCATGTACTACCGATCTCCGCCGCGGGAGAACACCAACCTGAGGCCCGGGGAGACGGCGGCGGCGCGCTTCCCCCTGCCCCGCGGCGTCAGGGGCACGGCGCGGGTGGAACTCGTCTACTGCATGAACCCCGTGAAGAAGGAGAAGCGCGAGGCGGTGACGGTCCACGCCGTCGACATCCCCTTCGACACGACGCGGTAGGCCGCCCCCCGCCCCTCCCTGGCAACGGTTTCACCCCTTCGACAACGAACCTTTCCAGGCCCCCCCCCTTTCCACCCTCGCCCCCATTGGCATGGACCTTGCGCTCTTCCCGGTGCGGTCCGGCGCCGAGGGGGACGCACGGGGACCGCGGAAGGAGGAGCCATGTCGACCGTTCATCGCAGCCAGGGTGGAATCACGCCGGCGGGGGTCCTCATGGCCCTCGTTCTGGGCGCCCTCCTGCTCCTGCCCACCCTCGTGAAGGCGGACTCCGCCTCCAGCGGCTCCGCCCCCTCCCAGTACCGCGGCCCCTCCGGCGAGGTCCCCCGCGGCGGGGCGCTCTTCCTCGACACCCCGACGGCGGGGGACGCGTCCCGCTCCTCCGAGGGGTGGGCCCGCTGGGAGTTCTGGTTCGAGTACGAGAAGGACGCCCTCATCCGGAGAGCCCTCACGGAGCCCCGCGGCGGCACCGCCACGGGCCCCGGGATGCCCTCCGTCGGCACCGGCGGTTTCGACGCCCTCCGCGCGGGTGACATGGCGGATCGCGTGCTGCCGGCCCTCCGGGCGGCCCTGGCGGACCCCGTGCTCGAAGTGCGCGTGGCCGCGGCCCTGGCCGCGGGCAACGCGAGGGACGCGGCCTCCCTCCCGGCCCTCCGCGAGATGCTCGGCGGCGGGAGCCCCGCGGAGCGGCGCGCCGCGGCCCTCGCCCTCGGCTTCCTCGGCGATGCCGCCGCCCTGCCGGACCTGCGGGCGGCGCTCCAGGATTCCGACCCCTCGGTGAGGAACATGGCCGTCCTCGGCACCGGCCTCCTCGGGGACCGGGGCGGCGTCGCGGCGGTCCGGGGGGCCCTCGAGCGCTCCCTCGAGGTCGCGGGCCGCGAGGCGCGGGAGACCCGCGTCGCCGCGGTGACGGCCCTCGGCCTCCTCGGGGACCGTGCCTCCGTGCAGATCCTCTCGAAGGTGCTCGGCTCCCGCGTCCTCAGGGACGATCGCCTGCGGGCCCACGCCGCCACGGCCCTCGGCCGGGTCGGCGACTCCGCGGCGGAGCCCGTCCTCTTCGCCGCCCTGCGCGACGACCCCGACGCCTCCGTCCGGCGCGCCGCCGTCCTCGCCCTCGGCTCCTTCCGCGGGAGGGAGGTCGTGCAGGAGCTCCTCCGCGTCCTCGACGGGGACTCCGACGCCCTCGTCCGCGGGTTCGCCGCCGTCTCCCTCGCCCGGGCCGCCGGCGTCGACGCCGTGGCGCCCCTGGCGGAGCGGACCGAGGTCCGCTGGTCCCGCTCCGTGCGCGGCTTCGCCGCCGTCGCCCTCGGGCTGACGGAGAGCCCGAAGACCGCCGTCGCGCCGCTGCGGGCGCTGCTGGAACTGCGCTCCGAGGACTCCCTCCGCTCCGCCGCCGCCGTGGGCCTCGGCCTCCTCGGGGACCGGCAGTCGGCGGAACGGCTCCGGGCCATGGCCCGGGACCCCTCCGCCTCGCCGGAACTCCAGGGCTACGCGATCCTCGGCGCCGCCCTCACCGGCGACGCCGCCGTCCCGGCGCTCGTCTCCTCCCTGCTGCGCGAGGGGGGCCCCGCGGAGCGGCTCCGCGGCGCCGCGCTGGCCGCCGGCGTGCGCCCCTTCCCCGGGAGCCCGGCGCTCCTCCTGCGCCTCCTGCTCGACGCCCGCGACCCGACGGTGCGGGGCGCCGCCATCCTCGGCCTCGGGCTCGCCCCGGACCGCGGTGCGGTCCCGCTGCTCGCGGACCTGACCCGGGACGCGGAGAGCGCCGACGCGGCGACCCGCCTCCAGGCGGCCACGGCCCTCGGCCAGATCTCCCTCGGCGGCGCGCTGCCTCCGGTGGCGAGGCTCGGGGAGGGTGTGGACTTCCTGGCGCTGACCAGCGGGTTGGAGGCGGTGACGAGGCTGTTCTAGGGGGAGGACGGGCTCCCGCCCGGGCGTTGGGGGGCCGCGCCGGGGCCGGGGGCCGCGGGCGGGGCTGCCGCACCGGGCGCCCGCCTCGACCAGCTCGAGCAGCGCCCAGCCGA
>CAYJMF010000127.1:0-12178 GCA_964370855.1 uncultured Planctomycetota bacterium | reverse complement strand
CCCCCCCCCCCCCCCCCCCCCCCCCCCCCCCCCCCCCCCCCCCCCCCCCCGGTTCGTCCTCTCGTTCGGTCCCGACGGGACCGGCGCTACTTGGCTCAGGTGCCGCAGTCCTTCGGCGCGGGGGCGGCGGGGTCGGCCCCGGCCTCCTCCGACTTCTTCTGCTCCTCGGGGTTCACGGCCACGGGCTTCGCGGCCTCGGCCCGCACCTTCTCCATGACGGCCTTCGCCGCGTCCCCGTCCCTGCGCACGCCCTCGGCAAGGCCCGCGACCTTGTCGGCGCCGACGACCTCCTTCACGGAGGCGGCCAGGCCGTCGAGGATCGCGCGGGCGTTCTTCTCCAGGGCCTTGACGTCGCTCTCGTAGGCGGAGGTCACCTCGCAGGATGCCTCCTTGCCCTCGGCCTTCGCCTCGTCGACGACGGCCTTGCACTCCGCCTTGGCGGCCTCGATGGCGCGGCGGACCTTGACGAGCCCGGCGAAGGCGTCGAGGCGCTCCTTCTCGAGCCGCTTCGCCTCCCCCTCGGGGACGGCGGCGGCCACGGCCTTCCATCCCTCGCCCTCGGCGTTGAGGACCGCGAGGGTGACGACCTGGAGGTCGGCGGCGGCCTTCTTCGCGATGCAGCAGGCCTTCGCCTCCTTCGCCCCCTCCACGCACCCGGAGCACTCGTCCCCCGCCTTCTCGCAGGCCTCGTCCCCGTCGGTGCACTTCCCGGCGTCGCCGCACTCCTTCACCTGGCCTCCGCAGGCCGGCTTCTCCGCGTCCTTCGAGGGGGTCCCCGTCTCCCCGTCCCCGGCGAAAGCCGGCGCGGACGACGGTCCGGCGACCCCGAGGGCGAGGGCGAGGAGGGCGGCGAGGGTGATCTTCATGGTGGATCTCCTGGTCAGGCGGTTCCCGTCCGCGGCTTCCCGGGGGAGGAGACCCCTCCCCGTATCACCGGAAGGCCGCGACGGCTCCCCATGATACGGCCGGAGACGGGTTTTCCCCCGGACAAGGGGCCCCTACCGGTCACCGGGTTCCCGGCAACCGGATTTCCGGTGGGAGTAGGAACGAAGTCCGGCCGGGCCGGAATCGGTGTGGTACGGTCCTTGCACCCGTACCGGCATTGCGGGAGGAGGCCTCGATGGCCCATGTCTCATGCGGAAGGGTGGGTACCCCTTCCCGACGCCTCAATCTCAGGAAGGGCCCCGTCAGGAACCAGGTGGACCCGCGGCCCGTCCTCGACTGAAGCGGACGACGGAAGTTCCCGCCGCGCCCGGGGCCGCGACCCGGAGTCACGCTCCTCACCCCCGCCGGGCGACCGGGAAACTCCCGGCCCCCTCCCCGGCCCGCTAGGATCGCCCCTCCGGCCCGCATCCCGCGGGCCCGAAGGAGCCGAACCCATGCCGTACCACCCCATCAACGAGATCCTCGAGGACCTGCGCGCCGGGAAGATGGTCATCCTCCAGGACGACCCCCACCGCGAGAACGAGGGCGACCTCGTCATGGCCGCGGAGAAGGTCACCCCCGAGGCGGTCCACTTCTTCCTCAGGGAGGCGCGGGGCAAGATGTGCCTCTGCATGCCCGAGGAACGGGCGGACCAGCTCCACCTGCCCGTCCAGGTGACCCGCAACACCTCCTTCCACCACACCGCCTTCGCGGTGACCTTCGACGCCCGTGTGGGCGTGGGCACCGGGGAGTCCGCCCGGGACCGGGCCGTCTCCATCCTCAAGGCCTGCGACCCCGGCTGCCGCCCCGACGACCTCGTCAAGCCCGGCCACATCGATCCCCTCCGCGCGCGCCCCGGGGGCGTGCTCGTCCGCACGGGGCAGACGGAGGGCTCCGTGGACCTCTGCCGGCTGGCGGGCCTGAAGCCCATGGCCGTGATCTCCGTCATCCTGCGGGAGGACGGCGAGGCGGCGCTCCTCCCCGACCTCGAGAAGTTCCAGGCGAGGACGGGGCTCAGGATGTGCAGCGTGGCCGACGTCGTGAGGGCCCGGCGGGAGCGGGAGCGCCTCGTCGAGCACGTGGTGACCGTGAAGCTCCCCACGGAGGTCGGCGACTTCGACTGCCACCTCTACCGCTCCGTCGTGGACGAGCCCCTCCACCTCGCCCTCACCGTGGGGATGCCGGCGCCGGAGAAGGGGAGGATGCTCGAGCACGACGACCCCATCCTCGTGCGGGCCCACTCCGAGTGCCTGACCGGCGACATCTTCGGCTCCGCCCGCTGCGACTGCGGCCCCCAGCTCCACGAGGCCATGCGCCGCATCCGCGCCGAGGGCCGCGGCGTCATCCTCTACATGCGCCAGGAGGGCCGCGGCATCGGCCTCGAGGCCAAGCTCAAGGCCTACCACCTCCAGGAGGGTGGCCTCGACACCGTGGAGGCCAACGAGAAGCTCGGCTTCCGCGCCGACGAGAGGGACTACGGGGTCGGCGCCCAGATCCTGCTCGACCTCGGGGTCCGGAAGATGCGCCTCATGACCAACAACCCGAAGAAGCTCTACGGGCTCGAGGGCTTCGGCCTCGCCGTGACCGAGCGGGTCCCCATCTCCATCCCCCCGCGGCCGGAGAACGCCCGGTACATGGAGGTCAAGAAGACGAAGATGGGCCACATCCTGCCCGAGACGAGGGGAAGGGACCGGGAGTAGGGGCCGGAGCGGCGGCTTCCCCGGTCAGGGGAAGCGGATCACCGCGGCCTCCCCCTCCCTCGCGGGGGCCCGCGCCTCGACCCGGCCGCCGCCCACGCCCGTGGCCGCGACCGCCGTCCACTCTCCCGGGGGCAGGGCCCCCGCGGTGAAGGAGCCGTCCTTCTTCGACTCCACCGCGACCGCGAGCCCCGTCCCGTCCCGCTCCAGCCAGACGGCCCCGCCGTCGGATCCCTCCGGCCAGCGGACCCGCCCCGCAAGGGTGATCCCCGGGAGCAGGGTGACGGAGCGCTCGGGCCCTCCCCCCTCCAGGTCCGTCAGCAGGGCGCAGAGGCCCGCCTTCGGAGCCCGGAAGAGGACCGCGCACTTCTCGCCGCGCCCGAGGCCGCGCCACAGGAACGAAGCCCCCTTCCTCACCGGGGCGAGGAAGCTCCCTCCCCGGAGTCCCGAGTGGAGCACCGTCTCCGGCTCCTCGCCGGGAGGCGGGTTGGCCACGCGCACGGCCATCTCGAGCCCCGGGTCGAGGACGAGCCGCACCTCGCGATCCTCCGCGCCCACCGCCACCTCGCGGCCTTCCGGGCGCAGGTCGATGCTCCCCTCGATCCAGCCCCAGACCAGGAGGGGGACGGCGGGCGCGTGGAAGGTCTCCCTGCCGGTCCCGTTCCCGCCCGGGTCCCCGACGGCGCGTCGCCACGTGATCTGCCCGACGGGCAGCGGGCGGCCCTCCGGGTCCACCACGCGGACCGTGAGCTGCCGCATGGGGTCGAGCGCGATCCGCTCGTCCCGGGGACTCCATCCATTCCGCACCGCCCCCGCCCAGGCACCGGGGTTCGACGGGCGCAGGGACAGGTGGTACGAGCGGTCCCGGTCGAGGCCGCGGAGGCGGGCCTTCCCGCTCCCGTCGGTCACGGACGACGCCGCGATGCCGAAGTGGACCCGTTGGCGGCGCGTCCCGCCGCCTTCCGCTTCCTCGGCCATCACCTCCACGCCGGGAATCGGGGCCCCGCCCGCGTCCACGACGGTGATCTCCGGGGGGGCGTTCTCCCCGCACCGCAGGACGAGGTCCCGGGTCCCCGCCTCCACGACCGTTCGATCGATGCCGGGGAGGTTCCCGGGCACCTCGACCTCCAGGATCCAGGATCCGGGTCCGAGCCGGCCGATGCGGAACCGTCCCTCGCCGTCGGTCTCCACGCCGGGGGGGAGTTGATCGTCGCCCGGCTCCAGCAGGTCCTCCGCCTCCCCCGGCCGCGGGAAGAGGGCCCGGAGGGTCGCCCCCGCGACGGGGGCTCCCGCCGGATCCAGGACGCGCCCCTCGATGCACCCCTCCGGGGGCAGGCGCAGGTCCAGGACGCCATCCGGGGGATCCTCCACGACGTGCAGGATCCCGCCGAAGGGCAGGCGGCGCCCCTGGAGGTCCATGGGGTGCGAGAACTCGATCCGGAGGATCGTCCCCGGCCCCGTCGGCCGCAGAAGGAACCGCTCGGCGACCCGGAAGTCCCCCCCCGTGGCCGACCCGCCCCCGTTGGGGCCGTACTTCGCGATGCGGACTCGCCCCCGGGGGACGGGAAGGCCGTCGGGCCCCGTCACGGTCACCACCATCTCCCCCGGTCCCAGGGGACGATCCAGGAACCGGGCGAGGTCCACCTCCCGGGCGGAGGCCTCCCTTCGGGCCTGCCCCATCATCGCCGCGACCGCGTAGAGCAGGATCACCAGCGTCACCGCTCCCGCCACGACCCATCCCTTCCTCATCCCGGGGGCCTCCTCGATCCCCATCCTACCGGGAAGAGCCCTCCTCCCCCCGGCGTCCAACAACCCGTGGCCAGAGTCCTCGCCGCCCGGGTTCCCGTTCCGTCCCGCAGCCGTCGGACGCAACCCCCGGCGGCGCGGGAGGTTACCCTGAAACGGAACGGGACGGAGGGGGGGCCCTTGGACGACGCGGAGGCCATCCGCAGGGTGCGGGCCGGGGAGAACGACGCCTTCGGCGTCCTCGTGGACCGCTACGGGGCGCGAATCGAGCGCCTCGTCCGCGGCTTCATCCGCAACGAGGAGGACGTGCGGGACGTGGTCCAGGACTCCTTCCTGAAGGCCTTCAGCCGCATCGACCGCTTCGACGGCCGCTCCGCCTTCTACACCTGGCTCTACCGCATCGCCGCCAACACCTCCATGGACCACAACAAGAAGGTGCGGCGGCGGCCCTCCCCCCTGTCCCTCGGCCCCGCCGGGGAGGACGGCGACGGGGACCGGCGCACCGTCGATCCCCCCTCGCCGGGCCCCTCGCCGGTGCAGGGCGCCTCCCGGGCGGAGCTGCGGGAGCGCATCGACGCGGCGCTGGAGACCATGCCCGGCCTCTACCGCGAGGTCCTCGTGCTGCGCGAGCTCGAGGGCCTCTCCTACGACGACATCGCTCGCGCGCTCCGGGTGAACCGCGGGACCGTGGAGTCCCGCCTCTTCCGGGCCCGGGAGCGGCTGCGGGACCGCCTCGCGAGGCTGAAGGGCGAGGCGGAGTGACCGGGCCCCGGCCAGTGTATCACCAGAGGATACTGTCATGACGACCTGCGAGAAGTTCCGGAGGAGCCTCGGGCGCCTCCACGACGGCGAGGCCTCCCCCGCGGAGGCCGCGGAGGCGCGCGCCCACGCCGACTCCTGCGCGGGGTGCGCCGCGGCCGAGGCCTCCCTGCTCGCCGCGGCGGAGCGCCTCCTCGAGAGGGGCGGCCCGCTCCTTCCCGCGGACGCGCCCCCGCCGGCGGGCCTGCGGGACGCCGTCCTCGCCCGGATCCGCCGCGGCGACGCCGCCGTCCACGATCTCCGCCCCTTCCTCCGCCGCGCGGCGGCGGCGGCGGCGGCGGTCCTCGTCGTCTCCTCGGCGGCGGCCCTCTGGCAGGCCGCCCGCAGCGGGGACGCCGGCGGCGCCCCCCTCATCGACCGCGAGCAGACCCTCGCGGAAATCTGCGGACCACGCCTCGCCTTCGGGAGATGACCATGTCAGGAACGAAGAGCCTCTACGCCATGACCCTCGGCCTCGCCGGCCTCGCCGGCTTCTCCACGGGGTGGTCCGTCCGCCCCGTCGAGGTGCGGCCCGTGGTCTCCTTCAGGGAGAAGTACCTCATCGAGGTGGAGCAGTCCTTCCGCATCACGCCGGAGGAGCGCGCCCTCCTCGAGGCCATCCTGGCCGACTACGAGCGCGAACTGCAGGCCCTGCGCCTCGAGTTCGACGCCCGGTTCGGCCCGCAGGTGACGGACCTGCAGGAGCGCTGCAACGGGAAGCTGGGGGCCATCCTGACCCCGGAGAAGCGGCGCTAGACGCTTGAAACTTCCGGGCCCCCCCCGGCCCGGGCCGTAGCATGTGCCGCTTGCGCGGACCCCGCCGCGGGCGGCGGGGGACGGGAGGTTCACCTTGGCGCGAGCCGTCGGACTGGACGTCGGCGCGAACCACGTCCGCCTCGTCGAGGCGGAGGGGGGGGCCCGGGGTCTGAAGGTGATCCGGCTCGGGGAGCGCGAGGTCCAGGTCCCCGAGGGCGGGAGCCGCGAGGACGCCGTCCGCGAGGCCGTGGACGCCCTGTTCCGCGACACGCGGGCCTCCCGCGACGAGGTCTGCATGACCTGGCCCGCGGAGTCCTGCGTGCTGCGCGAGGTGCACGTCCCCTTCCGCGAGCCGGACCAGATCCGGAAGGTCTTCCGCTTCGAATTCGAATCCCACCTGCACGGCCGCGACATCGACGACTACGTCGTGGACTTCGTGCCCACGGGGGACACGCGCGAGGGCGGCGCCCGGCTGTTCTGCGCCGGGGCCGAGAAGGCCCCGCTGCGGGAGCGCCTCCACTCCCTCCAGAAGATCAAGGTCGATCCCGTCGCCGTGGACCTCGACGCCACCTGCCTCCTCGCGCTGCTCGCCGCCACGGGGACGCTGGCCGAGAACCCGACCCTCATCGCCGTGGACGCCGGCGCCCGCTCCACCCGCATCCTCCTCGTCGTGGACGGGAAACTGCGCTCCGCCCGGGCCTTCCGCGCCGGGGTGGACACCGTCGCCCTCGGCGTCGAGGAGGACCTCGGCGGCGCCCCCGGCACCGGCACGGCCCGGGTCCTCGAGGGGCCGCGCCCCGACGATCTCATGGCGTTCCCCGGGGCCGGCGGCGCCGGCGTCCCCGCGCCGGATCTCCCCGCCGCGGAGACCTCCGCCGCCACCCTCGAGGTGGCCGTCGTCGAGGGGCGCCGCGGCGACTACCTCGAGCGCCTCTCCCGGGAGCTCACCCGGACCCTCGCCCAGGCCTCCTCCGGCGCGGGGTTCCCCCTGCTGCTGCTCACGGGGCGCGGCGCGCGCATCCCCGGCGTCCGCGAGGACCTCGGGTCGCGCCTCGGCGTCGAGGTGCGCACCCTCGACCTCTTCTCCCGGGTGCCGAGCCCCGTCCCGCCGGAGATGGTGGAGGAGGCCGACGCCTGCTACGCGGCGGCGCTCGGCGCCGCGGCCCGCGCGCTCGGCGCCTCCCCCTCGCCGCTGGACCTCCGCCGCGAGGACCTCTCCTACGCGCGGCGCTTCGACCAGATCAAGGGCGGCCTCGCGGCCATCCTCGGCATGCTGCTCCTCGGCGTCGGCTTCCTCCTCTGGAGGGCCAAGACCGAGAAGGAGATCGCCGCCCAGGAGTTCGGCGCGATGACGGCGAGGCTCAAGGAGACCGCCGACCAGGTGGAGGCGGCCTTCAAGCGGGACCTCAAGCTCTCCGACGAGGACTTCGAGAAGAAGTACCGGGGGAGCGGCGATCCCCTGAAGGTCGTGCCCGACTACGGGAAGCGCGTGGGCCAGATGCACAACCTGCTCCGCAACGAGATGGGCCTCTCCACGGAGGTGCCGCCCATCGCCTCGTCCCTGGAGGCCTTCCGGAAGGTGCACGCGGCCCTCACCACCGTGCGTGAGCAGCTCGCCTACTGCATGATGAACACGGAGACCTACACGCAGAGGGGACTCGACTTCACGCTCGTCCTCTCGGCCCCGGAGCACGTGGACATCGTCAGGAACACGCTGCTCGAGATCAAGGACGGCGACGTGCCGCTCTTCGCCGAAGTCGTCCCCGGCACGGTCTCCCAGGACCGCACGGGTAAGTACCCCGTCCCCTTCAACTGCGTCTTCAAGAAGGGGGGGGCGGAGTGACGCCGAAAATCGCCGCCGGGGAGGAGCCCGAGGCCGCGGCCGACGAGGTCGACGTCGCCCGCGCCGCCACCTACTTCCTCGGGATCCTGCTGGCCGGGCTCGTCGGGGTCCTCTTCCTCCTGCAGTCCAAGAGGGACGAGTTCCGCGACGCCGTCTCCTACGGGGAGAAGAACCTCAAGAAGATGGCCGGCCAGTACGACGGCGTCCGGGGGCTCCTCAAGGAGTACACGCTGAGCGGCGCCGACGAGGCGGAGCGGAACACGAACGGGTGGCTCAAGCAGAGGTACAGCAACGCGGGGATCCAGGACGCGCAGGTCACCACGGAGCGCTGGACCGACCGCCCGAAGAAGGACTACGTCGAGAGGCTCGTGAACGTCGTCGTCAAGGGCGTGCAGCGGCAGCAGGCCGTGCAGTTCATCTGGAACGTCGAGAAGATGTCCACCAAGATGCGCACCATCGAGATGAAGCTCAACCGGACCGCCCCCAACAACAACCGCGAGGCCGACGTCTGGGAGCTCCGCGTCGCCTTCGGCTACCGCGTCCCGCGCAGCGCCAGGGACTAGCGGCGGCCTACGCCTGCTCCGGGAAGTAGTCCTGGAGCGCGCGCACCTCGAGCCCGCCCTTCCGCCGCGCCTCGATGCCGCGCACGGCGGCGCTCGCCCCGGAGAGGGTCGTGATGCAGGGGATCCCGTGGGTGACCGTGAAGGCCCGGATCCTCCCCTCGTCGGTGCGGGCCCCCTTGCCGCTCGGGGTGTTCACGACGAAGTCGATGCGCCGGTCCTTGAGGAGGTCGAGCGCGTTGGGGCGGCCCTCGCGGATCTTGCGGACGATCTCGACCTCCAGCCCGTCCGCGCGCAGCGCCGTGCCCGTCCCCTCCGTCGAGACGAGCCGGAAGCCGAGCTGGGACAGGCGCCGGCCGAGGACGCACGCGGCGGGACGGTCCGCCTTGCGCACCGAGAGGAACACCGTGCCCGAGTCGGGGAGATCCACGCCCGCCCCGAGCAGCGCGCGCGCGAAGGCACCGCCGAAGTTCGTGTCGATGCCCATCACCTCGCCCGTGGACTTCATCTCCGGGCCGAGCACCGTGTCCACGCCGGGGAAGCGGTTGAAGGGGAAGACCGGCTGCTTCACGCTCACGTGGGAGACCGCCACCTCCTCCACGTAGCCGATGCCGGCGAGCTTCTCCCCCGCCATGATCCGCGCGGCGTACTTCGCGAAGGGCCGGCCGACGGCCTTGGAGACGTAGGGGACGGTGCGCGAGGCGCGGGGGTTCACCTCGAGCACGAAGACCTGGTTCCGGCGCACGGCGAACTGGACGTTCATGAGGCCGCGCACGTCGAGCTCCTTCGCAAGCGCCAGCGCTGCCGCGCGGATCTCGTCCTGGATCTCCGGGGGGAGGGTCGCCGGGGGGATGGAGCAGGCGGAGTCGCCGGAGTGGATGCCCGCCTCCTCGATGTGCTCCATGACCGCGGCGATGACGGCCCGCTCCCCGTCGGCGATGCAGTCCACGTCCACCTCGATGGCCTCCTCGAGGAAGTCGTCCACGAGGACCGGCCGCCCCGCGGAGACCTCCACCGCCTGTGCCACGTAGGTGTGGAGCTGTGCCCGGTCGTAGCAGATCTCCATGGCGCGACCGCCCAGCACGTAGGAGGGGCGCACCAGCACCGGGTACCCGATGCGGTCGGCGACGGCCTCGGCCTCCGGGATGGAGGAGGCCATGCCGTTGGCGGCCTGCCGCAGGCCGAGCTTCTCCAGCATGGTGGCGAACTGGTCGCGGTCCTCGGCGCGATCGATGGACTCGACGGAGGTGCCGAGGATGCGGACGCCCGCCTCCTGGAGGCCGCGGGCGATGTTGAGGGGCGTCTGCCCGCCGAGCTGGACGATGACGCCCACGGGGTCGAGGCGCTCCCAGATGTTGAGCACGTCCTCCCGCGTGAGGGGCTCGAAGAAGAGCATGTCCGACGTGTCGTAGTCCGTGGAGACCGTCTCGGGGTTGCTGTTGACCATCACGGTCTCGTACCCGGCCTCCCGAAGCGCCAGGGCCGCGTGCACGCAGCAGTAGTCGAACTCCACGCCCTGCCCGATCCGGTTCGGCCCGCTCCCGAGGATGACGATGCGCCTGCGGTCCGAGAGGCGGACCTCGTCCTCGTCCTCGTAGGTCGAGTAGTAGTAGGGGGTGAGCGCCTCGAACTCCGCGGCGCAGGTGTCCACGACCTTGAAGGTGACGCGGATGCCCCGGCGCAGGCGCTCCGCCCGGACGGCCATCTCGTCCTCCCCGTAGAGGGTCGCGAACTGGGCGTCGCCGAAGCCCATGCGCTTGGCCTCGCGCAGCACGTCGTCGGGGAGCGCCGCCGTCGAGGCGTACCCGCGGAGGCGCTCCTCCATCCTCACGATGGAGGCGACGCCCTCGAGGAACCAGGGGTCGATGAAGGTGGCCCTGGCGATCCTATCGATGCTCCAGCCGCTCTTCATGGCCAGCCGCAGCCAGAAGATCCGGTCCGCGTTGGGGGTCGCGAGCTTCCCGCGGATCTCCTCCTCCGACAGGGGGCCCGCGGCCCGGAGCAGCGGGTCCTTCCGGTCGAGGCCGAGCCCCTGCCGGCCCGCCTCGAGGCCGCGCAGCGCCTTCTGCAGGGCCTCGGGGAAGGTGCGGCCGATGGCCATGACCTCGCCCACGGACTTCATGGTCGTGGTGAGCGCGGGGTTGGCATCGGGGAACTTCTCGAAGGCGAAGCGCGGCACCTTGACGACGCAGTAGTCGATGGCCGGCTCGAAGCAGGCCGGGGTCTTCCGGGTGATGTCGTTGGCGACCTCGTCGAGGGTGTAGCCGACGGCGAGTTTCGCGGCGATGCGCGCGATGGGGAAGCCCGTCGCCTTGGAGGCCAGGGCCGAGGAGCGGGAGACGCGCGGGTTCATCTCGATGATGACCTGGCGCCCGGTGCGGGGGCAGACGGCGAACTGCACGTTGCTGCCGCCGGTCTCGACGCCCACGGCGCGGATGCACTTGAAGGCCGTGTCGCGCATCAGCTGGTACTCGCGGTCCGTCAGGGTCTGCTGGGGCGCCACGGTGATGGAGTCCCCCGTGTGCACCCCCATGGGATCGAGGTTCTCGATGGAGCAGACGATCACGCAGTTGTCCGCGCGGTCGCGCATCACCTCGAGCTCGAACTCCTTCCAGCCGAGGACCGACTCCTCGACGAGGATCTCGTGGACCATGGAGAGGGCGAGGCCGCCGGAGCAGATCTCCTCGAACTCCTCGCGGTTCCAGGCGATGCCGCCGCCCTGCCCGCCCAGGGTGAAGGAGGGGCGGACGACGCAGGGGAGGCCCACCTCCTCGAGGACGGCGCGGGCCTCGTCCATGCTCCGGGCGACGCCGGAGCGGGGGAGGTCGATGCCCACGTTGCGCATGGCCTCCTTGAACTCCAGTCGGTCCTCGGCGCGGCGGATCACGTCCACCCGGGCGCCGAGCAGCTCCACGCCGAGGCGCTCGAGGGCCCCCGTCTCGGCCACCTTGACGGCGGTGTTGAGCCCCGTCTGCCCCCCCAGGGTCGGAAGGATGGCGTCCACCTTCTCCTTCTCGAGGATGGCGATGACGGCCTCCGGCGTGACGGGCTCGATGTAGGTGCGATCGGCAACCTCGGGGTCCGTCATGATGGTGGCGGGGTTGGAGTTGATGAGGATGACGCGGTAGCCCTCCTCGCGGAGCGCCTTGCAGGCCTGGGTGCCGGAGTAGTCGAACTCGCACGCCTGCCCGATGACGATGGGACCCGACCCGATGATGAGGATGGAGTGGATGTCGTCGCGGCGGGGCATGGCGCTCCTCGGGTTGCGGCGGACGGGGGCCTCGGGACCGGCGGTCGGCGCGGGGGACCCCGCGCTCGCCCTCGAGGGGATCGCGACGGGATCCGAGGAAGGAAACGGGAATCCGCCCTCCGATCCAAGGGAAAACGGAAGCGCGGCGCGGATCGGCGCCGGCGGGGGGCGCGGAGCGCCCCCCGTTACGGCAGGGAGGGGCCGGGGGGAGGGGGGGGGGCCCCCCCCCCGGGCCGGGCGGGGGGGGGGGGGGGGGGGCGCCGCCGCCGCCGCCCCCGCCGCCGGGGCGGGGACCGCGTCCCTTCCCGCGCCTGCGGCCGCGCCGCCGCTTCCTCGAACCGCCCTCCCCGCCCCCCTCGCCGGGCGGACCGCCGGGGGAACCGCCGGTGGCGCCGCCGGGACCGGAAGGCCCGGGGGAGGAGGTTCCCGCCGGGGCGCCGGGAGCGGCGGGCCGCGGAGCGGAGCCCTCGCGGGGGCGGTCGCCGCCCCCCTCGCCGCCCCGGCGCCCGCGGCGCCTCCGCCGCCCGCCCCGGCCCACGCCCCCGGCCACGCCCCCTCCGCCCGCGGGGGCCGGAGCCGGCGCCCCGGCGGGCGAGGGGGCGGG
>CAYJMF010000126.1:0-12189 GCA_964370855.1 uncultured Planctomycetota bacterium | reverse complement strand
GTGGGCGGGGGGCCGGCCCCGTCCCCCCCCCCCCCCCCCCCCCCCCGGAACGGGCGCGTCGGGAGTCAACGGCGAAAAGGCCCGAAGGCCCGGAGATCCGTACGGGTCCCCTTTCCCGAGGGAAAGGAGCCCCGGCTCCCCTCTGCGGGAGGGCTCTCCGACGCTCCCGGCCATCGGGGACTTGCCAGCCTCCCCCTTCCCCTCCCGCCCCTTGACGCCGCCCCTGTTTGTAGTCATGATGACTACAGGAGGTGGCCCGTGGCGAGGACCGTCGGCGTGCGCGAACTCAAGGCGCGGCTCAGCGCCTGGCTCCGGGCCGTGGACGGGGGGGCCACCGTCGTCGTGACCGACCGGGGGCGACCCGTGGCCGAGCTGCGGCCCGTGGAGCCGGGAGCGAAGGGCGGGGAGGTTGCGGTTCGCGACATGGAGGCCCACGGCGAGGTGACCCGCCGGCGGCTGAGGCTCCGCACGCTCACGCCGGCGAAGGTCCGCGGGTGTCCCGTCGCCGAGACCCTCCTCGATGATCGCGGGGACCGGGCGTGATCCGCTACTACGACGCCAGCGCCCTCGTCAAGCGCTACGTCGAGGAACCGGGATCCGCCTCGGTCCGGAAGTGGCTGTCCAGCGGCACCCCCGCGACGGCGCGGTACTCCCTGGTGGAGATCGCCTCCGCCCTCTCCCGCCGCGCCCGCGAGGGGGATCTCTCCCGGCGGGAGGCCGATCGCCTCCTCGCCGCCGTGGAGGAGGATGCCGGGGGGCTCCTCCTCGTGGAACTCCATCCCGGGGTCGAGGCCCGCGCCCGGGCGTTGACGGCCGCCCATCCCCTGCGGGCGGGGGACGCTCTGCAGTTGGCCTCCTGCCTCCACCTGCGCGAGGGCGGGGCGGGCGCCGTGGAGTTCGTCGGGTGGGACCGGCGGCTCGCTGCGGCGGCCCGGGCCGAGGGGCTCCGCACGAAGGGTGTCCGTCCGTAGTCAGCGCAGCGCGCGCGTCTCCTCCACCGCTCCCGTCCTCCAGCGGACGATGCGGAGGACGCCGGCGTCGTCCACCGTCAGGAGGCGTTCCGCGTACTCGAGGAAGTGGACGAGCCGGAGGGGGGAGGATCCGGCCGTCCACCGGGACTCCACGGGAAGCGCCAGGTCGGAGGCGCCCTCCGGAACGCTCCCTGCGACCACCTGGACCTCGCCCTCCTCCGTCCCGAGGGCGAGCCGGGAGCCGTCCCGGCTCCAGGACAGGGCGCGGCACGCCCTTCCCACTCCCACGGCCCCGACCAGGCCGTCGAAGCCCCATGGGGACCCGGGATTCCGGAGGAAGGTCTTTACAGCCATGCCCCGCCCGTGGCTCACGGCGATCCGGGACCCGTCCAGGGAGGTGGCGATGCCGAGGATCGGGAAAATCCCGAGGGCGCCTCCGCAGACGGACCGGGGCTGGAGACCGGGGAGGTCGAGGAGGAGAAGCTGCTCCGCCTGGCCGCCGAGAAGGACCGCGTCCCCGTGGGCGAAGAGGGCGAGGGCCCCGGTGCGGTTCCAGGGGGCCGCCGCGGTCGGCTTCGTCCAGTCGCCGGCGGAGAAGGTCACCACCTGCCCGTGCGTGCCGCCGACGATGACGGTGGAGAGTTGCCCGCCCGCGGCCAGGAAGGGCGCCTCCCCGATGCCGAGCCTCTCCACGAGGGTCCGCCTCTCCCCCGCCGCGTCGTAGGCGACGAGGCTCTCCTCCTCCACGACGAGGACGTCCTCCCCGAGGAACGCGACGGGAAGACTCCGCTGCTCCATGACACTCCCACCCTCGAAGGTGCAGGGGAGGGTCCACTCCCTGGCCCGGGTCCGCACCGAGCGGAGGGTGCTCCCCGAGGCGGCGTCGAGGACGACGACGAGGCCGTCGGGGAAGGCGGCGAGGACCCTCTTTGGGGCCGGCGCGGGGACGGGCGGGGGAGGGGGCGCGGGCGCCGGGGCGGGGGCGTCGCACGCGGAGAGGAGGAGGAGGGCGGCAGGAAAGAGGATCGCGAAGGGCCGGGACGACGGGCCGAGGGTCACGCGCATCGGTCCACCCTCCCCCGGGAATCAGGCGGTCCGCCCCTCCCGGGAGGAGGGGCGGACCGCAAGTGGTTCATGAATGGAGACTCTACCCCTATCCCCCGAAGTTCCTCTCCGCGAACTCCCAGTTGGCGAGCTCCCAGAAGTTCTTGAGGTAGGCGCCGCGGTCGTTGCGGTAGTCGATGTAGTAGGCGTGCTCCCAGACGTCGCAGGTGAGCAGCGGCGTCTGGCCCGTGGTCAGCGGCGTCCCGGCGTCGTGGGTGGAGAGGATCTTGAGCGAGCCGTCCTTCTCCTTCACGAGCCAGCCCCAGCCGGAGCCGAAGTGGGCGGCGCACTCCTTGGTGAAGGCGTCCTTGAAGCCGTCCACGGAGCCGAAGGCCTTGTCGAGGGCCGCCTTGAAGGAGCCGCCGGGGCCGCTCGCGGACTTCGGCCGGAGCGACTTCCAGTAGAAGGAGTGGTTGAAGTGCTGCGCGGCGTTGTTGAAGACCTTCCCCTTCGCCGCGGCGTCGATCTCCCCGATGCGGGCGATGAGCTGCTCCACGGGGAGGCCGGCCAGCGCGTGGCCGGAGAGGAGGCCGTTCAGGTTGTTGACGTAGGCGTTGTGGTGCTTGCCGTGGTGGAAGCTCAGCGTCTCCGGCGTGATGTGGGGAGCCAGCGCGTCCTTCGCGTAGGGCAGTTCCGGCAGCACGTGGGCCATGGGCGATCCTCCTCCGGGGTTCCTGGAAAGGCCCCCTGATACCGCCGGGACCCCCGTTGCGGAAGATTCCGGGGCCCGATCGGGGCTACCTCTTGTACCACTCGATGTCCTTCTCCACGAAGGCCGCGGTCCGCGCCAGCAGCGCCTCCCGCTCCTTCGCGTCGAGGGGCGTGAAGGTCTTGGCCAGGGCGAGGTCCTCCTCCAGCTCCTCCACGGAGGAGCAGCCCACGATGGCCGTGGCGACGGGGAGGGAGAGCGTGTAGCGCAGGCACTCCGCGGCGCCGGGGGATAGGGCCGCGTCGGCCACGAGCTTCCCCGAGGCGAAGACCTTCATCCCGATCACCCCGATCCCCTTCTCCCGGGCCGCCGGCAGGGCGCCCTTCTCGAAGGAGCGGTGGTGGGGGTCCAGCGCGTTCAGCGGCATCAGCACCGTCTCCACGGGCCGCTCCCGGCAGACCGCGGCCATGAGGTCGGGATCGAAGTGGCCCGTGAACCCGATGTGGAGGACCTTGCCGTCCTTCTTCGCCTTCTCCAGGGTCTCGAGCGCCCCCTTCTCCCCGAAGATCGACGCCACGTCGTCGGCGTTCCGCAGGGCGTGGAACTGGAAGAGGTCCACCCGGTCGGTGCCGAGCCGCTTGAGGCTCCCCTCGAGCTCCGCCAGGGCGCCGGGCCCGTCGCGGACCGTGCTCTTGGTGGCGACGTGGACACGGTCCCGGGAGCCCTTGAGCGCCTTCCCGACCCGCTCCTCGGAGACGCCCCGGTTGTAGGAGGGGGCGGTGTCGAACCAGTTGACGCCGAGCTCCAGCGCCCGCTTCACCACGGCGACGGCCTTCCCCTCGTCCCGGAGATTCCCGAGGTAGAAGCAGCCGAGGCCCATGCAGGAGACCTTGATGCCGGTCTTCCCGAGGTCCCGGGCCGCCAGCGGCTTCGCCAGGGCCTCCTTCCGGTCCGCCGGGGAGAGGGCGAAGGCCCGGCGGGCGAGGAGGGGGGCCGCCGCGAGGGCGGCGGCGGCGGCGGCGCTCCTGCGGAGGAAGTCGCGGCGGGTCGTCATGCCCGGATTGTACCGGCGGGGCCGAGGAGGGGGATCAGCGCGGCCAGGCTCTCCGCCTCGAGGTCCGGCCCCGAGGCCCGCGCCCGGTCGAGGTCCCCGTAGCCCGGGACGAGGACGGCGGCGGCCCCCGCCCCCCTCGCCGCCTCCACGTCCTGGTGGCCGTCCCCGACGACCCAGGCCTCCGCCGGGGGGAGGGAGCCGAGCCGCGCCAGGGCCTCGAGGATCACGGCGGGGTCGGGCTTGCGCACGGGCAGCGAGTCGCCGCCGAGGACGGCGCCGAAGAAGGGGGCGATGCCGAGGGTCCCGAGGATCCGCTCCGCGTGGGCGAGGGGCTTGTTGGTCACGACGGCCATGGGGAGGGAGAGGGCCCGCGCCGCCTCGAGGAAGGCGAGCGCCCCGGGGACGAGCGTCGTCTCCTCCGTGCAGTGGGCGAGGTAGAACTCCCGCCAGCCCGGCAGCAGCATCTCCACGGTCTTCCCGTCCAGGCCCGTGCAGCCGGACAACAGCCGGTGGACCCCGTCGCCGACGTGCACCTTCACCGCGGGGACGGGCATGGGCGACCACCCCATGCGGGCCCGGACGTGGTTCACGGCGCGGGCGAGGTCGGGGAGCGTGTCCGCGAGGGTCCCGTCGAGGTCGAGGAGGAGGGCGCGGGGGCGGGGGAGGGGGCGGGGGCGGCCCACCGCTACACCCCCCGCCGATCGCCCCAGACCACCTTGTGGAGCTGGAGGTTGAGGCGCGCGGGGAGGGCGTCCTCGAGCATCCAGGCGACGAGGTCCGCGGGGGGGAGGGCGCCGTGCACCGGGGAGAGGAGCACCGTCGGCGGCCTCCCGAGGAGCCGCCCGCGGACGACGGCGCGGGCGAACTCGTAGTCGGCGCGATCGGCCACCACGAACTTCACCTCGTCGCGGACCGTGAGGAGGTCGAGGTTCTCCATGCGGTTGGACTCCGATTCCCCGCTGCCGGGGCACTTCACGTCCACGATGCGGTGCACGCGGGGGTCCACGGCGGCGACGTCGAGGGAGCCCCCGGTCTCGAGGAGCACGGTCCGCCCGGCCTCGCAGAGCCGCCGCATCACCTCGAGGGAGGAGGCCTGGAGGAGGGGCTCCCCGCCGGTGAGCTCCACGAGGGGGGTTCCCGGCCGCAGCGCCTCCGCCACGACCTCCTCCACGGGGCGCCGCGCGCCGCCGGAGAAGGTGAAGGCGGAGTCGCACCAGCGGCAGCGGAGGTTGCAGCGGGCCGTCCGGATGAACCAGCAGGGAACGCCGGCGAAGGTGGATTCCCCCTGGATCGAGAGGTAGGTCTCGGCGAGGAGGATGGAGTCCGCGGGGCCGCCCCCGCGGAAGGCGCGCGCGCCGGGGCTCACTGGTAGTCCGTCGGGTCCGGGACCCCCGCCTCCTCGAATCCGCGGCGGCGGATGAGGCAGGAGTCGCAGTGGCCGCAGGCCCGCCCCGCCCGGTCGAGGTCGTAGCAGGAGCGGGTGAGCCCGAGGTCGAGGCCGAGTTCCAGGCCGCGGCGGATGATCTCCGCCTTCCCCATGAGGACGAGGGGGGCGTGGACGCGGAACTCCTCCCCCTCCACGCCGGCCTTCGTGGAGACGGAGGCGAGCCTCTCGAAGGCCTCGAGGAAGGCGGGGCGGCAGTCGGGGTAGCCGGAGTAGTCCACGGCGTTCACCCCGAGGAAGATGTCCCGGGCGCCGATGGCCTCGGCGAGGGAGAGGGCGAGGGAGAGGAAGACGGTGTTGCGGGCGGGGACGTAGGTGGAGGGGATGCCGTGGGAGATGGCGTCGGCGGAGCGGTCGAGGGGGAGCGCCTCGAGGGGGTCCGTGAGGGCCGACCCGCCGAAGCCGGCGAGGTTCACGGTGATCTCCCGGAAGCTGGCGCAGTCGAGGAGGGCGGCGATGGCGCGGGCGGCCTCGATCTCGGCGTCGTGGCGTTGCCCGTAGTGCACGGAGAGGGCGTGGACCTCGAACCCCCGGAACGCGGCCTCCGCCGCCGTCACCGTGGAATCGAGCCCGCCGGACACGAGCACCACCGCCTTCCGCGCCATGGGGGGATTCTACCCGGGGGCACGGGGGAGGGGCGGAGGTTGGCTGTCACGGGGTGTGAGGAGGTGACGGGCGCCGGATCCCCCGCATCCCTTGGCGGTCCGCCGCGCCCTCCGTATCCTATCCCCCTCCCCGGCCCCAGGAGCCCCCTTCGATGGCACTGCGCCGCTTCCTTCCTGCCGTCGCCGCGGGGGGCCTCCTCCTCCTCGGCGCCGCGGGGCCGGCCTTCGCCTCCGGGGGCGGGGGTTCCGACGTGCTCCCCTTCGCGAAGGACCTGGCCTTCTCCTGGGCGCTCCCCTTCGCGGGGCTCCTGCTCTCCATCGCCATCCTCCCCCTCGTGGCCCACCACTGGTGGGAGAACAACAGGAACCGGGCCATCGTCGCGGCGGTCTGGGCCCTTCCCGTGCTCGGGATGCTCGTCGTGGAGTGGAAGGACGGAGGCGGGGAGGCCCTGGGCCACACCGTCATGGAGTATGTCGCGTTCATCGCGCTGCTCGGCTCCCTCTACATCATCAGCGGGGGGATCCTGCTCACGGGGGACATCCGGGCGACGCCTCGCAACAACACGATCATCCTCGCCATCGGCGGCCTGCTGGCGAATCTCGTGGGGACCACCGGGGCGAGCATGCTCCTCATCCGGCCCATCCTGCGGATCAACAGCGAGCGCCACCGCACGCTGCACGTAGTGGTCTTCTTCATCTTCATCGTCTCCAACTGCGGCGGCTGCCTGACCCCCGTCGGGGACCCGCCCCTCTTCCTCGGATACCTCCGCGGCGTCCCCTTCTGGTGGACCCTGACCCACCTCTGGAAGGAGTGGCTCTTCGTGGTGGGTGCGTTGCTGGCCGTCTTCTACGTCTGGGACACGGTCCAGTACCGCAGGGAAGCGAGGCCGGACATCGTCGCCGACGACACGCGCATCGAGCCCCTGCGCATCGCCGGGGGGCTCAACTTCCTGTTCCTCGGAGGGGTCATCGTCGCCGTCATCTTCCTGGAGGGGCTGCTCCAGGCCGGGGCCATGGCGGCCCTCGGCGTCGCCTCCCTCCTGACATCGTCGAAGGAACTCCGGGTGAAGAACGGATTCACCTACGGCCCCATCAACGAGGTGGCGATCCTCTTCGCCGGGATCTTCGTGGCCATGGTCCCGGCGCTCCAGCTCCTCCAGGTGCACGGGTCGGAGCTCGGGATCCACAAGCCCTGGCAGTACTTCTACGCCACCGGGGCCCTGTCGTCCTTCCTCGACAACGCGCCCACCTACCTGACCTTCTTCTCCACGGCGCTCGGGGCCCACGACCCCATCGCCACCGGGGTGGAGACGGTGGCGCTGGTGGGGAAGGGCGCCGGCAACGTGTTCCCCGTGGACCTGCTGGCGGCCATCTCCCTCGGGGCCGTCTTCATGGGGGCCAACACCTACATCGGGAACGGGCCGAACTTCATGGTCAAGTCCATCGCCGAGTCCGCGGGGCAGAAGATGCCCTCCTTCTTCGGCTACATGCTCTGGTCCATGGGGATCCTGATGCCGCTCCTCATCCTCTGCTGCTTCCTCTTCATCCAGCACGGGGTGTAGCGGCCGGGGGACGGGGGGAAGAAACGCGGTCCCCGGGGTGTTCCTTCCCATGATCCGATGACCATGCGCCACCTCCTCCGGCCCGCCGCCGCGCTTCTGGCCCTTCTCGGGGGGCTCCTCGTCCCCGCCGCCGCGGCGCGGGCGCAGCAGGCCGGCGACGTCGTCGCCGCCGAGGGGCGGGTGAAGGACGGGGCGGCGGTCCCGCCCGGCGGCTCGGCGGTGGTGGAGGTCGTCCTCACGCTGCAGCCGGGGTGGCACGTCTACGGGCCCGGGGACTTCTACGAGCAGGACACGAGGATCGAGGTCCGCACCCTTCCCGCCGGGTTCGAGGCGGGGGAGTGGGCGCCGACGACCCCCCCGGCCCCCCACAAGTACGAGTTCGACGACGGCCCCCGCATGGAGTTCTCCGGCACCGCCGTCTACGCGGCGGTGGTGAAGGTCCCCGCGGGAGCGGCGGCGGGGAAGGTCCTCCTCGAGGGGGTGGCCCACGTCAACCCCTGCAACGACACGGGGTGCCTGCCGCCCTCGGAGATCCCCTTCACCGTGGAACTGACGATCGATCCGAAGGCGGCGGCGGCACCGTCGCCGGCGGTCCCCGCGACCGGGTGGCGATCGAGCGGGAAGGGAGAGGCGGGCAAGGTCCTCCTCAAGGCGGCCCGCGAGGGGGCCGGGGAATCCGGCATCTCCCTCGGCTTCCTCCTCGCCGCCGTCGGGGCGGGCTTCCTCACCATCCTCACCCCCTGCGTCTTCCCCATGATCCCGCTCACCGTCTCCCTCCTGACGAAGCGGGCGGAGAAGGAGCCGGGGAGGATTCTCTCGAGCGCGCTGTCCTACGGGGCGGGGATGTTCCTCTCCCTTGCCGGCATCGGGCTCGCGGTGTCCCTGGTGTTCAAGGTGGGGCCCTCGGACCTCGCCCTCTCCCCGGGCTTCAACATCGCCATCTTCGTGTTCCTCGTCTACCTCTCGCTGTCGCTGTTCGGGGCCTACGACATCCAGCTCCCGGCCTTCCTCACGAACTGGTCCCAGGCGAAGGCGGGGAGCGGGGGAGGGGCGGGGCTCTTCTTCATGGGGATGACGCTGGCCTTCACCTCCTTCGCCTGCGCCGCCCCCTTCGCCGGGGGGCTCGTGCTGGTGGCGCGGAAGGACCTGGTCCTCGGGGTGGTCGGCATGTCCGTCTACGCCGCCACCTTCACCCTGCCCTTCTTCCTGACGGCGCTCTTCCCCGGGGTGCTGAAGAAACTCCCGCGGTCGGGGGGATGGCTCAACGCGGTGAAGGTGGTCATGGGATTCGTGGAGGTGGCGGCGGCCTTCAAGTTCCTGCGGGCCGCGGACATGCTGTGGGGCTGGGAGATCTTCTCCTTCGAGGTGGTGCTGGCGGCCTGGATCGCCTGCGCGCTGGGGGCGTTCCTCTACCTCCTCGGCTTCATCGTCCTGCCCCACGACACGAAGGTCGAGGGGGTGGGGGTGCCCCGGATGCTCTTCGCCCTCGCCTTCCTCGCGGCGGGGCTCTACATGCTGCCGGGGCTCTCCGGGCGGCGCATCAGCCCCTTCGTCGAGTCCTTCATCATCCGGGAGGACGCGGAGGCGGAGGGCGGGCGGGGCGGGGCCGGCACCGTCGAGAAAGGCTCCCTCCCGTGGATCCGCAACGACCTCGACGCCGCCCTCGCCGAGGCGAAGCGGACGGGGAAGCCGGTCTTCGTGGACTTCACGGGCTTCGGCTGAGCGAACTGCAACCTCGTGGAACGAGGTGTCCTGCCGCGGCCGGAGATCGCGTCGAGGCTCGCGAGGTTCGTCCTCGTGCGGCTCTGGATCAACGACCGGAAGCCGGAGGCCCGCAGCGCCGAATGGAGGCGGATGCTGGAGGAGCGCTTCGAGACCTCCGCCATCCCCCTCTACGTCACCCTGGACGGCGACGGCAAGGAGATCGGGGAGGGCCGCCTCTCCTTCCCCGGCGGCGGCACCGACTCCTTCGCCCGGGAGATGACGGAGTTTCTAGACGCAGCCGCACAATAGGTGCCTGGCACAGGGTGGACGCCGCCATACTGAACCCGACCCAGATTGGCGGCGAGGGCGGGGGCGAGACCCTCACTCCCGGGCCATGGTGCTTCGCCCCCGCCCTCGCCGCCAATCTGGGTCGGGTTCAGTATGGCGGCGTCATTCCGCCAGGGTCTGGGCGTTGCGTTGCTGGCCGAGGGCGACTTCGGCGGGGGAGAGGGCGGGGTTGGAGGTGTCCACCAGGAGGTTGAGGCGGTGGGCGAAGTAGAACTCCTCCCCGGTCACCTTGTCCCGCCAGCGGACGAGGAAGAAGAAGGCGCCCCCCACGAGCTGGCTGTTCACGTCCCGGAGCGGCGCCGTCCCGGAGATCCCCCCCGTGGCGTCGAGGATGAACTCCGCGGGGATGGAGCCGGAGATCCCCGCGTAGACGATGTCCCCGGCTTCGGCGTCGGGCCGCCCCCCGGTCACAGCGAAGGCCTGCACGTAGGGCTTGGTCGTGGTCGCGTCGGGGAGCAGGTAGGGGAGAGTCTCCCGCGGCGGGAACCAGGCGGCCTCGAGGGTCTTCGACTTCCCCGGCAGCCCCGCCCGCGCGCCGGCGGCCAGGGCCGCCCGCTCGGCTAGGGAGAACCCCGGCAGCGGCAGGGCTGCGTACTCCCCGACCTTCACCGGCACGTAGGAGGCCCCGGAGATCCCGTCGGCGGTCCCCATGGAGCGGGCGATGAAGTGGGCCAGCGTCGTCCCGATTTCCTTCCCGACGATGCGTGTGGCCTTCTCGATGTCCCGGTAGCGGGTTCCCTGCGCCGCCGTCCCCGGGGTCGCCCCGAAGTACCAGGGCTCGTCGGCGGCCGTGAGCGGGCTCGCCCGCAGGGGCAGCGTGGCGGCGAGCCACTCCGGCGTCCCCGTCCCGACGGAGGGGGCCAGGGCCCCGGTGCGGAGCCCGAGCCCGGCCTCCGCCTCCGGGTCGAGGTCCTCGTAGGAGACGTTGCCCTCGTCGAGGGGGGAGTTCCCCCAGGGATAGGAGGGGTTGCTGGAGGGGTCCCCTCCCGCGGCCGTCCCCCCGATGCGGATCCGGTTGAAGGTCGTTCCCGGGGAGCCGAGGGTCGCGGGGGGCTCCTCGAGGATGAAGGAGACGGGCACCGACCCCTCGACGGGCTTCCCGTCCCGGCCCGTGAGGGCGAAGGCGCGCCGCAGGTAGTAGAGGGCGTAGGACTTGACCCCCGCCTCGGCCAGGGCCCGGGTGGAGGCCGTCGCGGAGCCGAGCCCGAGGAGGTCGAGGTCGGCCCGGAAGGCCTCCCCGTCGAAGTCGAGCCACCAGACCTCGGTGTCCTCGACCACCCCCCTCGGCAGGCGGACGCTGGAGGCGGACTGGACCTTGAGCCGCCCCGTGGCCCGGGCGCCGCTCGGGTTCTCGACCACCACGTTCCAGGTGCCCGGCGCGAGGGAGGAGGGGTCGATGTCGGAGACGACGGTCTCCCCGTTCTCCACCGTCGCCGCCGCGAGGAGGACCGGCTCCTCGCCCTTCCTCTCGAGGCGCAGCACCGCCTGCGCGTCGAAGCCGAGGCCGGCCACGACGACCCCCTCGGCGATGCGGTCGTCGAGGATCTTCGACGGCGTCACCGAGGCCACCTTCGGCGCCTCCCCGAAGCCGAAGGGGGAGAGCCAGTACACCCCCGTGGAGGCCTTCGGGAGGGCGAGGGTCACGGAGACCTCGGCGGAGGCGGCGGCCGCGCCGTCGTTGCGCACCCCGAGGAGCCAGGTCCCGTCCTGCGCGAGAGGGACCTTCCTCCCGGAGAGCCCGTCCAGGGGGAAGGTCGACGCGTCGGGGGCCTCGAGCCCGTCCATGGCGAGGCCGTCGGCGGTGGAGCCGTCCGCGGCCGCCACCTTCCAGGCGAGGGTCGATCCCGCCGGAGCGTCGAAGGGGAAGGTCGCCCCCTCGCCGGCGGGGATCTCGAGGGTCGCCGAGAACTTCGAGGGCATCTTCGCCCGGGAGCGGAAGGCGTACTTCCCCCCGGTGGAGCCCCCCCCGGACACCACGAAGGTGAAGACCCCGCCCTTCCCTCCCGCGGGCCCCTTCTTCACCTTCACCCCGACCCCCTTCGGCCCGGGCTGCGTGAAGGCCGCGAGATCGAGGGGAACGCCGTCGGGATCGAGGACCTCGAGAACCGGCAGCAGCGCGCTCCCCTTCTCCGCCAGGGCGTCCACGGTGAGGACGGCGTCGGCCGGGAGCCAGATCCGCAGTTCGTCGGAGTCGCCGGGGGCGAGGATGTTCCCGTGGAGCCGGTCCCCGGGCAGGAGGTCGGCGTCGGCGTTGACGGCGAGGGCGGCGGCCCCGAGGGCCAGGAGGGCGGCGGCGGGAAGGGCGGCGGGGAATCTCATGGCTCTCTCCGGTGGGGGGGGCGAACCCCGGATTCTAACACGCCCCGCCGAGGCGCAAGACCCGGGCTCTTCGCTGGCGTTGCGCGCCTGCCGGCGCGCGGCCCCCGACGGGGGAGCATCGGGAAAGGACCCGATGCTCCCCCGTCGGGAGCGTAGGAAGTCAAAGGAGGGAGGCGGCGGGGTCGAATCTGCCTGAGGATCCAGAAGGGGGGATACGGGATCGGGACACTGGATCCTGGGGGACGGCGGGCACCCCGGCGGATATCCGGTGACTTCAAGGCACGAACGATGAACGCCGTCCCCCATGATCCATAGCCCCGATCCCGGGGACCTCCTCGCGGCTCCGGAAGGCGTCTCGAATCCCCCGCCTCTCCTCCTCTCCATCGGTCCCGGAAGTGGAGGCGTCCCGTCGTTCAGGGACGCCTCCAC
>CAYJMF010000125.1:0-12289 GCA_964370855.1 uncultured Planctomycetota bacterium | reverse complement strand
GCAACCGCCCGGGCGGGAACCCCTCGTTTCGCCGCCAATCTGGGTCGGGTTCGGTATGGCGGCGGCTACTCTCCCAAGGATGGGACTGGTCGACAACGTGGTGGCGAACAGGCTGTGGACGACGGCGAAGGAGATGGTCCTCGCCTTCATGGAGCCGAACCTCGGGTGGGACGTGCCGGCGGACGTCCTCGTGGCCCTGCTGGTGTTCGGGGTCTTCCTCGTGGTGGCCGGCGCCGCCTTCGCGGTGCAGGGGAGGGGGAAGTTCGTCCGGATGACGGCCATCGCCGCGGGTGTCTCCGTGGCGGGATGGGTCTTCTTCGGCGGCATGAAGGAGGTGGCCGCCTTCTTCGTGGTGATCCTGCTGGTGCTCAAGTTCCTCGGCGGGGTCACGATGATCCTCGGCATGTTCCGCTCCTTCTGGGGGCCGGCGGCGGTCCTCGCCGCCGTCATGCTGGCCGCCACGGGGGTGGCCGACGCGCGCCTCCTCGCCTTCGGGCTCGCGGTGGCCGCCTCGGTGCTCGGCGCCTTCTCCCTCTTCAGGAAGGCCGAGGAGTTCAGCCCCGGGAGGAAGGGCTCCCGCTGGAACCGCTGCACCGCCGTGGGCTGGACCGCCTGCCTGCTGGCCGCGGGGATGCTCAGCAACGACGGCATGGCGGCCCACGGGAAGGACTTCAAGCTGGCGGGCATGATCGTGGGCGGCGCCGTCCTGTTCCTCCTGCCGCGCACCCTCGGCCGCCGCGTGAAGGTGAAGCTCGGCGGGAAGTAGGTCAGTTCGCCCCGGCGTCGGGCCGCCGCTCGAGGATCCGGTCGAGGGCCCGCGCCCGCGCCGCCCTCGGCCCCGCCATGGCAAGGAGCCTCCGCGCCCGCTCCTCGACGTCGTCCACCTCGAGCAGCGCCTGCCGCTCCTCGGCGGAGAGCCCGCAGACCGCCGCCGCCACGCCCGTGAGGGGGCCGAGGTCGGGCCCTTCGGCCCCGGAGGCCCGGATGCCGCCTGGCCGCAGGGACTCGGCCGCCTCCACCAGGGAGCCGCCGAGGGCCGCCGCCTCGGGGTCGTCGGGGGACGGCGCCGTCTCCGGGAGGATCCGCACCCGCGCCCGCCGGTACTCCCCGCCGGGCTCCTCCCCGAGGATCCGGAACCGCCCCGCTCCGACGAGGAGCAGGTCGAAGCGCCCGTCGGGGTGCGCGTGGGATCGGGAGACGACCCCGAGCCCGCCCACGGCGTGCACCGCGGGCCGCCCCTCGTAGTCCGCCTCCCAGCCCGGCGACAGCAGCACGATGCCGATGCGGCGGTCGCCGGCCAGGGCGTCCCGCGCCAGCGCCCGGTAGCGCGGCTCGAACACGTGGAGGGGGAGGGGGACCCCGGGGAACAGGACGGTCCCCGGCAGGGGGAAGAGGCCGACGGTCAGCTCGGTGCCCGGTTCGATGGCCAGGGGACGCTCCTCGGTCGTTCCGCCGCCCGTGGATAACCCGGGGGGGGAGCCATCCCCAAGCAAGTGACGAACCGGGGAAGGTCCCTCCCGCGGTAGGATCCCGCCATGCGCTTCCCCCCGAGGGGCACGCCCCTCCTCCGCGGCACCTTCGTCCTCCCGGATCCCGTGGAGGAGGGGGGGCGCCTCGTCTTCCGCGAGCCCCTCGGGGACACCCTGCTCCCCCTCGGCGCGATCGGCGCCGTGGATCTCTCGCTCTGCGTCGGCGTCGCCTTCACCGACGGCCTCCTGCGCACCCTGTTCCTCTGCGCCGCCGCCCTGGCGTCCTTCCTCGTGGTGGCGCTCCTCCTCTCCCTCCTCCGCCGGCCCGAGGTGGTCCTCGACCGCGCCGGAGGCCGGGTGCGCATCCGCCGGCCCGAGCACGATCCCCTCGACCTCCCCGTGGCGGCGATCCGCGCCGTGACCCTGGAGCCCGTCCCCGACGGGAGCCGCACCGCCCCCGCCGCGGGCCTCGAGATCGACGGGGGGGAGTGGCTCCCCCTCCACGTGGGGTGGGCGGAGCGGCGGGGCGGGGACGCGGCGCGGGTGCGCTCCCGCGGCGAGGCCGTGGCCGGCTACCTCGGCCTTCCCCTCGAGGAGCGGGCGGACGCCGGGCCGCCGCGGGCGGTGGCCCCGTGAGGGTCCTCCTCGTCGAGGACGACCCGGGCCTCGGCGGCTTCCTCGAGAAGGCCCTCGTGGAATCGGGCCACGCCGCGGACCGCGCCGGGACCCTCGCCGAGGGGAGGCGGCTCCTTGCGGAGCGGACCTACGACCTCCTCTCCCTCGATCTCGTCCTCCCCGACGGCTCCGGCCTCGACTTCCTCGCCGAGGTGCGGGGCAGCGGCCGCTCCCTCCCCGTGCTCGTCCTCTCCAGCCGCGCCTCGATACCCGAGAAGGTCGCGGGCCTCGACCGCGGCGCCGACGACTTCCTCGCCAAGCCCTTCTCCCTCGACGAGTACCTCTCCCGCGTCCGCGCCCTCCACCGGAGGGGGGCGGGGGGCCGCTCCGACCCGATCCTCCGCCTCGGCGCCGTGGAGTGCGACGAGGCCGCCCGCCGCGTGACCTCCGCCGGCCGCCCCGTGGAACTCACGCCGAAGGAGTTCTCCGTCCTCGCCCTCTTCCTCCGCTCCCCGGGCGCCGTGCTCACCCGGACCCAGGTCGTGAACTCCGTGTGGCAGTGGACCTTCGACGGGTACAGCAACGTGGTGGACGTCCACGTCTCGGCCCTGCGGCGGAAGCTCGAGGGGGGCGGCCTCCGGTTCCGCTCCGTGCCCCGGGTGGGGTACGTCCTGGAGGCGGAGGGGGCGCCGGCGGGGGAGGAGGAGTGAGCACCGGGCGCCGTCTTCGGACGCGCCTCGCCCTGCGGGCCGCCCTGCCCGCGGCCGCCGCCCTCCTCCTCGTGGCGGGGGTCGTGGAGACGGTCCTCGTGGGCCCCATGGAGCGGGCGCGGGACGAACTCCTCCGCTCCCGGGTCGAGGGCCTGCGGACGCTGGCGGAGGAGGGGGGCCTGGAGGCCTTCCGCCGCCGGGGCGAGGCCTGGACCCGGGCGGGGGAGAGGGAGTGGGCCCTGCTGCGCCGCGGGGGGCCGGGGCCGGGAGGCGTCCTCGCCACCGCCGGCCGCGCCCCGCCCCCGGGCGCCGACGCCCTCAAGCCCGCGGTGAAGGGGCCCGCCGGTCCCGTCACCGTTCCCGATGCCGTGGACGGGGCGTGGCGCGTGCTCGTGGTGCCCGTGGCGGAGGGGGCCGGCGGCCCCTCCCTCGTCCTCGCCGCCGGTGTCTCCCTGGAGGAGGTCCTGCAGTCCCGCCGGGAGGTCCGACTCCTACTCGCCGGGGCCGCCCTCGCGGGGGTGATCCTCGTGGCGGCCGGTGCCTGGTCCGGCGCGGCGGCGGTCCTCGATCCCCTCCGGGGGATGACGGAGGCGGCCCGCGCCGTGGACGCGGAGCGCCCCGCCGGCGGCCTCTCCGCGGGCGCGGCAAAGGACGAGTTCGGGGACCTCGCCCGGCTCCTCGACGGGCTCCTCGCCCGGGTCGGCCGCTCTCTCGAGGAGGAACGCCGCTTCGCCGGGGAGGCGGCCCACGAGATGCGCGGGCCCCTCTCGGTGCTCCGCATCCGCGTGGAGGAGGCCCTCGCCTCGGGGGACGCGGGGGAGCGGGAGGAGGCCCTCCGGTCGGTGCTCGCCGACGTGGACCGCATCGACCGGCTCGTCCAGGCACTGCTGGAGATGGCCCGGGCGCTGCCCTCCGGGGAGGCCCCGCCGCCCCCGCCCCTCGACGTGGGGGCGGTCCTCGGGGCCCTCGCCCCGGACTTCGCCACCCTCGGGGAGGCCCGCGGGGTCGCCTTCCGCTGGACCCCGCCGGCGGGGCCCCTCGCCGCCGCCGTCCCCCGGGAGGTCCTCGAGACCGCGGCCTCGGTGCTCGTGGACAACGCCTTCCGCTACACGCCACGGGGGGGGAGCGCGGCCATGACCGTGGAGGAGTCGGGGGGGCGGGTGGCGGTCCTCGTCCGGGACACCGGGCCCGGGGTGTCCGCCGAGGAGGGGGAGCGGATCTTCGACCGCCTCTTCCGGGGCCGGGCGGGGCGCTCCTCGGGGGCCGGCTTCGGCCTCGGCCTCGCCCTGGCGAGGCGCCTGGCCCGATCCTGCGGCGGCGAAGTGGACCTGCTCAATCCCGGGGAGCCCGGGGCCCTCTTCCGGCTCTCCGTGCCCGGGACGTCCGCTTCGTCCTAAGGCCGGTCCGGGAACGGGGATGGGACGGCGGGATGAAGGAATCTTCACGTCCCTCTCTGGACCTCCTCATCCCCCGTGTCGTACTCTTGGGGGGTGGCGAAGGAGGTTCAGATCCTCATGAAGACGATGGACGGGCGTTCCCGCGCACGGCCGGCTCCCTCCCGGGAGGGCGGCTTCACCCTGGTCGAGATCGTGGTGGGCATCGCCATCCTGGTCGTCGGCCTGATGGGGCTCGCCTTCGCGATGGTGACCTCCTACCGGGTGGATCGGGTGGCCGCGGAGAAGAAGACCGCCCTCACCTGGGCCACCTCCCAGATCGAGCGGGTCCGCTCCCTCGGCTACACGGAACTCCTGGAGGTGCCCGCGGACGGCGTCGGCGGGTTCCTGGTCCCCACGGGGGACTCCATCAATGCCGCGGGCTTCCGCTTCAAGGAGATGACCGCGGGCCCGATGTACTTCGAGCGGTGGTTCCACCAGGTCGGGACCGCGGCCTACGCCGGAGCCCTGTTCACGGCCAACCTCGAGGACCCCCTCCTCGCCGGACTGGTCCCCTGGGAGGGGATGGACGAGATCCTCACGGACCCCAACCAGGAGGAGTTCCCGGCCGCCGCCCTCACCCCGCAGAAGTACATGAGGACCGTCATCGGCCGCGTCATCTTCCGCGCCCCCGACACCGGGCTCAACGGGGTGGGGGAGGGGACGGGGTACTGGGTGACGGCCCGCGTCCAGTGGAAGGGGGCCAGCGGCCCCTCGGAACTGAAGCTGTCCACCTTCGTGGGGAAGTGAGCGCCATGAGCCAGACAGACATCCGGCCCGATTGCCGCGCCGCCGCTCCCGACGGCGGCTTCTCCATCCTCGAGGTGATGATCGCCGCGGTGATCCTCTTCATGATCATCGGCGCCACGGCCTCCATCCTCGGGTCCGGGCAGAAACTCCTCAGCGCCGCCTCCGTCTCCTCCAGCGGCGACCAGCTCGCGGAGTTCCTCGCGGGCCAGGTGGCCGAGAGGATGCGCAACGCCAACATCGACGATCTCAAGGACGCCAACGGGGTCCAGGTGCCGGACAACCCCACCTCCGACCCCGCGCTCTTCGTCTACGACAGCTTCCAGTTCCGCGAGGTGGTGGGCTTCGCCGGGGGCCCCGTGCTCCGCAAGACCATCTGGGTCCACGCCCTCCCCGACGGCGAGTACGACGTCGCCAACCAGAAGGACGACGATTCGGACAATATCTGGGACGAGCGGGAGCTGCGTATCCGGGAGTTCCCTCCCGACCTGGACTCCTTCCTCCCCGCTCCCCCGCCGAGCCTCGCCGCCGCCCCCGTGCCCCTCCTCGTGAAGGACTTCACGGACACGGGCAAGCTGGCCGGCTCCCTCGGCATCTTCGACATGGTGAAGTTCGAGGCCAGCGAGTTCGTCGCCGGGAAGTGGGACCAGCCCATGACGGTCTCCGGGGGGATCGCCGTCACCCGCTCGGGGAACCGGGTCATGGTGATGGTGGGCGTCCTCAAGGTGGACGCCCAGATCCGCAACCCCGACGGGACCCCCCGCGTCCGCGGCTTCCGCGGCACGGCCTTCGTCAACCTCTACAACTGATCCTCACCGCGAAAGGATGGATGCCATGCACGTGAACGCAGACCGCGCCCGCCGGGAGGAGTCCGGCGCGGCCCTCTTCATCATGGTCGTCTCCGTGGTGGTGGCCGCGGGCATCGGCTTCGCCCTCAGCGCCGTCTCCATGGGCCGCCAGCGGCTCACGGAGCACCGCATCGGCATGGAGGCCGCCCTTCACGTCGCCGAGGCGGGGCTGTCCCGGGGGCTCGCCGAGGCGAACCTCCCGGCCAACCGGAGCAACCCCCTGTGGCCCGCGGCGGGGCTGACCATCGACGACTCCGACAACCCCTTCGACAACGTCTACGCCGCTGACTTCGACTCCGGCGACAAGTCCCGCTCCCTGATGGGGCAGTTCGTCCTGGAGTTCGCCCGGGGGGACACCGACGGCATCGACAACGACGGGAACGGGGTGTGGGACGCCGGCGACCCCGACGAGGCGAACTTCGTGACCATCGTCAGCACCGGCTACCGCGGCGAGGTGGACCCGTCCAACGTCTACAAGGTCCGCGTCATGGGGACCTTCCAGAAGGTGACGAACCAGTTCAACATCCAGGCCGCCGTGTTCATCGACGACGCCACCCCCAACGTGGACATGGGGAGCAGCAAGTCCTACACGGTGTCCGGGCTCGACCACGACATGTACTCCCATGCGGTCATCCCGGGCGCCCCGAAACTCCCGGCCATCGCGTCCACGGGGGTCTTCAACGCGGCGGACACGGCGGCCATCGCCGCCAAGTCCGGGACCCAGATCACGGGCACCACTCCGACCTACCAGAACTCCAACCCGAACACCATGGACTTCGACTCCATCATCCAGTTCGCCGCGGACAACGTCGAGCCGGCCCACCACGTCGTCGGATCCGGGGTCAACCTCCCCGGCCCCTTCGGGACCCCCCCGGGCCCGACCCCCGCGAGCCCCGCCACCTGGGAGATCACCTACCACGACGCCGGGGGGCCGGGGAACACGGTCAAGTTCTCCGGGAACACGTCGGGGGCCGGCATCTGGGTGGTGGACGGGGACCTGGAGATCGGCGGCACGACGAACTTCACGGGCATCATCGTCGTGACCGGGGCGGTCCGGTTCGTCGGCGGCGGCGCCACGAAACTGGTGACGGGGGCCGTGATCTCCGGCGAGACCGCCTCCGTGGACAACCTCTCCACGACGGGTACCATCGACCTGCACTTCAGCAACGGGGCCGTGACCAGCGCGGCCAACGCCCTGGCCCGGTTCGTCCCCGTGGGGTACCAGAAACTGCCATCGGAACTCTGACGCCGGGGGATAACTGCCGATACATCCGGTAGACGACCGACGGGTCCACCGCGAACCCCGCCCGGAACGGGACGGGGTCGCGGGATTCGAGGAGGACGCGGCATGAAAGCCTGGAACGGATTCGCCCTCGCCGTCGCCGGAACGGCCCTCCTGGCCGGAAGCCCGTCCGACGCCCGGGGCCAGGAGGCCGGCGACCGGGTGATCATCACCCTGTCGAGCGGGAAGAAGTTCTCGGGGACCCTGGTCTCGAAGTCCGAGGGGGAGGTGGTCCTCCGCATCGGGGATTCCCCCATCAGCCTCCCCGGGACCATGGTGTCCTCCATCCGGAAGGAGCCGGTCCCCGAGGCGGCGAAGGCCGCGGCCGCCGCTCCCGCCCCCGCGGCCGACGCCCCCGGCGAAGAGCCCCGCCCCGCCACGGTCCTCCTGAAGGACGGCTCCACGGTCGAGGGCTTCCTCCTCAGGAAGGGGGACGACCGCATCTGGATCGTCCCGGGGAAGGCCGTCACCGTCGCCACCAAGGACGTGGACGAAGTCTTCGGGGAATTCCCGGAGGAGGGGGGGCTGACCATCTCCGGGGACGCGGCCCGCGACTCCATGAAGCTCGTGAAGGACCTCGGCAGCCCGGATCCGGCCCGTGCCGGGGCGGCGGCGGCGGCCCTGGAGGCCTACGGGGAGGGCGCCCTGCCGGCCCTCATCAAGGGGCTCCGCAGCCCGGACTCCGCGGTGCGGAACATGTGCCTCGGGACGCTGGCAGCGAAGAGGGTGGAGGCGGGGCTCGACGGGATGATGGACCTCATGCGGACGGATCCCGTGATGGGGCTCCGCGCCGCGGCCGCGGAGGCGCTGGTGGGCTTCAACCGGCCCCTCGTCCGCCGCGCCCTCCTCGAGACGGCCTGGCGGGACCGTGACGACCGGGTGAAGGCCGCCGCGGTCCGCTCCCTCGTGCGGGTGGCCACCGTGGAGGAGGTCCCCGCCCTCATCGACCTGCTCAACATCCTGCCCGATGGCGCCGAGTCGAAGAACGTCGTCTACGACGCCCTGCGGGGCGCCACGGGCGAGAAGATGGCCTCCGACGCTCCCCTCTGGATCGACTGGTGGGAATCCAAGGGCGGCAAGGAGAGCATCGGGGCCCGGATCCAGGACGCCATCCAGAAGCGCATCGAGGCCGAAGAGAAGAGGGCCATGGAGCGCTGAGCCGGCGGGAGACGTTCCCGTCGAACGAGGGAGGAACCGATGAACCGCATCGCCCGACTCGCCCTTGCGGCCGCCGCCGCCGGGGCCCTGGCGGCCTGCATGGCCGAGACGAAGCCCGCCCCGGCGCCCGCGCCGGCGCCCGCGCCGGCGCCCTCCGCTTCCGGGGCCGCACCCGCCGCCGCCGAGGCGACCCTCACCCTGTCCGTCGCCGGGATGACCTGAGAGGATTCCTGCGCCCGTGCGGTGCGGAAGACTCTGGAAGGCGTCCCCGGCGTGGCGTCCGTCTCCGTGGATTTCGAGACGAAGATCGCCACCGTGAAGGCGAAGGGCGTCGAGGGGAAGACCCTCGTCGCCGCCGTCAACGGCATGGACGGAGGGGGGAAGTACACCGCGACGTTGAAGTAGCGCCGCCCCTAAGGCGCCGGCAGGGAACAACTGGGAGCATTCGGCCGGCTGCGGTGGCCCATGGCCGCGTTGCTCGTCGTCGCCATGTCTGGAGGACATGGCTCCTCCTCGCGCCTTGCCCTGGGCCATCCTCGCTCGGCCTCGGTGCAACCCATTTGTTCCCTGACGGCGCCTAAACGTCGGCGGCCTGGCGCTCCGCGTGGTACGAGGAGCGGACGAGGGGCGCGGACTCCACGTGGTCGAAGCCCATGGAGCGGGCCCTCTCCCCCCAGGCGGCGAACTCCTCCGGGGTGTAGAACTTCGCCACCTCCAGGGAGCGCGCGTCGGGCTTGAGGTACTGGCCGAGGGTCAGGATGCGCACCCCGACGCGCCGGAGGTCCCCGAGGACGCGCTCGATCTCGTGGTCCTCCTCGCCGAGGCCGAGCATCATCCCGCTCTTGCTCGGCACCCCGGGCCAGCGGGTGCGCACGTCCTTCAGCAGGCGCAGGGAGACCTCGTAGTCCCCGCCTTTGCGCGCCGAGGGGAAGAGCCGCGGGACGGTCTCGATGTTGTGGTTGAGGAAGTCGGGGCCGGCGTCCATCACGATTTTCAGCGCGTCCACCTTGCAGAAGCGGAAGTCGGGGATGAGGAGCTCGACCCGGGTGCCCGGGCACTCGGCGTGCACGAGCCGCACGAGCTCGGCGAAGACCGACGCCCCGCCGTCGGGGACGTCGTCCCGGTCCACGCTGGTCACCACGATGTGGCGAAGCCGCATCGCCTTCACGGCGTCGGCGACGCGGCGCGGCTCGTCGAGGTCGAGGGGTTCGGGCCGCCCCTTGGGGACGGCGCAGTAGCGGCAGCCCCGGGTGCAGATGTTTCCGAGGATCATGAAGGTGCCGGTGCCGGCGGACCAGCACTCGCCGAGGTTCGGGCAGCGGGCGCTCTCGCAGACGGTGTGGAGCTTGAGATCCCGCACGAGGCCCTTCAGGTGGGCGAACTCCGCCCCGCCCCCGAGGGGGACCTTGAGCCAGGGGGGGAGCCTCCGTCGGGGTTCCGTCATCGGCGTCGTCATCGCGCTCCCTCCGTCGCCTCCGCCCCGGCCCCGGTCCGCGCCCCCGCCTCGCGGCGGAAGGCGGCCTCGAACCGGTCCATCATCCCTTCCATCGCCGGTGCGGACCCGAGGATCCGCTCCAGGGACGTCACGCCCGCGTCCCGGATGCCGCAGGGCACGATGGCCCCGAAGCCCCCGAGGTCCGTCGCCACGTTGAGCGCGAGGCCGTGGAGGGAGACCCCCCCCGCGACCCGCACGCCCATGGCGCAGATCTTCCCGTCCCCGGCCCAGACGCCGGTGCGCCCCTCGACGGTGGACGCCGCGACGCCGAGGTCCGAGAGGACGCCGACGACGAGTCCCTCGAGGAACCGGAGGTGATCCCGGGGGCGCAGCCCCCAGGCCCTCAGGTCGAGGACAGGGTACGCGACGAGCTGCCCCGGGCCGTGAAAGGTGATGCCGCCCCCGCGGTCGGTGCGGACCACCTCGACGCCGGCCCGGCGGAGCGCCTCCCCGTCGGCGAGGAGATCCCCCTCGCCGGTCCTCGGCCCGAGCGTGATCACCGGCGCGTGCTCGAGGAGGAACACGGTGTCGGGGCCCGTCCCCGCGCGGCGGGCGGCGTGGGCCGCCCGTTGCAGGGCGAGGGCCTCCCCGTAGGGGACGAGGCCGGGGAGCCTCCGGACGGCGAGGTCGGACGGCATCCGGTCCCCGTTCCTCCCGCCCCCGCTAGAGCATGTCCGGGGGGGAGTTCTTCGCGATCCAGGCCCTGTACCCCGTGTAGCCGAGGGCCCCGTGGCGGGCCGCCACGTTCTTCCGGATGCGGGCGAGGGCCTCCGGGGAGACGGGGGGCTTGCGCCCGATCTCCGCCGCCACGGCGGAGGCCTGCTCCCGGCGCGCGTCGGAGATGCGCTCCGAGGCGGCGGCCAGGGCGTCCACCTGCTGCCCCTCGCCGGCGACGCCGAGGTAGGAGGCCATGACGTGTTCGGCGATGTGCTTCCCGTGCTTGCGGCTGACGGCGATGTTGCCCTTGCCCGTGACGACGTTGCCGAGGGCGTAGACCCCGTCGTAGCCCGTCATCTTGCCGACGTTCCAGTCGTCGTACTTGTAGAACTCCCCGTCCATGGGGATGCCGGGGATGGGCTCGGGGATGGAGCCGATGGAGGAGACCACGAGCCGGGTGGGGAGGACCTCCGTGGAGCCGGCGGCCTCGACGAGCTTGCGGCCCTGGTACTCGGTGCGGGCGACCTCGAGGCCGGTCACGCGGCCGCCCTCCACGACGAGCCTCTTCCCGACGGTGTGCTCGCGGACCTTGAAGAGGAACTTCGCGCAGGCGAGGTCGAGGAGCTTGCGGCGGACGGAGGCGGCGCGCTCCTGCTCCGCGGGGGAGTTGTCGCGGGCCGCGGCCACGGGCATCTCGCCGATGGTGCGCCGGTAGAGGAGCGTGCAGCCCTTCAGTCCCAGCTCCTCGAACTTCACGTTCTTCTCCGCGAGGAAGGCGGCGAGGCCGGTGTGCTCCATCTCCACGGCGTCGCAGGGGATGCCGCGGGCGCGGAGCTTCGCGGCCACGGTCTCGACCATCAGCACCTTGCAGACGTCGATGGAGGCGAGGCCGCCGCCGAGCACCAGCGCGCCGTCCACGGCCTCGTACCGGGGGCCGTCGTAGCCCTTCTCCTCCTTGTGGTTGAACCAGTAGATGAAGGGGTTCTGGAAGAGGAAGCCCTTGCCGAGCATGGTCTCGGCGCCGTCGATGCCCGAGGAACGATCCCTCCAGGAGCCGTTGGCCAGGAGCACCGCGGAGAAGCCCCAGTTGGTGACGAGGTCCTCGAAGGACACGTCCCTGCCGAGCACCGTGGAGGGGACGTAGGCGACCTCGGGGCGGTCGAGCTTGGCGTCGATCTTCACGTACTCCTGCCGGCGCTGCTTGTCGTGCCACTTCGGGAGGCCGTCCTGGATCTTCCCGTAGGGGCGGGGGTTCTGCTCGAAGACGACGACGTGGATCCCCTTGGACACGAGGGTGTCCGTGGCCTCGGCGCCGGAGACGGCGCCTCCGATGACGGCGACCACGTGGCGGGGCTCTGCGGTGTTCGACAAGGGGACCTCCTCGAGGATGGGGGCCGTGCCGGCACGGCCGAAGAGGGGGGAGACTAGCACCGCCGCGGTCACCGCCCAAGAGCGGGACGGGGAGCCGGGGTAACCTCGAGCGCGCTACAATCCCTCCCCGGAGGTGACGCCATGAAGCTCCCCATCGGCGACGACGGATCGGTGCGGCTCCCCGCGGAACTCCTCGAGCGGTGGGGGGTGTCCCCCGGCCGCAAGGTCGAGGCACGCCTCGAGAGGGGGAAGCTCGTCCTCGTCCCCCTGGCCATCGAGGGGGATCCCTTCGCCGAGGGGGTCCGCGGCCCCGACGCGGAGGGCTTCGAGAAGGCCCTCCGCCGCGAGGCCGAGGAGAAGGCCGCCGCCCGCGACGCCTTCGACCGCGCCCTCGGCGAGAAGCACGAGATCGACATCGACAAGGAGCGCGAAGAGCGCGAGCGGTGGCAGTAGTCGCGAACGGTGCCTGGCACAAGGTGGAGTGAAAAAACGGGGAATTTTCCG
>CAYJMF010000124.1:0-12323 GCA_964370855.1 uncultured Planctomycetota bacterium | reverse complement strand
GGGGGCCCCGGGGTGGCGCCCGTTCCGCCCGGGCCCGGCCCGCAACGGATCGGACCGGACCGGGACGAAACGGGCGCGTTGGACGTCAACGGCAGGAGATCCGTACGGTTGTCGATTTTCAATGGGAGGGAGGGAGCGGAGAGAACGGATCCGAACCCCGGCGAAACCCATTGCTAGGATGGCCCCATGGAGCCGAGTCCGGACGAAGGCACGGCTGCGACCCCCTCCTCCACGGCGCGGTGGAGTTCCCTCCACACGTTCCTCTTCCTTGCTCCCGCGCTGTTCCTCCTCCTTGCGCTCTTCGGGCGTGCCGGCCGGCTCGGTCTCGGCCGCGTCTGCGTCCAGACCTCCCCGGAAGCGGCCAGTGTCCTCGGGATCGTCGCCGTCGGGTGCTTCCTCGCGCTGCTGTGGTTCGGCCGGCGTTGGTTCCGCTGGTGGGTGACGGGCCTTGTCTGGATTCTCGCCGTCAACCTCTTCTTCGCCGCCGGTGTCCTCGGCGGACTCGCTCTTCTCTTCAGCCGCAGCGAAGTCTGTCGAGGGGCCCCCGGAGGTGGCGTCGAGGTCGCGCTCCTGTACAGCGGGCTTTTTCAGGGCAGGGAGGTGGAACTGGCCGAGGTCCTCGCGGACAATGCCCTCTTCCGGGCGTACAGGGTGGTCGCCATCCATCGCGACCCGGAATCTCCGGCGGCGCTCCTGGTTCGCCCGGAGAGGCGCGACCCCGGTGAGGACTGGCAGATCCACGGGACTTCGGACGGTTTCGTCGCGGGGTTCCACCACGGCATGTACTGCGTCGTGGCCTTCGAACCCTCCACGGGACGCTCCTGGGGAAGCGCTTTCGCCGGCGATTCCGGGGATTCGGTCAATGAACTCCCCCCGTTCCGTCTCCTCGAATCGACCGGGAGGCCCTCTCCCGCCGATGTGATGCTCCTCGAGGGATTCGCCACCAGGGACGGCGGGACCCCCGCCGGGGAACGCCGGCGCTCCCCGATGGTCGACGAGCAGTCCCTGCTCGACGCGCTCGGCCACCCGAACCCGGGCGTCAGGGAGGCCGCCCGCGTGATCCTCGATGCCGGTGGGCCCGAGCTCTATCCGAGGGGAGGGAAGGCGAGGAAGTGAAGTCCCTCGATCCAGTCTTCATGGGAATCCCCCGCTCTCCCCTCATCAAGACGGGACCGATCGCGCCCCCCACCCCCGACCCGCCCCACCCCCTCCACGGTGGGCCTGCCTCCCCAACACGCCCGGGAGTGCGACATCGGGGGGGACGAAGGACAGAGGAGGGGCGAGGCGATTCCCGCCTCCCCCGAGGTCGCGCTCCTGGGCGAACCGCCCGCGCCCTGTGCCCCCGAATCCACACCCTCCCTCCCCCCCTTCCCCTCGTGACCACATGTAGTTACAATCCACGAATGACCACCGTCGGCATCCGCGCCCTCAAGGCGAAGCTCTCCGAGTACCTCCGCCGTGTCCGCTCCGGCGAGGTCGTCCTCGTGACGGATCGTGGGCGTGTCGTGGCCGAGCTCCGGGCCCCGGGTAGCGGGCGGGCGCTCCCTCCGTCCCTCCTCGGCCTCCGGGACCTCGTGGACCGGGGCCTCGTGAGCGAGGGGGCCCCGGACGGCGGCTCCCCCTACGGGCGCTCCGGCATCTCCCTTCCCGCGGGCTCGGTCCGGCGCCTCCTCGACGAGGAGCGCGGGGAGCGGTGATCCTCTACGCGGAGTCGAGCGCCGTCCTCTCCTGGCTTCTCGACGGGGGCCGCGGCGAAACCGCGCGGAAGGCCCTCGCCTCCGCGGAGGCGGTCATCGCCTCCCGCCTCACCCTCTTCGAATGCGCCCGCGCGATCCGGAGGGCCGAGGGGTGCTCCCTCCTCGACGCCGCCCGGGCCGACCGGGCCCGCTCCCTCCTCGCCGGGGCCGCCGCCCGATGGGACCTCGTCGAGGTCGCCGGCGAGATCCTCGCCGAGGCCGACCGGCGGTTCCCCCGCGAACCGATCCGGTCCTCCGACGCCCTCCACCTCGGGACGGCCCTGTTCCTCCGCCCCCGCATCCCCGGCCTCGCCGTCCTCACCCTCGACGACCGCGTCGCCGCCAACGCCCGCCTCCTCGGGTTCCCCGTCCTGCCGGGGAAGGCCCGGACCCGGTAGGATCCCCGGCCATGGGCCGCATCCTCTGCATCGACTACGGCGCGAAGCGCCACGGGCTCGCCCTCTCCGACGGGCTGCGCATGACCGCCCGGGGCATCGAGACCCTCGAGCGCCCCCCCTCCCGCGCCGCGGAGTTCGGGCGAATACGGGAGCTGGTGCGGGAGCACGAGGTGGACCTCGTCGTCATGGGCCTCCCCCTCCACATGGACGGGACCCCGGGCACCCACCACGACGAGGTCCTGCGCTACGCGAAGGCCCTCACCGAGTTCCTCGGCATCGACGTCCACCTCGTGGACGAGCGCCGCTCCACCCTCCAGGCCGAGCACCACCTCCGCCGCTTCGGCACCGGAGGCTTCCGCAAGAGGAAGGACCGGGTCGACGCCGTGGCCGCCGCCATCATCCTCCAGACCTACATCGACACCCCCCCGGGCCCGGAGGGCGGGGAGGAGGAATAGAAAGAGGGGGGGACAAGGGGGGGGCGAAGCCCCCCTGTACCCGCCCGACAAGCAGGAGAAGGCCACGCAGACCGTCCTCGAGCTGGCGGTGGTAGTGCCGGGGGGTGGGGCGGCCGGGTAACGGGGCCCTGTGGTGTGTGCACTTGGCGCGGACCCCTACGGCCGGGGCAACCTTTGCCCCGGGCCCGCCACCTCGACCCGTCGCCGCCCCTAGAGAATGGTCGACGGTCGGGGAGTTGCCGAATGAAGGAGACGACCGGGAGATGATGGCGCCTAGACCGTCAACGGAGCAAGGACCGCCCGCCGGACGCGATGGGCAAAGGTTGGGCGGGCCGTGACCTCGCTGGTTGCCTGGATGGGTGTCGACAGCCGTGGCCCGGCGTCCATCTACCTTGCGGCTGACAGTCGGTTCACGTTCGAGTCAGGGGCGACCGTAAGGCACGAGGACGGGCACCGGAAGGTGTACGCGTCATCGGTCCTTCCCGAACTACTTGGCTTTTCGGGAGACGTCGCCCTGCCACAGGCCGTGATCCCTGCGTTTCTTGGTCAGCCCTTCGAGGGTCTAGACGAACCAGATGACGACGGCTGCCCGCCCCGAGCGGCCCAACTCCTGGGCAGGCTTCAGAGCGCGTACGCTGGAAAGTCGTGGCTACACCGGTGCGGGTTCTCCGTGCTTCACGCTTTGAGGAGTGATGAGGGGATGAGTTCACGGTTCAGCCTCACGCAGATCTCGCTGACCGCGAAGAGGGAGTGGCGTGTGGTCTCCAAGAAGGTCCCACGCGTCTCAGCGGTGATGGCCGCTCTCGGTTCTGGTGCGGATGGCATCGTAGACAGAGAGTTCCATTGGACTCGCCAGATGGGGGAGCCCACGAGTCGCGCCGTTTTCGGGGCGTTCTGCGAGGAGCTGAATTCAGGGGCGGACCCGTACTCAGGCGGCGCTCCGGAACTTGCAGGATTGACTCGAAGAGGCAACGGCCGTGAATTCGGGGTCTTGTACCAAGGTGGGCGCTACCTGGGGGGAGCCCAGCGTGCGGAGGCGGACCTGAGCGGGTTACCTGCTGGGACCGAATGGTTCAATGAGGGCTTCGAGCGGTGCGACCCGGTGACGATGAAGCTGCTTCCAGGCGCCCAGCGTCAGCCGAAGCCAAGAGGTGGCGGAGGAGCCGTCCCGTAAGGGGTGCATGCGTAGAGGTCCGCAACAGGTGTCCACGTTCCGCGCCTCGCCGGACTCCGCGGACGCCACGGGCGACCCGCGCGCGCAAGCTCTTGCGCACCACTGGCCGCCACCGCTTTCCTAAACTTGGGGTCACTCCGGGGGCCCGCGAAGGCACCGCACATCCCCGCGTCGCTGCGCGACTTGCGGCGGCGCCATAGAGCGGCGGCTTCCGTTGCGGACCTCAGGTCCGCAAGAGGTGTCCAGGGTTGATCATGAGCGATTCCTCTGTGCCCTCGTCGGCAGCAATGCGGCTGGCCCTCACGATGGGAACAGCGGCAGATCCGTCTCCTCCGCGCGGACACGAGCCACTGCCTTCCGAATGGCTGCCCTGACCGACCTGATCTCCCGGGTTCGAGCGGGCCTATCGTGCCGCGAGATCGAGCGTTTGACCTTGAACAGATCCTGAGGGCCGGGCGGCTCCAGCCAGTCCGAGAACTCGTTCCCAGCCACGCCGGAGAGAATCTCGCGGACAACGCGGTTCATTCCCCGCACTTGATGAATTGCTTCTGGGTTGACATTACCCACTAGGCGTCTCACAACATCCCCTGGGCCGAAGCTGGTGATGCCCTTGTCCAACATCGCAACGACCTCGGCGAGAACAGCATCGATCGCCTCGCCTTGTTTGGACTGGTCATCGATGGGAAGGAAGAACCGATCTGGAAAGTTGCCCTCCGCGACGGGCCAGACCTCACGGAGCTCTTCGTCAAGAGCGGAGTCAACGAGACTTGCCCCAACAAGCTGGAACGACTTCGATGAGACGCAAAGGAAAGGTGCGTCTAGACCGGCGCGAGTGCAGGCGGAGCGGACAGGCTCAATGTGGGCATCGTTTATCACGTAGAGCGTGTCCACGGAGTGTTCCTCTGGAGACGGGACATGGCAGAATGCACGATCCCGCAGGTCCGCTGCCCTGCACTTCCGGTACTTCCGCAGTTGCTCCGTGTCGACGGAGGTCCCTGACTTTGCTTCCAGCAAGAGCGACTTTCCGTGCCGGGCTGCGTGGAGAAGAAGGTCAGGTACGAGCGTCGTTCCGTCGCCGAGAGTGAACTTCCGGCCGATTGACGACAGGTCGTATCCATGAGAGAGAAACGGAGTCGGGAGCTTGCGGAACCCCATCTGGAGGCCGATGCAGAAGTTGACGAGCTGAAGGTGTGTCCACATCTACGCCGACTGCACGAGGTTCAGGAGCTGCGTGTCGGACGTGAGGTAGCGCTGCAGGTTCCCAATGAAGCGAACCACTGTATTGCCGCACACCTCTGTCGGCAGGCAGATCCGGGCCCCATTCTCAGAGAAGTCAAAGGTGAGTCGTTCGCGCATGTGCAGGTCGACGGCATGAACCTGCCAACGGGACGCAGAGAGGCGCTGGGGTTCTCCAAAGAGGGCGAACGGTTCGGTGCCCGAGAACACCCGCCGCATCACACTCGAGGGGTCAACACCGTTCCAATCCAGGGCGAACTCAATGGGCCTGCCGCGCACATGCTCAGTTCCTTCCTGGGTGCGCTCGCATCCGAAGCCGAACTGCTCTTCAAAGCCGCACACCACGAACCTGTACTTCTCGATGACCTTGAGCAGGGCAGCGTTCAGCCTATCGAATGAGTCCCCGTACGCGGTCACTCTCCCGTTGGCGAAGAACTCAGTGGCGAGATACTCCCCATCTCCTTGGCCCGGCTTGCCACGCCGGACTCTGATGCTCCGAAGGGCAGTCGCTCCCTTGAACAGGCCAGACTTCCGAATCTCGGCGAGTCTGTCCTGCTGCCCTGTCCCCCAGAGCCGCACGGTCAACTGAGAGATCGGAAGAGCGTCTGCTTGCTCCCTGAGTGCGACTCTGCGCCGGTCGGAGTGGATGGCGAATGCCGTGACCCTTGCATCCAACCAGTTCGGGATCTCCTCAAGGAAAGGCGTCGCCAGCCATACATGGTCGAGGCCGTCAACCGACCGCACGATCGCATGGATCGTGCGCTTCACTTCGGTGACCGTACCCAGACAGTAGGCCCGCCAGAACCGAGGTAGCGAGGCGTCGATCCAGATCGTCCCGGTGTCGCCGAAACGAAGCGTGAGGAAGTCAGGGTCGTCCGAAGACTGCTCAACCGTGAAGCCAAGCCCGGATGCCGCCCCCGCCAAGGACTTCGCGCGCGCGTCCGGATCGGGCGGGAGGTGAGACTCAAGGAGGAAGATCTTCAGTGCGTTGAGCTCGCTCCACGCGGAGTCGGCCGTCCGCGCGTGGCCAGCTCCGAGTCGATGCGACAGGGCGTCGTCCAAGAACGCCGCCAGGTCGCGGCGGGATCGAAGAGTGGGTTCCGTGGGCATCGCGGTTCTTAGTCTACCCCCCCGAGAGGCCTGGTCTAGGCTGCGAACGACACGCAGACCGTGTTGTCCCGACGACCCCAACGCGCGAGTGGTATCCCCGGCAGGAGTTAATCCTGCGACCTGCTAGTTAGGAATCAGCCGCTCTATCCAACTGAGCTACGGGGACCCAGGGTCTGCGTCCTCGCAACGACCCCATCCTATCCGCCGCCGGCCGGATCCCCCTCGTGTCCCGTGGCCAAACGGGGCACGCCCCGGGGGCGCCGTAGTCGAGGGCCACCAGGCTCTCCCGCGTCCGTCGATCCACCATGTGCGCGTAGATCTACGTCGTCGAGAGGTCCGTGTGCCCGAGGACCCCTGCAGGTCCGTCACCGCCGCACCCCCCTTGAGGTAGTGGACCGCGGAGGTGTGCCGCAGCGAGTGGAAGGTCAGGCCCTTCCGCCCCGCGAGCCCCGCGGCCTTGAGCACCCGCCCGAACGCCCGCCGGACCGTCACCCACGCCCGCCCGCAGGCCCCACTCCCGGACCCGATCGAGGATGTCCTGCCTGCCGATCACGAGGAGGCCGCCTCCACGGTGGCGTTCACCCAGAGCCCCCATCTCTTGTTGAGGCGTCGGCGTTCCGCGACGGACGGATCGAGCCGGACGGCGCCGCTCGATCGGCTTCGAAGGCAGGTCTCCACGATGACGCCCTCCCCCGGGAGCAGCCTCTCCGCAAGGAACCCGAGCCGCTTGAAGGCGACACCTCTCCCAAGAACCCGGACCGCATGGAGGAGCCTGGCGCCGTCCCACTCCTTGCTCTCCCGGTACCGGAGGAGCATCTCCCCGAGCAGCCGAACTCCCCCGACCCAGTCCGGGGAGGCGAGCGCGTCAGCCAGCGTGTCCTCGCGACCCGACACGAGCACCCTCTCGCGCCCCCGCCAGACCGGCGCGGCCTTCTTGACCCTCTTCGCCTCGATGCGGGCCAGGCGGAACTCGACACCCATGATGCTCTCGGAGCTGCGCCGATGGCTCGAGGCGGTCGCGACGAAGACGGACCGGAAGATCTGCTCCGTGAGGCCCCAGTGCTCGGCGGCGCTCCAGCCGGCGATGTAGCAGGGTTCGTACAGGAGCGCTGCAAGCACCCACGGGTCCTCCACGACCCCGGGCATTCCCGGCGTGGCCTCCAGGGGGTGGATGAGGTAGAGGCCCTTGCGGACGCGCGCGAGCCAACCTCGACGGGCCAGAGATGCCAACACCTGCGAGGCCCTGGGTCGTGAGAGGCGCAAAAGCCGCGCTGCGGTCTCGACGGTCACCATTCCCCCCCTGGCGGCGCGTGCCAGAGTACTGAGTCTCGCTCGGGGAGTGGGTCTGGGCATGGGTTGCCGGTTCATCGGGAATGGTACAGTTCCGTCGTAGTTATGGCAAGAAACAGGCGATTCCAGCGACGCCAGTATACCCATTCCAGGGCTCCCGCGGCCGCTGGCGCGGCTGTTCGTGCGCGCCGACTGCCTGGGGAGGAGGAGTAGACTCACGGAGGCAGGGGGGCGAAGCCCCCCTGCCGCGAAAATCCCGGATTTCCGCGACAGATTCCCGGGTCTCGAGCGTTCTCCCCGTGAAGGTCGTGCTTGCACACCACGGGGCGAACGCCGCGCCCGGGGTCCGCGGGCGCATCCCCGCCTGTGTCGGGGTCGCGCGGCGGCCCCGGCGCGGTCAGCCTCGGGCCAGGAAAGCCGTTGGAAAGCCGTTCGGATCGATGCCTCATCGGACAGATGCCGCTCGGACGGAGGAGCCCCGCTGCCGGATCCCTCTCCCGCCCCGGAGCCTCTCGACCCGGCCCACAGGGACCGGGTCTACGCCTTCGCCCTCCGCCTCTCCGGGGACCGCCACTTCGCCGACGACATCGCCCAGGAGACCCTGATCCGCGCCCTCCGCCCCGGGGTCCCCCGGGACCTCCCCTACCTCTTCCGCATCGCCCTCAACCTCGTCCGCTCCGAGAAGAGGACCCCCGCCTCCCGCACCACGTCCACGGGGGTGCCCATGGACCGGGTCGCCGACTCGAGGACCCCGGGCCCCCTCGAGACACTGGAGAAGCGGGAGCAGGCGGAGGCCTACTGGCGCTCCGTCGGCCTCCTCCCCGACCGCGAACGGACCGCCCTCCTCATGCGGTACGGCGAGGGACTCGCCTGCGCCGACATCGCCCTCGCGCTGGGCACCACGACCAATGCCGTTTCCTGCCTTCTACGCCGGGGAAGGGATCGCCTCGAGGCGCTCCTGGACCCAAGGAGCCAGCCGTGATCACCTGCGACCAGTACCGGGACCTGGCGGAGCTCCTCCGCGACGGCGCCCTCGAACCGGGGGAGGCCGCGGAGGCCCGCGCCCACGCCGACGGCTGCCCGTCCTGCCGCCGCTGGGAGGAGGGGGCCGCCGCCGTCGTGGCTCCCCTCTCCGGATTCCCGCGCGGGCCCTACCTGCCCCCGCCCCCGCCCTGGGGCCGCATCCCCCCCTGGGCCGGCGGGTCGGTGCGGGGGCTCGCGCTCCTCGTCGCGGTGGTGCTGGCGGGGGCCGGGGGGGCGTGGGTCGCCCTTGGCGGGAGCGGAGGAGAGGGGGCGGGACGGGGCGGAGCGCCGGTGGCGGCGACGGATCCGGGGGCGTCGCTGGCCCCTTCCTCTTCCCCTCCGTCTTCCTCTTCCTCTTCCTCCTCCTCTTCTCCTCATTCCCCTCCTTCTCCTCTCCCTCCTTCCCCTCCCCTCCCTCCCGCCGGGACCTCCTCCCTCCTCGGCCGCATCGTCGGCCCCGACGGGGCCGGCCTCCCCGGCGCCCGCGTCCTCGGCGCCGGGGCCGCCGCCGGCGCCGACGGGGCCGGCGTCTTCCTCCTCGAGGGACTGCCCGCGGGCGGCGCCCGGACGGTGCGGGTGGAGCCCCCCGGGACGCCGGCCTTCGACGTGCTCGTCCCCTTCCTCCGGGGGGGAGGGACGACGGCGGTCCTCGACGCCATTCCCGCGGGCCCAGGCGTCGAGGCCCGGGTCCGCGTCCTCGGCGCCGACGCCCGGCCCCTCGGGGGGGCGCGGGTCGCGGCACTGCGGACGCCGGCCATGCGGTTCCCGGATCCGCGGCCGACCTTCCACCCGGGCTCCTGGAGGCGGACCGCCGCGGTCGGGGCCGCCGCCGGCCCCGACGGCGTGGCCCGCCTGCCGGGCCTCGCCCCCGGGGAGTGGACCTTCCTCGTCGAGGCGCCGGGCCACGCCGCCGCCGTCCTCGAGGCGCGGGTCGGGGAGGACGGGGACGTCGCCCCGGATCTCGTGCTGCTGCCCGCCGCGGCGCTCGAGGGCCGGGTCCTCGACGAGGCCACGGGGGAGCCCCTCCCCGGGGCCGAGGTGCAGGCCCTCCCGCTCTTCCGCCGCGCCTTCATCGGCGACGAGCGCTTCGCCGCCCGCGCCGTCGCCGGCCCCGACGGCTCCTTCCGGCTGGAGGGGGTCCCCGCGACCACGCTCCTCCTGGCGGCGCGGCGCCGGGGGGCCGGGGGGTGGAGCGGGGCCGTCGTCGTGGAGGCGGCCATCGGCGTTCCCGTCGTGGTGGCCGTCGGGGCGGACATCCCCGTGGACCTCGACGTCGTCGAGGAGGGGACGGGCCGCCCCCTCCCCGGGGTCCCCGTGCTCCTCCGCTCCGGGGGCGTGGACACCGCCGGCGGGACCTCGCGGGAGGAGGTCCTCCTTTCGGGGCCCGGCGGGAGGATCCCCGACGGCGCGCTCCTCTCCGGCACCCGGGACGCCGTCGTCGCCGCCCCCCTCGCGGGGGGGGCCTGGGCCCCGGCGGCCACGCCCCTTCTCCATGTGGGCGCCTTCCGGCCCGGGCTCCGGTTTCCCCTGCCGCAGGCGGGCTTCACGCCGGAACGGCTGCGCGCCCGGCTCTCCCTCGTCCCCTCGGGGACCCTGGAGGGGACGCTCCGGGACGCCGGGGGGCGGCCGCGGGGGGGCGCGGCCCTCGAGGCCGTGGGGCTGATGCGCGCCGCCCCGCCGTTTCCCGCCATGCCCTCGGTCCTCGCGACGACGTGGACGCGGGCCGACGGAAGGTGGCGCTTCCCCGGCCTTCCGCCGGGGCCGGTCCTGGTCCGTGTGGCCAGGACCGGGAATCCCGCGGAGGCCATGGCCCTCCTCGAGTCCGGGGGGCCGGGGACGGCGGTGGTGAAGTCCGGGAAACGGGCGGTGCTCGATCTCTCCGCTCCCGCTCCTGCGTCTGACGACGTCGCAATGCCCGGCGCACCCCCCGCCACGGGCCCCTGGTCCGTGGCGGGCCGTGTGACGGGCCCGGAGGGGAGGCCCGTGGAGGGGGCGCGCCTGCGCTGGAAGGTGGAGTCCCTCCCGGCGGGCTTCGAGGGCGGGTCGCGACTCCTCCAGTCGGACACGGTCTCGGCCCGGGAGTGGGCCGCCGTCGCCGGGGACGGGACCTTCCGGCTGCGGGGGCTGCGACCCGGCCCCGACGGCGTCCCCGGGGGGACGGCGGTGCTGCTCCTGACGGGCTCGGCGGAGGGGCTCGCCGCGCGGACCGTCGCGGTGGTCCTCGTCGCCGGGGAGGATCCCGGGCAGGTCGAGGTGCGGCTGGAGCCGGGGAAGAGCCTCTCGGGGCGGCTGCTCCTGCCCGACGGCTCCCCCGCGGCCGGGGTCCCGCTCCAGGTGCAGGGGGGGCTTCTCCCCCGGAGGCGGGTCCTCGGCGTCACCGGTGCCGACGGCTCCTTCACGTTCCCCGGGCTCCCCGGCGAGGCGGCGCGGGTCGTTGCGGGCTGGCCCCACGAGCCGGGCACCGGGTGGGACCTGCCCGCCGGGGAAGGGAGCGTCACCTGGACGCTGGCGCCGGCGGCGCGGTGCGCCGGCCGGGTGGTGGACACGGAGGGGCGGCCCGTCGGGGGCCACCCCGTGCGCTGGGAGGGGAGGGGGGCTATCCCGCCGCGGGGCACGCGCAGGGGGTGGTACGGCGCCTTCCCAATCGCGGGGGGGGCGGGGGCAGGTTTCCTCCTCGCCGGGGACTCCCGTGGGGAGCGGGAGGAGGAGGAGTACCTCCCCCTCCTCCTGCCCGTGGGGCCGGCGGGCGTGGAGGGGGCGGAGCTGCGTCTCGAGCGGGGGCTCCCGGTGGCGGGCCGCGTGGAGGACGGGGCCGGACAGGGGGTCGGGGGGGCGGAGGTGCGGGTCGCCTTCGAGCATCGTGGGCGGCGCGCGACGCGCTTCGTGCGCAGCGGGGCCGACGGCTCCTTCCGCGTGGGCGGGCTCCCCGAGGGGGACCACGCCGTCGTCGTCAAGCGGGGAGGCGCCGCCGTGGTGGTCCCCGCGGGGGCCGGGGCGACGGGGGTGCGCGTCCTCCTCGAGGGGGGCGGCGGGGCGGTGCTCGCGGGGGAGGTGATCGGGGACGGGGGGCGGCCGGCGGACGGGGTTGTCCTGACGGCGTGGCCTTCCGAGGGCGGTGGCTCGGCCGGGCTCTCGACCACGACGGACGTCCTCGGGCGGTTCCGGCTGGAGGCTCCGGCGGCGGGCGGGTGGACGGTGGTGCTCCGGGCCTTCGCTCCTCCCTCGCCGGTGTTCCTCGACGGGGTGGCCGTCGGCGAGGGGTTGCGCCTGGATCTGCGGGCCTCCTCCGGGGAGGGGCTCCGCGGGACCGTGGCCGGCGAGGGGGGGAAGGGCCTCCCCGGGATTCCCGTCACCGCCATCCGGATCCTCGAGGGGGAGGGCGGGGAGGTCGTCACCGTGGGGGCGGCTCCCCTCGTGAGCGGGCTCCCTCCCTCCCGGCTCCGCTGCGTCCTCACCGGGGAGGGGGGCGCCTTCCACCTCGGGAACCCGGCGGGCGACTGGGTGGTCTTCGCGGGCTGGCCCGGGACGGCGACGGCGGCGGGCCCCCCGGAGGTGCGGCGGGAGGGGGACCGATCCCCCCTCGGGCTTCACGTCGGGGAGGGGCGGACCCTGCGGGTCTCCGGGGGCGTCGACGACGATGCGCCCCCCGAGGCGGCCCGGGTGGAGGTGAGGCTCGAGGAGTTCCTCCCCGCGGGGGCCGCGGTGCCCGTCGTCAGGGGGACCCTGGGAGCCGGCCTCCAACTCCCCGGCCTCCCGGCGGGGCCCGTGAAGGTCATCTGGAAGGACCACGAAGGAACCGCGATCCGGAGGGAAGAGCGGTGAAAGGCAGGGACCGCCATACTGAACCCGACCCAGATTGGCGGCGGGGGTGGGGGCGGACCATCATGGCCCGGGAGGGAGG
>CAYJMF010000123.1:6751-12639 GCA_964370855.1 uncultured Planctomycetota bacterium | reverse complement strand
ACGCGCCCGTTTCGAGCGGGTCCGGTCCGATCCGTTCCGGACCGGACCCTCTCGAAACGGGCGCCACCGCGGCGCCGGAGGCGCCGCGGAACCGCCCCCCCCGCACCGCGGAACGCGAGGAGATCCTCCCCTCCTCCCGGCATACTCTCCCCGTGGGCATCCTCGACAGCATCCTCGGGCTCTTCCGCAGGAAGGACGCCTTCGCCTGGACGGCGGAGGCCCGGGAGCTCGTCGCCCGCGGCCGCCACGCCCGCGCCCTGGCCGCCGCCGAGAGGGCCGTGGCCATGGCCCCCGAGGACCCCGACCTCCGCCTCCTCCGGGCGGGGATCCTCCGCGAACTCCACCTCCCCGAACGCGCCCTCGAGGACGTGCTCGCCGCGCTCCACCGGGAGCCCGGCCGCGCCCCCGCCCTCCTGGCCCTGCTGGAGGAGCTCGAGCCCTCGGCCCCGGCCCCGGAGGCGGTCTGGCTCCACTCCTGGCGGGTCCGCGCCGGGCGGGGGGAGTTCGAGGAGGCCGCCGCCCGCGTCCACCGCATCGCCGGCCGCGGGGCCGCCGCGGAGACGCTGCGCGCCCAGTGCCGCGCCATGCTCGACGGGAGCGGGGACCGGACGGCGGCCCAGGTCGGCCTCGCGCTGCTCGCCCGGGAGAAGGGGGATTCCGCCGAGGCCGTGAAGCGCATCCTCGAGGCCACGGCCCACGGCGGCCGCCCGGCGCTCGCCTTCGCCGACAGGTTCCTCTCCGAGCTCTCCCGCGGCGGGCGCGAGGCCCCGGGGCTGCAGCGGGCCCTCGTGACGGTGCGCGTGCTCCTCGGCCGGCAGGAGGAGGCGCGGGAGGCCGTGGTGGCGCTCTGCCGCAAGGACGCCGACGTCGGCGTGGGGCTCATCGAGGAGCTCCTGCGCGGCGACGCGTCCCTCGCGGAGTTCGCCCTCTCCCTCATGGCGGGGCTCGAGAAGTCCGGCCGCGTCCCCGTCCGCCTCTCCATGCTCCTGGCCGAGGAGCTGCTGCGCCTGCGGCGCGGCCCCGAGGCGGCCACCGTCGTCCTGCGCGCCGTCACCGCGACCCCGGAGGCGGCGGAGGCGGTGCTCCCCATCGCCACCCGCGTCATGAAGCAGGAGGCGGGCCTCGACGCCCTCGAGGCCCACGGCCGGGCGGCGGCCCTCGCCGGCGACGACCACTCCTGCCTCCTCACGGTGGCGGAGTTCGTGGATCGGGACCCGGGGCGCGCCGCGGCGGTGCTCGCCCTCCTACCCGGGGAGGTCCTCCGCTCCCGGGACGGCGCCCTCCTCTCGGCCCGCTCCCGCGGCGGCCTCGGCGACCACCCGGGCGCCGCGGCGGAGCTCCGCCGCTGGTCCCTCGGCGGGGGCGGCGAGGGGGCCGCCGAGGCGCTCCCCCACGTGCGCGCCGCCGCCGCCGCCCATCCCTGCGTGCCCGCCTACGCGCTCCTCCTCCACGACCTCCTCGACCACACCGGCGACGCCGCCGGGGCGGGCCGGGTGCTCCACGACCTCGTGGTCCGGTTCCCGGGGGAGGCCGCGGGGGCCGTCGCCCGCGCCGCCGCGCTCCTCGAGCGCTTCCCCGGGACCTTCGAGGTCCACCTCGCCGCCGCCCGCGCGGGGCTGGCGGCCTCGGCGGACCCCGGCGCGATCCTCGCGTCCTTCCGGTCCGCCCTCGAGGCCGGCCCGGCCCGGGCCCCGGAGGTCCTCGCCTGCCTCGAGGAGGCGGCGGGGTGGGTGCGGGACTCGGACCCCCTGGAGCTCTTCCTGGCGGAGAGGGTCCTCGACGCGGGGCGCCTCGAGGAGGGCCTCTCCCTCCTCGAGAGGGTGGCCGTCCGCAACCCCTCGAGGGGCGGGGACGCGCTGGCCGTCCTGCGCACGGCCTGGACGGGGTGCGGCGCGGGGAACGCCGGGGTCCTCCTGGCGGAGCACCGGGTGCGGCGGATGCTGCGGGACCACGAGGGCTGCGTCGTGCCGCTGCGCCGCGTGGCGGATCTCGACGAGAGCCGCCGCGAGGAGGTCCTGGCCGCCATGGACGCCGTCCTCGCGGAGGCGCCGGCCTGCCGCGGGGCCCACCGCGGCGGCGTGGAGATCGCGCTCCGCCTCGGGAGGCCCGTGGCCCACGTCCTCCGCAGGCTCGCCGCGCTCCTCGACATCCCCACCCCGCCCCGGGACACGGAGTACGTGACCCGCCGCGCCGCCACGCTCCAGGCGGCGGGCGCCACCGTGGACGGGCACCGGCTGCTCGCGCGCTGCCACATCTTCTCCTCCCGCTTCCCCCTGGCCCTCGAGGAGGTCCGGGCGATGACGGCCCTCGACCCCTCCACCCGGGGGGAGGCCGTGGGGTTCCTCAACCTCGTCGCGGCAAACCCCGGCGCCCAGCGGGAGGCCCGCTTCCAGCTCGCCGCCATCCACGCCTCCCTCGGGGACGTCGCCTCGGCGCGGGAGGCCCTGAAGGGGGCCCTCCCGCGGACGGGGGAGGTCTTCGAGGCCTGGCGGCGGCTCGTGGAGGCCTATCCGACCCACGTCGGCGCGCGCCTCGACCTCGTGGACGCCCTCGTGGCGGAGCGGCGCATCGACGACGCCCTCGAGGAGTGCTCGCGGATCCTCGGCCTCCCCGGGGGCGCCGACCCGGAGCTGGTGCGGCGCATCGAGCGCATCCTCGACCTCTCGCCGGAGTACGCGCCGGCCCTCTACGGGCTCGCCAACGTCCACCACGCCCGGGGGGAGTGGGGGGCGGAGATCGCCGCCTGCCGCCGCGTCCTCAGGCTCGCGCCCCGGGAGGCGGAGGTCGTCCTCCAGCGCCTCGATCTCATCCTCGACGCCGCGCCGGGCTGCCTCGACGCCTCCCTCGAGATCCTGCGGCTCGTCCCCCTCCACCAGCGCACGGAGCGGGCCGCCTCCGAGGGCCGCCGCGCCCTCGAGGCCGCCGGCGACGGGGGGCGGGCGGCGGAGGTCGCCGACGTCATCGAGGCCCTGGCGGAGCACCTCTCCGGGGACCCGGCCTTCGTAGAGGTCCTGGCGGCGGCCCGCTCCCGCGCGGGGCGCACGGCGGCGGCGGTGGCGTCCTGGTCCCGGCTCCTCGACCTCGCCCCGGACAGGGCGGCGGCGGCGGCGCGGGAACTGGAGCGGCTCTCCGGGCCCTCCGGCGACGACGCCACGGAGGCCGTGCGCCTCCTCTCCCGCGCGCGCCTCCTGGCGGGGGACGCCTCCGGCGCCTGCGCGGCCGCGGCGGCCTTCCTCGGGAGGCGGCCCGGGGAGTTCGAGGAGGCCCGCCGCCTCTACCGCGCGGTGCTCGAGCTCCACCCCTCCTCCCGCGAGGCCGCCGAGGGGCTGGCGGCGGCCTCCGTGGAGGCGAAGGATCCCGACGGCGCCGTGGAGGCCGCGCTCCACGGGCTGCGCCACCACCCGGAGCGCCGCCGCGATCTCGGCCGGTTCCTGGCGGGCCTGCGGGAGAGGTTCCCCCGGTCCGCGCGCGTGCCCCTCGCCCAGGCCGAGTACATCCACCTTCCCCTCGATCTCCTGCCCGACGCCGCGGCGGCGCTGGAGGCGGCCTTCGCCATCGACCCCTCCCTCCACGGCCGCGTCCTCGCCCTCGCGGAGCTCGTGCTCACCCGGGATCCGGGGTCGGCGCCGGGCACGCGCGTGAAGGGACGGGCCCTGGCCGAGGCGGGGCGGCTCGACGAGGCCGTGGCCGCCTTCCGCGCGCTGGCCGATCTCGACGGGCGGCTGCGCGGCGACGCCCTCGCGGGGCTCGACGGGATTCTCGAGGAGGGTCCGGGCCACCCGCAGGCGCAGTTCCAGCGGGCGGCGCTCCTCCGGGATCTCGGGCGGGGGAGGGAGGCGGAGGCCCAGGCGGCGGCGCTGGCGGCGGCGGTGCGGCCCGGGGATCCCCTGGAGCACCGGACCCTGCTGCTGCTGGCCGACGCGCGGGAGACCCTCGGCGACTTCGACGGGGCCCTCGAGGCGCTCCGGCTCGCGGTCGCCCGCCACCCGCGGGAGACGGGCCTCCTCCCGCGGATCCGGGCCAACATGGCGGCCCGCCTGGCGGCCCGCACGGCGGCGCTGCGGGCGGCGGCGGCGAAGGGCGGGGCCGGCGGCCCGGCGCTGGAGCTCGCGGAGGTCCTCCTCGACGCCGGGGACCGTCGCGGGGCGCTCACCGCCGTGGGCCCCCAGCCGGACCGCGGGGAGTCCCTGGCGCGGTGGCACCTCCTGCGGGGACGCGCCTTCCTCGCCCTCGGGGACGGCGGGGCCGCCCTCGACGAGCTCGAGGCGGCGGTCTCGGTCAAGGGGGTGGACGAGGCGAAACCGGGGACGGGCCGGGACGCCGTCTTCTTCCTCGGCCTCGCCCACCTCCGCGCCGGCGAGCCCATGAAGGCGTCGCGGCGCCTCGAGCAGGTGGGGCGCGTCGCCCCGGAGCACCGCCGCGTACGGGAGATCCTCGACCGGGTCTACGACGAGGACCGTCGCAAGGTGGACCGCGCGCTGGCCCTGACCGACGACCTCGAGTCCCTCCCGCGGGCGAGGGCGGAGACCTCCCGTGGCTGATACCGTTCCCGTCCCCGGCGACGACCCCGCCCGCCAGGCCCTGGCGGCGGTGCACCGGCTCCTCCAGGAGGTGGAGGCGCTCCGCGACGATCAGGCCCGCGCCTCGGCGGCGACGGAGCAGGCGCTGGCGGATTCCGCCCGGCGGGCCGAGGTCCTGGCCCGCCAGGCGGCGGAGGGGGTCGGGACCGGCGTGATGGAGTCGCTGCGGGTCCTCGCCGCCGAGATCGCCGAGGTGCGCCGCGCCTCGGGCCAGGTGGAGTCCGGCGTGGGGGAGTCGAAGGCCGCCCTCGTGGAGCTGGTGGAGTACGACCGCCAGCGGCGCCGCCGCGAGGAGGCGGAGCGGGAGCGGGCCGAGCGGGAGCTCCGGACGAGGAAGGCCGGCGGGCTCCAGGCGGCGGGGCGGCGCCACCATCGCGCGGGGCGGCGGGAGGAGGCCGTGGCGGCGCTCACGGAGGCCCGCGGCCTCGACCCGGAGAACGCGGGGATCCTCTCCGACCTCGGCTGCGCGCTTCTGGCCGCGGGCCGCCTCGACGCCGCCGAGGAGCCCCTGCGCCGCGCCGTCCGCATGGACGACGGGTCGGCCCCCGTGCGCACGAACCTCGGGCTCTTCCTCCTGCGGCGGGGCGAGGCCGAGGAGGCGGAGAAGCACCTCTCCCGGGCGGTGCAGATCGATCCCGCCTGCGCCGAGGCGTGGAACAGCCTCGGGAACGCGCGGTGGCTCCGGGGGAACTTCACGGCCGGCGTGGAGGCGTGGAGGAGCGCCTGGGAGGCGGACCCTCTGTGCGACGAGGCGAGGCGGAACCTCGTCCGGCAGCAGGAGGGGGGGAGTGCTCCTTCGGGCTCCTCCTCCTGATAGTATCATAGTATGATACTATCCCGCGGTGGCGCCCGTTTCGATCGGGGCCGGTCCGCAACGGACTGGACCGGACCCGATCGAAACGGGCGCGTAGGACGTCAACGGCAGGAGAGGAGGAGGCCGGGGGAGTCCAGGGCCAGGAGATCCGTACGGTTTCACTTCCTCGATGGGGGAGGAGCCCTTGCTCCTCCTGCCCATCACGGAACTCCCACCGGCTGCCTTGTCGCCGCTCCCTGCCTCCGGATATCGCCCGCTTGCCCCCCTCCCCCCGATGCTCCGACCCGGGTTCTCCGGATTCCCGGTGCCTTCAAGCCACGAACGGTGAACGCCGTCCCCCACGATCCATGGCCCCGATCCCGGGAAAGCCCCGCGGCGCCGGAGGGCGTCCCGAATCCACCGCCTCTCCAACGGTCCCTGAGGAAGAGGCGTCCCCGAACGGAGGGGGCGCCGCGTGCGCAGGGCCCCCGGCCGCGCCCCCGCCCCCGCGGGGG
>CAYJMF010000123.1:0-6741 GCA_964370855.1 uncultured Planctomycetota bacterium | reverse complement strand
CCGCGCCGCTCACCCCGCCCCGCCCCCCCCTGGGGCGCCCGCCCGTTCCTCAGGGACCCCGGCCTCTCCCCTCCCCCCGATGCTAGAATCCAATCGTGCGTTGCGGGCTTCCCACGATGGTGGCGCTGGCCCTCGCCGCCCCCTCCTGCGGGGCCGACCCCCCGCCCCCGGGGCCGCGGCCGGCGCCGCCCGTCGCGCGGCCCGCGTTCCCGGTTCCGCCGCCGCGGCCGGGACGGTCCCTGCCCCTCCCGGCTGAGGGGGAGGGGACGCGGCGGGCGAGGGAGGCCATGGTGGAGGATCAGCTGCGCGCCCTCGGCGTCACGGATCCCCGCGTCCTCGAGGCCATGGGTACGGTGCCCCGCCACCGCTTCGTGCCGGAGTTCCTCCGGGACCGCGCCTACGAGGACACGCCCCTGCCCATCGGCCACGGGCAGACGATCTCCGCGCCCGACGTCGTGGGGTTCATGACGCAGGCGCTCCGCGTGAAGGCCGGGGACCGCGTCCTCGACGTCGGCACCGGCTCCGGCTACCAGGCGGCGGTCCTCGGCGAGCTCGGCTGCAGGGTCTTCTCCATCGAGATCCTCCGCCCCCTCGCGGAGGAGGCGAGGGGGCGGCTCCTCGACCTCGGATACGAGTCGGTGACGGTGCGCTGCGGCGACGGGTACGGGGGCTGGCCCGAGGAGGCCCCCTTCGACGGGATCCTCGTCGCCGCGGCGCCGGACGCGATCCCCCCGGCGCTCATCGCCCAGCTGAAGCCCGGCGCGCGCCTCGTCATCCCCGTGGGGCCGGAGGGGGAGGTCCAGACCCTGAAGATCGTGGAGAAGCGCGCCGACGGCGGCGTGGACGAGGAGGACGCGCTCAAGGTCCGTTTCGTCCCCATGGTGAAGGGAGAAAAGGCAGGGACGTTCCTAACTAAGTAACTGACTCCTTCACCCCCTTCGGGATGGCCGAGGGTGGGTGCCGGAGTTAGTTACTTAGTTAGGAACGTCCCTTCCTCTCGCCCCCCGCCCTCCCCCTCTACGTCCCCGCGTCCCGCGGGAGGCGGTGCTCCATGCCGACGGTCCGCGAGGAGACCTTGAGGACCACGGGCATGCGGCGCTTGAAAGTGGAGCCCATCACGCGGCCGCGGATGGCCCGGAAGAGGGGCTCGGGCACGCCGCCGGCCACGATGTCCTCGGGCCGCCGGTGGAGGTCCACCCACTGGTAGAGCACCCGGTCGGCGTCGTCGTAGGTGAAGCCGAGCTCCCCCTCGTCGGTCTGCCCGTCCCAGAGGTCCGCCGAGGGGGCCTTCTCCAGGATGGGTTCGGGCACGCCCAGGTGGCGCGCCAGCGCCCGCACCTCGCACTTGTAGAGGTCGCCGAGGGGCTGGATCCCCGCCGCCATGTCCCCCCAGAGCGTCGAGTAGCCGAGCAGGATCTCCGTCTTGTTGCTCGTCCCGAGCACCAGCGCCTTCTCCGCCGCGGAGAGGTCGTAGAGGGCGATCATCCGGGCCCGCGCCGCCATGTTCCCCCGCCGCACCCGGTCCCCGCCGGAGCCGGGGAGCGCCGCCTCCAGCGCGTCCCCGACGGTGGAGAGGTCCACCACCCGCAGCTCCACCCCCGCCGCCGCCGCCGCGAGGCGCGCGTGCTCGAGGGAGGAGGGGGAGGAGCCCCGCACCGGCAGCGCCGCGGCCAGCACGTTCCCCGCCCCCAGCGCCCGGGCCCCGAGGAGGAGCGTCACCGCGCTGTCCACGCCCCCCGACAGCCCCACGACGCCGCGCCGGAGGCCCGTGCGGTGGACCTCGTCGCGCAGCGCCCGCTCCAGCACCCGGGCCGCCGCCTCCGGGTCAGTCCGCGGGACGTCGCCCGCGCTCGCGGAGAGCATCGCGGATCTCCCTCGACACCAGGTCGCGTTTCTCGTCCCGCTCCAGGGGGAGCGCCGTGCGCGCCCGCCGCAGGAGATCGAGGTCCAGGTCCGCCTCCACCAGCGCCTCCTCCCCCTCGGGCCCCCGGGCCAGCAGCCGCCCCGTCGGGTCGCGGATCTCGGAGCCGCCGGCGAAGGAGACCCCCTCCTCCGTGCCCACCCGGTTGGCGTGGACGAGGAACACCCCGAGCCCCCGCGCGTACTCCTCGTTCATCACCTGCAGCACCCGCATGGAGCCGAAGGAGACGCCGGGCCCCTCCTCCTGGGTGAGGTCCCGGCCCGGGCTCGCGCTCATGCCGACGAGGAGGTCCATCCCCCGGTAGGAGAGCGCGACGCCGCTGGAGAGGTGCCAGAGGTCCCGGCAGACCAGCGCCCCCAGCGAGAGCCCGAGCCGCTTCGAGCGGTGGACCCGGAAGCGGTCCCCGGCGGTGAAGTAGCGGGCCTCCTCGAACATGCCGTGGTTGGGGAGGTAGACCTTGCGGTGGACGAAGACCGCCTTCCCCCCCTCGAGGAGCACCGCGGCGTTGGCCGGCGGTCCGGCCCGGGAGGGGACCACGGCCCCGACGAGGACCGCCATGGAGCCGGCCTCCTTCGCCAGGGCCGCCAGCGGCCCCCCCTTCAGCGGCACGGCGGAGGAGGCGGCGAGGTCGCGGAGGCAGTACCCCGTGAGGGAGAGCTCCGGGAAGACCAGGAGGTCGGCCCCCGCGGCGCGGGCCCGTCCCATCCACTCCCGGTGCAGGGCGAGGTTCGCCTCCAGGTCCCCGAGGCGGGGGTGCATCTGGGCGATGACGGCGCGCAGGGGCTCCTCCGGGGTCGGGGGCGTGACGGTTCGGGGGCCTCCGGGGGCACCGGAGGTTGACGCTGTGTACGGACGATCCTAGGATCGGGGGGCTGGAACGCCGATCCATTTACCCCGACCGGACCCGGAGACACCCCATGCACCGCCATCGCGCACTCGCCGCCGCCGCCGCCCTCCTCCTCGCCGGGGCGGTCCCGGCCCGGGCCGACCTCATCCGGCTCATCGACGGGAACACCATCGAGGGGAGCGTCTCCCGCAGCGGCAACAACGTGAAGGTGAAGGTGTACAAGGGGAAGACGAGGACCTACCCCGCCTCGGAGATCAAGTTCGTCGAGGCGGGCGAGCTCTCCTGGGACGTGGCGGCGAAGATGGTCCGGGACATCCCCGCCGACGCCTCCGACGGCCTCTTCGTGGAGAAGCACCTCGAGGTGGCCCGCTACCTCGCCGAGCGCAAGCAGTACTCCCCGGATCTCGTGGAGCTGGAGAAGCGGGAGTTCGACCTCGTCCTCAGGAAGAGCCCCGACAACGAGGAGGCCCGCCTCGGCATGGGCCACGTGAAGTGGGGCACCTGGTGGTTCAAGACCGAGAAGGACCGGGACCAGTTCCGCAAGACCGCGCCGGCGGAGCAGATGGAGCCCCTCGGGTACGTGAAGTACCGCAAGACCGGGATGTGGGAGATCAAGGAGGACATCGAGGCCATCGAGGCCGGCAAGGTGCGATTCAAGGGCCGGTGGATGACGGAGGACGAGAAGAAGGAGGCGGAGGGGTATCTCAAGGACGAGAAGGGGGGCTGGGTCTTCGCGAAGGACCTGAAGGACAGCCAGCGGGCCGCCGAGGTCGAGAAGACCCTCGGCGAGAAGCCGGGCACGGTCACGAGCACGGCCCACTTCCGCTTCATCTCCTGGTTCCCCGTGGGCGAGACCGCCAAGATGAAGGACACCGCCGAGAAGGCCTACGAGTGGGTCCGCGACGCCGTGGGCTACCCGCTGTCCGCCGAGAACGAGGGGGGGGAGGTCCTCTTCACGGATCCCGTCGACGTCTTCGCCCTCGGCGACGGGGCGCGCAAGGACCGCTGGCTCGACACCTTCGGCGGGGGCTACGGCTACGACGCCTCCTCCATCGAGTTCTACCGCAAGGGGTCGGCGTGGCACCGGCTGCAGCCCGTGCCCTACTTCGTCTCCTCCGGCGCCAAGGGGGAGAAGAACCGCCAGCGCAACCTGGAGGAGGACTTCTACCAGCTCGGCACCCACGTGACCTCCATGGTGGGGCGCATCGTGCTCGACCGCATCCGGGGCGGGCAGGCGCAGACCATGCCATGGATGACGGAGGGCATGGGGCTCCTCACGGAGATCCGGTTCCACGAGACGGCGGACTGCTGCTACGTCACGGAGACGAAGTACCGCGAGGACGTCGCCGACAAGGCCGGCTCCAAGGCGAAGTACTACGACTTCCTCAAGTCGCAGGTGAACGCCGGCCTCGACCGGCCCATGCGGCAGATCTTCACCCTCGACCTCAACAACCTGGACTGGGCCGACTCCGTGAAGTCCTGGTCCTTCATCGAGTTCCTCCTCGCGAAGTACCTCGGCGAGTGGAAGCAGCTGTTGCGCCGCCCCTTCCCCGACGTGGAGTTCATCACCCCGGCCCAGGTGGACGCCGCCGTGAAGGCGCGCATCCCGAAGGACCCCCTGGCGGCGAAGGAGAGCAAGGGGAAGCCGAAGGACACGGGCCCGCTCCCGACGGAGCCCATCCGCGTCTCCGGCGCCGGCGCCGTGGAGGTGACAAAGGACACGAAGGAGGCGTGGGCACTGCAGGCCGCGGCGGCGGAGGCGTGGCTCGGCCTCGCCATCAAGAAGCCCCTCGACGAACTCGAGAACGAGTGGCGGAGCTGGCTGTCGACGAAGCAGTGAAACGGCGGGGCGGCGAAAGGCGGGGACGTTCTCAAGTTATAAACTTATTCGGGGGGAGCGGGCGTCCACCCCTGGCCGGGGCCGCCGTTCCCCCCGAATAAGTTTATAACTTGAGAACGTCCCCGCCTTTCGCCGCCCTACCTCCCCGTCTCCTTGGCGAGGGCGTCGATGGTGCGCTGGATGTCGCCGTCGGGGTCGGGGCCGCCGAGCTCGATGTAGAGGCGGAATGCGTTGAGGGCGTCGATGGGCTTGGCGAGGGGGCCGTCGTAGAGCTCGCCGAGGTAGAGGTGGGGCCAGGCGTACTTCGGGTCCGCCTCCGCCGCCGCCTTCCAGCTCTTCTCCGCCTCCTCGGCGTTGCCGTCGTCGTCATGGAGCTGGCCCTGGAGGAACAGGCCCCGGGCGTTCTTCGGTTCGGCGCCGAGGCAGGCGTCGAGGTGCTTCCACGCGTCGTCCTTGCGCCCGGCCTTGAAGTCCATGAGCGCGAGGAGGCGGCTCGCTTCGGAGTGGGCGGGGTTGACCGCCAGGAGCCGGCCGAGGAACCGGTCGGCCTCCTTGGACTTCCCGAGGAGGACGGAGATGTCGCCCGCGTTGAACAGGGCACGCTCGTCGTCGGGGCGGACCTTGAGGATGGCGACGTACTCCGCCAGGGCCCCGGCCAGGTCCCCCTCGTGGTTGAGGACCCACCCGAGGTGGAGGCGTGCCTCGAGGTTCCCCTCCTCCAGCTTGAGGGCCGTGCGCAGGGCCTTCTCCGACTCCTTCCACTTCCGGAGCTTCGCGAGGCAGAACCCGAGGTCCACCTGGAAGGCGGCCCGCTTCGGGCGGAGCTTCACTGCGGACTCGTAGTGGGGGAGGGCCGCCGCGGGCTCGCCGGCGGCCTCGTAGGTGCGGCCGAGGGCGATGCAGGCGTCGGCCTCGCCGGGGGCCATGGCGACGGCCTCGAGGGCGGCGTCCCGGGCCTCCTGGATCTTCCTGTCGAGCAGGTAGGCGCGGACGAGCCGCAGGCGGGGTTCGAGCAGCCCCGGGGCCGCCGCCACGGCCTTCACGAGGAAGGGGACGGCGGCGGCGCCGCGCCCGCGCTGGAGGAGGTAGCCGCCCACCTCCGAATGCAGTTCCCCGTCGTCGGGCCGCTTCGCGAGGGCCTCGCCGAGGAGCTTCTCCCCGGCGGCGACCCCCCCGGCGGGGACCTCGGGGTCGAGGAGGTCCGCGGCCTCGGCCCGGATCCTCCAGGCCTCGGCGGGGGGCGAGGGGAGGGCGAGGGCCCGCGCGGCGGAGGTGGCGGCGGCGGTGCCGTTCCCGGCGGCGAGCTGGACCCGGGCGAGGGCGGTGGCGAGGGCGGGGTTCTCCGGGACGGCGTCGGACCCCTCCTCGGCGGCGGCCAGCGCCTTCTTCGCGTCCCCCGTCGCGACGAGGGCCTTCACCCGCCCGAGGTGGGCGGCGGCGAGGTTGGGATCGACCTGGAGGGCGGCCTCGAACTCCTTCAGCGCCCGGGCAGGGTCGTCCTCGCGGAGGAGCTGCTCCCCCTTCGCCACCCGTGGAGCGGCGGGGCTCTCCTGCCGGGGGGCCGGGGCGGCGGCGGCGGACGGCAGGGAAAGTCTCGAGGCGGCGAGGACCAGGGCCAGGGCCGCGAGGGCGCCGGCGGAGCGGGGCGGCGGGAAGGGCACGGGAGTCACCTCCGGACCGGGTCGGCCGCGCGGGAGCGGCGGGGGGAGCCTCGGGGGCGGCTAGCGGGCGCCGCGGTCGGAACCGGCGTCGACGTCACGGTAGTCGAGCTGGCGGAGCCGCTCGCGCTCGGCTTCGAGCTCCTTCGGGTCCTTCTTCTTCGTATTCTGCCGCTTGAGGTTGGCGGCCCGGGCCGAGCCGCCGCGGGTACCGCCGCCGCCTCCGCGGGCGCCGCCACCGCCGCCTCCACCGCCGCCGCCGCCGCGGGCGGCGGCGGAATCGGGGGTGCCGAAGAAGGCGAGGGCGAGGAGGGCCGTCATCCAGGCGAGGGTTCCCGGCTTCCTGAAGTTCATGGGCGGGTCTCCGGTGGTGCGCGAAGGGAGGGGATCATGCCCCCCTTTCCTTGGAACACTATAGGGCCGGGGGGGTTGCGGTCAAGAGGATGGCGGGGGGGGAGGTTGCAGCGGGGGAAGA
>CAYJMF010000122.1:0-12661 GCA_964370855.1 uncultured Planctomycetota bacterium | reverse complement strand
GACGTTCCACGACCCCTGCCAGATCGTGCGTCGCGGCGGGCTCGAAGCGGCGGCGGGGCGGGGGGGGGGGGGGGGGGGGGGGGGGCGGGGGGGGGGGGGCCGCCCCCCCCCCCCCCGCCGCCGACGGCAGGGGCGGCGGATCGAAGGGATCCCCGCCGGGCCGCACCACGAGGAACCTCCCCGAGGGGACCGCCGCCGGCCGGTGGCCGACGCAGAGGCTCTCCCCCCCGTAGAGCGCCGCGAGGTCCACGGGGATCCTCTCCGCGAGGAGGTGGGCGATCCCCCGGAGCACCGTGGAGACGCCGGACTGCCCCGCCACGCAGACGGGGCGGGCGGCGAAGCGCCGCCCCCGGAGGATGCGCGCGATCATCCGCGAGCAGGATCCCCCGGGCCCCGTCTCGAGGAAGAACCGGGCACCGTCCCCCCAGGCCGCCTCCACCACGCGCTCGAAGTCCAGCGTCGCCAGCGCCTGCCCCGTCACGGCGGCGGCGGCGCTCTCGCGGTCCGGCTCGTAGGCGCCGCCGAGCGCGCCGGAGTAGAACCGCACCCCCGGCACCTGCGCCGTCTCCATGAGGTGGAGGTCGCGGTAGGCCTCCTCCACCTCGCGCACCACCTCGCAGTGCACCGTCGTCACGCCCCGCACCGGGAGGAAGGCGCACCGGAGATCCCGCACGAGGGACTCGACCTCGGCGCGGGCGCCCCCCACCACGCACTCCTCCGGCGTGTTCACGATGAGGAGGTAGGCCCGGCGCCGCCCCGCCAGCGCGCGGCGCACCGTGGCCTGGTCCCGGTCCACGACGCCGATCACCCAGTCCACGCTCTCCTCGGGGCCGAGCCCCCAGGCCTTGCGCGCGGCGTTGCAGGGGCCCGCGAGGTCCCGCGTGAAGAGCGTCGAGTCCCGCATCCGCCGCACCATCCCGTCGCGGTCACTCCAGGCGCCGGCGGAGAAGAGGGCCGCCGTCTCCCCGAGGCTGTACCCGACGACCGCCTCGGGCGCCGCCCCGAGCCCCCGCAGGAGATCCGCCACCACGGTCTTCAGCGCCACCTGCCCGAAGATCATGGCCCGGTGATCCCGCTCGATGTCCTCCCGGGAGGCGGCGCTCCAGAACACCTCCGGCGCGAGCTGGGTCCGGAGGTGGAGGGTGCGCCGGTCCTGCTCGCGGAGCACCCCGGGCCAGGCGACGCCGAGATCGCGGCCCATGCCGGGGAAGTGGTTCCCGGACCCGGGGAACACGAGGGCGAGCCCGCCCCCGAGCGGCTCCGGGGACCAGAAGACGCGATCCCCCCCCCGGCCCCGCGCCGCCGCCCCCCCGCCCCCCTCGCCGCCGGGGGCCGCCGCGGACCGCACGGCGCGAAGCGCCGCGTCGGCCAGCTCGACGACCTCCTCCCGCCCCCGCGCCACGACGGCGGCGCCGAAGGCCCGGGAGGGATCCGCCGGGTTCCGCGCGAACCAGCGCCGCGCGAGGGCCTCGACGGGGGCCTCCCCGGCGTCGCGTGCGAACTCGCGGAGCCGGATGAGCCCCTCCTCCACGCCGGCCCCCGCGTCGGCCTCCACGGAGAAGATCGCCTCCTCCCGCGCCCCGAGGGGTTGGAGCCGCTCCGGGTCCGCCGCCGCGGTCGCGCCGCCGGCGGCGGGCTCGGCCTCGAAGGCCTCGAGCACCGCGTGCACGGCGTTGCCGTCCACGGAGAGGGCCGTGACCCCGGCCCGCCGCGGCCCGTCGGCCCGGTCGCGGATCCAGGCCCGCGGCTCCGCCGGCAGGAGGAACCGCTCCGAGGCCTCGGCCAGCTCCGGCCGCGCGGCGCGCAGGTGGCGCAGCGGCGGCAGGATCTCCTGCCGGAGGCAGAGGGCCGCCTTCACCAGGGAGGCGAGGCCCGCGGCGGCGCCGGCGTGGCCGACGTCGGCCTTCACGCTGCCGACGCAGTAGGGGGCGCGGTTGGCGGCGCCGCCGAAGAAGGCGGCCATGGCCCCGGCCTCGGCCCCGTCCTCGGCGGGGCTCCCGCTCCCGTGGGCCTCGAGGTAGGACACGGTGCCCGGGTCCACCCCGGGGGCGCAATCGCCCCGCCCCTGGCCCCGGCCCCGGGCGGGGGGGGGGGGGCCCCCCCCCCCCCCCCCCCCGGCGGCGCCGCCGCCGCGCACGACGCAGTGGATCCGGTCCCCGTCGCGGATCGCGTCGTCGAGCCGCTTGAGGACCAGCGCCGCCGCCCCCTCGCCGGGCACGGCGCCGTCGGCCCCGGCGTCGAAGGGGCGGGGGACGCCGGAGGGGCTGAAGGGGTGCAGCGACGCGGACCCCGCCGCCGCCCGCGGGTCGCCTGCGAGGTCCACGGCGCCGACGAGGGCGCGGTCGATCCCGCCTCGCCGCAGCGCCCGGACGGCGGCCTCCAGGGCGCGCAGCCCGCTCGTCTCCTCGCTCTGCAGGCAGAAGGAGGGCCCGCCGAAGCGGAACTCCCGCGCGAGCCGGCTCGCCACCATCCCCCCCAGCGCCCCCACGGTGCCGTTGGCGGTGAGGGGAGGGTGCAGGGAGTCGCGCAGGCGGAGCGCCCAGGCCTCCACCTCCGAGGCCGGGAGCCCCGGCTCCCGCTCCGCGGCCCACCGCCGCGCCTCCGGCAGCAGCGCCCAGCGGAGGTGGAAGTTCGTGGTGTTGAGGTCGAGGCCCATGCCCACGAAGACCCCCGTGGCGGGGTCCGGGGCGTCGGTTCGCGCGCCGGCGTCCTCGAGGGCGTCGGCGGCGGCCATGAGCATCACCGTCTGCTGCGGCAGCATCTCCTCCAGCTCCCGCGGCGGGATCCGGAAGCGGTCGAGGGGGACGCGGATCTCCGCGAGGTAGTGGCCCGGGGCGGAGGGGAGGCCGAAGGCGCGGGGGTTCCCCTCGGCGGCCACGGCGCCGCCCCCGCCGAGGACCCGCTCCTGGAACTCCCGGAGGGAGGCCCAGGGGCCGAAGCGGGCGGCCATGCCGACCACGGCCACGGGGACCCGCGGCTCTGTATCATAAAATGATACACTTTCGCGGGCCGGGACGGCCGCCCCGGCCGCCCCCGTCCCCTCCTCCACGAGGAGGTGGGCGTTGATCCCCCCGAAGCCGAAGGCGCTCACCGCCGCGCGCCGCGGCCGGCCCGGCGCGCGGGGCTCCCAGGGCTCCGCCGCGGACAGCACCCGGAGGCCCCCGTCGGCGGGCATCGTCCCCGGGGCCGGCTCCCGGAAGTTCGCCGTCGGCGGGAGGACGCCCCGGCCCATGGCGAGGAGGACCTTCATGAGCCCCGCGGCCCCGGCCCCCGTGAGGAGGTGGCCGACGTTGGACTTGACGGAGCCGACGACGCAGGGGGAGGACGCCCCGGCCCTGAGCTCGCGGAGGGAGCGCATCTCCTCCCCGTCCCCCACGGGGGTGCCCGTGGCGTGGCACTCCACGAGGTCCGGGTCCCCGGCGTCCCAGCCCGCGGCGGCGTAGGCCCGCCCCATGGCCCGGAGCTGCCCCTCGCTGCTCGGGGCGAGGAGGCTCCCCTGGAGATCGTTGGAGACCCCGCCCCCGTGGATCACGCCGAGGATGCGGTCCCCGTCGCGGAGCGCGTCCTCCACCCGCTTCAGCAGGAAGACCCCGGCCCCCTCGCCCACGACGATGCCGTCGGCGGCGGCGTCGAAGGGGGAGCAGATCCCCCGCGGGGAGAGGGCGCGGAGCTGGGCGAAGCCCATCTGCGTGTAGAGCGACGAGGCCCGCGAGAGCCCCCCCGCCAGCACCGCGTCCACGCGGCCCGCGAGGAGGTCCGCCATGGCCCGGTGCACCGCGTAGAGGGAGGACGCGCAGGCCGCGTCCATGGTCTGGCTCCCGCCGCCGAGGCCGAGGGCCCGCGCGAGGAGCCCCCCGGGGAGCCCCGCGGGCCAGCGATCGAGGAGGTGGCCCCTCCCGCCGCGCCGGGGGGCGGCCCTCCCGAGGAGCCGCTCCTCGAAGAGGGCGCCGAGGATCTCGCCGGCCAGGGCCGCGGCCCCGTCCGTGGGGAGGGCGATGTTGCCGAGCACCACGGAGACGCGGGAGCGGTCGAGGCCACCCGTGACGCCGGCCTCCCAGGCCTCGCGGCCGGCGTGGAGGGCGAAGTGGAAGACGGGGTCGAGGGCGGCCACGAGCTCCGCGTCCACGTCGAGGCCGCGGGGGTCGAAGCGGAACCCCTCGACGAAGCAGGCCCGCCGCGAGTAGACGCGGTCCGGCGCCCCCCGCTCCGGGGAGAAGGCATCCTCCGGGGAGAGCCGCCAGCGGCCCGGCGGGACCTCGCGGGCGGCGGAGACGCCGGCCTCCACCATCTCGAAGAAGCCCCCGGGGCCGCACCAGCCCCCGGGATGGGGGAAGACCCCACCCGCGCCGACGACGGCGACGGCGCGCGACGGGACCATCTCTACCCGTTCCCGCGGCCGCGGAACGCGGAGCGGAGGGACGCGTCCACGACGCAGGTGAAGCCCTCCATGCGCGCCACGAGGAGCCCCGCCCCGTCGGTGAACTCGACGTCGAGGCGGCCCGCGTGCTCCCGCGCCTCCAGGGCATGGAGCGCGATGCGCACCCCCTCGCGGGGGAAGGCGCGGCGGAACTGGAGGAAGCGGTCGAAGCCCGTGGGGAGGGAGGGGGCGCCGAGGGCCCGCTCCGCCCAGAGGATGGCGGCCTGGAAGGCGGCGTCGAGAGCCATGGGGTCGGCGATCCAGGTGCCGCGGAGCGGCGTGCGGATCCACTCCCGCGGCGGCGGCGCCGTGGAGGCGCGCACGAGGGCGCCGGACGCGTCCACGCCCTCGACGGCCAGGAGGGAGCGCAGCGCCGGCCCGTGGAAGAGCACATCGGCGTAGGCCGCCGCCGGGTCCCAGGGGGAGGCGGCGTGGTGGCGCACCGGCGAGGCCGGCGGCGCCCCGGGGAGGCGGTCGGCGAGGATCACGACGGCGCGGGAGTGGAGGACCTCCCGCGCCCCGTCGCCGCCGCGGATCTCCACGGGGACGGAGCGCCGCCCCCCCTCCGGGCTGGCGCGGCCGGCGAGCACGCGGAGCGCCGCCGGGGCGCCGCCCTCGAGGGTGACCCCCTTCAGCACGCGGAACCCCTCGACGCCGTGGAAGGCGAGGCCCGGGTTCCCGTGGAGGGCCCCGTGGGCGAGCCACTCCACGAGGAGGGCGGCGGGCACCACCGCCCGCCCGTCGATGCGGTGGGAGCCGAGGACCGGGAACCGCTCCTCGTCCACGAGGATCTCGAAGGCCTTCTCCAGGGGAGCGCCCGCCGACGCGAGGCCCGGCGCCGGGGCCGCCTCCGCGAGGATCACCGCCTCCACGGCCTCGCCGGGCCGCGCCGCGGCGATCTCGGCCAGCATCTGCCGGGCCCCGGCCTCCAGCGGGATGAGGCCCACGCCCTCGGCGGCGAAGAGGCGGGCGAGGGACGCGTTCACCATCCCCCCCTCCCAGGGACCCCAGTCGAGGGAGACGACCCGGCAGCCGGGGCGGCGGCGGGCCTCGGCGCGGGCGGCGCCGTTGAGGGCCTCGTTGGCGGCGGCGTAGTCCCCCTGCCCGGCGCGGCCGAAGCGGGCCGTGGAGGAGGAGAAGAGGACGAGGAAGCGGAGGTCGTCCCCGCCGGCGGCGGCGAGGAGGGAGCGGAGCCCGCCGACCTTCGTGTCGAAGACGCGGTCCACCTGGTCCGCGGTCTTGGCGTCGAGGGGGGCGTCGGCGAGCACGCCGGCCCCGTGCACGAGGCCCACGACGGGCCCGTTCTCGGCGCGGACGCGGGCGAGGGCGGCGGCCACGGCGGCGGGATCCCGACCGTCGGCCTCGAGGTAGCGGGCGACGGCGCCGGCGGCCTCGATGTCGGAAATCGTGGAGCGGATCTCGCGGGCCGCCGCTGCCTCTCGCCAGGCCGCCTCCGCCTCCCGCGGGGAGGCGCCGGGGTTCCGGGCGAGGAAGGCCCGCTTCACGGCGGCCTCGTCGGCGGCGGCGCGGAGCCAGGCCGGCTCCTCGCCGGGGGCGGGGCTGCGGCCGAGGAGCACGAGGGTCGGCCGCGCCGCCCGGGCGAGGGCCCGGGCGCAGGCGGCGGTGACGCCGCGTCCGCCGCCCGTCACCACGACGACCTCGCCGGGGGCGATGGGGAGGGAGGTGGAGGAGGCGCCGACGGGGAGCGGCGCCTCCCGCGCCTCCAGCGCGCAGGGGCCCGCGGGGCCGAGGCCGGTCTCGAGGGGGCCGCGGGTGAGGACCGTGCCGGCCACGGCGTCCGCCGCGGCGGCGGGGTCCTTCCATCGGGGATCGACGTCCACCGCCCGGCAGGCGACGCCGGGCCACTCGAGGGCGGCGGTCTTGAGGAGGCCGGAGAGGCCGCGCACGGAGGCGGAGGAGCCCTCGCGGAAGCCGAAGGCGCCGTCCATGCGGGTGACGACGGCGAGGAAGGCCCCCCCGTCGGAGGCGGCGGCGCGCAGGGGAAGGGCGGCGAGGCGGAAGAGCGGGAAGGCGGCCTTCACGGCGCCGTCGGCCCCGCCGGGGGGAGCGACGGCGACGAGGCCCCCTAGGCGGGCCGGCGCGGTGCCCGGCCCCTCCGGCGGGACCGCCGTCGCGGCGAAGCCGCGGGCCGCGAGGGTGCGGACGAGGGCGGCCACGAGGGGATCCCCGGCGTCGCCGGCGACCCAGACCTCCTCGCCGTCCCTCACGGGGACCGGTTCGGCGCCGGCGTGGGCGGCGAAGGACATGGTGCGGACGAGGCTCCGCCGGAGACGGGCCGCGGGGTTCGGGGCCGGCGCGGCGGGCGCCGCCGCGGCCGGCGCGGCGGGCGCGGCCGGAGACACGGCGGCTGCGGAAGCAGGCGCCGCCGCCCCTCCCCCTCCGCCGAGGAACTCCACGATCTCCCCGAGGTTGCGGAACCGGCCCAGCATCTCCGGCTTCACGGCGGGAAGCCCGGGGAGCCGCTCCTGGACGGCGGAGAGGATCTCGACGCGCTTGATGGAGTCGATGCCGAGGTCGGCGTCGAGGCTCATCCCGAGGCCGAGCATCTCCACGGGATACCCGGTGCGATCGGACACGGCCTGGAGGAGCACGGCGGCAACGGCGGAGGCGGAGCCTCCGCCGGAAGGGGGCGCCGCGGCGGGGGCCGCCGCTTGCGCCGCGACGGGCGCCGCGGGAGCGGCCGCGGAGGCACCCGCGGACCCTCCGGAGAGATGCTCCACGATGTCCCGGAGCGTCCGGAAGGTGCCGAGGCGATCGGGCTTCACGGCGGGGAGGCCGGGGAGCCGCTCCTGCAGGGAGGAGAGGATCTCCACCCGCTTGATGGAGTCGATGCCGAGGTCGGCGTCCATGCCCATCTCGAGGTGGAGCATCTCCACGGGGTAGCCGGTCTTCTCGGCCACGGCCTCGAGCAGCGCCGCGCCGACGGCGGCGCCGCGGCCCGCGGGGAGCGGCGCGGCCGGGGCCGGAGCGGCCGGGGCCGGAACGGGGGCCGTCACCGCGGGGGCCGTGAGGGAGGCCGGGGACTGGGAGAGGGAGGGCACGGGAGGGGGAGGCGCGGCGGCGCCGGCGGCGACGGCGAGGGAGGGCGGGAGGACGAGGAAGGCCGCCGCGGCGGCGGCCGTGGCCGTGGCCGGGGAGCGGCTGCCGAGGGAGCGCATCTGGTTCTCCAGCATCGACTGGAGGGCGCTGCGCACGCGGTCCTGTCCCTCGAGGAAGAGCCGGTGCATGTCCGCCGTGCGGGACTGCACGTCCTGCAGCGCCGCCATGTTCTCCCGGGCGAGGCGCAGGGCCTCGTGGAGCGCCGCCGAGGGGGTGGTCGGGAGGTGGGCGAGGTCGGGGAAGGCGAACTGCGTCGTCGGCCGGAGGGCCGGGAGGGAGGCCGGCGGAAGCGGCCGCGCGGCGGCGACCCGCGGGGCCGGGGCGGGAACCGGGGCCGGGGCCGGGACGGGGACGGGAGGCGGCGGGGCCGCGGCGGGCCCCTTCGCGGGGCTCCGGTAGTTGGCGCCGGAGAGCTCCACGGTGTACGCGGGACGGGCGGGCCTCTCCGAGGGGAGCGGCGCCGCGGGATCCCACCGCGTGAAGTCCACCGCGTGCCCGAGGGAGGCGAGGCGCGCCAGCGCGAGGCCGAGGTCGGCCATGCCCGAGCGGCGAGCCGAGGAGGCGTCGAGAGCGAAGGCCTCGTGGGGGCGGTCCTGCAGGATGGCGCCGACCAGGGAGGAGAGCCGGGCCCCGGGACCGACCTCGACGAAGGTCCGGATCCCGGCGGCGTGCATGTTCTCGACGATCTTCACGAACTCCACGGGCATGGCGAGCTGGCCCGCGAGGAGCTCCCGCGCGGCGTCGGCGTCGGCGGGGTACTCGCCGGCGGTGCCGTTGGAGAAGACGGGGATGCGGGAGGGCTTCATCTCCATCCCGCGGAGCGCCTCGCGCATGGGCTCCCGGGCGTGGGCGACCAGCGGGCTGTGGAAGGCCGCCGCCACGGGCAGGCGCCGGGCGCGGATCTAGCGGCCCGCGAAGGTCGCCGCGGCCCGCTCGATCTCCGCCCTCCCGCCGGACACCACGGCCTGGTTCGGCGCGTTGCGGTTGGCCACGACGAGGTCGAGCCGCTCCTCGCGGAGCACGCTCTCCACGGTCGCCAGCGGCGCCTGCACCGCCAGCATCGCCCCCTGGTCCGCGGAGCCGTCGGCCATGAGGCGGCCGCGGAGCCCCGAGAGCCGGTGAAGGGCGCGCCCGTCGTAGCGGCCCGCGGCGCACAGCGCCAGCAGCTCCCCGTAGGAGTGTCCCGCCACGGCGTCCGGCGCGAGGCCGAAGGACTCCATCACGCGGAGCGCGCCGAGGCTCACGGCGCCGATGGCCGGCTGCGCCACCTGGGTCGCCCGCAGCGCCGCCTCCTGCGCGTCGCGGGCCGCGTCGTCGAAGGCCGTCGGGGGGAAGACGTGGTCCGAGAGCCTCCGGTCCGAGCCGGGTCCCTCGGAGGAGGCGAACAGCTCGTCGGCCTCCTCCAGCGCGTCGAGCATCTCGGGGAAGCGGCAGGCGAGATCGCGGAGCATCCCCACGTACTGGGAGCCCTGCCCGGGGAAGAGGACGCCGAGGCGGCCCGGCGCCGGGCCCTCCCCGTAGTGGGCGCCGTCGGGGGTGGACCAGGAGGGGCGGTCGCCGGCGCGGCCGAGGAGGGAGCGGGCCCCCTCCACGAGGCGGGCGAAGTCGGTGCGGCCGCGCTCCACCACGAGGACGAGGCGGCAGGGGAGGGAGCCGTCGAAGGAGCGGCGGGCGGCGGCGGCGAGGGAGCGGAGCTCCTCCCACGGGATCTCCCTCGGCCAGGCGGCGAGCGCCGTGGCGATCTCCTCCCGGGTCGCCGCGGCGACGGGGATCACCTGCACGGAGCCGTCCCAGTCGGGGGCGGCGCGGCGGGAGCCGGCCTCCTCGAGGACGCAGTGGAAGTTGCTCCCGCCGAAGCCGAAGGCGGAGACGCCGGCGCGGCGCGGGTGGCCCTTCGGCGCGAGCCAGGGGCGCTTCTCGGCGTTGAGGTAGAAGGGGGTGGCGCCGGAGGCGAGGGCCTCGAGGGGGCGGCGCACCTTGAGGGTCGGCGGCAGGACCTTGTGGTGGAGCGAGAGCGCCGCCTTGAGGAGGCCCGCGGCGCCGGCGGCGGCCTTGGTGTGCCCGATCTGGCTCTTGACGCTTCCGAGGGCGCACCAGGTCCCCGCGGGGCGGGCCTCGCGGAAGACCTCCGTCAGCGCGCCGATCTCGATGGCGTCCCCGACCTTCGTGCCGGTGCCGTGGCCCTCGACGAGCTCCACGGTGGAGGGCGACACCCCGGCCGCCCGGTAGGCGGACCGCAGCGCGCGGGCCTGGCCCGCGGCGGTGGGAGCGTAGATGGCCTCGCCCTTCCCGTCGCTGGAGGAGCCGACGCCGCGCACCACGGCGTAGACCCGGTCCCCGTCCCGCTCCGCGTCGGCGAGCCGCTTCAGGACGAGCATGCCGATTCCCTCGCCGAGGATGGTCCCGTCGGCGGCGGCGTCGAAGGGCCGCGCGTCCCCCGTCGGCGAGAGGGCCGGGGTCTTGCTGAAGCACATGTACATGAAGATGTCGTTGAAGGTGTCCACGCCCCCGGTGAGGACCATGTCGGAGCGGCCCGCGGAGAGCTCCAGCATGGCGAGGTGCATCGCCGAGAGGGAGGAGGCGCAGGCGGCGTCCACGACGCAGTTCGTCCCGTGGAGGTCGAGGCGATTGGCGATGCGCCCGGCGACGACGTTGCCGAGGAGCCCCGGGAAGGAATCCTCCTTCCAGGGCACGTAGGAGTCGGCCATGCGCTTCATGGCCTCCGCGGCGCGGGCGTCGTCGACGCCCGCCTCGCGGAGCGCGCGGCGCCACTGCGGGTGCCCGAGGCGGGCGCCGAGGGGGATGACGAGCTGGAGCGTTCCCGTCACGCCGAGGAGCACGCTGGCGCGGTCCCGGTCGAAGGGGCGCCCCTTCGCGCCGTAGCCCGCGTCCTCCAGAGCACGACGGGCGACCTCGAGCCCGAGGAGCTGCGCCGAGTCCGTCGCCTCCAGCGCGTTGGGCGACACCCCGAGCTCCATGGGGCTCAGGCGCACCGCCGGCAGGAAGCCGCCGCGGCGGGCGTAGGTGCGGTCCGGGGAGCGGGGGTCCTCGTCGAAGTAGTCCTCGGGGCGCCAGTGGGAGGCGGGCACGTCCTCGATGCAGTCCACGCCCTCGCGGACGTTGGACCAGTAGGCGTCGAGGCCCTCGGCCTTCGGGAAGAGGGCCGCCAGGCCGACGATGGCCAGGGGGGCCGCCCCGGATTCCGCGGTGCCGCCCTCGCGCTCCATGTCCCGTTCGCTCATCGGTTCTCCGTCTCCGTGGACCGCGCCCCGGGCCCGTCCGCCCCGTCCCGGGCCTCGAGCCGGTCCATCGCCGCCTCCGTGAGGGGGGCCGACCGCGGCTCCCCCGCCGGGAGGTCGATGCCCTGCGCCCGCAGGGCCTGGGCGCGGAGCGCCACCGCCGCGCCGTGCATCAGGTTGCGCGCCACGAGGGCGACGCGCCGCTCCGCCGGGGATTCGAGGAAGCTCCCCCGCGTCCACTCGTTGAAGGCCCCCATGGAGGGGCCGCACCAGACCTGGTAGTCGAGGCGCCGCGCCGGCTCCCCCCCGTTGGCCCAGCGGGAGGACATCCCGAGGTACCAGCGGAAGACCAGCGCCATGCGGTGGCGGGGCTCCCGCTCCGCGCGCTCCACCTCCGCGGGGTCCCGGGCGAGGAAGTACTCCCGGGTGGACCGCCAGACCTCCTCGAGGGGGGCGCGGAAGAGGGTCTTCTCGAGGGATTCCCTCTCCGCCGCGGGCAGGGCCTCGAGGCCGTCGTGGGCCCTCCAGAGGTCGTAGAGCCTCTGCGCCCGCATGGGGAACATGGTGCCGCGCTTGAGCACCTGGACCTTCACCCCCATCTCGAACATGTCCGCCGCCGGCGCCATGGCGACGTCGGCCTGCTCCGCCGCGGCGAGCATGGCGCGCACGGCGTCGGAGGAGCCCGATTCGACGCAGGCCTGGTTCACGGAGCCGCAGAGGATCCAGCCCGCCCCCATGGAGAAGGCCGCCGCCGCCGAGGCCGGCGTCGCCACACCCCCGGCGGCGCCGATGCGGGGGGGCGCGGCGAAGCCGTGCTTCTCCGCCAGGCGATCGCGCAGCGCCTGCATCGTGGGGACGAGGCCGACGAGGGGGCGGTTGTCGGTGTGGCCGCCGGAGTCGGCCTCCACGGTGACGTCCTCGGCCACGGGGACGAAGGAGGCGAGGCGGGCCTCCTCCTCCGTGATGCGGCCGGCCTCGAGGAGGCCGCGGAGGATCCGCTCCGGGGGCGGAGCCAGGAACTTCGACGCCACCTCCACGCGGGAGACCTTGGCGACGACGCGGTTGCGGGCGGCGACGCGGCCCCCGGGGGCGAGGCGGAGCCCGTGCACCCGGAATCGCACCACCGCCGGGGTGAGGTCGAGGAAGGCGGAGGCCTCCACGAGGCGCACCCCCCTCCCGATGAGGAGGTCCACGAGGGCCTCCTCGAGGTCCGGCTCGCCGGGGCTGTGGATGAGGTTGACGCCGAAGGGGAGGTCGCCGAGGCCGGTGCGAAGACGGTCCACGGCGGCCCCCACGACGGCGGGCTCGAGGCCGGCGGACCCGAAGAAGGCGAGCATCCCGGCCCGCGCCATGGCCGAGACCAGATCCACGGAGGCGATGCCATTGGCCATGGAGCCGGCCACGCAGGCGTAGCGGAGCCCGTGGGCCTCGCGGAAGGCCCGGTCCCCGAGGTCTCCCGGGAGCATGGGGGGGAGGTAGGCGACCCTCGCGCCGGGGGCGCGGCGCGGCTCGTCGGCGTGGACCTCGAACCGGCCGTCCCGCTCCACGACCCAGGCCGCGCGGGCCGGGCGGCGGACGGCGTCGAGGAGGGGTTCGAGTCCCGGGGCCCCGCGTGAGGTCGGGACGGACCCCGGATCGGCGCCCGCCGTCCCGGTGGAATCGCTGTCCCGGAGGGACGTCTTCAAGGACCTTCTCCCGCCGCCCGGCCCCCCTGCCCGCGCCCCCTCCCGGGCGGACGGGGACCACCCCGCCCGGAGCGCACCAGTCTAGGGGAGGGGGGGGTGGAATTCACCGTTCCGGAGGGGGGAGGGGGGGAGGGGGGGGATTGGAGGCCGGGATTCCGGTTCTCCTCGATCCTGCGGTTCCGGGGCGGCGGTGTGGGCGC
>CAYJMF010000121.1:1801-12795 GCA_964370855.1 uncultured Planctomycetota bacterium | reverse complement strand
CCCGGAAGCAAGGCGTCCCTGAACGACGGGACGCCTTGCTTCCGGGACCGTTGGAGAGGCAGGGGAGGAGGGACGCCTTCAGGCGTACCGGGGGAGTCTCCGGGATCGGGACATTGGATCCTGGGGGACGGCGGGCACCCTGGCGGAGTTCCGGTTCCGTAGAGGCAACGGCGGGGAACGGCATCTCCTCCTCCCTCCCTCCTCCCTCCCCTGAATCGAAGAGGGCCGCCCCTTTCGGAGCGGCCCCCTGGTTCCGGCGGGCGAGGCGGTTGGGTTGGAGTGGGCGAAGTGAATGGATAGGAGATTGGATGGGAGCCCCGCCCGGGCCGGAATGCTGAAGTCGGTATGTGGTGCGGCCGGGTCCGTCCTCGTGCGGTGGACCCGTTTTTCTGCGGTGGACCCGTTTTTCTGCGGTGGACCCGTTTTTCTGCGGTGGACCCGTGCTGCCTGCTTCGGACCTACTTGGCCAGCGTCGCGTCCCTCGGGACCATCACGACCACCTCGACGCGGCGGTTGCGGGCCTTGCCCTTGTCGCTCTTGTTGTCGGACACGGGAACCGTCTCGCCGCGGCTGGCGGCGATGAGGCGCTCCGGGGCGACGTCGTGGTCCTTGACGAGGGCGCGCAGCACCGTCAGGGCCCGCTCGGCGCCCAGTTCGAAGTTGTCCGTGAACTTGGACTTCTTGATGGGGTCGCCGTCGGTGTGGCCCTCGATGCGGACGGTGAAGCCGGAGAACTGCCCGCCGAGCTCCGCCGCGACGGCGGCGACGGCCTTCCTGCCGGCGGCGGTGAGGTCCTTGGAGCCGGCGGCGAAGTTGATGTCCGAGGGGATCACGATGGCGATGTTCCCGTCGGCGGTCTGGTAGGCGTCGATGCCCTTGCTCTTCAGCTGGGCGAGGGCGTCGGAGACGTCGTCCGTGGCGGCGGGAGCGGCCTCCGCGGGGCGGCTCTTCAGGGAGGAGTTCTCCGCCTCGAGATCCTGGATGCGGGCGCGGGCCTCCTCGAGGGAGGCGACGGCGTTGGAGTGGGCGTTGCGCTCCTCCGACAGCTGGGAGGCGAGGCCGCTCGCGTCCTGCTCCTTCTCGAGGTACCGCTCGCGCCAGTCGGCGTCCGTGGACGCGCAGCCGGAAGCGGCGAAGCCCAGGGCGGCCAGACCGAAAAGACCGAGACCCGCGAACCGGTTCATCGCTTGGAACCCTCCCACCTTCGTACCCACGTTCGGGATCACGTCACGGCGATCCCGGAGAAACCCCCGATACAGCGTCCATAGTACCCCGCCGTGGCCGGCGGGTCAAGGAGATTTCCACATTTTGTTGGGGAGAAATCCCCGACCACCCCCAGTCCTAGGGCCAGTGCTGCCATGCCGGGTCCATGCAAGGACCATACAACCTGTTGGGGACATTGCACTTACATGCACAATGCAAGGACCGACGCCGGACCCCGCCGGAGATGGCGAGGGAGGTCACCGATTGTGGAAACCGATCCCCGCCCCGCCCATCAGCCTTTCGCGGGAACCGCGAAAGGCCGCTACCCGAGCAGGACGACGTTGAGGGCGCCCATCAGGAGCATGAGGAGGAGGAGGCCGAGGAAGACCCCCTTCGGGAGCCGGGCCCGGATGGAGAAGAGGAGGCCGAGGCAGAGGAGGGAGAGGACGAGCCCTCCCCTCGGGTCCGCCGTGAGCGACTGGATTCCGCGGAAGGCCTCCCCCATCTCCTCCGGGGCGAGCATCATCCCCACGCCGCCGGCGGCGAGGGCCGGGCCGAAGGGGAAGGCGGCGTCCCGGGTGCGCAGGTGCATGAGCCCCCCGAGGAGGAGCCCGAGGAGGAGCCCCGAGGCGGCCGCCCCGAGCGCCCCCGCGGGCCCCGTGAAGGCCCCGATCATGCCGAGCAGCTTGCAGTCCCCGAGCCCCATGGCCTCCCGGCGGAAGACCCTCTCCCCGAGCCATCCCACGAGCCACAGGCTCCCGTAGCCCACGACCATGCCCGCCAGGGAGTGGAGGAGGCCCATGCCCGCCGGCGGCAGGAAGAGGGTGTCGAAGTCGTGGAGGTGCCAGGGGAGGAGGAGGGACGCGACGGCCCCGGCGGCCATGCCGGGCTTCGTGATCCGGTCGGGGAGGATCCGGTGATCGAAGTCGATGCCCGACAGGGCGACCATGGCCGCCGTGAAGAGGAGGGCCGCGGCGAGGTGGCCGTAGCGCAGCGGGTCGGCGAAGCCCCCCCGGACCCTCACCACGAGGAGCCACGCCGCCAGCGCGAAGAGCGCGCCCGTGAGGGCCTCCACGAGGGGGTAGCGGGGGGAGATGCGCATGGCGCAGCGGCGGCAGCGGCCGCGCAGCAGCAGCCAGGAGAGCACGGGGATGTTGTCGAACCAGGCGATGGGAGCGGAGCAGCCCGGGCAGCGGGAGCGGGGCCTCACCACGGACTGGCCCGCGGGCAGGCGGAGGATCACGACGTTGAGGAAGGAGCCCACGATGAGGCCGAGGGCCGCCGCCCCCCCGAGCACGAGCCGGCCGAAGGCGACCTCAGGAGGAGGCAGGGGCGAGCCCTCCCCCGCTCTCGACGAACCGGGCCCCGCAGGCGGCGCAGGCCGCCGCCCCGCCCGGGGCGGGGTCGGGCAGGCGCTCGCCGCAGGCGCACATCCACCCGGCCCGCCGCGCGGGAACCCCGAGGACGAGGGCGTGGTCGGGGACGTCCGCCGTCACCACGGCGCCGGCCCCCACGAAGGCGTACCGTCCCACGGTGTGCCCGCAGACCACGGTGCAGTTGGCGCCGAGGGTGGCCCCCCGCTTCACGAGGGTCCGGCGGTACTCGTGCCTGCGGGAGACGTGGCTCCGGGGGTTGAGGACGTTGGTGAACACCATGGAGGGGCCGCAGAAGACGTCGTCCTCGAGGACGACCCCCTCGTAGAGGGAGACGTTGTTCTGGATCTTGCAGTTGCGCCCGATCACCACGTCCCGGGCCGCGTAGCAGTTCTGCCCGAGGCTGGAGCCGGCCCCGAGGCGGGCGCCGGGGCTCACGTGGCAGAAGTGCCAGACCTTCGACCCGGGGCCGAGGTCGGCGCCGGGATCCACGACGGCCGTGGGGTGGACGAAGGGGGGAGGAGGGTCGGTCATCGGGGGCTCCCGGGGAAGGCCCCGGAGATCTTACGAACCGGCTCCCTCCCCCGGCGGGGCTTTTCGGGCGGGGAGGCGCGCGGTAGGGTGGATCGCCGTCCCGGGAGGCTCCCCCCATGCGATCCACCGCCGCCCTCTGCCTCGCCCTCGCCGCAGCGGCGGGCTGCGCCGCCTCCCCCGCGACGGTCGCCCGCGCCCGGGCCCGCTCCGCCGTCCGCGCGGCGAGGGACGGCGACACCGTGGGGGCCCGCGCCCTCCTCGACGAGGCCGACGCGGCGGCGCCGGGGCTCGCCGACGTGGCCCTCGCCCGCGGCTCCGTCGAGGAGGCCGCGGGGGACCTGGACGCCGCCGCCGGCTGGTACCTCCGGGCCCTCGACGCCGACCCCTCCCTCGTCGCCGCCCGGCTCGGCCTCGGCTCCGTGCGCGGGAGGCAGGGGCGCTACGTGGAGGCCGAGGCCGCCTTCGCCGCCGTGGCCGAGGCCCGCCCCGACGCACTGCCCGCCTGGCTCGGCATGGGGATGGCCCGGATCCTCGGCGGGGACCCGGCCGGCGCCGTCGAGGTCCTCGGTCGGGGGATCGCGCTCCATCCCTTGAGCGCCGACCTCCACATGGCCCTCGGCCGCGCCCGCTACGAGTCCGGGGACCGGGAGGGGGCGAAGGAGAGCCTCCGCGAGGTGCTCCGCCTCGACCCCGGGCGGAAGAAGGCGGCGGAGGTGCTGGCCGCCATACTGAACCCGACCCAGATTGGCGGCGGGGACGGGGGCGAGACCCTCCCGCCCGGGCGATAATGGTCCACCCCCGTCCCCGCCGCCAATCTGGGTCGGGTTCAGTATGGCGGTCAGAACGGGATGTCGTCGAGGTTGAGGTCGTCGGGGGGGACGTCGCTCACGGATTCCTGCCGGGCCGGGGCCGGCCGGGCGCCGCCGCGGGGAGCCGCGGAACGGGGCTCCTCCGTCCTGTCCGTCCTGTCCGGCTTGTCCGTCCTGGCCGCCTTGCCCGGGCCGGCTCCGGCGCCCGCGCCGCCGCCCGCCCCCTCGTCGCGGCCCTTGCCGCCGAGGAACTGGACGCGGTCCGCGACGACCCTGAGCTTGCTGCGCTTCTCCCCCTCCTTCGACTCCCACTGGTCGAACTGGAGGCGGCCCTCGATGAAGACCATCCGGCCCTTGGCCAGGTACTGGTTGCAGGTCTCCGCCTGCCGGCCCCAGACGACGAGGTCGACGAAGCAGACGTCCTCCTTCTTCTCCCCGGCCTTGTCCAGGTACTCCCGGTTGATGGCCAGGCCGAACTCCGCCACCGCCGTTCCCGAGGGGATGTACCGGAGTTCCGGGTCGCGGGTCAGGTTGCCGATGAGCAGCACCTTGTTCAGGGACGCCATGATCGTGTCTCCTTCCTTTTCGATTGCGCGCGCCTCGTTCCACGTCCGTCCACACGGCGGGGACCTTTCCCCCGCGACACCGCGGACGCCGGGGGGTGTACACCCGAAGGGGCCCCGGCCCCCCTTCCGCCGACCGCAGCGCCTACTTCTCGACCATCCGGTTGATCCCCTCGTCCTCGCCGATGACCACGAGGACGTCCTTCTCGAGGATGACGTCGTCGGGGCCCGGGGTCGTGAAGACCTCCTCACGGACGCCGGGCATCTCCTCCGCACCGTCGCCGATTCCCGCGCCGATTCCCGCCACGGGAAGGCCCGTGAGGGGGGAGATGGTGAGCTGGAGCGTCTTCTCGCCGGAGGGCACCGGCTTCCCGTCGGGACCGACACGGCGCTTGAGGGCCACGATGTTCACGCCGAACCGGCTGCGGGCCCCGGTGTCCTTGATGGCCTTGCCCACCATGGAGGGGGGGGCGATGACCTGGACGAGGGCCTTGCCCGGCCCGAGGGCCACGTGCTCGAGAACGCGGGGGAGCACCAGGTGGTGGGCGAGGCGCATCGCCGATTCCCTCTCGGGGCTGATGACCTCGTCGCAGCCGATCTTCCGGAGGATCTGCTCCCGGAGGGGGCTCGTGGCCTTGGCCACCACCCGCTTCACCCCGAGCTTGCGCTTGAGGATCACCACGGTGAGCTGGAGGCCCTCGAAGTTCTCCCCCATGGAGACCACGGCCACGTCCACGTCCTGGACGCCGAGGTCGCGGAGGGTCTTCTCGTCGGACCCGTCGGCCACGACGGCGAGGGAGACGAGATCGCGGATCTCGGCGACGTGCTCCTCGTCGTCGTCGATGCAGATGACCTCGGTCCCGAAGCGGGCCAGCTCCTTGGCCAGGGACATCCCGAAGCGGCCGAGCCCGATGACGACGGCGCGATGCATGGACGGACCTCCTGACGGCGTGCGATCCTACCCGCCCCGCCGGACACCCCGGCCTCCCCGTGGGGAGAAGGGGACGCCCTAGCCGATCATCAGCCGCTCCTCGGGGAACTCGTAGCCCTGGCCCGACCGGCGGCCCATGGCCAGCGTGAGGGTGATGGGGCCGATGCGCCCCATGAGCATGAGGAGCATGAGGACGCACCGCCCCACGGGGCTGACGTGGGGGGTCAGGCCGCCCCCGGAGCCGCAGGAGAGCCCGACGGTGCCGAAGGCGGAGACCGCCTCGAAGAGCACCGAGAGGAAGGGGGCCCTCCCCCCGGCCCCCGCGCCCCGGAGGGTCTCCCCCTCGGTGAGGGAGAGGACCAGGGTGGCGAGGAAGACGGCGAGGCAGGAGAGGGTCACCACCACGACGGCCTGGGCGATCACCTCGGGGGGGAGCGAGCGCCGCGACATCTCCACGCGGTTCCGGCCGCGGGCCAGGGCCGTGACGCTGCGGAGCAGGACCGCCGCGGTGACGGTCTTGATGCCGCCCCCGGTGCCTCCCGGGGAGGCGCCGATGAACATGAGGAGCACCATGAGGAAGAGGGTGCCCGACTGGAGCGCCGAGATGTCCACGGTGTTGAACCCCGCGGTGCGGGTCGTCACGGACTGGAAGAGGCAGGCCAGCAGCGTCGTCGGCCCGTCGAGGTCCGTCATGGTGCCGCCGCGCTCGAAGACCCAGATGAGGACGGCGCCGCCGAACACGAGGACCGCCGTCATCCCGAGGACGACCTTGGTCTGCAGGGAGACGCGGGTCGGCTCCCGCCGTTCCTCCACCTCCTCCTCCTCGTGGGTGAGGGGGCGGCGGCGCAGGAGCCCGCGGATGCGGTGGCGGAGCCCCTCGGAGAGCCCCAGCATGTTCAGGATCACGGTGAAGCCGAGACCCCCGAGGATGATCTCCGCCATGACCACCCCGCTCATGAGGGGGCTGGTCAGGAACGGGGTCCAGTTGGCGTCGTAGAGCGCGAAGCCGGCGTTGCAGAAGGCGGAGACGGAGTGGAACGTGGCGTAGTAGAGCTGGTCCCCGGGGGGGAGCATCTTCGACGGATCCAGGGGGTCGGGGAAGTTCCCGAACATGAGGAGCGCCCCGAGCCCCTCCGTGAGGAAGGTGACCGTCACCACGCCCGCCAGGAGGCTCCCCAGGGTGTTCAGGGGATCCACGTTCAGCATGTCCCGGAGGATCAGCCGGTCCGTGAAGCCGATGCCCCGCCGCACGGCCATGGCGAAGAAGGCGGCGAAGGTCATGAGGCCGAGGCCGCCGACCTGGATGAGGACCAGGATGACGGTCTGCCCGAAGCGGGAGAACTCCTGCCCCGTGCTGCGCACGGTGAGGCCGGTGACGCAGGTGGCGGAGACGGAGGTGAACATCGCGTCGAGGAAGGTGATGGGCGCCGCCGTCGGGCGGCGGGACCCGGGCAGGGCCCACAGCAGGACGGTCCCCGCGAGGATCACCACCACGAAGGAGCCGACGAACACCTTCGGGTAGGACCACTTCAGGGCGACGATGTGGCGGAAGAGGCGGACCACGCGCAGGACGAGGTTGGCGACGATGTAGCCCTTGGAGGGGACGACGAGGGCGTCGAGGCCACGGAGGCCGAGAAGCCCCCCTCCCGAGAAGAGCTCCGTCCCCATCATGAGGAGGGTCGCCCCGAGGAGGGCGACGTCCACGATCTCCTCGCGGACGTGGGCCATGCGGTAGCGCGCCGCCCGGAACCGCGTGAACTCCGAGAAGGCGAGGAGGGCGGCGAACAGCACGTTGGCCCCGCGGACCCAGGGCATGGCGACCTCGCCCACGGGGATGCCGCCGCCCTCCACGAGCATGGGGCCGAGGGAGCCGAAGAAGAGCAGCGCCGCCGCCAGGCGGCGGAGCGGGATCCGGAGGGCGGGAGGGAGGTTCATCGACGGGTTCGGAGCCGGTCGAGGAGGTCCCTGACCCCGTCGCGCCGGGCCGCGTCCTCCTCGCGCCCGAGGAGCGACGCGGCGTTCCTCTTCCCGTCCTCGACGCCGGGCTGCCCGAAGGGATCCACGCCGACGAGGGGACCGGCCAGGGCCGTCGCCGTCATCCAGAGCTGGAGCTGGGCCCCGAGCACGTCGGGCCGGAGCGCCGGGAGCGCCATGCGCAGGACCGGCCGCCCCGCGCGGACGAGGGCCGCGGCGGTGCCGTCGGCGAGGGAGCGGTGGACGTCGCCGAGGGTCCGGCGGGACAGCCAGGGGGCGCCCGGGGGGCCCGGGGGATCGAGGACGCGGTCGGTCCCGGGATCCTCCACGTCCACGACGATGAAGACCTTGTCCCGCGGCCCCTCCATCCAGAGCTGGAGGAGGGAGTGCTGGCACGCGGGCCCCGGGGCCGCCGTCGCGTCGAACCCGGTGCCGTTCTTGCCGAGGCTCTCCGCCCAGAGCTGCTGCCACCAGCCCGCGAAGGGACCGAGGCCCGCGGCGTAGGGCACGAGCACGTGGTGGCGCTTCCCCCGGGTCGTCCCGAGGAGGCAGAGCCAGAGGGCGAGGCGCAGGGCCTCGTTGCGGGAGGGATCGGCGCTCTGGAACCCCGCGGCGGCCTCGGCGGCGCCCTTCACGAGCAGGCGCACGTCGATGCCCGCCGCCGCCGCGGGAAGGAGCCCCACGGCGGAGAGGACGCTGAAGCGGCCGCCGGCCTCCGGGGGGACGGGCAGGGACTTCAGCCTCTCCCGCTTCGCCTCCTCGCGCAGGGGCCCCTCGACGGGGTCCGTGGTGAGAATCACCCGTTCGCGCCAGGCGGCGCCGAGCTCCACCTGGAGCCGGGCGCGGACCAGGGAGTAGAGGGCCAGGGGCTCCAGCGTCTTCCCCGACTTCGAGACGAAGTTCCACGTGGTCGTGGCCGCGGGCAGGGCCTCGAGGAGGGGCAGGAACGCGGCGGGGTCGGGGTCGTCCACGACGAGGACCCGCGGACCCTCCCCGCGGCGCGCCCCGGCGAGGCCCGGGGGCAGGGGGGAGCCGAGGGCGGTCAGCAGGGTGCGGGCCCCGAGGGCCGACCCCCCCATCCCGACCACGACCAGGGTCTCGGTGCGCCCGCGCATCTCCCCCGCCGCCGCGATGCAGTCCTCCAGGGCCCCCCCCTGGAGGGGCAGGTCGAGGAACCCGGCGCGGCCCCCGTCCCGGGCCTCGAGGAGGAACCGCTCGGCGCGCTCGGCGAGGGGGCCCGCGGACTCCAGATCCCGGGCGTCGAGCCCGTGGGAGCCGCCCACGAGTTCCGCCGAGGCGCCCGCCGTCCTGAGGGAGTAGAGCGGAGTCATGGAGGGCAGAGGATAGCGGAGGTGCGGGGGGACGTTCCCAACTAACCAACTAACTCGGGGGGGCGGACCCCTGCCCGGGATCGGATCCCGGTCTCCCCCGAGTTAGTTGGTTAGTTGGGAACGTCCCCGCCTTTCGCCTCACGCCAGCGGCTCCCCCGTCATCGCCCCGGGGACGGGGATCCCCATGGCGCGGAGCACCGTGGGGGCGACGTCGGCGAGGCGGGCGATCCCGGTCCCGACGCGGCGGCCGGCGAAGGGCTCCCCGGCGAAGATGGCGGGCACCGGGTTCATGGAGTGGGCCGTGAAGACGTTCCCCTCGGGGTCCAGCATCTCCTCGCAGTTGCCGTGGTCCGCGGTGACCACGGCCGCACCTCCCGCGCCGAGCACCGCCGGGACGACCCGGGCGAGGCAGCGGTCCACCACGCCGAGGGCCTCCACCGTGGCGGCGAGGTTCCCCGAGTGGCCCACCATGTCGGGGTTGGCGTAGTTGAGGACGACGGCCCCGTACACCCCCTTCGCCAGGGCCGACAGCAGGCGTTCGGTGACAGCGGGGGCGCTCATGGCGGGCTGGAGATCGTAGGTCGCCACCTTCGGCGAGGGGACGAGCTCCCGGTCCTCGCCGGGGAGGGGCTTCTCGTCCCTCCCGTTGAAGAAGTAGGTGACGTGGGCGTACTTCTCCGTCTCGGCGATGCGGAGCTGGCGGAGGCCCGCCCCGGACCAGGCCTCGCCGATGGTCCCGCGGATGAAGAGCGGCGGGAAGGCCACGGGGAAGGGGAAAGTGGCGTCGTAGAGGGTCATGGTGGCGAGGGCCGCGGGGAGGGGCGCGGCGCCGCGGTCGAAGGAGGCGAAGGCGGGGTCGGCCAGGGCTGCGCAGAGCTGGCGGGCGCGGTCGGGGCGGAAGTTGGCGTGGAAGACGACGTCCCGGGGGCCCATGGCGAGGGGGGCGGCGCCGGCCCGCGCGACGACGACGGGGACCACGAACTCGTCGGTGACGCCGGCGGCGTGGGAGGCGCGGACCGCCTCCACGGGGTCCTCCACGCGCGGTCCCACGCCGAGCACGATGGCGCGCCATGCCTTCTCCGTCCGCTCCCACCGCCGGTCCCGGTCCATCGCGTAGTAGCGGCCCGACACCGTCCCGACGACGCCGGCCCCGGCCTCCCGGCAGGCGGCCACGAGGGACCCGACGTAGCCGGTCCCCCCCGTGGGCGAGGTGTCCCGCCCGTCGGTGAAGGCGTGGACGACGGTGCGGTCCCCCCGGAGGCCGAGCGTCGCCGCAGCTCGCAGCAGCGCCGCGAGGTGGCGGTCCGAGGAGTGGACCCGCCCGTCGCTCACGAGGCCGAGGAGGTGGAGGCGGCCCCCCCCCTCCTGCGCGCGGCGGGCGAGGTCCGCGAACACGGGGTTCGCGGCGAACTCCCCCGCCTCCGAGGCGGCGTCGATGCGGACGAGGTCCTGGGGGATGATGCGCCCCGCGCCGAGGTTGAGGTGGCCGACCTCGCTGTTGCCCATGACGCCGGCGGGGAGGCCGACGTCGAGGCCCGAGGCGGCGAGCCGCGCCGTGGGCCACTCCCGCTCGAGGCCGTCGAGGAAGGGGGTGGAGGCCAGCGCCCGGGCGTCGCCGGGGCCGCGGTCCCCGATGCCCCAGCCGTCGAGGATGCAGAAGAGGAAGGGGCCTTTCACGGGATCACCTCGCGGTCGCCGGGGGAGCGGCCACTCTACGGGATCCGGGCCTCGCGGGTGAGGAACTCGCTCAGATGGGAGCGGCTCTCGGCGGGGAGGTCCACGATGCGGAGCCCCATGCGGAAGGCCATGGCGTCGGGGTCCCTCGCCTCGATCCAGGAGAGGCGGGTCAGCGCCTTCACGGGGGTCGCCGAGGTGGGGAGGGCGAGGTTCACGCCGATCTGGATGTGGCCGAGGAGGAGGTCCTTGACCCACTCGATCTTCGCGATGCCCCCCACGAGGAGGAGGCCCCCGAGGGAGAGGTTGATGGTGGACCCCTCGAAGACGGTCTCGAACTCCGGGTCCCTCACGGCGCTCGACAGGAACTTGTACCGGACCTGGACGGAGGTCCGGATCCGGGTGAAGTCCCTGCGGTCGGAATCGTCGATGCCCAAAGATGCGCTCCGGTCTCTACCCCCGGGAGAGTGTACCGCAGGGAGGGGGCGGGGGGGAGGGAGAGGGCGAGGTACGGTCACGGGGGGGGCTCCTCGCTGGATCGTGTGGGTTCTCTCCGGCGTTGGGCGGCGGGCGGGGCGCCGGGCCCCCCCGCGGGGGGGGGG
>CAYJMF010000121.1:0-1791 GCA_964370855.1 uncultured Planctomycetota bacterium | reverse complement strand
TGCGCACCCCCTGCCCCCCGTCGGGAGCGTGGAGAGGAGGGAGGCAGCGGGATCGAACGGCCCTGAGGATCCAGAAGGGGGGGTAGGGGATCGGGACCCTGGATCCCGGGGGACGGCGGGCACCCCGGCGGAGTTCCGGTGACTTCAAGGCACGAACGATGAACGCCGTCCCCCATGATCCAGAGTCCCGATCCCGGGAATCTCCCCGCGGCTCCGGAAGATGCGCAACGCCCGGGCGAGAGCCCACACGATCCCACGAGGAGCCGGACCCGGAGGGGGCCCCTTGCCCTCGGGCACCCCATGATGGAGGATGGGTCCGTCGGGAGCCGGGAGGACACGACCCATGGAGCACGCCGCCGCGCCGTCGCGCCGTGCCGGACCCGCGCGCGTCCTCCTGGTCTCCGCCAACCGCCGGGGGCTTCCCGAGGCCGTCCCCCCCATCGGGCTGGCCTTCCTCGCCGGAGCGCTGCGGCCCTCCGGGACCGAGGTCCGCGTCCTCGATCTCCTCCTCGAAGCGGACCCCGATGCCGCCATCGATGCCGCCCTCTCCGGCTTCCGGCCCGGGGTCGTCGGCCTGAGCATCCGCAACCTCGACGACACGTCCTGGCCCGCCTCGCGGAGCTTCCTCCCCGAGGCGGTCGCCGTCTCCCGCCGCATCAGGGAGGCGGGGGTCCCCGTCGTCCTCGGGGGACCTGCGGTCTCCATCGCCCCGGAGGCGCTGCTCCATCGCCTCGACCTCGACGTCGCGGTGAAGGGCGAGGGCGAAGGGGTCTTCCCCGCCCTGGTCGAGGCCCTCGCCGCGGGACGGGAGCCGCCGGACCTGCCCGGCGTCGTCGTACGCGGGCGGACGTCGACGCCGGCCTCCGGCTACCTCGACCTCCGCGGCCTTCCGGGCCCCGACTGGGGGGTCCTCGATCTCGCCGCCTACCGGGAACGCGAGGGGGTCGTCGGGATGCAGTCGAAGCGGGGCTGTCCCCGGGAGTGCACCTACTGCGTCTACCCCGGGGTGGAGGGCACGCGCATACGCCAGCGCTCCCCGGAGACCGTCGCCTCGGAGATCCGGGAGGTCCACGAACGGTTCGGCATCGGCCGGTTCTTCATCGTGGACGGTGTCTTCAACGCCCCCGCTTCCCACGCGCGGGAGGTGGCCCGGGCCATCGGGGATCTGCGCCTCCCCGTCCGCTACGGCTGCTACCTGAGTCCGCGGAACGTCCCCGCGGAGCTCGCCGAGGAGCTGCTGCGCTCGGGGTGCGAGGGAGTGGAATTCGGAACCGATGCCCTGGCCCCGGCCATGCTCGAGCGGCTGCGGAAGGGGTTCACCGCGGAGGAGGCCGCGGACGCCGCGAGGGTCTGCCGGAAGGCGGGACTGCCGCAGTGCCACCATCTCATCTTCGGCACCCCCGGCGAGACGGAGGCGACGGTGGCGGAGACGCTGGAGAGGGCGGAGGCCATGGCACCGGACGCGATCCTCGCCATGTGCGGGGTCCGCGTCTACCCGGGGACGGAGCTCGCCCGGGAACTCTTCGACGGGGACCCGGATCCCCCGGACCTCCTCGATCCCCACCACTACGTGGCGCCGGAGGTCGCGGGGACCCTGGAGGAGCGGCTCCTGGATCACGCCCGGCGCCATCCCGGGTGGATCATCCCGGGCCTCGGCCACAACTACGACGAGACGATGCTCACCCGCCTGCGGCAGCGCGGGACCCGGGGGCCCGCGTGGCTGCTGGCGTCCCGCTGACCGCCATACTGAACCCGACCCAGATTGGCGGCGGGGGCGGGGGCGAACCATCA
>CAYJMF010000120.1:0-13370 GCA_964370855.1 uncultured Planctomycetota bacterium | reverse complement strand
CCCGCCCCCCCCCCCCCCCCCCCCCCCCCCCCCCCCCCCCCCCCGGCCCGCCGCGCCGGGGCGCCCGGCGGCGGGGGGGGGGGCCGGGGCCGCCGTGGTGGCGGCGGCCATGGGGGCCGAGGGGAGGTCCTCGTCGTCCTCCTCCACGAGGAGGGCCGGCACCGGGGCCGCCTCCGGCGGCCGGCCCCGGGAGGGCTGCAGCTGCATGGTCATCTCGGCGGGGACGGGAGGCGGGGGCTCCGCCGACCGGAAGAGGAGGACGTGGCTGCCGACCTTGATGCGGTCCCCGTCGCGCAGGCGGTGGGAGGTGATCTTCGACCCGTTGACGAAGGTGCCCCAGGTGGAGTCCTTGTCCACGACGGAGTAGCCGGACCCGTCGAAGGAGATGACGCAGTGGCGCCGGGACAGCGAGGGGTCCTCGAGGCGGAAATTCCCCTCCCGCCCGATCTCGATGGTCTTCGAGGGGCGCAGGGAAAGGACGCGCCCCCGCTCCGTCCCCTCCTCCACGAGAAGCTCCGCCTTCGATCCGTCCAACGCCCGCCCTCCGGGGCCCCCCGACGCCTACTTCTCCTTGTAGACGTCCACGGCCCACTCCCTCCATGCCTCGTCGAGGTCCTTCCACTTCGGGAAGTCCTCGAAGTACTGCTTGAGCACGCGGTCCTCCTTGGAGTTGTCCCCCCCCTGGCCCTGCCCGGCGGCCTCGAAGTAGCCGCGGGCCTGCATCCGGTCCCGCTCGAGGAGGAACATGACCACGCTCCAGGCCTTGGCAATCTGCTGGGAGTTCATCCCGTCGGAGGGAAGCTTCACGAACTCCCCGATGGGGGTGTCCTTCTTCGCGAGGACCAGCTGCCGCAGGAGCGCCGGGGCCTCCTCGAGGCCGAGGCGCTCGAGGTGGATGCCTCCCGTGGAGCCCTCGCCGGAGAAGCACACGGAGAGATCCGCGCCGCGCAGGGCCGCGGACACGGAGTTGGCCAGCGCCTCGGACAGCCAGGGGGCGTGCTGCCCGAAGGTGTCCACCACCATGGTGTGGGTGCCGGTGTGCAGGCAGTGGCGCTGGGCGGATTCGCCGTTGGGCTCGCGGCGGATGTCGAGCTTGTTGGTGACCTTGACGGCGCTGAACTTCTTGTTGAAGCTCTTCTTCTCGGGGGGGAGGAGGCTGCAGGCGTCGATGAGCTTGTCCTTCTGCTCGTCCGTGGTGACGATGACGAAGACCAGCGGGTCGGACTGGTAGTCGAGCATGCGCTCGGGGATCTCGAAGAGGTTGAGGAAGAAGGAGCGGCCCCTCTCGAGCCAGACGAGGGTCTCGCGGATCTCGGCGTCGGAGAGGTTGGACTCCAGGCGGAAGTTGGCGGTCTTGTAGCGGCGGACGGGGATGCCCGCGGCCTCGGCGATGCCGGTGCTGTCGTCGGCGGAGACCACGGCGACCCCGAGCTTCTGGGCGTCGTCGAGGGTCTTCCTGTAGACCTTGATGAAGTCCTTGTGGTTGAGGGCGCGCTGGGTGAACCACTTCCCGTCCACCAGCTTGTTCTCCAGGCGCTTGTTGGCGATCTCGTTCTGGTCGTCGTAGAAGAGCGCCTTGCGCCAGTGGACGCGGGCCTTGTCGCCCATCTCCGCCTTCTCGGCGAGGTCGCCGAGTTCGGAGAGGATCCGGGACGCCGCCACCTGGGCCTTCCCGAGGCGCTCGTTGAAGTCCCCGATCTTCTTGCCGCTCTCGTCCTCGTACTCGTCGATCTTCTCCCGCTTCTTCTCGTTGAGGACCCACTCCGTCCCCTTGCGGTCGTACCCCAGCTCCCGGCGCGCCTTCTGGTTCTCGGGGTCGAACTCGAGGATGGTCTCGAACACCCCCTTGGCGGTCCTCTTGAGCTTGTTGCCCATGGCGAAGACGGCCGGGGTCTCGAACTGGGCGCCGATCTGGGGAAGGGCGGTCTTGAGCCGGGCCTCGTAGGCCTCGGGGGGGCTCAGCTCGACCGTCCCCCCGTCCTGGACGGGGGCGAGGGCCGCGGCGGGCCGGGGGCCCGCGGCCGCGGCCAGGAGGCCGGCGGCGGCGAGGGCGAGGGCGAGGGGCCGACGGTGCTTCGCGATCATGCGATCCTCCTGAGCCTGCGGCGGCGGCGGTGGGCTCCCTGCGGGCCTCCCGCCCACCGGATCCTAACCCGGGCCGGTGCTCCCCGCGCGACCGCTCCCCGCGGGGCCGTTCCCGGGGAGGCTAGCGGAGCCCCTCCACGAACTGGGCGATGCGGCCGATTCCCTTCTCGATCTTCTCCGACGAGGTCGCGTAGGAGAGCCGGATGTAGCGGTCGTCCCCGAAGGCGGACCCGGGGACGCAGGCGACCTTGCGCTCCTCGAGGAGCGCCTCGCAGAAGGCCACGGACCCCGAGACTCCGGGGCGGCGCCCGTAGTGCCCGTCCACCCGGAGGAACACGTAGAAGGCCCCCTTCGGCACGCAGAGGCTCGTGCCGGGGATCCCCGAGAGGAGCCTCACCACGAGGCGGCGCCGCTCGTCGAAGGTCCGCACCATCCCGTCCACGGTCCCCTGCTCCCCGGTCAGCGCGTGGAGGGCCGCCTTCTGGCTCACCGCGGCGGGGTTGCTCGTGAGGTGGGACTGGAGGTTGCCGAGGGCCTTCATGAGGACGGCGGGCCCCGCCGCCCACCCGATGCGCCAGCCCGTCATGGCGTAGGTCTTGGAGACGCCGCCCACGGTGACGGTGCGCTCCCGCGCGTCGGCGGAGAGGGAGGCGAAGGAGGTGTTGACGGCCCCGTCGTAGACCATCTTCTCGTAGATCTCGTCGGAGACGACCACGAGGTCCTTCCTGCAACAGACCTCGGCCACGGCGGCGAGGTCCTCCCGGGAGGCGACGGCGCCCGTGGGGTTGTTGGGGCTGTTGAGGATGAGCGCGCGGGCGCGGGGCCCCGCCGCCTTCTCCAGGGTCGCGGCGTCGAGGCGCCAGCCGTCCTCCTCCCGGCAGGGGACGAAGACGGGGACGCCGCCGAGGGAGCGGACCATCTCCGGGTAGGAGAGCCAGTAGGGGGAGGGGATGAGCACCTCGTCGCCGTCGTCGAGGATCACGGCGAGGGCCTCGTAGACGGCCTGCTTGGCGCCGCCGGTGACGACGACCTGCGACGCCTCGTACCTGGCGCCGCCGTCCCTCGCGATGGCGGCGGCCACGGCCCTGCGGAGTTCCAGGGTCCCCGAGGAGGGGGTGTACTTGTGGGCCCCGCCCCGGATGGCGGCGATGCCCGCCTCGCAGACCGGGCCCGGGGTGAGGAAGTCCGGCTCGCCGGTCCCGAAGGAGACGGCGTCCTCGCCGGCCTCCACCAGGGCCTTGTAGCGGGCGTCGATGGCGAGGGTGAGCGAATCGGAGATGGATGCGGCCTTGCGGGAGATGCGGACGGTCACGGGCGGACTCTCCTGACGGGATGCGGCGGGGCGCCCCGGCCGGCACCCTAGACCCTAGCATCCCGTTCCGGCGGCCGTCGTCTAAGATCCCGTGTCCACCATGACAGCCACGTCCTGGTCCGCCACCTCCCGCTCCCCCGCAGCCGGACCCTCCCGGTGGCGGCGGCTCGGGGTCCGCGCCGGCGTGGCGCTCCTGCTCCTCGGCGTCGTCGCCTGGGGGGCGTTCACGTGGCTCTTCTACAACCCCTTCGAGGGGGAGGTCGCCGACCTCGACCGCTGCATCCCCTCGTCCTCGGCCTTCGCCCTGCGGGGGTCCGCCGGGGATCTCCTGTCCGCGGATTTCGTGCGCGGGCGCCTCCTCCGCCGGGAGGAGGTCACGATCCTCCTTGACCGGTGGGGAGTGGACGCGGGTCTTCGCCTCCTCGACGAGCGGCAGGCGGAGATGAACGGGCGCCTGCCGGGGTTCCTCGCCGGCTTCGACGCGCGCACCGACCTCCTCGGCCGCGAGACGGTGCTCTTCGGGAGCCCCCGCCCCGTGAGGGTGATCACCCCGGAGGCCCCGTGGGACGCGCGCCTCGCCGTGGCCACCCGCGCGACGCCCCGGGCCCGCCGCCTCCTCTCCCTCCTCAAGCACGAGTTCGTGCGCCGGCGCATCGAGGAGGATTCCGGGCTCGTCGTGACGCGCTATCCCCTCCTCTGCGGCATCGACGCCTCGGGCTTCGACCCGAAGCCGGGATGGGAGACGATCTACCTGGCCCTGGTGAAGGACGTCCTCGTGGTCGGCAACGACCGGGACCTCGTGACGGAGTCCGCCCACCTCGCCTCCACGGGGGGCGTGGGCTCCCTCCCCGACAGGCTCGACGCCGGCGGGGCCTTCGCGGCGGGGGCGACGGAGCCGCTCCGCGCCTTCCTCGACCTCGCCCGCGCCGCCGCCGCCGCGGAGGAGGCCGGGGAGCCGACCCCCGGGGAGCTGCTCCGGGATCGGGAGGGCGTGGCCGGGCTCCTCGGCCCGCTGCTCGATCCCGACGGCCTCTCCACGGCGTCGGTGCGCCTCGGCTTCCCCGCCGCGGACCGCGCCCGCCTGGAGGTCACCGCGGTCCTCGGGGGGGAGGCCCCCTCCTCCCTCGCCTCGGACCTCTCCGACGGGGAGGTCCGGCCCGCCGGGGAGGCCCTGAAGGAGGCCGCCCTCCTCGCCCCCGCGGGGAGCGCGGTGCTGGCGGCCCGGCTCGAGGTCCGCGTCGGGTCCCTGATCCAGGTCCTCGAGGCGCGGGCGGAGCCGGCGGTCCGCAAGGAGATCGACGGGTTCCTGAAGGAGGGCCGGACGGGCCTCGCCGAGATCGCCGCGGAGCTGGACGACCACTTCGCCCGCGGCATCTCCGTCGTCGTCGAGCGGCTGCCGGAGTGCGACGAGATCTCCCTCAATGTCTTCGGCGTCGACCCGCAGGGCCGCTTCGTCCTCCCCCTGCCGGGCGTCCTCCTGGCGCTGCGCCAGCGGCCGGGCATTCCCGCGGGGAGCGCCGAGAAGCTCCTCCGGGACCGGCTCGGGGAGTGGAAGGGGAACCTCTCGGTCCTCGAGGAGCTGGAGGGGCTCCCGCCGGGGATGACGGGGCTCCGCTTCCGGCCGAAGTTCCTCACCGGCGAGAAGGACCTGCTGCGGCCCGCGGTGGCCTTCGAGGGGGATCTCGTGCTGCTCGCCACCAGCGAGGGGACGCTGCGGCGCGCCCTCGAGGCCCGGGGCGGCGGGCGGCCCGCGCTCTCCGACTTCGCCGGCTTCGAGGAGGCCTGCGCCGACGCCGGCGAGGGCCAGGCCTGCGCCTTCCTCGAGGCGGGGGCGGCCCTGGTCATGGCCAGGGACGGCCGCCGCGAGGCCGCCAGCGCGGCCATCGAGAGGAACCCCGTCCTCGAGCGGCGCGCCATCCACACGCGGGTCGCGACCTCGTGGATGAACGACCGCAGGGAGATCCGCCAGGACGAGATCCAGGCCGAGGTGGACCGGCAGTTCGACGAGTGGGAGCGGGAGCAGCGGGAGGTCGCCTTCCCCGAGGCGGTCCGCGAGTACCTCGCCGGCCTCGAGGGCTGGAAGGCGGTCCGGTCCGTGGCGGGGACGCTGTCAAGGGACGCCGGGGGGCTGCGCCTGTCCGTCGTCCTCCGCGCCGCGGAGGAGCCGTGACGGGCCCGGTCCGGGAGGTGCGCGTCGGGCCGGGGCTCGTGATCCCCGCGTCGGCCCTCGACATCCGCTTCTCCCGCTCCGGCGGACCCGGCGGCCAGAACGTGAACAAGGTGGAGACCCGGGCCGAGGTCCGCTTCCACCTCGCCGCCTCGCCGCTCCTCGGCGAGGAGGATCGCCGCCGGGCCATGGCGAAGCTCGCGACGCGCCTCACGAAGGAGGGGTGGCTGCCCGTCGCCTGCGACCGCACGCGCCACCGGGAGCGCAACCTCAACGAGGCCCTGGAGCGCATGGGGGAGATCCTCCGGGCCGCCCTCGTCCGGCCGAGGAGGCGCCGGCCGACCCGCCCGACGAAGGGCTCGAAGGAGCGCCGCCTCGGCGAGAAGAAGCGCCGCTCCGAGATCAAGCGGGGCCGCCGCCCCGGCGGGGCCGGGGAGGGGTAGGAGGGGGCGCGCAAGACATCGTCTTACGCGAACTCCCTCAGCTTCCTCCGCAGGGTGCGGCGCGCCCCCTCGAGGTCCTCCTGCACGCGGTCCTCGGAGCGGGCCAGCACGAAGGCGATCTCCTCCGGGTCGTAGCCCTCGAGGTCGTGCAGGAGCAGGGTGCGGCGCTGGGCCTCGGGGAGCTCCCGGAGGGCGCCGGAGACGGCCTCCTGCAGCGCCTCGCGATCGAGGATCTCCCCGGGGTCGGAGCCGGCGGGGGAGGCCTCGTCGAGATCGAGGGGCAGGGGCTCGCCGCCGCCGAAGATGAGGTCCTCGGCGTCGGCCCACTCCATGTCCACCTCGGGGTTCGGCTCCCTGTGCGCGTCGGCGAGGCGGGCCTCCTCCTGCTCCGCGGAGTACCGGCGGAGGACGGACTCTTTCGCGGCGTCGAGCTGGTGGAGGACCCGCCGCCAGAGGTACTGCTCCGGCGAGAGGTAGGGGGGGCGCTTCCCCTGGTTCGCCATGGTCCAGACGAGGGCCTCGTCCACCACGTCGGGGACGGAGATGGCCTCCTTCGCGACGCCCGAGAGCGAGGGGTCGTGGACGATCTCGTGCCGCACGAGGCGCGCGATGCGGGAGGCGAGCCCGTGGAGGACGGAGAACTCCCTCTCCGTGGCGGCCCCGGGGGCCTGGACGGCGGGCGCCGGGGGGCGGATCTCCCTGCGGTGGGAGCGGCGCTCGTGGCGGCGGAGGAGGGCCCGGTAGGAGGCCACCTGGGAGGCGACCTTGTTGACGGCGCTGCGGGCCGCGGCGCCGAGATCGCGGGACCACTCCGCCGCGTAGAGGGATCGGGCGGGGAGCGGGAGGTTCAGGGAGACGCCGTAGCCGCCCTTGCGGGGGTTGAAGTCCACCTCGACGTGGACCCTGCCCGCGGGGAAGTCCCGGGCGGCCTTCGCGAGGCGGGGCAGGTGGCGGAGGATCTCCTGGCGGTCCTTCTCGGTGAGGTCCGCCCCGGCGTCGTGCCAGTCCACCTCGAGGACGGGGGAGCTGTTCCTGCGCGGCATGGTTCACCTCCTGTGGATGAAGGATACTCCTTCCCGGGAGCCGGCGGTGCGCGACCCGCCCCCCGTCACGGGACGGGGTCACGCTTCCGCCGGGATCCCGGAAATTCCGCCCCCCCGGGCCCCCTCGCCGGTAGTTTCCGGGATCCCTCGTCGCAACCGCCCGGTGTCCGCCGAAGGAACCCGGGAGCCCCCTGCGGAGGTGGCGGAATTGGCAGACGCGCCAGGTTGAGGGCCTGGTGGGGTTCACACCTCATGCGGGTTCAAGTCCCGCCCTCCGCACCACCCGTTTTCCCCGGCCCCGGCGCGGCCCCCCGGAGGAGCCCCGGGCGATCGGCGTCCCGGTCGAGCCCGCGCAGGAGCAGGACCCCCGGCGCCACGGCGAGCAGGGCGAGGGCCGGCCAGTAGAGCCGGTCCCCGAGCTCCAGGCGCCCCTGCAGGAGCACGAGGGGTGCGACGGCGAACACGAGGTTGTAGGAGCAGGCCCCGTGGATCCCGAGATAGGACCCGCGGCGCTCCGGCGGCGCCCAGTCCGAGACGAAGGCCGTGGCCTGCGGGATGACCAGCATCTCGCCGAGGGTGTACACGGTCATGAGCGCGATCCACGCCGAGGGATGGGGCACCAGGGGGATGGCGGCGACGCAGGCTCCCCCGAGAGCCATCCCCGCGGCGGCGGCGCGCAGGCGGCGGCGCGGCCCGACGGCAGCCGCCACGGGGAGCTGGAAGAGCGCGACGAGGAGCCCGTTCCACCCCATGACGACCCCGTAGACGAGGGCGGGATGGCCCGCCGCCGCCACGGTGAGGGGGAAGACCGTCATCCAGGAGATGACGAGGAGCCCCCACGCCGCGGCGGCGGCGCAGGAGCGGCGGAAGACGGGATCCTCGACGAGGGGGCGCAGGAGGTCCGAGGGGCGGAGCGGCGTCGACGGTGCCCCCGCGGCCCGCGTCTCGGGGACGCCCGCGAGGACGATGAACCCGAAGGCCAGCGTCGTCGCCCCGTCCCCGAGGAAGAGGATCCGGGGCCCGAGGTCCGCGAGGATCCCTCCCAGGGAGAGCCCCACGGCCCACCCGAGGTTCACCGCCGTCCGGAGGGCCGCGTAGCCCTGCGCGCGCCGCTCCGGCGGGAGGAGGTCCCCGATGACCGACGCCACGGCGGGCCGGTAGAGGTCGGAGACGAAGCCGTAGGCCATGAGCAGGGAGACGAAGGGGATCGTCTCCTCCACGAAACCGAGGATCACGGCGATCCCCCCGGCGAGGAAGAGGCTGAGGAGGATGGTGCGCCTCCGCCCCAGGGCGTCCGTCAGGAGCCCGCCCAGCAGCAGCGACAGGAGGGTCCCGGCCCCGTAGGCGAGGATGACGGCCCCGGCCCCGGCCGCCGAGAACCCGTGGTCCCGCGTGAGGACGAGGGTGAGGAAGGGGATGATGAAAGTGGCCAGCCGGTTCACCACCACGCCCGCCAGCAGGACCCGGAAGGGGCGGGGGAAGGAGCGGAGGGTGGCGAGGGTGCCGCCGCTCACGGACGCCGGAGGATGCGCCCGCGGCCTCCCCCGGGGGCGACGCGCGCGGGGGCCGCGGTGCCCGTGCGGACGGCCTCCCCGTGGCGCGGGATCCGGACCTCGTCCTCCGCGGTCATGGGGAGGATGGTAACCCCTCCACCGGGGTTTGATTCGCCCCGGGGCGGGGGATCGGGTGAGATCGACCCCCCTGGCCGGAGTCCGAGCCCATGAAGGCGTGCCCGTCCTGCTCTTCGCGCAACGAGGAACGGAGCCAGTTCTGCAACGACTGCGGAACCCGGCTTCCGCAGGACGATTCCGGCGCCCGCGCCGCCGGGGATCCCACGGGAACCGCCGACCCCCGCACCGCCTCCATGCACGCCGGCTCCCTCGAGCAGGCCTTCGGGGTCCACGATTCCTCCCGCCGGACCCCCGTGGCCCCGCCCCGGGCCCAGCCCGCGGGGGGGGCCTGCGCCGCCTGCGGCTGCGGGTTCCCCGCGGGCACCTCCGTCAGCTGGTGCCCGGGCTGCGGCGCCCTCGTGGAATCCCTGCGCCCCTCCCCGAGGGAGACCGCTCCACCGGGCACCCCGGCCGCCGCGGTCGCGGGAGGCGCGGTGCCCGCGGGCTGGGCCCTCGTGCTCCTCAAGGCCGGGGAGAGGCTCGACCGCTACCCCCTGCGGAAGGCGGAGATGATCCTCGGCCGCACCGAGGGGGACTACGTGTTCCCCGAGGACCCGCTGCTCTCCCCGCGCCACGCGAGGATCGTCTACCGATCCCCCGCCTTCTGGGTCGAGGACCTCGACAGCCGAAACGGCGTCTACCTCCGCCTGCGGGAGGCGGGACGGCTGCGCGGCGGGGACCTGGTGAACCTCGGCAGCCTCCTGTTCCGCTTCGAGGCCGTCGGCACCGGCCCGAGGACGACGGGGGTCCTGCCGCCGGCGGCGGGCGTGAAGCCCTTCGGCAGCGGGAGGGAGCGTGCGCGCGGCCAGCTCGTCCGCATCCTCCAGGACGGGAGCGACGGCCCCGCGTATCCCCTGGTCCCCTCGCGCACCATCCTCGGCCGCAAGCTCGGCCACGTCCTCTTCCCCGACGACCAGCTCCTCTCCCGCCAGCACGCGCAGTTCTACGAGCGGGACGGGGAGATGTGGGTGGAGGACCTCGGGAGCAGCAACGGGACCCTGCTGCGGGCCCGCGCCCCGGCGATGCTCGAGGGGGGAGTGGTCCTGCGCCTCGGGGACGTGACCCTGGAAGTGGCGGCCCCGTGAGCGGGGGCGGGGACACCGACCGGACCGCCTCCCTCCACTCCCCCGTGAGGAAGAAGGAGGCTCCGGAGGTCCGCGTGCGGGTGGGCGCCCTCACGGACCCGGGGCTCGTGCGGAGCAACAACGAGGACTCCCACGTCGTCACGGATCTTTCCGTTCCCCCGGAACCTCCTCCCCCCGCTCCCCCGGAGGCGGAGTCCCCGGATACCTCCCCGACGGATCCCGCGGGGTCGGCGATGCCCGGGGGGCCCGCCGACGCCCCGGTCCCGGCCGCGGAGGAGCCGATCCCCCCCACGGACACCTCGCCCTACGCGGGAGGCGTCCTCGGACGGAAGGGGATCCTCCTCGCGGTCTCCGACGGGATGGGGGGGCACAGCGCCGGCGAGGTGGCGAGCCGCCTCGCCGTGAAGCACCTCTCCGAGGAGCTCCTGGCGGAGTGGGCCGCTCGGCCGGAGCGCGACGCCGTGGCCGAGCTGCGCAACGACCTCAAGGTCTCCGTGGACCGCGCCAACAGGGCGGTCCTCGCCCACGCGGCGCTGAACCCCGATCGGGACGGCATGGGCGCCACGCTCACGGCGGCCGTGATCGCGGGGACCCGCATGGTCCTCGCCCACGTCGGGGATTCCCGCTGCTACCTCCTCCGCGAGGGCTTCCTCAAGTGCCTCACCAGCGACCAGTCCCTGGCCGAGGAGCTGGTGCGGCGGGGCATCGTGGAGAGGGGATCCCCGGCCTACCTCGCGCGCCGCAGCGTGCTGACCCGGGTGATCGGGCAGAAGGGGCCCCTCGAGCCGGACCTCGACGTCGTCGACCTCGCGCGGGGGGACCGCCTCCTGCTCTGCTCCGACGGCCTCTACGGGCCCGTCCCCGAGGACTCCATCCTGGAGATCCTCGACGAATCCGAGACCCCCGGGGAGGCCGTGGCCGCCCTCGTGGCGAAGGCCCGCGAACGGGGCGCGCCGGACAACGTCACCTGCGTCACCGCGTGGCTCGACGGGGAGGGGCTCCCGAGGCCCTCGGAGCGGGACGCCGGCGGCGGCACCGTGAGCGTCGCCATCGATTCCGTCCTGACGGCCGCGGAGGACGCGACCCTCGCGCTCGCGTCGGAGAAGACCGACGACACCGGCGAGTTCGCCCCCTCCGAGATCGCCGCCGACGACACCCTCGCCGGCACCGTCGTCCCCCTCCCGCCGCCGGGCCCCCCCGCCGGGGAGTCCCCCCGGGGGGCCGCCCCCTCCCCGTCTTCGGCGCCCCGCGCGGTCCGGTCCGTCCCCCCCTCCCCTGAAGGCGCCCCCTCCCCCCCCGTCCACGCCGCCCCGGTTCCCCCCCCCGCCTCCCCGCCGCCGGCCCCTCCCCGGAGGAGGGACCTCCCGACCCCCGTCCTCGTCGTCCTCGTCCTCATCGCCTTCGTCCTGGTGGTGCTGGCGCTGGTGGACTTCTAGCGTCGTTCCCGACACCGGGCACCCCGAAGGGTGGGGGCCCAAGGAGATGAACATGGCCGACAGGACCTGTCCCCGCTGCGGAGCCGCCGTCTCTGCGCGGCTCAAGTTCTGCAGGGATTGCGGCGGGAGGCTCGAGGAGGCCCCCGAGGCCGCGCCCCCGCCCGCGGCGGGGGGCGGCGACGAGACCATCCTGTCGGGGATGGCCGCGGTGCGGCCGGCCCCTCCCGCCCCCCCCGCCCCGATGGAGCTGGAGGAGGAGGAGGAACCGGAGGATCCCGGCGACAAGACCCTCATGTCCGGCCTCGATCGCTCCCGCCTTCCCGGGGGGGGCGCCGCGGGAGGGCCGGCCCCCGGGAGGGATTACCCCCCGCCCCCGCGGGAGGAGGGCCCCGAGGAATCCCCCAGCACGGCGACCTTCGTGGGCACGGTCCCCCCGGGGATGGCCGCCCCCGTCGCACCGCCTCCCCCCCCGCTCCCGGAACCCTCCCCCCCGGAGCGCGAGGAGGAGCCCGTGACCGACGACTTCGACCTCGGCGACGGGGCGGATTCCGACGACGCCTCCGGGGCCACGCTCATGGCTCCCCCCCCGGCCCTGCGCACCCCTCCTCCCCCTCCCCCGGCCCCGCCGCCGCGGGGGGCGGAGTTCAAGCTCGAGCACTGGTCCCCCCGGGTGAAGGGGAGCGAGGTGCGGATCCCCGGCGAGGAGGCCGTCGTGGGGAGGGACAAGGGGGACATCCAGTACCCCGACGACAACTACCTCTCCAGGAAGCACGGCCGCTTCCACCGCGACGGGGAGGGGCGTCTCTGCGTGGAGGATCTCGGCACCCTCAACGGCACCTTCCTCCGCGTCCGCGTCCCCCTCAAGCTCGAGCACCGCGACGTGCTCGCCATCGGGCGCCACGTCTTCCGGTTCGAGGTCCTCAAGTTCGAGGAGAAGGACGACCGGACCATCGAGGGCGACCCCCTGACCCGGGTGCAGGGGGTGCAGGGCACCGCCCCCCGGGCCCGCCTGGTGAAGCGGCAGGAGGAGGGGTTCTGCGGCATCCCCTTCTTCTTCGGCTCCCACCGGTACGTCCTCGGCCGCACCGACGGCTCCCACCGGTTCACCCGGGACGACCAGATGTCCCGGCGCCACGCCGCCCTGGCCTTCAGCGAGGGGGACTACTGGCTGGAGGATCTGGGCAGCCAGAACGGGACGTGGCTCCGGCTCCGCGGGGTCCACGTCCTGCAGGCCGGCGACGTCATCCGGATGGGGGAGCAGTACTTCAAGTACGCCTGACCGGAGGTCGTTTCTGCTTGCGCCGGGGGCATTCTCCCCAACAATGGGGGCCGCGGGAGCGCCCCTCCCGATCGCCCCTCCTTGCGGGAAGGGGCCAAGTTCCGTCGGACTCCGACGAGAGGGAAGCCATGCGATTCCACCTGCCGACCCCGGTGCTGGCCGCCCTGGCGGCCGCCCTCCTGGCGCCGCCCGTCGCGGCGACCAACTACGGCCGGGTCCTTTCGCTGAACGAGACCGTGAACGGGACCGTGGACCCGGAGGCCGACGGCGACGACTTCGTGTTCGACGCGGGCACGGGGTGGAAGGTGACGGTGAAGGTGAAGAAGTCCAAGGAGGCGGACCTGGCGCCGGTGCTGACGCTCATCGCGCCCGACGGCACCGTGGAGACGGAGGGGGTGAAGGCGAAGGCGGGGAAGTCCTCGGCGAGCCTCTCGGCGACGCTGCTGGAGGGGGGCCGGTTCGCGGTGCGCGTGACCGGGGCGTCGGGGACGGGCGGGTACGCGCTCTCGTGGAAGCTCAAGCAGGCCAAGGTGGCGGCGGTGAAGAACGCGATGGTGGGGGGGGAGACGACGACGCGGTACCCGTTCCCGGCGCGGGGGGGGACGCTGGTCTCCTGGAAGCTCAAGTTCAAGGGTGACGGGGCGGCGACGGTGAAGGCGGTGGAGGACCCCGACGGCGGGGACGCGGGCTTCGACCCCGAGAACGACCAGTGGACGAGCCGGACGTACAGCTCCGAGACGACGAAGGACTGGCCCCTGCCCTCGGACGGGGCGGGGGGGAACTGGAACCTCGTGGTGGAGAACAAGCTCTACCCCGTGACCCTGTCCCTGAGCATCAAGATGAAGCTGCC
>CAYJMF010000119.1:3791-13583 GCA_964370855.1 uncultured Planctomycetota bacterium | reverse complement strand
CCCCCCCCCCCCCCCCCCCCCCCCCCCCCCCCCCCCCCGCCCCCCCCCCCCCCGCGCGACCCGGTCATGCCAACCCCTCCCAAATCACCAAGGCCCTCCCCGGTCGGGCGAAGGGCCTTCGATGAATCGAGTCGGGTACCGTATCCCCCGCCCCCCCCCCTCCTCCCGCCCATGACCCCCCCGTGACGGATTCCCGGGAGAGTGGCCCCTTCGCCGCGGACAATGCGCGCCGGAGGGCCCCATGACGATCCCCACCCGCTCAGCCGTCGTTCTCTGCGCCGCCCTCCTCGCCGCCGTCTTCGCGGCGGAGGCCCGCGCCCAGTCCACGGGCACCCCCGGCGTCCCCCCGGCCCGGAAGAGGACCGCCGAGGGTCCCGTCTTCACCCCCCCGGAGAAGAAGCCCCCCGCCCCGAACCCGGACGACGCGCCGCCGGCCCCCCCGGCTCCGCCCCGCGGAGAGATCGACCTCCTCGTCGACGAGCTCATCAGGTGGCCCTCCCCCGAGGCCCGCGCCGCCGCCGAGGTCCTCGCCCGGCGGTGGGCCGAGGCGAAGCCCGCGGTGATGGCGCTCCTCGTCCGGCCGACCCCCGAGGGACGGGGCGTGGCCGGGGCCGCCGTCGTCCTCGCCCGGGCCGGGGACGCCGGGGGCCTTCCCGCCCTCCTCGCCACCCTCCGGGACCCGGCCCATTTCCGCTGGTGCGGCGAGATCCTCGACGCCGTCGTCGCCCTCGATCCCCTCGGCGCGAAGGACCGCCTCCTCCCGCTCCTCTCCGTGCCCTCGACGCAGGTCGTGGAGCGGGTCGCCCGCGCCCTCGGGCCCCTCCTCGTCCCCGCCGACGTGGACCGCCTGCGGGCCCTGTTCTCCTCGAAGCTCGCCACCACCCGCCGGGCCGCCGTCGGCCTCGCCTCGGAGACGGACTTCGCCGCCGTGCGGGGGGACCTGCTGGAAGTCCTTTCCGACCGGTCCGCGGAGGTCGCCCTCGCGGCGGCCTCCATCCTCGGCAACCGGGCCGACGCCGCCGCCCTCGAGGCCCTCAACGGGGCGGCCCGCGGGGACGACCCCCGCAGGTGCGCCTACGCCGCCGTCGCCCTGGCCATGGCCGGGGAGCGCCGCGGGACCGTGGTCCTCGAGGACTCCACCATCGCCTCCCTCCTCGGCTCCCGGGGCCTCCGCTCCGCGGACCCGGTGCTCCGCACCGCCGCCGCCCTCGCCCTCGCGGACATCGGCTACCTCCGCCCCGAGCCCACCGTGGACCCCCTGCTGGAGACGGAGATCGTCCCCGCCCTCCTCGAGGTGGCGGCGGGCACCCGCTTCTTCCAGGACCTCGTCCTCCTCAAGCCCCACGTCGTGACCCGCCTCAAGCGGCTCTGCGCCGGCACCGAGCCCCTCCAGTCCGGACCGGACTGGGCGGCCTGGTGGGAGGCCCACCGCGGCACCTTCGTGGCCCGGCGGGCCCTCCTCTCGCTCCCCGCGGCGATCCACCCCTCCCTCAGGGTCCGCGTGGAGGGGTCCGCCGCAGCCGGGGCCGGTCCCTGCGTCTACGGGGCCCGGGCCGAGGAGGCCCCCCCGGAGGGCGGGGCGGGGGGCCGCTTCGTCGCCCTCTCCGCGGAGGAGATCGCCGCCCTCGCCGCCGCCGTGGAATCCTCGGGGCTCCTCGCCCTCGTCGAGCCCTCCCTCGACCCCGGCGAGGAGCCCGCCCTCGCGGTCTCCGTGGAGGCAGGCAACCGCGGCCGCACCGTGCGCTCCGGACAGGGGACGGAACTCCCCCCGGCCGTGGAGGATCTCCTCCGCCGCCTCTCGGCGGTCCGGGACGCCAACCGCTGGCAGCGGTTCTGGAACCGCGGGAGGATTGCGACCTTCGCCGAGTTCGTCCGCGCCGAGCGCCCCTTCTGGATTTCCGCCGCCGCCCCCGGGGAGCGGGAGCGCCGCATGGCCGACCTCGCCCTCGGCTCCCTCCGCGACCTCGACGGGGAGGAGGATCGCCTGGCCGCGCTCCGCCTCCTTGCCGCGAGCCCCGCCGTGAAGGAGGCCGTGGGGCCGGAGTCCGCCCTGGTCCTCGCCTCCTTCGCCGCCGTGGGGGACGACCTCTCCCCGACGGGCGAGGCGTCGCTGCGCGTGCTCGCCGCCGCGGGCCGGACGGAGGGCCTCTCCCCGCTCCGCACCCGGCTCGATGCGGCCCGCACCGACGGGGAGCGGGCCCTGCTCTCGGACCTCCTCCAGGCGACCTTCGAGGCGGCCCCCCTGGAGGGGGCGCTGGCCGCCGCCGGGGACGGCTCCTCCCTTCCCACGAGGGCCGCCGCCATCCGCTCCCTCGGCGCACGGGACGGAACCGACCAGCGCGTCCTGTCCAGCGTGCGCCGCGCCACGGCGGCGGAGGAGCCCGCGATGCGGGCCGCGGGCTACGCGGCCCTCGCCCGCCTGCGCGCCGAGGGGGCCCTCGACGTCCTCCGCTTCGCCGCCGACGGGGAGCCCGACCCCGAGGCCCGGGCCGCGGCCCTCGAGGCCCTCGGCGGGCTCGGCGGGCCCGAAGTCGTCGCCGTCCTCGGCAAGGCCATGACGAGCCCCGAGCCCTGGGTCCGCGCCGCCGCCGTCCGCGGCCTCGCCGCCACGAAGGAGCCCGAGGGGCTCACCTTCGTGCTCACGGCCCTCACCTCGGACATCGATCCCACGGTCCGCGGCGAGGCCGAGAAGGCCGTCCGCACCCTCGGGGGGGACCGGGCCATGGAAGCACTGCGCACGGTGGCCTCGGATCGCCGCCGCGACTCCGACACCCGGGTGCGCGCCGTGGAGGGCCTCGCCCAGCTCGGGGCCGAGGCGAACCTCGCCGAACTCCGGGCCCTCATGGCGGACCCCGACCCCGAGGTGGCCGACGCGGCCGCCTTCGGCCTCTCGTGGATCCGCGACGGGGAGGCGGTCCCGCGGGTGCTCGAGGCGCTCCGCGAGAACCGCTCGCCGGCCCGGGCGCTGCGCTCCATCGAGCTCCTCTCCCTGGAGTCCTTCCGCAACATCAAGGACCGCGGCGAGGCGGCGGCGCTCTACACCGGGTGGTACGAGGTGTCGAAGGGGCGCGGACCCCGCGGCTGGCTCGCCGAGGCGCTCGCGGCCCGCGGCCTGGGGGACGCCTCCCTCAAGGACTTCGAGAGCGGCGCCAACCCGAAGGCGGCGGTTCCCTCCCTCCTCAAGGCCTTCAAGGACGCCCCGTGGTACCTTCGTCGCGCGGCGGATCTCGAACTGCGCCGCATCTCCGGCCGGAAGCAGGCCGACGTGGGGCCGTGGACCACGGACGACGAGGCCGCCGCGGTGGAGGAGGCCTGGAACGAGTGGTGGGACCGGGAGCGGGGGTTGCGCCGCTGAGAGCGCCGGGGCGCGTCCGCAGGGACGGCCTCCCGGCGATGCTGATCTTCGTGGCGGCCCCCTTCCTCGCGCTCCTCCTCGGCGCCCTGGCCCATCCCGTCGGGCTCCTCGATTCCGAGGAGGAGATCCGCGCCCGGACCGGGGCCTGGCGGCCGCTGGCGGCCAAGGCCGCCTTCGAGTCCGGGGTTCCCCTGGATCTCCTCCTCGCCCTCGTGGCGACGGAGTCCTCGGGCCGCGCCGACGCCGTGAGCTCCGCCGGCGCGCTGGGGCTCGCGCAGGTGATGCCCGCGACGGCGGTCCTCCAGGCGAGGGTCCTCTCCCACCCGGAGCCCGACCGGGTGGACGCCCTCGACCCCGGGACGAACCTCCGGCTCGGCGCCTCCTACCTCGCGGAGCAGCTCGGCCGCTTCGACGGGGACCCGGCCCTCGCGCTGGCCGCCTACCACAGCGGGCCGGGGGTCCCCTGGAAGTGGACCCGGGAGGAGCCGGGAAGGGCGGGCATCGACCTCGTGCGCGCCCGGGGGACGCCGCGCACCCGGGCCTACGTCGAGCGGGTGCTGGAGCGGCGGGAGTGGTTCGCGGAGGGAGGGAAGGGGAAGGAAGGGGAGGGGAAGGAATGAGGATCGCCGGCCTGCCGGCGCTGCTGCTGCCCCTCCTCGCCGCCCTCCCCTCCGCGGCGGAGGATCCCGCGCCTCCCCCCGCCCCCGTCCCTGTCCCTGCCCCCGCCCCCGACCCCCTCGGGGACGTGGCGAAGGAGATGGCGGCGGAGGTGGTCCTCCACCGCCGCCTCCCCTTCCTCTCCGAGGTCGCCCGCCGGAGCCGGGAGCGGAAGGAGGTCGTCGAGGAGTTCAAGACCGGGGAGAAGGACCGCACGAAGGTCGAGGGGGGCGTGGAGCCGGGGATGCGGACCCTGGTCTTCTTCGGCCTCGCACCGGAGTCGGACCTCGCGAAGGGGGACGCCGGGGCGGAGCAGGCGCGGAACATGGCGGAGAGCGTGGGGGGGTACTACTCCTCGAAGACGAAGACCTTCACCCTCGTGGAGGGGGACGGCGGGGTGCTCAACCGGATGGTGGTCTTCCACGAGCTGGTGCACGCCGTGGAGGACCAGCACTACGACCTCGAGAAGATCCGCCGGGGGGTCCGGAAGCTCCGGGACGACGACCGGCAGTGGGCCTTCCGCGCCCTGGTGGAGGGCTCGGCCCAGCGCCACACCGACCTGTGGGTGGACGCGGAGCCGGGGCGGCGCTCCCTCATCATGGACGACATCCTCGCGCAGGGGGGGCGGCGGAAGGGCCCCCCGAAGGAGGGGGCGCCGGCGGCGGGGGGGGCGAAGGCGCCGCCCCCGGAGCGCCCGAAGAACGTCTCCATCGACCCGGGGAAGACGCCCCCCCGGTTCCTCATCCGGGACCAGATGTTCATCTACCACAACGGCTCCCTCTTCCTGGACCACGTCCTCGCCGCCCTCCCCCCCGCGCCCGAGGGGACCGATCCCCTGGCGCGGCTCTACGCCGATCCCCCCGCCTCCACGGAGCAGGTCCTCCACCCGGAGAAGTACCTGGAGCCCCGGGACCTCCCCCGGGTCGTGCGGCTCCCCGATCTCGCCGGCGCGCTCGGGGAGGGGTGGAGCCTCCAGGACGAGGACACGTGGGGGGAGCTCGGCGTCGGCCTCTCCTTCAACGCCTTCCTCTACCCGCGGGACGGCCGCATCCAGGTGGCGGCGGTGCTGCGCCCCCCCGAGAAGGGGTTCAAGAGGCCCGAGGACCTCATGCGGACGCCCATCGTCTTCCGCGGAACCTCGGGTGAGGCCTCGGCCGGGTGGGACGGGGACCGGTACGCGGTCTACGGGAAGGGAAGGGACTCGGCCGCGGCGTGGGTCCTCGTCTTCGACACGGAGAAGGACGCCGCCGAGTTCGCCGCCGGCTACGGCAAGGTCCTCAAGCGCAAGTACAAGGGGACGAAGCCCGGCGACGACGGCATCTGGACCGCCTGCGCCGGCGGCAGCACCGCCGTGCTCACCTCCGGAGACCGCGTGACCGTTGCCGAGCGCATCCCCCCCGACCGCCTCGCCGCAGTGCTGGACGCGCTGAAGGGCACCGAAGTCGCGGGGGATCCCCCGGTCCGGTGACCATACGGGGGCGCCGAAGGCGCCCCCGGGGCGACTTTCCTCCGCCCGGCCGTCCAAGGGTGGGAGACTCGCCGCTTCCCGCCACGAGAATACCGGAGACGACACCCATGAACCGCCGCCTGCCCGCCGCCCTCCTCGCCCTCGCCCTCCTCCTCGCACCCTCCGCCCTCCGGGCGCAGGACGCCGCCCCGGAGAAGCCCGCCGAGACCGACACCCAGCTCCTCGAGCGGATCACCGGGGAGATGGCGAAGAAGGTCGAGGAGATCCGCGGCCTCAAGTTCAAGAAGGACGTGGAGCGGGTCTGGAAGTCGAGGGACGAGGCGAAGGCGGAGATGCTCGCCTCCATCGACGACGAGCTCCCCCCGGAGAAGCTCGCCGCCCTCTCCCGCGAGATGGCCTTCTTCGGCCTCTGCAAGGAGGGGACGGACATCAAGGAGATGTTCTCCGACTTCATCTCCGCCGGCGCCGGCGGCTACTACATCCCGAAGACCAAGGTCTTCTCCCTCGTCCGCGGCTTCAACGAGGACGCGAGCCGGCCCATCGTCTTCCACGAGCTCATCCACGCCGTGGAGGACCAGTACTTCGACTACAACGCGCGCCAGGAGAAGTACGGCGACGCCGACATGTCCGACCACTCCGCGGCCATCCAGGCCATGGTCGAGGGCTCGGCCCGCTACTGGGAGGACCAGTTCGTGGACGGCGAGGCGGGGCTCCGCATGAAGTACTTCCAGGGCCAGGCCCAGGCCGAGGGGATGGGGGAGAGCGCGAAGAAGGTGATGGACCTGCCCCCGGCCCTCATCATCGGGATGGTGTTCTATCCCTACGGGAACGGCTCCGCCTTCCACCACCACGTCGTGCCGGGCCTGAAGGCCGCGACGCCGAAGGAGGCCTTCGACCGCATCTTCGCGAACCCCCCCTCCTCGACGGAGCAGATCCTCCACCCCCAGAAGTACCTCGACGGGGACCTGCCGCGGGAGGTGAAGCTGCCGGACCTCCTGCCCGTGCTCGGCGAGGGCTGGACGAGGCTCGGCGGGGACACGCAGGGGGAGTTCGGGATCGGGCTCGTGGTCAACGCCTCGCTCCACCCCTACAACATGATGAGCCAGGCGATGCTGGTCATGAAGATGCCGACCGGCCCCTTCGCCTCGCAGGAGGAGTTGGTGAAGTTCCAGATGACCCCCGTGGTGGAGTTCAAGGGGGAGACGTCCACCGCCGCCGGCGGCTGGGACGGGGACCGCTACTTCCTCGCGGGCAACGGCGACCGCGCCTGCCTCGGCTGGGTGTCGGTCTGGGACGCGCCGTCGGACGCCGCGGAGTTCGCCGCGACCTACGGGAAGGTGATCGGGAAGAAGTACGCCCGGGTCACGGAGACGACGGGCGAGGACGGGAAGGTGAAGAAGAGCCGCACGGCCCCGGAGTCGGCGGAGATGACGAGCGGCTCGTGGACGGGGAGCCGCTGGGCCGGGACGCGGGACGGGGACTCCGCGGTCCTCGTGTCCGGGGACCGGGTGATCGTGGTCGAGCGGGCGCCGGAGGAGAAGCTCGCGGCCCTCGTCGAGGCGCTGGGACAGACGGAAGTGGCCCGGGAAGAGAAGGACTCCCTCCCGGCGAAGTAGCGGCTCACCGGGTCTCCACCGGTTTCGTCCGGATCTCGATCTCCCCCTCCCGGGGGAGGTCGGGATCCCGGAGGACGACCTGCTCCCGGACCCCCTTCCCCGGCTCGATGAGGGTGGCGGCGATCATCTGCCGCTTCCGGCCCGGCGACAGCCAGATGGTGAACCGGCCGTCGGGGCCCGACCAGGCCTGGGAGAGGACGAGGTCGTCGGTCTGCACCTGGACCCAGGCCATGACCGCGGGCCGCCCCTCGGAGTCGAGGACGCGGCCGCGCACCTCCTCACCCTTCCGCAGGGCGAGGACGACCTCCTGCCCCTGCGGCACGGCGGTGAAGGGCTCCGGCACGACGAACCCGTCGGGGACGACCGGGGGGCCGCCCATGGACCCGCCGCCGGCGACGGGGATGAACCGGGCCTCCTCCTCGGGCAGGTCCTTCAGCACGACGCGCCCGTCCTCGCCGGTGGCGGGGATGCCCTCGCCCGCCTTGACGGGGGAGCCGGTGACGGCGATGTTCGGCACGCCCCGCCCCTCGGCGTCCACGATGCGCACCGTGAGCGTCATCCCGGATCGCACCTCGCGCATGTTGAAGACGAGGCCTTCGACGGGGGCGGTCACCTCCTGCGGGTCGGCGCGGTAGGGGGAGCGGGCCGGGGCGTAGGTGGTGGCATCGCTCCCGTCCAGACGGAATCCGGGAATGGTGATGCGGTACGGGCCCCCGGCCGCCACCCCCAGGGTGAACTCCCCCCTGTCGTCGGTGTGCGAGGAGCCTCCGGGAATCCCCGGCGGCCCCTCCGCCTGGACCATCATCCCCGCGAGGGGGCTTCCGTCGGGGCCGAGCACCCGCCCCCGGATCCGGGCGGTCGGGACGAGGCGGACGACCAGCTCCCCGTCGGCCAGCCTCGCCTCGATGGGCTCCTGCTGGAGGTACTCCGGGGCCTTCGTCATCGACTGGGGGACCGTCATGTAGATCATCGCCGTGGTCCCGGGGAGGGACTGGAACACGGCGGTCCCCTCCGCCCCGGTCTGCCGCCGCAAAGCCGTGGGACCGGCCTGGACGAAGACGCCGACGCCCTTGACGGGCTCCCCCCCAGGCCCCAGCACCCTCACGGTGAAGTCCGTCGAACCACCGGGCAGGGGGGCGGCCTGCAGGACCAGATCCAGGAGATCCTCACCGGGAGGAAGCGCCACCTCCGCCACCAGCGGCGGCATCCCCTCGACGCGCGCATCCAGCCGCCACGCCCCCGGGCCCACGCCGGGGAACCGGAACCTCCCGAGGTCGTCGGTGCGGCGCCGCTCCGGCACCGGGGGCATTCGCCCACCCTTTCCCTCGGCGGGGTGGGCGCGCACCTCGATGCCGGCGCTGGGCTCCCCCCTCCCGTCCAGCACGCGGCCCGCCATCACCTGGGGCGGCCCGAGGCGGAGGGTCCCGAGATCGCGGGTCCCTCCGGGAGGACCGTCCGGGGGCGGGACCTCCATGCCGAGCCGGGCGTGGCCGGGGGCGTTCACCATGAGGAGGTGGGAGAAGTCGTGCATGAGGCCCGAGCACTCGAACCCGCCGTCGGCACCGGTCGTCGTCAGGAGGAAGTCCACACGCTGCAGCCTCCCCGGATCCTCCGTGGCGCCAAGGAGGAGGATGCGCGCTTCCGCGACGGGGAGGCCGGCTCCGTCCACCACGCGACCGATCACGCGGTCGCCGGGCCAGAGGAGGATCTCCACCTCGCCGCCGGGGGGAGGCACGAGGGTGGTCGCCGCGAAGCCGTCGGCCCGCGCGTAGATCGACTTCTCGTCGGTCTTGGGCCAGCCGGCGAGGGTGAACCTCCCCTCGGCATCGGTGGAGACGGCCCAAGCCAGCAGCGACCCCGCACCCACCCTGGCGCCGGCCACGGGAGCCTTCGTGGCGCCGTCGAGGACCCGTCCCGCGACCGTGCGGCCCGCGGGGAGGGACAACTCGATCATCGTCTCCACGCCCTCCTCCAGGGTGGTGAACATGCGAGTCCCGGTGAGCCGCTCGCTTCCGGCGGTGACGATTGCCTGGCCCGCCGGGAGTCCCGGGAAGGCGCATCGTCCATCGGCCCCGGTGAGGCCCTCCTCGATGATCCTGGGAGCGAAACCGCGGCTCACGCCGGAGACCTCCACGGCGATCCCCGAAAGGGGATCCCCCGCGCCGTCCTTCACGTCCACGACGAGCCGGGCCCCCTTCGCCAGGACGACGCGGAGTCGCTCGCCGGCGGGGCAGTCGGGGAGGACGAGGACGGGATGTCCCGTCGCCGTCACCTCCAGATCGACCACGTCGTCGCGCCCCAGACGGAGGCGGAAGGTCCCGTCGGAGGCGGAGAGAGTCTCCTCGCCCGCCTCCGTCTGTGCGAACTCGGGGAGGAACGCGGGCGCCGCCCGCCGCCAGGGCCGATCGAGGGGCCGGAGCCGCGCGCCGGGGATCGGCGCGCCCTTCCCGTCCACGACGACCCCGAACAGGTCGAGGGCGCGGTCGCACTTCGAGAGGTCCACCGGGGGCGGGAGCGAAGGAGGATCCGAAACCGCGGGAGCGGGCTCCTTCTCAGCGACAGGGGTCGGAGGAGGCGGAGCCTTCGCCACTGTATCATCATGTGATACTATGGGCGCCGAAGGCGCCCCCCCCCCCCCCCACGCGAACCACCCCGCCCCACCGACAAGCAACACCCCCGCGACCGCACCCACCCCC
>CAYJMF010000119.1:0-3781 GCA_964370855.1 uncultured Planctomycetota bacterium | reverse complement strand
GGGGGGCCCCCTGCCCCTATTTATAATTTTTTTTATATTGGGGGCCCCGCGGCCCCCCCCCCCTCCCGGAACGCGAACCACCCCGCCGCCCCGAGCAGCACCACCGCCGCGACCGCAGCCACCGCCTTGCCCGCCATGAGGACTCCTCCCGTGGCCGCCGCGGCGGCCGCTCCCGTACCGGCCGCCGCTCCCGCCCCCTTCGCCGCCGCCCGGCGCAGCAGGGCCCGCCTCACCCCCCCGAGCCCCCGCTCCGGACGCAGCGCCATCGCCATGAGCGCCGGCAGCGCGCCCAGTTCCACCTTGAGCCGCTGCAGCGCCCGGCTGAGGAGCGACCAGACCGTCCCCGGCGGGACGCCGCGCACGTCGGCGATCTCCGCGGGCTCGAGGCCGTACCGCCACCGCAGCAGCGCCACCCCGCGGTAGGGCTCCGGGAGCGCCTGGAGGGCCGCCTGGACCCGCTCCCGCTCCTCGGCGCTCTCCGCCAGCGCCGCCGGATCGTCGGGCGGTGCAGGCCGCGGCGCGCGGTCGGGGTCGGGGCGGCGGGACTGCCGCCGTCGCGCCATCCTGGTCTCGTTGCGGAGGATTCCCGTCAACCAGGGCAGGGCCGGCCGCCCCGGCTCGTAGGCCCCGGCCCGCTCCAGGACCGCCAGGAAGGTCTCCTGGAGCACGTCCTCGGCCGTGGCTGCGTCGGGGCAGAGGTGGAGCGCCAGGCGGAACAGCTCCGGCGCCGTAGCATCGAACAGGGAAGACAGGTCCCCGGGCCGCCCCTCCGCGCGGTAGCGCTCGAGGAGGGTTTCGGGAGTCGGTCCGACCACTTCCGGGGAGTCGTCCACCACGGACACTATGCACGAGGAGGCCGGCCCCTTGCACGGCGTGCGTGGAATCCCCACGTGGGGTCCCCGGCGGTGGGCGCGGCTCCTTCCGCCTTGCCGCCTCGAGCTGGAGGAGGATGTCGCCATCCCCCTCGGGCACGCCTTCAAGTGTCCGAAGCCGCCCGGGGATCCAGCGATCTAGGGGAAGGACTCCCTCCCGGCGAAGCAGCGGCTCACCGGGGCGGCACCGGCTTCAGCCGGATCTCGATCTCCCCCTCCCGGGGGAGGTCGGGGCCCTGGAGGACCCCCTGTTCCATGGTCTGCGTCCCCGGGATCGATTTCGATGCGGCGGCCATCAGCCGCTTCCTGCCCGGCGAGATCCAGGCCGTGAATCTTCCGTCGGGACCGGACATGGCCTGGGCGAGGATGAAGTCCTCGGTCTGGACGTGGACCCATGCCCCCTCGACGGGGCGGCCCTCGCCGTCGATGACGCGGCCCGACACCGGTTCCCCCCGGCGGAGCCGGAGGACGACCTCCTGTCCCGCGGGTACGACGGACACCGGCTCCGGCATCACGCACTGCTCGGGGAGGGAGGACTTCCCCGCGATTCCCGTGGGTTCCTGCGTCAGGACCCGGGTCTCCTCCTCCATGAGGCCCGCGAGGACCGCCCGGCCTTCCGCATCGGTCATGGGGAAATCAGTGGAGCCTGGCACTCGGGGCTGGGTGATGTAACAGCCGGCCACACCCCGTCCCTCGAGGTCCACCACCCTCACCGTCAGCGTCATGCCCGAGCGCACCTCGCGCATGGCGAAGACGAGGCCGTCGGCGGGGGCGGTCACCTCCTGCGGGTCGGCGCGGTAGGGGGATGGCTCGGTCCCGCTCTGCGGTCCCTCGCCTTCCTTGAGGCGGAACCCGGGTACGGAGACCTTCCAGGACACCCCTCCCTCGACGGACAGCGTGAAGCCGCCGTCCGCACCGGAGTGGTCGCTGGCCTGGTTCCCCTCCCCCGCGTCCCCCCGGACCCACATGCCGGGGAGGGGCTGCCCGTCGGGTCCGAGGACGCGGCCCCGGATGGCGGCCGCCTCCTGGAGGTGTACGACCAGGTCCACGTTCGGGATGGCGGTCTCGACGGGGGCCGCCGGCTGGAGGAAGCGGGGGGCAGTCCCCTTGAGTCTGCCGATGGCAATCTGGACCTTCGCCTTCGTAGCGGCCACGTCCTTGAACTCCGCCCACCCGTCGCGGTCCGTGGTGCGCTGGATCCCTTCCATCCCTTCCACGAGGCACCAGACGTAGATCCCGGGGACCGGCGCTCCCGCGGGGTCCACCACCCGCACGCGGAGGGGGCCGCCGGCCGCCGTCCCGGCGGGCGCCCCCAGGCGGACGTCGAGGAGGTCCCGGTCCGGGGGGAGCGTCACCTCCGCCCGGATGGGGGGCTGGCCCTCCACGCGCGCCTCGAGGCGGTAGGGTCCGGCGGAGAGGCCCGCGATGTCGAAGCGGCCGAGGTCGTCGGTGCGCCTCCGCTCGGGGATGAACACGGGGTCATCGTCCGCGTCCGAGGTGGCGAAGGCCGCCACCTCCTGCCACGGGATGGGGATGCCGTTCCCGTCCACCAGGGTCCCTGCGATGCGCCGGGCCGGGGGGAGGTGGATGTCGCCGAGGTCCCGGGGGCCCGACGCCCCGTCCCGAGGTGGAAGATCGAGGACGAGGCGCCCGTAGCCCTCCGCCGCCACGACGAGACACTGGCGCCAAGTCAGGTGCGCCCCTTCCAACGTGAATCGTCCGTCGCCGCCGGAAGTCGCGCTGAGCATGTCCGCCTGCGAGCCCCTCCCTCGCCCTCCATCGCTACCGAAGAGGATCAGCGGAACCCCGGAGAGTGGCCGCTCCCCGTCACCGAGGAGGCGGCCCACGACGGGGACCGAGGGAGCGAGGGGGAAGTCCACTCCCCCGGTGGCCGGCACCGTCACCGACATCCGGGCATGGCCCGGGGCCTCCGCGTAGAGCGAGGCATCCTCGCCCGCCGGCCACCGGGGGAAGACGTAGCCGCCCTCGGCATCCGCGAGGACCGCCCCCTCCAGCCAGGGTCCGGCCCCGACGCGTCCGCCGGGGATTCCCTCGCCCGATGCGGCGTCGGTGATCCGCCCGGCGACGGCACGGGCATCGGGCAGGACCATCTCCAGGGCGATCTCTCCCTCTCCCGGGATCAGCGGAATCTGCGCCCGGGGGCTGCCGAGGCGGTCGTGCTCGGCGGTCAGGAGCGCGCGACCGGGGGAGAGGCCCGGGAGCGCGCACCGTCCCTCCGCGTCGGTCACCCCACGCCGATCGTAGATCGGGACGAGGCCGGAGGGTTTCCGGAAGAGCCGCACCCGCGCCCCGGCCACCGGTCGCCCCGCGGCGTCCCGGGCGGTGACCTGGAGGCTCGCCCCCTCGACGAGCACCACGCGAAGCCGTTCCCCCGCGGGGCAGTCCGGGAGGAGGGTGTCGGCGAAACCCCTCGCGACGATGCGCAGGTCCACGACTTCGTGGGGGCCGAGGCGGAAACGGAAGGTTCCGTCGGAGGCGGACCGGATGGAGAGCCCGTCCCGCCATTCATCCCACGGGGGAAGCCCGGGCCCGCTGAGGCGCCGCCAGGGCCGGATCACCGTCGAGATCGTCGCACCCGCCACGGCCGCGCCCTTCCCGTCCACGACGGTGCCGAACAGGTCGAGGGCGCGGTCGCACGTCGAGAGGTCCACGGGGGGCGGGAGCGAAGGAGGTTCCGGAGCCGCGGGAGCGGGCTCCTTCTCCGCGACGGCTGCCGGAGGAGGCGGAGCCTTCCCCAGTGTATCATCAGGTGATACTATGGGCGCCGAAGGCGCCCCCCCCCCCCCGCCCCCGAACCCCCCCCCCGCCCCGAGCAGCACCACCGCCGCGCCCCCCCCCCCCTTGCCCGCCATGAGGACTCCACCCGTGGCCGCCCCCGGCGCCCCGCC
>CAYJMF010000118.1:0-13812 GCA_964370855.1 uncultured Planctomycetota bacterium | reverse complement strand
CCCCCCCCCCCCCCCCCCCCCCCCCCCCCCCCCCCCCCCCCCCCCCCCCGGAACGATCCCGGAACAGGGGTGGCCCGCGGAATCCCCCACCTACTCCCCCTCCTCCCTGATCCTCCGATAGTCCCCCAGCAGCCTCTCCACCTCCTCCGCCTCCGTCCCCCGGTAGTACCCCCGGATCCCGCCCTTCCGATCCACCAGCACGAACCGCTGGCTGTGGATGAACGGGTCCTCGGCGTCGCCGATGTGGAAGCCCTCGTAGGAGAGCGCGAGCACGTCCTTCACGGGGCCGCGCAGGTAGAGCCAGCGGTCCTCCGAGGCGCCGTACTTCGCGGCGTACTCCCTGAGGACCTCGGGGGTGTCCCGGTCCGGGTCCACGGTGATGGAGACGCAGAGCGCGTCGGGATCCCGGCGGAAGGCCTCGTGGACGGCGGTCATGCGGGTGGACATCTCGGGGCAGATGCCGGCGCAGTTCGTGAAGATGAAGTCCGCCACCCAGATTTTCCCCGCGAGGTCGGCGAGGGTGACCGTGCGGCCCGAGCGCTCCGTCAGGGAGAAGGGGGGGAGCTCGGCGTAGACAGGGAGCGGGACGCCCCCGCCGGACCCGTCCCGGGGCACAGCGCGCAGTGCCGTGAAGGCGGCCCCTCCGAGGAGGAGCGCGAAGACCGCCGCCACCGCCACGGGGGAGGAGCGGCGGGAGGGCGGGGCGGGAGGCGGGGCGTCGTGGTCGTCCGACATGGGAGGTTCCAGGGAGCCGCCGGGGGGTGCGTCGATCAGCGCGCCGGGTCGATGCCCAGCAGGAGGAACAGCAGCGGCAGGTAGAGGAGCGACCCGCGCAGGAGGCGGCGCGCGGTCGCGTCGTTGCGGAGCCGGGCGAAGGAGACGGCGACGGCGGTGTAGCCGATGCCGAGGAGCAGCGCCCCGCCGAGGTAGATCCCGCCGGCGAGCCCCGTGGTGACGGCGAAGAGGCTCCCCGCCGTGAGCACGGCGGCGTAGAGGACGGCGTGGCGCCCCGCCGTCGCCCCGGAGCGGTCGACCATGGGCATCATCACGAGGCCGGCCCGCTCGTAGTCCTCTCGGTAGAGCCAGGCGATGGAGAGGAAGTGCGGGATCTGCCAGAGGTAGAGGATGGTGAAGAGGACCCACGCCCCGGGCTCGAGGGAGCCGGCCCCGGCGGCCCAGCCGATCATCGGGGGGAGGGCCCCGGGAACGGCGCCGACGAGGGTGTTGTGGGCGGTCCGCCCCTTCATGGGGGTGTAGACGCAGAGGTAGACGGCCAGGGTGAGCGCCGCGAGGCCAGCGGCCAGGAGGTTCGTCCCCGCGGCGAGCCAGACGAGTCCCGCGGCCGAGCAGAGGGCGCCGAAGAGCAGGGCCTCCGCGGGCTGCATGCGGCCCGAGGGGAGGGGGCGCTCCCGCGTGCGGACCATGAGGGCGTCGGTGCGCCGCTCCATCACCATGTTGAGGGCGCTGGCGCCCACGGCGACGAGCCCCGTCCCCCCCACGGCGTGGAGGAGGACGGCGGCCGAGGGGGAGCCCCCGGCGCCGAGCCAGGCGCCGCCGAAGGTCGTGGCGAGGACCATGGTGTTGAGGCGGGGCTTGGCGAGGACGAGATAGTCCCCGACGCCGGCCCGCGCCCTCGCCGTGTCCACGGCCGCGCCCTCCGTGGAAGCCCCTGTCACGCCGCACCCCCCGCGGGTATCGCCGCGGCGGAGGCCCCCTGCGCCGGGGCGGCGAGGTGGAGGCGGGAGCGCAGGTAGAGCACGACGGCGGCGGCCAGCACCACGGCGCCCGCGGCCTGGTGGAGCGTGGCGGTCCAGAACTGGTAGGGCGGCCGGATGATCTCCTCGACCCCCTTCGTGTTGGCGAAGTAGGCCCCGAGGCCGAGCATCAGCTGGAGGATCACCCCGGCGCCGAGGACCACCGCCGGCGTCCGGAGGGCGACGACGGAGCCGCAGCCTCCCAGCGCAAGCACCATGGCCGACACGGCGAGGTGGGCGACCACGAGGGCGAAGAGGGCGTGGGGCGCCACGTGGGGGACGGAGTGGCCGACCCGGGAGTGGCGGATGAGGGCGCCGACGACGACCTGGACGAAGACGGCGATGACGGCGAGAAGCGCCCTGCGGTGCAGGCGGGCGGCGTCGGCGGACTCCACGGGCGCGGGGGCCTCGCGCCACCCGCGCGAGGTGAACAGCGCCAGCGCCACGACGAGGCAGAAGAACCCCTGCCCGAGGACGCCGTGGACGATGGCCATGTTGTGCTGGAGGAGGACCACGCGGAAGTACCCGCCGATGACCCCCTGGACGACGACGAAGGCCAGCGCGGCCCAGCCGAGCATGCGCATCCAGCGCCGGCGCTCGCGGATCTGGATCCAGACGGCGAGGACGATCACGAGCATCCCGATGACCCACCCGAGGAGGCGGTGGCCGTGCTCGACGTTCACGTTGGGCGTGGTGGTCCAGCCCGGCGGGTTGATCGCGCCGTAGGAGAGCGGCCAGTCGGGCACCGAGAGCCCCGCCTCCTGGCTCGTGACGAGGCCGCCGACGAAGAGGAGCGCGAAGGTCCACAGCGCCATGAAGACGGCGAGCCCGTGGAGCAGGGGGGTGGCCCCGCGGCCGCCGTCCACGGCCCCCGCCGACGACGCGCCCGGACCGCCGGGCGCCGCGGTCACGCGGGGGATCCCGCCGGCGACGGCGCGTGGGGGTCCTCGGCCGGGTCGGGGCCGGGCTGATCCTGGGGCATGAAGTCCTCGGCCTGCCCGGGCACGGAGTACTCGTAGGGGCCGCGGTAGACCGTGGGGACCGTCTCGAAGTTGCCGTGGGGCGGCGGCGTCGGCGCGGACCACTCCAGGGTGTTCGCCTGCCAGGGGTTCCGCTCCGCGACCCTCCCCTTGAAGAGGGACCAGCCGAGGTTGGCGAGGAAGAGGAGCTGGGCGGCGCCGAGCCCGAAGGCGCACCAGCTCATGAACTGGTTCATGGGCTGGGTGTGGGCGAGGTACTCGTAGGTGTAGGGGTTGGCGATGCGGCGCGGCATCCCCTCGGCGCCGAGGATGTGCATCGTGAAGAAGGTGCCGTTGAAGAAGATGAAGGACAGGGCGAAGTGGATCTTCCCGAGGGTCTCGTTCAGGTGGCGGCCGAACATCTTCGGGAACCAGTAGTAGATGCCCGCGAAGATGGCGAAGGTCGAGCCGCCGAAGAGCACGTAGTGGATGTGGCCCACGACGTAGTAGGTGTCGTGGATGAACATGTCCACGGGGGTGGCCGCCATGAAGATGCCGCTCAGCCCGCCGATGACGAACATCGAGACGAAGGCGAGCGCGTTGAGCATGGCGCTGGTGAACCGGATCTGCCCGCCCCAGAGGGTGCCCAGCCAGTTGAAGGTCTTGATGGCCGAGGGCAGCGCGATCATCATCGTCGAGACCATGAAGCCCATGGCGAGGGAGGGGTTCATCCCGCTCTGGAACATGTGGTGGGCCCAGACGACGAAGCCGAGGCCCGCGATGGCGCACATGGAGTAGACCATGGGGCGGTAGCCGAAGATCGGCTTGCGGGCGAAGGTGGAGAGGATGTCGCTGGTGATCCCCATGGCCGGCAGGATCATGATGTAGACCGCGGGGTGGGAGTAGAACCAGAACAGGTGCTGCCAGAGGATGACCTGGCCGCCGCCGGCCCGGCCCGTCACCACGTCGGAGACGGCCTCCCCGCCGGGGACGAAGAAGGAGGCGCCGAGCACCCGGTCCGCGAGGAGGAGCAGCATGGCGGAGCCGAGCACGGGGGTGGCGAAGAGGGTCAGGATCGCGTTGACGAAGAGGGACCAGGTCGTGAGCGGCATCCGGAACATCGTCATGCCCGGGGCGCGCATCTTGATGATGGTGGTGGCGTAGTTGACCGCCCCCATGAGGGAGGAGAGGCCGATGAGGAAGACCCCCGCCACCCAGAGCGTCTGCCCCAGCTCCACGGGGTTCGTGCCGGCGAGGTCGCTGAGCGGGGGGTAGGCGGTCCAGCCCGAGGCCGCGGCGCCGCCCTGCACGAAGAAGGAGAGCACGAAGAGCGCCGACGCGGGCCACATCGCCCAGTAGGAGAGCATGTTGAGCCGCGGGAAGGCCATGTCGTCGGCGCCGATCTGCAGCGGGATGAGGTAGTTGGCGAAGGCGCCGTTGAGCATGGGGATGATGACGAGGAAGATCATCACCGACGCGTGCATCGTGAACATCATGTTGTAGTGCTCGGGCATCGGCACGCCGCCCTCGCCGAACAGCGGCCCGAAGACGGGCATCGACTTGCCCGGCCACCCGAGGACGAAGCGGACGCCGAGGGCCAGCGCCCCCCCCACGAGCAGGAAGAACAGGCTCGTGAAGAGGAACTGCTTCCCGATCATCTTGTGGTCGGTGGAGAAGACGTAGGTGGACCAGAAGCCCCCGTGGGCGTGGCCCCCGTGGGCGTGGCCCCCGTGCCCCCCGTCGCCGTGCGCGGCCGCGTCGCTCATGCTCGTCCTTCTCCCGCTACCTGGCTCCCGCTACCTGGGCGGCCACTTGGCCTTGAGTTCCGCGGGCCAGTTGTCCCGCGTCCACACGTCCTCGAGCTTGTTCTCCTTCGCCGGCCAGAACCTGTTGAGGAGGTTGTCGGCGTTCTTCCCGAACTCGCGCGCCTCCTCGACGTACTGCTTGTCCTGCCAGGCGAAGAACCCCTCCTTCGAGTGCACGACGAGGAAGCCCCTCATGCGGGTGTGGCCGAGGCCGCAGAGCTCCGCGCAGGCGATCTCGTAGTTGAAGGCGGGGTCGTTGCGCTCCTTCCGCGCCTGCTCCGTGGTCTTCGTCGCCTCGAACCACTGGTTGATGGTCAGGCCCGGCACCGTGTCCTGCTTGAGGCGCAGGTTCGGCAGGAAGAAGGAGTGGAGCACGTCCTGGGTGCGGAGCTGGATCGTCACCTTCGTGTCCACGGGGACGTGGAGGAAGTTCAGCGTCAGGGTGTCGTCGTCGGTGTCGAACTTCCCGTCGGGGCCGGCGTAGCGGAAGTGCCACTCGAACTGCTTGCCCATGCACTGGACGACGATGCCCTCCCCCGGCGGCGGCAGGGCGATCTTGATGTCCTTCCAGGTGCCGATCTGGTACAGGGCGAGCCAGAAGAGGATGGCCCCGGGGACCAGGGTCCAGATCACCTCGAGCTTGTGGTTGCCATGGGTGTAGGAGGCCTTCCCGCCGGGCTTCGCCCGGAACCGGAACAGGAAGTAGAGCAGCAGCCCCTGGGTGATGACGAAGGCGCCGGCGGTGAGCCAGAGGATCACCTTGTAGAGGTGGTCCACCTCGTGGCTGTACGGGGGGCCGATGTTCTCGGGGCTGAGGGCGAAGAGCCCCCCCCCCTCCTCCTTCGCCAGCGCCGCGCCGGCGCAGAGCAGCAGCGCCGCCCCGGCCGCCGCGAGGCGGCGGAATCCCCCGCCGGTGACCTTCCGGAATCGCTCCACGAGCACCCTCCGTCCGCCCAACGTCACGTTCAGACCGTGTCCCTGCTTCGCCGCGCCCGGCCCCTACTTCGCCGCAAAGGAGAAGGAGAGGTCCTTGGACTCGCTCTCGCCGACGGTGACCTTCTGCACCGCGGGGGCGGCCAGCTTCTCGTGCCACACGGTGATCTCGTAGTCGCCCGCGGGCAGCTTGAGGGAGGCCGTGCCGTCGGCGCCGGTCACCGCGTGGAAGGGGTGGTCGAAGACGCTGACCCACGCGCCCATCCAGCCGTGGACGTCGCACTTGATCTTCACGCCCACCTCGGCCTTTCCGAACTTCTCGGAGAGGTCCGGGGACTCCTTGATCTGGGAGTGGTTGAACTCCTTGTTCGTCTTCGGGACCGCGTGGACGTTGTGCATCACGGGGTCGCTGTTCTTGATGGTGATGGGCTGGCCCGTCATCACCGTGAGGACGTGGGGCTTGTACATGCAGCCGTCCTGGTCGATGACGACGGCGTCGGCGGCCGTCTTGTAGGACCACTTCTCGTGGCCCCTGGAGACGTAGACCACCACGTTGGCGAGCTTGCCGCCGGAGGCGACGACGGTTTCCTCGACGACGGACTCGGTGTGCTTCTTGCCGCACTCCGGATCGGCGTCGAACTTCACGGGGCGCATCTTCGGGGCGTCGCCCGCGAGGAGCGCGGTCACCTTCACGGTGGCCGTCGCCTTGGCGGGGTCGAAGGCCGCGCCGCCCCCGGCGGGAGCCGGGGCGGGGGCCGCGGCGCCGCCGCCGACGGAGGGAGCCGGGGGGGGAGGGGCCGCGGGGGCGCCGCCGCCGCCGCAGGAGGCGAGGGCCGGGGCGACCGCGAAGACGAGGGCGAGGGGAAGCAGCTTCCTTGCGTGGGTCACGTGAACCTCCTTTTGAGAAGCGTCGAAACGGACTTGCCGGACGAACCGCCGGACCGCGGACGGCGGGGGGCTCGTGGAAGGGGACGAGTATCCCCTTCCCCCTTCCGCCGGGGAAGAAATCACGCCGGAAGCGCGGCCCCTACTTCGAGGGGGACGCGTCCCGGCCGATGTCGAAGACGTAGTCGATGATCCCCCGCATCTGCGCGTGCGGGTCGTTGCCGTACTTGGGGTTCTTCTCCCCCGTGGCCGAGGCGGGGCCCAGGGTCGTCTCCTTCCAGGGCCAGAACGGGGGCATCTTGGTCCCGGGCTGGAGGGCGGCGGGGTCCTCGATCCACATCCGCACCCAGTCCGGCCGGAGGCGCTCCCGCGTGAATGTGAGGTCCGGGGCGGCGCCGGCCGGCGGCGGCCCCCCCGCCCCGCGGGTCGGGTGGCACTTGGCGCACTCCAGCGTCTGGAAGAGGTCCCGCGCCTTCGCCCGGCCGGCGTCGTCGAGGTCGGAGAACTTCCGGTCCTCGAAGGGGAAGGGGACCCGGTCCTCGGCGGCGAAGCCGTGGACCAGCGCGTTCAGCTCCGCCTCGGAGTAGGCGAAGGTGGGCATGCGGACCTTGAGCCAGTAGCGGAGGTTCAGCGCCCCGGGGTCCCGCAGGAAGCGGAAGAGCCAGGACGCCTGCACCTTGGTCCCCTCCCCCACCTCGCGGATCTTCCGGATCTCCTCGGGCTTCATTCCCGTGAGGGGGGCCCGCTCCTTCGCCTGCTGCCGGAGGACCGACTCGCCGCCCAGGGTGGGCGGCCAGAAGTCCCGGTTGGGGTCGCCCTCGCCGTCGAGGATCCAGGGCCGGATGTCGCCGCCCCGGGGACGCGGCTCCCAGGCGCCGCCCTCGCCGCCGGGCAGGGTCTCGGAGACGACGGTGTGGCAGCCGTAGCAGTTGTACTGCCGGACGAGCCAGCGCATCCGCTCCGCGGCGACGTCCTCGGGGCCGCGGGCGGGGCGCTTCTTCGCGCTGATCTCCCCCACCTGGAGCGACATCAGGTAGGTGACCACCGCGTCGGCCTCCTCCGGCGTGAAGTGGAAATCCGGCATGAGGAGCTTTTCGTGGGGCTGCTTCGTCACCCCGGCGTCGTAGATGCGGGGGTTGAGGAGCTTCAGGCGGGCCCACTCCGGCTTGCGGTGCGGGAGGAGCGCGGCGCCCCAGTCGGCGAAGGTCTCGACGGCCTTCGGGTCCTCCATGAGGCCGAAGTCGAGGCGGTCCACATCCTTGCTTCCCCAGCCCTCGTTGCCGCCGAGCTGGGTGCCGATGCGGTCCGCCTTCTCGAAGTCCTTGATCTCGTGGCAGCCGAAGCAGGAGTACTTCGCGACGGCCCGCTTCCCGATCATGCGGAGCCGCCCGCGGAGGTCGGCACCGTCCACCAGGGCGGCGGGGTCCTGGCCGGGAGCCGCCTGGAGGCGGGCCGCCTCCAGGGCGAGGTCCCGCACCATGCCGTCGCTGACGGCGGGGACCGCCTCCGCCTCCCACGCCCCGTCGCGGAGCGAGGCGAGGTACGCGGCGACGTCCCTCGCCTCGGCGTCGGTCAGGCGGAGGGAGGGCATCCGGGTCCCGTGCCAGTAGTCCGAGGGGTTCCGGACCCAGTGGAAGAGCCAGGCCTCGCCGACCTTCGAGCCCACGGTGGAGAGCTCCGGGCCGAACCCGTTGCCGGCGCCGCCGTCGGGCCGGGGGAAGTCCTTCGTGGAGTGGCAGGCGACGCAGCCCACCCCCTCCTCGGAGGAGCCGAAGAGCCTCTTCCCGTTCTCCGCGTCGCCGGCGCCGCCGGGGGCGGGGCGCTCCCAGGGCTCCGACGCGTCCCACAGGTAGGCCGTGATCCCGGAGACCTCGGTGCGCGTCCGCAGGTCGTAGTCCACGCCCGTGAGGGGGTCCACGCCGCGGTTGTTGGGCTGGCCGAAGAAGTGGGGCATGTTCGTCGTCGGCCGAAGACCCGAGGGGTTCCACACCCACTTCCACGCCGCGTCCTCGGACTTCCACTTGGAGGCCACACGGAGGAGGCTCGGCCCGGTCCGCCGCTGCGCCGTCGCCAGCGCGGCCTCCTTCTCGGCGGGCCGGGCGATCTCCGCGAGCCACCGGTCGAGTCCCGGCACGGCGTAGCCGTCGATCTTGTGGCAGCCGAAGCAACCCTTCTCCTCGACGAGCCGCTGTCCGCGGTTCCAGACCGGCGCCTGGGGGATCTCCTTGGCGAAGGAGTCGGCGGGCTTCGTGGCCGCGGGGTCGCGGTGGCACTTGGCGCAGGAGGCCTCGACGTGCTTCATGGGGAGCATGGGGAAGGTCCAGGACTCCCCACGGTGCCAGTGGTACTTCCGCTCCCACTCCTCCTCCTGCTCCACGGTGGAGGGAGTGTGGTAGGCGTCGTTGAAGGAGAGGCCCCAGCCGAGGCCGTCGTGGCAGACGGTGCAGCCCACCTGGTCCGCGGAGTGCTTCGACACGGAGGAGGCGAAGAGCTCCGGCCGCGGGTGGGTGCGGAAGACCTTCTCCGGGGTGTTCTCCGCCGTGAAGAGCGGTGTCACGTCCCCCGTCTCCGGGTCCACCTTCACCTTGTCGATGCCCGTGTGGCAGGTCATGCAGCGGTCCACCCGGGGGACCTGGGCGAAGTTGTAGTCCACGGTCAGGTCGGGGAAGACCTTCTGCTCGATGCGGGTCACCGGGGCGACGAAGTCCAGCATGGGGGCGTCGCGGAGGCCCCCGGCGATCCAGGAGTCGATCTTCCGGCGGGCCCCGGCGACGCCGGCGCCCTCGAGGAGGGTCCGGGCGCGGGCCTCGCGGTCGGCGACGGGGGCGAGGAGGACCTTGAGGTCCCCGTCGCGGTCGGACTTCGCGCGGGCGGCGGCATCCATGCGGGCGCGGGCCCCGGCCTCCCGCTGGACCGCCGCCTTCCACTCCGCCTCGGCCGCCTCCGCCTCGTGCCCGTGGCCCTGGGCCCGGGCGTGATCCATGGAGAACTTGTGCTCGTCCACGAGGGCCTGGAGGCTTCTCTGCTCCTGCTCCGCCTCGAACCGTTCGTCCTCGGCGGCCTTGCGGGCCTCCTCGAGGCGGACCTTCTCCGCGATGATCTCCTTCGTCAGCAGGGAGGCGGCCTCCTGCTCGTAGAAGCCCGCCGCCAGCGCGGCGCCGGGTGCGAAGTCGGGGTCGTTGCGGAGGGCCTTCAGGGCCTCCTTGAACCCAGCGTCGTCGAGGTTCGAGCCGCCGGCGGGGGTCCCCCCCGCGAAGAGGAGGGCGTTGCGCACCGCGGCCGCCCCCGGGGGGAGGGCCCCCTCGGCGGAGCCCTCGAGGGCGACGAGGGCGCCGGCGCGCTCCTTCTCCATCGCGTGGAAGGCCCGCTGGTACTCCTTCCACTCGCGGTCGTAGTGGTCGGCGAGGATGGCGGCCGCGCCGGCGGCCAGCGCCAGCAGCGCCGAGACGGCGAACCAGCCGTTGATCTTCGCCGGGTTGTAGAACCTGTCCTCGGGAGTCTGCACCCTTCGCTCCTTCTCTCCGGGCGCCCGCGGGCGCCCGCGCCGCTCCTACACGTTGTAGTTCTTGATCGCGATGAGGTACTTCAGGTTGACGGACCAGCGCAGGACCATCTTGATGGGCAGCAGCGCCATGAACAGCAGCAGGTGCATGAGGATGTTGTAGCGGGCGAATCCGAGCTGTTGATAGAGGCCGCGGAGCTTCGTGAAGGCGAGCAGGGGCGGGATGACGGCGAAGTACCCGCCCAGCAGGAGGAAGCCCGGCGCCTCGCGGATGTACCAGGCCTCGGGGAGGGGCTTCCCGAGCCAGTGGATCCAGAAGTACTCCGAGAGATTCACGTTGGTGAGCGCCACGACCTTGTGGGCGTCCCATCGCTCGAAGGGTCCGAAGAAGTTCCAGTTCGGGCCGCGCAGGAACGCCCCGTAGAGGATGAGGACCACCCAGAGGATGAGGAACCCGAAGAGGAACATGGAGATGGCGAACTTCCTCTCCGTGAAGGTGTAGTAGCCGTTCCCCCGCGGGTTGGGGTCGATGTAGGGGATGGCCATGAGCCCCACGACGATGAGGCCCGGCAGGACGACGCCGGCGAGCCACGGGTCGAAGTAGACGAGCATCTCCTGGAGGGCGAGGAAGTACCAGGGCGCCTTGGCCGGGTTGGGCGTCTTCGACGCGCTGGCCGGCGGCTCGAGGGGGGCCTTCAGCTGCCAGGCCCATACGAGGAGGAGCGCCGACACGAGTAGCAGGCAGACGAACTCGGAGAAGACGAGGTCGGGCCATGTGTAGACCTTCTGCTTCCCCTCCTCGGCCTCCGCCGGGGGGAGCCCCCGTTCGGCCCGCTCGTCGTTGATGGCGGCCTTGCGCAGCGAGAGCCAGGTGAAGAAGGCCACCGTCCCCAGCATGAGGGGGATGGGGATGTTGTCGGGCTTGCCCAGCGCGTTGCGGACGAGGTTGTCGTCCATGGCCCCGAAGACGAGGGCCGCCAGCATCAGGGCGCCGATGGCCCCCGCGATCTGCGGACGGGTGACCACCCGGTACCACTTCAGCAGGGCCAGGAAGAGGGCCACGGAGATCGTGAGGAAGATCGCCGGGTCCGACAGTTCGTTCAGGAAGTGCTTGAAGCCTTCCATCCGAGTTCCTCTCAGGAGTCCAGGGTCCGCTTCGCTTCCGCCGCGTCCGCGACCGCGCCTACATCGGTCCGCTGATGCCGCCGTCCTTGCGAATGCGCCAGAAGTGCACCGCCATGAGGATCACCGCCGCGAAGGGGATGGCGATGCAGTGGAGCACGTAGAACCGCAGCAGCGTCGCCTCCCCGACGAACCGCCCCGAGAGAAGCGCGAAGCGGATGTCGGAGCCCGCCGTCACGAGCGAGATGTCGCCGATCTTGAGGAGCTCGGCGCCGGGGCCCTCGTGGCCGATGACCGGGTGGGCGCGGGCCATGTTGGTGCCCACGGTGACGGCCCAGATGGCGAGCTGGTCCCAGGGGAGCAGGTACCCGGTGAAGGAGAGGAGCAGCGTGAGGAGCAGCAGCACCACGCCGACGTTCCAGTTGAACTCCCTCGGCGGCTTGTAGGAGCCGGTCATGAACACCCGGTACATGTGGAGCCACACGGAGAGGACCATGGCGTGGGCCCCCCACCGGTGGAGCTCCCGCATGATGCCGAGCGGCGTGTCCTGCCGAAGCGAGACGATGTCGTTGAAGGCCTTGTCCGCGGTGGGGTGGTAGTAGAACATCAGCAGGATGCCGGTGACCGTGAGGGCGAGGAAGAGGAAGAAGGTGATCCCGCCCATGCACCAGGTGTAGGACATCCGCACGCCCGAGGTCCGGGTCTTCACCGGGTGGAGATGGAGGAAGACGTTGGTGGCCACCGCCATGGCCCGGTTGCGGTGCGTGGTCGGCGGGCCGTGGCGGAAGATGGACCGCCAGACCTGCGACTTCCGGATCTCTTCGCCGGTCTTCTTCAGGATGGACATCCGATTTCCTTCTCCGCTCTCTCTTCCGCCGCCCGCGGGGCTAGGCCCTGAACGCCACGAAGGACGCGGGGTCGTCCCACTGGCCCGCCTCGAAGAGGAACTTGCGGTCCTTGTCCACGAGGAGCTGCCCGTCGTCGTCGATCTTGATGGCCGCCCTCTCCAGGGGGCGCGGCGCCGGCCCCTCGAAGTTGACGCCGTTCCCGTAGAAGCCGGAGCCGTGGCAGGGGCACTTGAACTTGCTCTCGCCGGCCAGCCAGTTGGGCGTGCACCCGAGGTGGGTGCACACGGCGATGAGGGCGTAGATCTGCTCCTCGTTGCGGCAGATCCAGACGCCGTACTCGCTCTTGAAGGTCTCCGAGACCCCGATGGAGAAGGAGGCCGGGAACCCGACCTTGAACTTCTGGGGGGGCTCGAAGGTCACGTTGGGGAAGAGGAAGCGGACCATCCCGGCCCCCATGGCCCCCGCCGCGCCGACGAAGCCGGCCCAGCCGAGCCCGAGGGAGATCGCGGACCGCCGCGTGACGCCGTCGTCCCCGCCGGTCTTCGGTTCTTCCGCCATCGTCCTTCCCTCCGTCGCCTCCGCCCGCCCTAGCGGGCCGCGGTCCAGGTCCGCGGGTCCACCGGCCCCCGCTCGCGGATCTCGTCCTCGATCGCCGCCTTCGCGCGGAGCGCCCAGTCCTTCACGGGCGCGCTCGGGTCCACCTCCGCCAGGGCCGCCACCCCCCCGATCATGGAGCGGTCGCGGAGCCGGAAGACGGCGGAGAGGGCGTTGAGCACCACCCGCTCCTCCACCTCACCCGGGGTGGCCGGGTCGCGGCCGCCGGGGGCGAAGAGGGCGCGGAACCCGCCGGCCCCGTCCCCGGTCGCGAGGTTCGCGCGTACGTAGTCCCGGTGCAGCATCTGCCAGAGGAGGTCCGCCCCCTCGGTCCGGCGCAGGCGGGCGAGGCCGAGGGCCGCGTTCCAGCGCACGTCCACGGCGGGGTCGCCGAGGGCCTTCACGAGGACCGCCGCGGCGGCTTCCGCACCGGCCGCGGCTTTCCCGGCCTTCTCGAGGAGGACGGCCAGGGAGTAGGCGGCCATGGTCCGGACCCCGGGGTCGAGGTCCGCGGCGCGGTCGGCGACGGGGCCGAGGGAGGCGGCGTCGCCGAGCTCCGCCAGGGCGCCGAGGACGAAGATCCGCACGTCGGGGTCGCCGTCGGCGAGGGCCTCCTCGAGGACGGGTCGCGCGAGGGGGGCCGGGGAGCGGCCGAGGAGGACGGCGAACATCTGGAGGACGCGGGGATCGTCCCCCTCGGCCCGCGCCCTCGCGAAGGCCGCGGCCACGGTCCTCGCCAGGGCCTCGTCGGCGTGCAGGTCCACTTCGCCGCGGGCGACCTGGTTGGCGAGGTCCTGGGCCGCCTGCCAGCGGGAGTTCTTCCCGCCGCCGGCGATGCCGGCCACGAGGTCGTCGGAGGTGGGCGCCCCCCGCCCGACGACGGCGCCGAGGGCCGCGAAGACGCCGAGGGAGGCGGCCACCAGCACGAGGGGGACCACGAAGAACCGCAGGAGGACGGGGAGGAACCCGGACCGCGGCGCCTCGGTCTCCACGACGCCGGGGCCACGGTAGGCGGGACCGGGCGCCGACGCGGCATCGCCGCCGCCGCCGGGGGCGGCGGTCCCGGAGCCCGGACCGTTGCTGGTGGACTCGTTCATGCCCTGCACTGGTTCATGCCCTGCACTGGTTCATGCCCTGCGTGGAGGTGCGCCCCGGCGGCGAAGCCCCGGATGCCGGCCCGACACCGGCGAGGATGGGGGGAACACCCGGCTTCGACATCGCTTTCGCCCCCCCCGGAGTGCGTGCGGGATGATACCCGTCACCTCCATCTCGTTGCCGAAGAATCGTCAGGATCGGCGACGGGAGATCAAGTTTCGGGGCGGTAGGCCGCCATACTGAACCCGACCCAGATTGGCGGCGGGGGCGGGGGCGAACCATCATGGCCCGGGAGGAAGGGTCTCGCCCCCGCCC
>CAYJMF010000117.1:0-13870 GCA_964370855.1 uncultured Planctomycetota bacterium | reverse complement strand
GGGGGGTAGGGGCGGGGGGGGGGGGGGCCGGCCCCGCGGGGGCCGGCGGCGCCGCCGGCGGCGGGGAGGAGTCCCCGCAGGAAGAGGCGACCGCAGCGAGAAGGGCGAGCGCGGCGAGGGCGGGCGACCGTCTCATGGCGAACCTCCCGGGTGGCGGAGCGGCGTTCGCATCGATGACGGGAGTGGACCATGACGGGCGTCATGCCGCGGTGACGGGAGTCACCGCCGGGGGATTGCGGAGAGGATTCGCTGGCCCGACGGGCCAACGCCCGTGACCCGGACTTCACCGGCGGACGGGGATGCCCCCTCCGGTGGGCAGCCTGATGTTCACGGGAGATGCCATGTTCACGTAACCGTGAACATGGAGGTTTCCATGAACAGGGCGGGGGGATTCCATCTGCAACCTGCCATCCCCCCGGGGGGCGTTGCAGGGGCCGGGAACACGTCGGCCTCGGCCCATCCTCCGCGCACAGGTGTCCCGGTGAATCCTGGACTGTCGCAGCGGAGGTGTTACGATGTATACACGTCCGTACCTACGCAGGATCCTCCCATGATCAAGCGACTCACGAAGCACGGCAACAGCCTCGCCCTTGTGATCGACAGGGGGGTCCTCGACCTCCTGGAGATCGACGCCGATACGCCGCTTTCGATCTCCACCGACGGGAAGTGCCTCATCCTGGCCCCCGTCCGCGACCAGGCCCGACGGAAGCGGTTCGAGGAAGCGGTCAAGGCGGGGAACCGGCGCTACGGGAAGGCGCTTCGCAACCTCGCGGACTGAACGCGGCGCCGGGTCCGGTAGGAAGGGCCCCTCCCCTACACCGGCTCGAACCGCGCCGTGAAGTGGCGCAGCGTCGGCGCCTCCTCCACGATGCGCATGCCCCGGATCTCCCGCCGCTTCCTCCAGACTTCGAGGATCACCTCGAGGCAGTAGTCCACGTGGCTCTGCGTGTACACCCGCCGCGGGAACGCCAGGCGCACCAGATCGAGATCCGCGGGCAGGTCCTTCCCCGTGGCCGGGTCCTTCCGTCCGAGCATCACCGTCCCCACCTCGACCCCGCGGATCCCCCCCTCGAGGAACAGCGCGCAGGTCAGCGCCTGCCCGGGAAGAACGAGGGGATCGAGGTGATCGAGGAACCCCCGCGCGTCGATGTAGATCGCGTGCCCCCCGGCGGGACGCACCGTCGGCACCCCCGCGGCGTGGAGCCGGTCCCCGAGGTAGGCCGTGGAGGCGATGCGGTAGCGGAGGTAGTCCGGGTCCAGCGCCTCGTTGAGCCCCACCGCGATGGCGTCGAGATCCCGCCCCGCGAGCCCCCCGTAGGTCGGGAACCCCTCCGTCAGGATGAGGAGATCCCGCTCCAGCCGCGCCAGCCGGTCGTCGTTGCCGGCCAGGAAGCCGCCGATGTTCGCCATCCCGTCCTTCTTGGCCGACATCGTCGCCCCGTCGGAGAGCGCGAACATGTCCCGGGCGATGTCCCGCGGCGAGCGGTCCTCCTGCCCCTTCTCCCGCGTCTTGATGAACCAGGCGTTCTCGGCGAAGCGGCAGGCGTCGAGGTAGAGCGGGAGCCCGTGGGCGTCGCAGAGCCGCCGCACCCCCCGCAGGTTCTCCAGGGAGACCGGCTGGCCGCCCCGGGCGTTGCTGGTCACCGTCACCATGACCATCGGGATCCGCCCCTTCTCCCGCGCGAGGAAGGCCTCCAGGGCGGCGAGATCCATGTTCCCCTTGAAGGGGTGCTCCGCCTTCGGGTGGGAGGCCTCGGGGATGGGGAGATCCACGGCCCGCGCGCCGCGGGACTCGATGTTGGCCCGCGTCGTGTCGAAGTGCGCGTTGTTGGGGACCGCCATCCCCGGCTCGCAGGTGAGGGTGAAGAGGATGCGCTCAGCGGCCCGCCCCTGATGCGTCGGGAGGATGTGGCGGAAGCCCGTGATGGAGCGGACCGACTGCTCGAAGCGGAACCAGGACGAGGCCCCCGCGTAGGACTCGTCCCCCCGCATCATCGCGGACCACTGCTCGCTCGACATCGCCCCGGTCCCGGAGTCCGTCAGGAGATCGATGAGCACCCGCTCCGAGGAGAGGAGGAACAGGTTCCACCCGCACTCCCGCAGCCACCCCTCCCGCTCGAGGGCGGTGGACATCCGGATCGGCTCCACGGACTTGATCCGGAAAGGCTCGATGATGGTCTTCGCCACGCCGTCACCCCCTCGCGCCGCCGGCCGGAACATGCGGGCCCCCGGGGAGGGGTCCCCCCGGGGGCCGTCGCGTCGTCGTCTCGGGTGCGTCCCTAGCGGATCTTGTGCTTCAGCTCCACGGGCCATTCCTTCCCTTCCCCGTGGCAGACCGCGCAGCCCTCGCCGGCGTCGAAGGGCGAGGTGTTGGCGTCGATGTGGCCCTGCGCCGCCTCGTCGGAATGGCAGGAGCCGCAGGTGGCGCGCCAGGTCCGCGTCTTCATGTCCTGGTCCGTCGGGTGGGTGCGGGAGAGGGGGGCCTTCCATGCGTCGTTCCCGTGGCAGACGTTGCAGTCCTTCACGCCCGAGGGGAAGGCGGGGAACTCGATGGCCTCGAAGGTCGTGATCCCGAAGTTGTTCGGGTAGGCGGTGCTGCCGAAGCCGACGATCTCGTAGGTGGCCGCGTCGGGGAGGTCGGCGCCGCGGTGGATCTTGTGGATCATGGTGCGGAAGTTGATGGTCACGTCGTTGGTGGCCGGGGCGTTGGCCGCGGTGTAGCGCGTGCGGTCCTCGGAGCCGGCGGTGCCGTGGCAGGCGAGGCAGGTGTCGAAGCCGCGCCGGCCGCCGCCGTGGAAGTAGATGTCCTGGTGGCAGCGGAGGCAGTTGTCCTCGGAGTCGATGAGGGCGTAGGGCTCCTCTTCGGTGGCGCTCCCCACGAGGAAGTTCTTCACGCCCCCCTTGCTGGTGGGCCCGTAGGAGGTGTTCTCCCCGCCGGCGGAGACCGTGAAGTTCGGGAGCCGCCCGTAGACCGTCAGGGTGTAGGTGCCCGGCGCGATGGCCTTGCCGCCCCAGTCCCCCCAGGTCTCGTCGAGGTAGGGGGTGTCGTTGATGGGACCGGGGTAGACGGCGGGCATCGTGAAGTCCGTGGTGTAGGTGCAGAGGGCCACGGCCCCGGCGGCGAAGCCGGCGCCGGTGGTGGTGAGGGTCCCGGTGGCGGCGTCCAGGGTGAAGGCCGTGGAGGCGGTGAGCGCCACCTCCCTGACCGTCGCGTTGGCGGCGTGGGCGGTCCGGAGGAAGGGCTGGTTGCCGGCGTTGTTGATGGCCGTGAACCAGAGCCGGGTCCCGTCCACGAGCTGGATCCGGAGGTACTCCTCGGAGCCGGCGCCGTCGTCCACGACCACGTAGTCGTTGCGGGCGAAGCCCGTCGCGTCGGCCACGTCCACGAAGTTCTGCACCGCCTTCGCGGCCGCGGTCAGGGTGCTGCTCCCTCCCGCCGTCGCCGTCCGGAGGAGGACCGTCGTGGTCGCCCCCGTCGTCCAGTGCGGGGTCATGGCGGTGGGCAGGACCTGGCCCGCGGCGCCGCTGCCGACGCCGATGCGCTCCAGGTAGACCGCCTGGGGGACGTAGGAGGAGTAGTTCGGGCCCGCGCCGTAGTAGGCCGGCGGCGCGGCGACGTACTGGACGATGTTGTAGTTGGAGGTGGGGCCCGAGAGGATGAACTGCATCGAGCCCAGGGAGTTCGCGGCGACGGCACCGCCGGCGTCGTTGGTGACGGTGAAGTCGACCTTCACCTTCTCGCCCGGGTCGATCTTCCCGTTGCCGTTGTTGGTCCCCGCTTCGGACACCGCGGAGACGGTGAAGTTGACGCCGGCGTTGTAGGCGGGGTCGTTGAGCGGGTGGACGTGGGCGTTCAGAGGCGAGAGCGGGGAGCCCGAGGCGGGGTGGCAGACGAGGCAGCCGTTGTCCGTCCCCTGGTCAGGCATCACGAGGCCGTTGGCGGCATAGGGCTTGTCCCAGCGGATGTCGTCGTGGCAGGAGCCGCAGGCGCGGCGGGACTGCACGGAGTAGGCGTTGTCCCCCTGGGCCGGCGCGGCCAGCGGGCCGGCGCCGTCGGGGTCGCCGTGGCAGGTGTTGCAGTCGGTGGCACCCGTGAGGAGGCGACCCTCCTGGGCCTTCTGCCCCGCCGTCAGGGCGGTGTAGCCGGCGTCCCGCGGCATGCCGATGTTCAGGTTCGGCCAGGCCGGGTAGGCGACCTCGGAGAAGTCGTTGCCGCCGACGACGTAGGGGACGGGGGTCGCGGCGTAGTTGCGCGAGCCGTCGTCGTTGGTGGAGACGCCGTTCACGGAGGGGAGGTGCTCGCCGTTGTGGATCCTGTGGATCATCACGCGGAACTCGACGGACTGGCCGTCCTCGTCCATGGAGCCCGTGGTGTGGCAGAGGACGCAGAGCTTCGTCTCGCGGCGGAAGGTGCCGTGGGCCATCACCTGCTCGTGGCAGCGATTGCAGTTGTCCCGGGCCACCACTTCGCGGGGCTGGAGCACCGTTGCCGTCCCGAGGAGGACGTCCTTCGTGATGTTGACGGGGTCGCGGAAGCGGACGCCGTCCACGTAGTAGTTCTTGTAGGACTCGATGCCGAGGGTGTAGGTCCCGGAGGTGAGGGGCATCCCCGTGAGGACGCCGTCGCCGGCGCCGAGGAGGCCGGTGTCGTTGTAGGGCGCGGCGAAGGTCGCCGGGACGGGCGCCGCGAAGGTGTAGGTGTAGGAGCCGTCCTCGTTCTCGACGGCGCGGGTCCTGAGGTCCGTGGCCCGCTCGATGACCCGGTTGTAGTTCGTGGTCGGGCCGGAGAAGTAGACGCTGCCGGAGTCCATCTCGGAGAGGGCGAGGAAGGAGCCGTCCCCCTTGGCGAGGGTGAAGGTGAAGGAAATGGTGTCCCCCACCTGGAAGGCGCCGCCGGCCCCCGTGGCGCCGGCGATCCCGGTGACCGCGAGATCGGCGCCGGGAAGGGCGGCGGACTCCGAGAGGTTCGGGTCCGTCGGGTCGGGATCGGGGGGCGGAGCGGGGGGCCCGGGGGGGCCCGGGGGGCCCGCGGCGCCGGGGGCGCCGTCGCTCCCGCTGGATCCGCTGCAACCGGCGAGGAGTCCGCTCCCCGCCAGCATCGCGACCAGGGCCATCCAGGCGACCGCACTGCGCTTCTTCATGACCGACCTCCATGGGGCGCCGCGGCGCTTCGCTGGTCCGGCCGCGGTTGCCGGTTTCCCCTCACGGACCTTGTCCGCCGGTCATAAGCAAGGCCCGGGCCATCCCCGGGCGCCATGGACGGGGCTCCAGTGACTTGGAAAATGCCCCGCCTCCGGAGAGGAATGCGCGGAAAGGGAGGTGGGGAGATTTCAGCGGCGGAGGGCCACGGGCCCCCCGGGGGAGCGGAAGGCCGCCCCGAAACCGGTCCCCGCCTGCACGGCGGCCCCCTCGGCCGCCCCGTCCCCGTCGAGATCGAGGAGCGTCTCCCCGCTGCCCCGCGCCCGGAGGGCCTCGAGCACCCGCTCCCGGACCCCCTCCGTCATGGGCTCCCCCTCCGGGGCCCCCTTCACCACGGCGCCGAGCGCGTGGAGCCCCGCCGCGGCCCGGAGCTCCCCCGGGGAGGGGGCCCGGGAGGGATCCAGGGCCGCCTCCGTGTCCCCCTCCCCCGGGACCCCCCCGTGGAGGGCCCCGACGCCTGCCCCGGCGGCGGCGCGGAGCGCCTCCCGGAACCGGGCCGCGGCCTCCTCCCGGCGCCCCTCCCGGAAGGCGAGGACCCCGAGGAGGGAGCGGGCATCGGGATCCCGCGGGTTCATGCCGGCGGCGACGGCGAGGCGGGCCGCGGCCTCCCCGGTCCGCCCCGCGAGGAGCAGCGCCCGCCCGAGGGCCAGGTGGGTCCCCGACTCCTCCGGGTTCCGCTCGAGGGCGGCGGCCGCCATGGCCACGGCCCCCTCCGGGTCGCGCAGGCTCCCCGCCGCCGGGTCCCCGAGGATCGCCGCCGCCAGCAGGTAGCCGCGCCCTCCCCCGGGCTCCGCCTCGCGGAGGGCGGCGAGGCGGGCCAGCGCCCCCGCCCCGTCCCCGTCCCTCCAGCGGAGCACCGCCGAGGCGTAGAGGGCGGTGGCGTGGCCGGGCCGGAGGGCGAGCACCTCCTCCCAGGCCGCCGCGGCGCCGGCCCGGTCCCCGGCACCGTCGAGGGAGCGGGCACGGGTGATGGCGTCGGAGAGGAGGTGCTTGCTCCCCTCCAGGGATGGACGGAACTCCAGGCCCGCTTCCTTTCCCGGGTCGCTGCATCCGCAGAGGAGGAGGAGGGGGAGGAAGAGGAACAGGTGAGATTCACGGATCCGTACATTCTCGAAGCTCAATGCCCCCCCTCCTCCACCACAAGGAGTCCGTTTCCCGGCCTCTCCACCACCACGATCCCTCCCGACGGGAACCTCACCTCCACGCGATCGCACCTTCCCCCCTTCCCGAGCCCGAAGACGAGGTCCGTGGAGGAGGTGGAGAGGTAGGAGGGGCTCGCGCCGACGCGCCGGACCCGGGTCCGCCCCCCCGCCGTCACCGCCACGCGGGCGCCGAGGGCGGCCGTGTTCGCCCCCTTCCCCCGCGCCCGCACCACGAGCCGGGGCCCCGCCGCCGGGGTCTCGTTCACGAGGAGCAGCGGGGGCTCGCCGAGGACCGTCACCACGAAGTCCTCGTCCCCGTCCCCGTCGAGGTCCCCCGCCGCGAGTCCCCTGGCGACCCGGGGCCGGGCGAACCCCTCCCCGGCGAGATCCCCGCAGGCGAAGAAGCCCCTCCCCTCCCCGCCGTTCCACCAGAGGAGCGGCGCCTCGGGCCGGAGCCGGGAGACGTCGCCCTCCTCCTCGAAGGTGGAGCCGCTCGCCACGAGGAGGTCCATGGCCCCGTCCCCCTCGAGGTCGCTGAAGACCGCCCCCCACTTGACCCCGTCGAGGGAGGTCGAGCCGAGGCCGAGGTACTCGGCGGCGTCGGTGAAGAAGAGCGTCGGCGGCGCGCCGGCCCCGGCGAGGCCGGAGAGGTTGTGGTAGAGGGCGTTCTCCTGGGCGAGCCAGTGGGTGACGAGGATCTCCGGGAGGGCGTCCCCGTCGAGGTCCTCCACGGCGATGCCCATGGCGCCCCGGTAGTCGGCGGTGCAGGAGGGGTGGGAGACGTCCTCGAACCTCCCCCCGCCGAGGTTGCGGAACAGCGCGTTGTCGGAGACGTCGTTGGCCACGTAGATCTCCGGGCGCCCGTCGTCGTCGAGGTCCGCCGCCGCGACGCCGAGCCCGCGGCCCTTCGGGTCGGAGATCCCCCAGGCCGCCGCCGTCTCGACGAAGGTCCCGTCCCCCTCGTTGCGGAAGCAGAGGTTCGCCTGCGGGGGGAAGGTCGAGGGGTTGAGGGCGGCGGGGATCTTCAGGCCGTACTGGCTGCTGCCCGCGGACCTGAGGGCGTCGTCGTCCCGGTACTCGACGTAGCGGGCGAGGTAGAGGTCGAGGTCCCCGTCCCCGTCGAGGTCGGCGAAGGCCGCCGACGCCCCGAAGCCCCCGGCCCGCAGTCCCGCCCCGTCGGTCCCGTCCTCGAAAGTCCCGTCGCCGCGGTTGCGGAGGAACAGGGAATCGCCGTAGCCGGAGACGAAGGCGTCCACGTCCCCGTCCCCGTCGGCGTCCGCCGCGGCGACCCCGAGGCCGACGAGGCGGACCGGGGGCAGGGCGGTCCCGGAGACGTCCGTGAACCGGAGGCCGCCGTCATTGCGGTAGAGGAGGCAGGCCCCCCCCTTCCCGAGGGGCCCGCTGCCCGCGAAGAGGAGGTCGAGGTCCCCGTCCCCGTCGAAATCCGCCAGCGCCACCCCCGTCCCCATGTCCTCGGGAAGGGCCCGGGTGCGCCTCCCGTCGAAGGGGGCGCGCAGCAGTCCCGCTTCCCGCCCGCCGTCGCGGAGGCGGATCTCCGGCAGGTCCGCGGGGAGCCCGCGGCGCTGCACGTCGGTGAGGCCCTCGACGCCGCGGTCCCCCGCCACCACGGGGCGGGCGTCGGGGGCGGCCCCCCGCACCGCCAGCACCGCGGCCGCCGCCGCCGTGACGAGGCTCACGGCGCTCCAGCGGACGAGCAGGAGGGAGCGGCGGGTCACGGCTCCCCCACCTCGATGCGGGCCTCCGCCGAAGCCATGTCCGTGATGGGGGCCGTCACCCCCTCGCCGGGGTGGAGGTACTCGATGAGGGTCTGGTCCACCTTCCGGTAGCGAAGGCGCGCCTTCACCGTGAGGGGCCCGCGCGCCCCGGCGGGGACCGCCACATCCATCTCCTTCCCCGGGGAGGCGGGCAGGGTCCGGGCCAGGGCCGAGGGGCAGGAGAAGCGGTACTCCCCGGCGTCGCTCACGCCGGGGAAGAGGGAGCGGCGGAAGCGGGCGCCCACCATCTCCCAGAGGTTGTGGCGGTCGATGAGGTTCCCCGAGCGGTCCACCCCCTCGGCCTTGAACATGAAGGCCCCCTCCTGGATGAACCCCTTCGCGTCCACCTTCCCCGAGGCGAGGACCTCCCTCCCGTCGGCGTCGGTGACGACGAGCTCGATCCAGGACTGGATGATGTCCAGGGGCCCCGTGGGGAAGTCGTGGCCGACCTTGTTGCTGGTGACGACGGCCCTCACCGTCACCGCCTCCCCGGCCATGGCCCGGGCCGGCGCCTCGATCTCCAGGGCCACGGCGGGGCCCGAGGCCCACTTGTCGGCGATCTCCGGGATGGCCGTCTCCCCGCGGAGCCACTCCTCCGTCAGGCGCACCTGCTCCGCTCCCCCCGGCATGTCGTGGAGGACGGGGTGCCACTGGTTGGCGCCGATGAACCGGTGGTTGCGGTGCTTGCCGTCCCCCGGCGAGCGGTTGTAGTCGCCCCCGTCCCCGGCGGCGGGGTCGGCGCTGTCGGAGAGCCGCATGTGGCACTCGCGGCAGGAGATCGTCCTCCGCGGATCGGAGGCCCCGCCCCCGGCCTCCGGGTCGGGGACGAACCAGCGGGACTTCCGCCAGTTGTCGTACTGGTTCTGGAGCTGGACCCAGCCGACCCCGTTGACCTCCTTGTCGATGAACTGCTTGTGGCAGGCGCCGCAGAACTCCGGGGTCTTGAGGATGTCCCGTGCGTAGGACCTCCGGTGGAGTTCCGGCGAGGCCCGCACGAGGAAGCGCCCGAGGAAGGGGGTCTCCTTCCCGCCTTCGTCCCGCTCGAAGAGGTAGGGGACCGGCGGCTCCATCACGTAGTCGGCGTTGCCCCGGACGTCGGTCCTCGCGATGGAGTGGCAGGCGGCGCAGGAGACCCCCTCGTCGGCGCCCGCCGAGGAGAGGTCCTCGTCGTAGAGGTTCTTGGCCCCGGAGAAGAGCGCGATGGGATCGTGGCAGCCGGCGCAGTAGCGGGTGGACTCGGGCCCGTTGTTGCCGGCCATGGCGTGCTGGATCTCCTGGAAGAACTTCGACCGGGAGGCCCAGCGGTGGGCGCTGGGGGCCCACTCCTCCACCATCTGTTCGTGGCAGCCCGAGGTCCCGCAGGAGGCGCTCCCGGAGAGGACGCCGGGATCCACGGCCCCGCCGGTGGAGGTCCGCGCGAGGCTCGGTCCGAAGGGGGAGTCCCCGTAGGGGCGGCGGTACCCCTCGGGGAAGGGGATGGAGGGGTCCGGCGCCGGCACCGCCAGCGCCCCTCCCGCGGCGAGGCCGACGGCGAGGAGCGCCGCCCCCGCCCCCCGCGCCCAGGTGCGGAGCGCCTCCGGCGAAGCGAACCCGCCCCGGGGCTTCACCGCCGCGACGAGGGAGTGGACCGCGGCGAGGGCGAAGGAGGCGAGGCCGGTGCCGAGGTGCACGGCGTGCCAGGCGGGCGCGACGCGGCTCCCCCACCCGGCCTGGATCGTGACGACGACGCCGGAGGCCATGGCGGCGAGCAGCAGCGCCCCCGAGGCCCAGCCGAGGACGAGGTGGTGGCTCAGGGGCTTCCTCCACGTGCGGGCGAGGTGGATCCACTGGTAGCGGGCCCATGGCAGGAGGGCGAGGAGCCCGACGGCGGCGTGGGCGAGGAGCTGGAGCTGGCCCGCGCGGGAGAGGGGATCGATCCAGGACCAGAGTCCCGTCCCCCCGAGGTAGAGGACGGCGCCGAGGACGATGGCCGTCAGGGGGGATCGCCAGGCGGCGTCGCGCTCCGGGGGGACGACGGGGGCGGCGGGGTCGTTCATGGCGGATCTCCGGGACCGGGGGAGGGGACGGGACCCCCGTCAAGGGGCCACGCGTCCGTGTGACCCCCGTCACGGGATCCCGTCGGGTCGGCCCGCCCCGTGCGTCCCGTGGAGGAGGAACCCGGGAGTACCCTTCACCCATGAACGCATGCGAACTCGAGATCGACCTGCAGTGCCTCGGCCTGGTGGTGGACCGCTCCTGCACCCTGGAGACCGACGCCCGCTCCTTCTCCCGCACCCGGGCCGGCCTCGGGAGCGGGCTGGAGCTGACCATCCCCGGGGAGCGCAAGGAGATCTGGGTGAACGTGCCCGTGGTGGAGGAGTTCGCGAAGGCCTCCCCCTGGGTGCTCCGGAAGGAGGCGGGGACCTACCGGGTCCGCAACGACGCCACCGACGAGGAGCACGTCGTCCACGTCCCGCGGGAGCCGCGCTGGTACCGGTCGAAGACGGCGGCGGGGACCCTCATGAGCCGGGTCGGGGTGCTGCAGGGGACCTACCTCGGCATCTACATCGAGGAGACCTGCGCCTTCTGGAAGGCCGACCCGGGGCTGCAGTGCCACTTCTGCACCAGCGGCGTGAACGTCGGCAAGGAGGAGGAGGCGCGCAAGACCGTGGACGACGTCGTCGAGACGGCGCAGGCGGCGAAGACGGAGTCGGGGATCACCTTCGTCCACTTCAACTCCGGGTTCCAGGGGGAGCGGGACATCGACGGGATCGGCCCCTTCGTGAAGGCGCTGAAGGAGCGGGTCGGGGTGCTCGTCGGGGTGCAGATGACGCCCTCGAAGCACCTGTGGAAGTACGACTGGCTGAAGGACCTCGGGGTGGACCACCTCTCCTTCTGCTACGAGTTCAACAACCGGTCGTTCTTCGCCGAGTTCCTTCCGGGCAAGGAGAAGGTCTTCGGGCAGAAGGCGTTCCTCGACGCCATGGACTACACGGCGAAACTCTGGGGCGAGGGGCGGGTGTCGGGGGAGATCATCGCGGGCATCGAGCCCCTCGAGGACACCTTCGCCGCCATCGACCGCATCGTCTCCGTGGGGGCCTTCCCGACGGTCTGCATCTTCCGGCCCCTCCCGGGATCGAAGATGGCGGAGTATCCCTCCCCCCGGCCCGAGGAGATGCGGCAGGTCTTCCACAAGGTGGCGCTGGCCTGCCGGGACGCCGGTCTCCCCGTGGGCATCGCCCCCAACATCGAGGTGTCGCTGGTGGTCCAGCCCGACGACGCGCTGGAGCTCCTCCCCGGGGGGATGAAGACGACCCTCTACCTCGCCAAGCTGAAGGCCATGCGCGCCGCCGCCAGGCCCCTCTTCCGCGGCCTCCTGAAGCCCCGCAAGATCTCCGCCCCCGAACAGCCAAGGCACCAAGGCAGGGACGTTCCTAACTAAGTAACTAACTCCACGGGGCCCGGTCTCCATTGCGACCGGCCCTCGTGGAGTTAGTTGCTTAGTTAGGAACGTCCCTTTTCCGCACGGCGCGGAGCCAGCGCTGCTCGCGGAGGAAGTCGGCTTCGGATTCGTAGCCGATGGCGGAGAGCCTCCCGCCGCCGACGAGGAGATCGGCGCCGGCGTTCCTCGATGCGCCGGGGACCGCGGCGGCCAGCGCCGCGGCCAGGGCCCTCACGTTGGCCAGGCCCGTGGGCGCCATGGCGGCGCCGAGGCCGGAGAAGTCGGAGTTCTCCCCGTCCACGCGGAGGCGCTCCTCCGGGCCGTCGAGGAGGAGGTCGAGGAGGATCCGGAACTCGGTCCGGACCACGGTCCTCGGCTCCGGCTTCCCCTTCCGACCGAGGCCGATGGGGAGCCCCGTCACGACCATGAAGCCGGCCCGCGCGGCCATCTCCCCCGCCGAGGGCCCGTCGGGCCCGCGCTTCTCCGTGGTGCGGATCGCCTCCGACCACGAGCCGAAGGAGAGGACCGCGAGCCGCTCCCAGGGGATCACCTCCCCGCCGCCGCCGCGGAGGACGGCGCGGATCCCCTCCGGGGCCGGCTCCATGCGGGCGACGGCCCGGGCGGGGGGAAGGGCGGCGACCCCGGCCCCGGGGAGGACCAGGGTCCCGACCCCGACGTCCCCGAGAAGGCCTGCGATGCGGTCCGCCTCGGCGCGGGGGAGGTTCTCCCGGAGGATGCCGCGGGAGCGCCGGAGGAGGATGCCGACGTCGATGGAGGTCAGCCCGAGGGCGGAGGCCAGCGCCCTCGGGAGCCCCTCCCGGCGGAGGTCCGCGGGGGAGGCGGCCAGGAGGGAGAACGGAGCGTCCGGCATCCGTTGGAGTGTAGGGGAGGGAGCCCGCGGGGACACGCTGAAGGGCAGGGGGTACTTGACTTTTATCGGTCATACTGGAATAATTATTCGACCATGTTCGACAGTACTGCCCGCCTGTCCTTCGTGGAGTGCCGGGAGGCCCTCCGCTCCCGCCTCGCGGAGAGGGCCCCCGGCCGCATCCAGCTCCTGACGGGCCCCCGCCAGGTGGGGAAGACGACGCTGCTCCTCTCCCTCGCGGAGGAGGCCGGCCCCGCGGCCATCTACCACGCCCTCGACGGGCCGGGGGCCTCCCTGCCGGGTTCTTGGGAGCGGACCTGGAACCGGGCGGAGGAGACCGCCGCCACCGGAGGGAGGTGCCTGCTCCTCCTCGACGAGGTCCACCTCCTCGCCGACTGGGCGGCGCGGCTCAAGGGAGAGCACGATCGCCTGCGGCGCCGCAGGATCCCGGTGCACGTCGTGGCCACGGGCTCCTCGGCGCTCCGCGTCGTCCGGGCCTCCCGGGAGAGCCTCGCCGGCCGCTTCGAACGGCTCACCCTCTCCCACTGGTCCGCCGCCTCCCTCGCCTCGGAGTTCCGCATCCCCCGCCGCGAGGCCCCCCTCCTGCTCGTCCGGCAGGGCTCCTACCCGGGGGCCATGGAACTCCGCGACGACCTCCCCCGCTGGGCCGCCTACGTCCGCGACGCCATCGTGGAGCCGGCCATCGGGCGGGACCTCCTCGGCCTCGGTGCGGTCCGGAAGCCGGCCCTGCTGCGGCAGGTGTTCTCCGTCTGCGCCGCATCCCCGGCGCGGATCCTCTCCCTGGAGAAGATCCGCGGGCTCCTCTCCGACCGGGGAGCGCTGGAGACGGTGGCCCACTACCTTGCGCTCCTGGAAGAGGGGTTCCTCGTGGCGGCCCTGCCGAAGTTCTCGCCCCGTGCCCACCGCCTGCGGGCGGCGCCGCCGAAGGTGGTGCTTCTGAACAACGCCCTGGCGACGGCCACCGACCCGGCCGGTCCCCCGGCGCCGGATCGGGAACGGGAGCGCTTCGGCGCGCTGGTCGAGAACGCCTGCCTCGCCCACGCGTGGAATCGCGGACAGTCCGTCTCCTACTGGCGGGAGGAGCCGCTGGAGGTGGACGGTGTCCTGGAGGGCTCCTGGGGGCGCCGGGTGATGGAAGTGAAAATCGGCCCCGTGCGGCCCTCGGAGCTCCGCGGTCTCCTGGAGTTCCACCGGCGGTTCCCGGCCTTCCGGCCTCTGCTCGTCGGGGAGGAGGCGGGGCGGTCGGCGGCGGAGGAGGCAGGGGTTGGATTCCTGCGGTGGGAGGAATTCCTGCTCGGGGGAGAGGCAGGGACGTTCCTAACTAAGTAACTAACTCCACGAGGGCCGGTCGCAATGGAGACCGGGCCTCGTGGAGTTAGTTACTTAGTTACATCGCCGTCAAGTTAGCGGCTCCTCTCTCGGCGGCGCGTTGCGGTGAAGTGGT
>CAYJMF010000116.1:0-14012 GCA_964370855.1 uncultured Planctomycetota bacterium | reverse complement strand
GGCCGCCGGGCCCTTGCTGTTCTTCAACACGGCGCCCCCCACCCCCACCGGCGGCCCCGGCGCGGCGCAGGCCGGCGGCGCCCCCCACGACCCCGCCGCCTCCCCCCGCCGCCGGCTCGTCGCCGGCGAGCAGCAGTCGGCCCCGGAGCACCACGGCCTCTGCACCTGGGGACTCGAGGACGTGGGCGGAGGCCGCGCGCTCCCTTTCATGGACACGGACTCCGTCTCCGTCCTCAAGCACGGTGTCGAGCTCGGGAAGCGCACCTGGCAGGCCCTCCTCGCCGAGGCCCGCTGGACCACGGAGCAGGTGGACCGCGTCATCTGCCACCAGGTCGGCTCCGGCCACCAGGAGTCGATCCTCCGCTCCCTCGGCATCCCCGCGGACCGGGACTTCGCCACCTACCGTTCCCTCGGCAACATCGGCACCGTCTCGCTCCCCCTCACCGCCGCGCTGGCCGAGGAGCGCGGGGTCCTCGCGCCGGGGATGCGGGTCGCCTTCCTCGGCATCGGCAGCGGGCTGAACTGCATGATGCTCGCCCTCGACTGGTGAAGGCCGCCCCCTTCGTCCCGGATCCCCGCCTCTACCCCTTCCGCGGCCGCGTCTTCGACCGGGGAGGCGGGATCGGGATGCACTATCTCGACGAGGGGAGCGGGCCGCCGGTGGTGATGCTCCACGGGAACCCGTGGTGGTCGTTCTTCTACAGGGATCTCGTGACGGGACTGCGGGACCGGTTCCGGTGCATCGTGCCGGACCACGTGGGCATGGGGCTCTCCGATGCGCCCGGGGACGGGGAGTACGACTACACGCTCGCTTCGCGGGTCGGGGACCTGGAGAGGCTGCTGGAGCATCTTGATGTGCGGGAACCCGTCACCCTCCTCCTCCACGACTGGGGCGGCATGATCGGCATGGCCTGGGCCGCCCGCCGCCCGGAGCGGGTCGCCCGCCTCGTCGTCCTCAACACCGCCGCCTTCCGCCTGCCCGCGGGGAAGCGGTTCCCCCCGGAACTCCACTGGGTGCGGAACACCCCCCTCGGCCCCTTCCTCGTGCGCGGCCTCAACCTCTTCGCGCGGGGCGGGGTGAAGCGCTGCGTCGCCACCCCGATGACGGCGGAGGTGCGCGCCGCCTACCTTGCCCCCTGGCGCTCCTTCGACCGGCGGCGGGCGGCGCTGCGCTTCGTGCAGGACATCCCGCTCCGGCCCGGGGATCGCGCCTGGCCGCTCCTCGAGGAGGCGGAGGCGGCGCTCCCGCGCTTCGCCGCGACCCCGATGCTGCTCTGCTGGGGGATGCGGGACTTCATCTTCGACGGGGCGTTCCTCGCCGAGTGGGAGCGGCGGTTCCCCGCCGCCGAGGTCCACCGGTTCGAGGACGCGGGCCACCTCGTGCTCGAGGACGCGGGGGAGAGGATCCTGCCGCTGGTGCGGCGGTTCCTCGGGGGCTAGAGGTCCGCCAGCGGAATCGCCTCGACGCCGGGAGCGAGTTCCCCCCGGTCCTGCCCCCCGTGAACGACGAAGCCGCGCGCTACGCGGTCCCCGAGGTCCCGCTTCAGGGAGAGGAGGCCGTCGGCCATGGCCGGGCGCGGGGTCCCGGCGGACTTGCACTCGATGGAGACGATTCCGCCGGGGGTCTCCACGAGGAGGTCCACCTCCACGCCCGTGGACGTCCGCCAGAAGTAGAGCCGCGGCTCGCGACCACGGTGGAGGAGGGACTTGTAGACCTCGGAGATGACGGCGGTCTCGAAGAGGAACCCCGCCTCCGGCCCCTTCATGGCCCGGGAGGCGTCCTCGATGCCCAGCAGGTGGCAGAGGATGCCCGTGTCGGTGAAGTAGAGGCGGGGGGTCTTCACGAGGCGCTTCGCGATGCTGGCATGGTAGGGACGCACGAGGATCGCCTGGTGGGTCGCCTCGAGAACCCCGATCCACGCCTTTACGGTGTTCACCGATATCCCCGTGTCCCTCGACAGCCCGGAGAGATCTAGGAGGCCCCCGCTGCGGGCGGCCAGCGCCCGCAGGAAGGTCTGGAACTGGGAGAGGTCCGCCACCTGCCGCACCATGCGTACGTCCCGCTCCAGGTAGGTCTGGTTGTAGGAAGTGAACCAGAGGTCGGGGTCGAGGTCCGGGCGCGCCCAGAGCTCCGGGTAGCCGCCCCGGAGCAGGAGCGCGCCGGGCGATGGGGCCGTCGATCGCCGGCGGCCGGGGGCGTTCCCTTCCCACGGGAGCGGGGCGGCGGGCCGCCCCCGGATCTCCCGGCGGGTCAGGGGAAGCAGGCGGAGGATCGCCGCCCTCCCCGCGAGGGATTCGGTCACGTTCTGGAGAAGGAGCAGATTCTGGGATCCGGTCAGGAGGAACTGGCCCGGACGGGAGCGCCGCTCGTCGATGCGCTCCTTGATGTAGGGGAGGAGGACCGGGGCGTGCTGGATCTCGTCCAGGATGACCGGCGGGGGGTGGCGGTCCAGGAACCCCCGCGGATCGGCGGCCGCTTCGGCGCGGACGTCCGGGGCCTCGAGGGAGACGAACCGGGTGGACCGGCCGGCGACGTGCCGGAGCAGGGTGGTCTTCCCAGCCTGGCGGGGGCCCGTAAGAACGACGGCAGGGAACTGGCGGGCGGCCCGGCGCAGGTGGGCGGCCAGGGTGCGCCGGAAACGGACGGGAGGGACGTGGGCCATGCCTGTGCAATTTTGCATTCCGAATGCAAAATTGCAAGAAATGGCGCAAGCCTCCCTCCGGCAACGAGTTGCGTCGTGCGGGGGATCTCCGTAAAGTGGCCCCCGTGGACGACCGACTGAACATCGCCGACGCCCTCGCCGCCGCAGCCCGCCGGGATCCGGGGGCGCCGGCGCTGATCCTCCCCGGCGGGGAGCGGGTCTCCTACGCCGACCTCGACGAGGACGCCGACCTCATCGCCCGGGGGATGGCGCGGGCCGGCATCGCGCCGGGGACCCGGGCGGTGCTCCTCGTGCCCCCGGGGCGCGACTTCTACCCGCTGGTGTTCGGGCTGCTGCGGGCCGGCGCGGTGCCCGTCGTCGTGGACCCGGGGATGGGCATCGCGAAGGCGCGGCGCTGCCTTGTCGAGGCGGCGCCGGGGGCCTTCATCGGCGTCGGGAAGGCGTTCTTCGCGCGGTGCTTCCTCGGGCTCTGGGGCCGGATCCGGGGACCGAAGATCAGCGTCGGCATGCCCCCCCTCCCCGGCAGGACGACGCTGAACCGCGTGCGCCGCCTCGGCGGGAGCGGCGGCGCCGACCGGGCGCCGACCACCGCCGCTTCGCCGGCGGCCATCCTCTTCACCAGCGGATCCACGGGGCCGCCCCGGGGCGCCGTCTACTCCCACGGGAACATGGCGGCCCAGGTGGAAATGGTGCGGCGCGCCTTCTCCATCGAGCCCGGCGAGGTGGACCTCCCGACCTTCCCCCTCTTCGCCCTCTTCGACCCGGCGCTGGGCATGACCACCGTGGTCCCGGACATGGACGCCTCCCGGCCCGCGGCGGCGGACCCGGCGAAGCTCGCGCGGGCCATCGCGGAGTACCGCGTGACCACGATGTTCGGGTCGCCGGCCCTGCTCGAGCCCCTGGCGCGGTACTGCGAGACGACGGGGACCCGGTTCCCGACGCTGCGGCGGGTCATCTCCGCCGGCGCGCCGGTGCCGGCCCGCACCGTGGAGCGGTTCGCGCGGGCGCTGCCGGTGGGGGCCCTCCTCCACACTCCCTACGGGGCCACGGAGGCGCTGCCCGTGGCCTCCATCGCCCACCCGGAAATCCTCGGGGAGACGGCGGCCCGGACCGCGGCGGGGGAGGGGATCTGCGTCGGGCGGCCCGTGGAGGGGGTCGAGGTGCGGGTGATGCGCGTGGACGACGGGGAGGTCCTGCGATGGGACCCCGGGCTCGAGGTCCCGGCGGGAACGACGGGGGAGTTCGTCGTGCGCGGGCCCCAGGTGACCCGCGGCTACTTCGGGAGGCCCGACGCCGACCTCCTGACGAAGACGGGGGACGCCGACGGCGGCTTCTGGCACCGCATGGGGGACCTCGGCTACCGGGACGGGGCGGGGCGGCTCTGGTACTGCGGGCGGAAGAGCCAGCGGGTGCGGACCGCGGCGGGGGACCTCTGCGCCGACCAGTGCGAGGGGGTGTTCAACGCCCATCCCGCGGTGCGGCGGACGGCGGTGGTGGGGGTGGGGGAGGAGGGGCGGCAGCGGGCGGTCGCCGTGGTGGAGAGGGAGCCCACGGCTCCCGGCGGGGGGAACCTCGAGGAGGAGCTCCTTCGCCTGGGGGAGGGGGCGCCGTGCACGCGGGGAATCCGGGAGGTCCTGATGTTCAAGGGCCCCCTCCCGGTGGACACGCGCCACAACGCGAAGATCCGGCGCGAGGAGCTCGCCCGCTGGGCGGCGCGGTGACGCCGCCGTCGCGGCCCCGCCGCGGCGGCGTCAGTCGCCGAACTTCACCCCCTGGGCCAGGGGGAGATCGGCGCTGCCGTTGACGGTGCAGGTCTGGCGGCGCATGTAGGCCTTCCATGCGTCGCTGCCGGCCTCGCGGCCGCCGCCGGTCTCCTTCTCGCCGCCGAAGGCGCCGCCGATCTCGGCGCCGCTGGTGCCGATGTTCACGTTGGCGATGCCGCAGTCGGAGCCCTCCGCCGAGAGGAACCGCTCCGCCGACCGGACGGAGTCCGTGAAGATGGACGAGGAGAGCCCCTGGGGCACGGAGTTGTGGTGGAGCAGCGCCTCGTCGAGATCCTCCACCTCGAAGACGTAGAGGATGGGGGCGAAGGTCTCCTCGAAGGAGAAGGGGAAGCCGAGGGGCGCGCGCACCACCGTGGGCTCGACGAAGTTCCCCGGCCGGTCGAGCACCCTCCCGCCGCGGAGGACCTTCCCGCCCTCCTTCCGGATGCGCGCCAGCGCCGCGGCGAAGGCGTCCACGGCGTCCCGGTCGATGAGCGGCCCGCAGAGGGTGCCCGGGTCCAGGGGATCCCCGATGACGATGCGCCCGTAGGCCCGCATCAGCCGCCTCGTGAACTCCCGCGCGATCCCCTTCTGGAGGAAGAGCCGCCGCGTGGAGGTGCACCGCTGCCCCGCCGTGCCCACGGCGCCGAAGAGCACCGCCCGAAGCGCCAGCTCCCGGTCGGCGTCGTCGAGCACGATGACCCCGTTGTTCCCGCCGAGCTCCATGATGGAGCGGCCGAAGCGCGCCGCGATGCGGCCCGCCGCCAGCTTCCCCACGGCCGTCGACCCGGTGAGGGAGACGAGGGGGATGCGCGCGTCGTCGGCCATGGGATCGCCGACCTCGGCGCCGCTCCCGATGACGAGGTTGAACACCCCGTGCCAGCCGGTCTCCGCGAGGACCCGGTCCACGATGCGGGTCACGGCCAGCGCGCAGAGCGGCGTCGGCGAGGCCGGCTTCCAGAGCACCACGTCCCCGCAGACCCCGGCGAGGAAGGCGTTCCAGGCCCACACCGCCACGGGGAAGTTGAAGGCGGAGATGACCCCCACGGTGCCGAGGGGGTGCCACTGCTCCGTCATCCGGTGGCGCGGCCGCTCGCTCTGCATGACGAGGCCGTAGAGCTGGCGGGACTGGCCGACGGCGAAGTCGGCCATGTCGATCATCTCCTGCACCTCGCCGAGCCCCTCGGAGAGGATCTTCCCGTTCTCGAGGGAGACGAGGGTGCCGAGGTCGTGCTTGCGGCGGCGGAGCTCTTCGCCGATCTGGCGGACGATCTCCCCGCGGCGGGGGGCCGGCTCCATGCGCCAGCGGCGGAAGGCGTCGAGGCCCGCGGCGACGGCGTCCCCGTAGTCCCGCCGGTCGGCGCGGGCCACGCGGCCGAGCACCTTGCCGGTGGCGGGATTGAGGGAGACGAGGGGCTTCCCCCGGCCCGGGCGGAAGGCGCCGTCGTAGACGCCGGGGTTCAGCCCCTCGGGATCGATGCCGAGGCGGGTGAGGAGGGCGCGGATGGCGGTGGGGGTCATGGCGGGATTCTAGGCGGAGGAGGGCGGGGAGGCACGGGTCAAGGCGGGGGGCCCGTGACCCGGGGATCCGTGCAGGCGCGGCCCCGCGGGGCCGATGATGGCCGTGGGACGGTTGGGCGGGGTACGGGGGGGTGCGGGGCGACGGGGGGGGGCGCCGGCTTTCGGCCCGCCGCCCCAACCCCCCTCCCTCCCCGGCCATGGGGGCGCGGTCCCTCCCCCCGCATACACTCCCTCGATGCGGGTGCTGGTCACGGGCGGGACGGGGTTCCTCGGACGGGCCGTCGTCGAGCGGCTCGTCGCGCGGGGGGACGAGGTCCGCGTGCTGGCCCGGGGCCACCGGGCCACGGACCTGCCGGCGGGGGTGGAGCTCCACCGGGGGGACGTGGCCAACCTCGCCGCCGTGGCCAACGCCGCGGCGGGCTGCGGCCTCGTCTTCCACACGGCGGCCCTCGCCGGCATCGCCGGCCCCCGGGAGGAGTACGTCCGGGCCAACGTCGACGGGACCCGGAACGTCGTGGAGGCCTGCCGCCGCCGCGGCGTCCCCCGCCTCGTCCACACCTCGACGCCGAGCGTCGTCTTCGACGGCTCCGACATGGAGGGGGTGGACGAATCGGTCCCCCTCGCGACCCGCTTCGAGGCCCACTACCCCGCCACCAAGGCCGCCGCGGAGCGGCTTGTGCTCGAGGCCGACGGGCCGGAGCTCGCCACGGTGGCGCTGCGGCCCCACCTCGTCTGGGGCCCCGGCGACCACCACCTCGTGCCCCGCCTCCTCGCCCGCGCGCGGGCGGGGACCCTCGCCCTCGTGGGGGACGGCTCGAAGCGGGTGGACGCCACCTACATCGACAACGCCGCCGACGCCCACCTCGCCGCGGCGGAACGCCTCGCCCCCGGGGCCCCCTGTGCGGGGAGGGCCTACTTCATCTCCGACGGGACCCCGCTGCCGATGCGGGAGCTCCTCGGCCGGATCCTCGCCGCGGCGGGCCTCCCCCCGGTGGGGCGGACCGTCTCCCCGGCGGCGGCGCTGGCGGCGGGACGGGTGCTGGAGACGATCCACTCCCTCCTCGGGCGGCCCGGCGAGCCCCGCATGACGCGGTTCCTCGCGCGGGAGCTCTCCACGGCCCACTGGTTCGACATCGGCGCGGCCCGTCGTGACCTGGGATACGAGCCCCGGGTCGGGATGGACGAGGGGATGGCGCGCCTCGCCGCCTGGATCCGCGGGGGCGGGGCGTGACGGGGGCGACGGTGGTCGAGATCCGCACGGCGCCGCTCGCCGCCGACGACGCCGCGCTGGCCGCCTTCCGCGCCCTGCTGTCCCCGGGGGAGCGGGCCCGGGCCGACGCCTTCGCCTTCGAGGAGCCGCGGCGGGCCTTCACCGTCTCCCGGGGACGGCTCCGGCTCCTCCTCGCCTCCCTCGCGGGGGGGGCGCCGGGGGCGCTCCGGCTCTTCGAGGACGACCTCGGCAAGCCCCGCCTCGGCGGGGAGTGCGGGCAGGGGCGCTGGCGCTTCAACGTGAGCCACTCCGGTGGGCTCTGGGCCTGCGCCGTGGCGCTCCACCGGGAGGTGGGACTCGACGTCGAGGCGGTGCGGCCGGAGCGGCCCGTGGAAAGTATCATGAATAGATACTTTGCCCCCGCCGAGGCGGCGGCGATCCTCGCGCTGCCGGCGGGGGAGCGGTCCGCCGCCTTCCACCGCGTCTGGACCCGCAAGGAGGCGTGGCTCAAGGCCCGCGGGTTCGGGATCACCGTCTCCCTGGATTCCTTCGAGGTCTCCCACGGGCCCGGGGAGGCGCGGCTCCTCTCGACCCGGCCCGACCCCGCGGAGGCGGGGCGGTGGACGCTCCTCGATCTCGACTTCGGGGCGGGGTTCGCCGGGGCGCTCTGCGTGGAGGGGAGGGAGGGTGTGGCGGTGCGGCGGACCGACGACGGGGGGCGGTAGGGGAATACGGTACCCGACCCGAAACATCGGACCTTCACGGGGATCCTGAACGGTGGGAGCGGGGTCGGGGCCCGGGATCCCGGGGGACGGCGTTCACCGTTCGTGCCTTGACGGAACCGGAACTCCGCCGGGGTGCCCGCCGTCCCCCCTCCCCGGACTCCCGCGCCCAACCCCGATGAATCGGGTCGGGTACGGTATCCCCCTCCTCGCCTACGCCTTCCTGAGCACCCACACCTGCTCCCCGCCGTAGGCCGGGGGGCTGCCGCGGAAATCGGAGTACTCCGCCTCGACCTCGAAGCCGGTGAGGGCGAAGAGGTGGCGCATCTCCCAGCGGAAGGACCAGCGCATGCGCAGCTCCTCCCGCTCCTCGGAGAGGACCGTGCCCGCGGCGTCCGTCTCCCGGAAGACCCACTCCTCCCGGAGGACCTGGGCCACGGGGTCGATGTCGCGGGCGCCCCGCGCCACGTCCACGACGGTGCCTCGGGCCGGGTGGCGGGCCTCCCCGAGCCGGAGGGGGGGGGAGGCGCCGGGGAGGAGGAACTCGTACCGGGGGTCGAAGATGTCGAGGACGAGGCGGCCCCCGGGGGCGAGGTGGTCCCGGAAGCGGCCGAGGGCCGCGCTCTGCTCCTCCGGGACGAGGAGGGACTGGAAGGCCCGGAAGGGGACGAGGGCGAGGGGGAAGGTCCGCCGGAGGTCGAAGTCCCGGAAGTCCCCCTTCCGGAAGGAGGCCCGCGCCGCGACGTCCGGGGGCATGGCCGCCCGCTTCGCCTCCGCCGCCCGAAGCATCGCCTCGGAGCGGTCGAAGCCCACCACCTCCACCCCGGCCCGGGCGATCTCCCAGGCCACCCGGCCCGTGCCCACGGCCCCCTCCAGCACCGGCCCGCCCCACTCCCGGGCCCGGGCGGCGTACCAGGCGGCGTCCCCCTCGAGGGAGGAGGAGCGGAAGGTGGGCTCGTGCATGGCGTCGTAGACCGCCACGTGGAGGCCGTCGGAGCCGTAGAAGGGGGTCGGGGAGGTCATGGGCCGGCCATCCTAGTGCCTGCAACCGGCCCGTCAACCCCCCGGGGGGCCTGACGGGGGTCATCCCTTCTCTCCGGGGGAATATCCCCACGGGGCGGTGAGAATGTCACAGCGTTTCGAGGATCGCCCCCGGGGGGCCCTTGGCCCGCCGCTTGCTCAAGCAGGGGAAACGGTTCCTTCGGAAGGCGCGTCAACGAGAAAGGGAGGCGACGATGGCCCGGATCCTGGAAGTCCTGGAGAGGCACCCGCTGTTCGAGGGCATCCCGCGGGGGGATCTCGCCGACCTGGTCATCGACTGCCGCTACCGCACCCCCTTCAAGGGCGACCGCGTCTTCGAGGCGGGGGATCCCGCGGAGTTCTTCTACCTGGTCGTCGGCGGCGAGGTGAAGCTGTCCAGCGCCACCCCCTCGGGCCGGGAGTGCGTGGTCGAGGTCATCCGCGGCGGGGAGACCTTCGCCCTGGTCTCCGTGCTCGACGGCGAGCCCTACCCGGTCTCCGCCTCCGCCCTCACGGATTGCGCCATGGTGCGCATCCCCCGGGCCGCCTTCTTCCGCCTCCTGGCCCGCCGCCCCGAGCTGAGCGCCCGCACCACCCACGAGGTCGCGCAGCGCATGCGGCGCTTCCGGATGCGCCTCGAGGAGATCTCCACCCGGACCGTCCCCGCCCGCGTCGCCGCCTACCTGCTCCGCCAGGCGGAGCTCCAGACCGGATCCTCCGGCCGGGGGGCCGTGGTGGACCTCGGCGGGACCCGCGAGGTCGTCGCCGCCGCCATCGGCACCGTCCGGGAGGTCTTCGTCCGCACCATCCGCGGCTTCGAGCGGCAGGGGCTCGTGGACATCGACGGGCGCCGGGTCTCCCTCCGCGACCCCGACGAGCTCCGCGACCTGTCCGAGGACCGGGGCCGCCGCGCCGGGCCCGGGGGCCACATGGTCCGGGCCGCGCTCCGCGAGCGGGTCCTCTCGGGCCGGCGGGCGGCGCAGCTTCCCGTGGGGTAGGAGGGCCGAGGGTGGTCGTGCCCCGGGTATAAACGGGGCCCATGGCACGCGTCCTCGACACCCTGGAGGCCCACCCCCTCTTCCAGGGGATGGGCCGCGACGAGCTCGCCCCCCTCGTGGTGGAGTGCCGGCTCCGGACCCCCCGCAAGGGGGACCGCGTCTTCGGCGCGGGGGAGCCCGCCGAGGCCTTCTTCATCGCCGCCTCGGGCCGGGTGAAGCTCTCCCGCACCGGTCCCCAGGGCCGGGAGCACGTCGTGGAGGTGATCCGGGCCGGCGAATCCTTCGCCCTCATGCCCGTGCTGGAGGGGGGGAACTACCCCGTGGACGCCACGGCCCTCTCCGACACCGCCCTCGTCCGGATCCCCCGGGAGGGGTTCCTCCGCTTCCTCTCCCGCCACCCGGAGCTCCACTCCCGCACCTCCCGCGAGGTCGCGGAGCGGCTGCGGCGCTTCTCCAGCCGGCTGGAGGAGGTCTCGACCCGGCCCGTGCAGGCGCGCATCGCGAGCCACATCCTCTCCCTGGCGAAGCGGGAGGGGATCCCCCTGGCCCGGGGGATCGTCGTGGACCTCGGGGCCACCCGGGAGGTGGCGGCGGCCACCGTGGGGACCGTGCGGGAGGTCTTCATCCGCACACTCAAGTCCATCGAGCGCGAGGGAGTGGTGGCGCTGCGGGCGCGGAAGGTCGAGATCCTCGACCCCGCCCGCCTCGAGGAGATGGCGGGGGGCTGACCCCCGCCTCCCCCCTCAGGCCTCCACCGGCACCACCTTGTAGCCGTAGTTGATGATGCCCGACTCCCCGTCCTGCTGCACGCGGCGGAACTGGATGCGCATCCTCCGCCCGACGGCGAGCGTCGAGGCGTCCACGTCGGCCACCTGGGCCGTGAGGTTCACGCCGTCGTCGAGCTTCACGATGCCCACGGCGTAGGGCGCGAGGTCGGAGAACCCGCTGGGCGCCACGCGGATGACCGTGAAGGTCTCCAGCGTCCCCTCCTTCGCCAGGATGGTCTTCGTGAAGTCCCGCCCCCGGCAGGCGGGGCAGACGACGCGGGGCGGGAAGGCGATCCTCCCGCAGCCGTCGCACTTCGCCGCCTCGAGACGGTACCGCTGCGGGATCTCCCGCCAGTAGCGCGCGGATCCGGTCATGTCCCTGCCCTCCTCACGCCTTCCGGAAGATGTGCACCACGGAACTGGCGCCGGTGCCGCCCATGTTCTGGGTGAGACCCCACTTCGCGTTCTTCACCTGCCGGTCGCCGCACTCCCCGCGCAGCTGCATCACCGCCTCGCGGACCTGGGCGATGCCCGTGGCCCCGACGGGGTGGCCCTTGGACTTGAGGCCGCCCGAGGGGTTGACGGGGAGCCGCCCGTCGAGGGCCGTGTAGCCGGATTCCGCGAGCGCCCCGCCCTTGCCGCGGTCCGCGATGCCCAGCGCCTCCGTCACCATCACCTCGGCGATGGTGAAGCAGTCGTGCACCTCGACGAAGGAGAGGTCCGAGGGCCCGATGCCGGCCGCGGCGTAGGCCAGCTCCGCCGCCTTCTCCGTGGAGGCGATGCGCGCGATGTCGGCCCGGTCGTGGAGGGCGATGGTGTCCGTGGCGTGGGCCGAGGCGGCCACGCGGACGGGCGGCCTCTTCGAGAACCGCTTCGCCATGTCCAGGGGGACGAGGATCGCCGCCGCGGCGCCGTCCGTGATGGGGGAGCAGTGGAGCACCGTGAGGGGGTCCGCCACCATGGTCGCGCCCATCACCTGGTCCAGGGTCACCTCGTCCCGGTACTGCGCCAGCGGGTTGAGGTGCCCGTTGCGGTGGTTCTTCACGGCCACCGACGCGAGCTGGCGGTCCGTGGTCCCGTAGCGGTGCATGTGGACCCGGGCCATGAGGGCGTAGAGCCCCGGGAAGGTGAGCCCGTGGTAGCACTCGTACTCCTGGTCGGCGGCGGTGGAGAGGGCGTAGGTGGCGGCGGCCCCGTCCACGTCCGTCATCTTCTCCACGCCCGAGGCGAGCACGACGTCGTGCGCGCCGGAGGCGACGGCCATCCAGGCCTGCCGGAAGGCGAGCCCGCCGGAGGCGCAGGCGGATTCCACCCTCGTGCCCGGGATGGGGCCCATGGCGAGCTCGTCGGCCAGCATGGCGCCGAGGTGCTCCTGCCCCGTGAAGAGGCCGCCGCTCATGCAGCCGACGTACATGGCGTCCACGCGGTCCACGCCCGCGTCGGCCACGGCCTCCAGCGCCGCCTCCACCCAGATGCGGCGGTGGGACTTCTCCCACAGCTCGCCCCAGCGGTTCATCCCGACCCCGACGACGGCGACGTCGCGCATGTCTGGCTCCCTTCGCCTATTCGGCGGGCTTCCGGATCTTCCCCCTGAACTTCGCGTAGACCCCGTAGTCCACGTAGATGGGATGGTTCTCGAGCTGCTTCCGCGTCCCCGGGGCCATCCCGCGGACCTCGTCGATGCGGTCCGTGACGCGCCAGACGAACCCGTCGCTCCCGGAGCCGGATCCGTAGCTCACCATGAAGACCCGGTCCCCGCTCTTCGCCGCGTCCAGCACCGCCGTGAGCCCCATGGGGGAGGAGCCGGAGTAGGTGTTGCCGAGGGTCGGGGAGAGGAGGCCCTCCGCGTACTGCTCCTTCGTGAAGCCAAGCTCCAGCGCCGCCCGCTCGGGGAACTTCCCGTTGGGCTGGTGGAAGACGCACCAGCGGTAGTCGGCGGCCTTCGAGCCGGTCTTCTCGAAGAGCATCCTCGCGCAGGAGAGCACGTGCTTGAAGTAGGCGGGCTCCCCCGTGAAGCGGCCGGCGTGGCGCGGGTAGAACTGGTACTCGCGCCGCCAGAAGTCCGGCGTGTCGGTCATGTAGGCGCAGGTGGCCTCGCAGACGGCCACCAGGCGGTCCCGCCCGAAGACGAAGGCGCCCGCGCCGGCGGAGGCGGAGTATTCCAGGGCGTCGCCCGGCGCCCCCTGGGAGGTGTCGGCCCCGATGCCCACGGCGTAGTCCATCTCGCCTGCCCGCACCAGGGCCATGGCGATGTACATCCCCTCGGTGCCCGCCTTGCAGGCGAACTCGAGGTCGGCGCAGTGCACGTCGGGCGTGGCCCCGAGGGCCTCGGCCACGGTGGTGCCGCTCGGCTTCACCGCGTAGGGGTGGGATTCGCTCCCGATGTAGAGGGCCCCGATGCGGGAGGGGTCGATGCCCGCGCGGAGGACGGCGTGGCGGGCCGCCTCCACGGACATGGTGATGGTGTCCTCGTCGGGGGCGGGGACGGACTTCTCGCGGAGCTTCAGCCCCCGCGCGAAGGCCTTCGCGTCGGCCCCCCAGACCTTCGCGATCTCCTCGAGCCGGATCCTGTGGCGCGGGACGTAGGCCCCGTAGCCGGCGATGCCGACCTCCATGCTGCCTCCTTGCTCCGTTGCGGTCCTCATGCGGTCCTCATCTCTCCGTCCCTCCGTTCCCGCGCCGGAGGAGGGAGCGCGCCTCGAGCACGACGAAGGGGGTGGTTCCGAAGGTCACGGCCACGGTCTCCAGCGGCCCCTCGGCGAGGAAGTCGGCGCCGAGGGGATGGTGCTCCGCCGCGGCGACGAGGTCCGCGGGTCCCGGGCACGGGGGCGGCGGGGGGAGGGGACGGAAGCCGTCCGGGTGGCTCTCCCCCTTCCAACGGGCGGCGGCCTCCTTGAAGGCGGCGATGATGGGGGCGTGGAGGCGCGGGTCGTCGATGGCGCGGCGCACGGCCAGCACGAGGCGGGCGTCCACGCGCAGCGTGATGGCGACGGTCTCGAGGGGGGCGGCGTGGAGGAAGGCGAGCCCCCGGGGGAGGGCGGCGGCGCGGGTCAGCAGGTCCGCGACGTCGGGGGGGACCTCGGCGGGGGCCGCGGGATCCCTCTCCGTGCCGCCGGAGGGGCGGCGCGGGGCCAGCGAACGGGTGCGTTCCCGAGGAGGACGAGCCACGTGTCCTTCCCACTGCTTGCCGGGGCCGGGCGGAGGGTAGCAGGGAATCCCCGCGCCGGGCAAGGGCGCCCTCGATCAAGTCACAGCGCGCGGGTGGGAGAGGCAGGGACGTTCCTAACTAAGTAACATCGCCGTCAAGTTAGCCGGGCCCCTTTCGGGTGAGGGGTGAGATCGTCGGTG
>CAYJMF010000115.1:0-14187 GCA_964370855.1 uncultured Planctomycetota bacterium | reverse complement strand
CCCCCCCCCCCGCCCCCCCCCCCCCCCCCCCCCCCCCCCCCCCCCCCCCCCCCGGAACCGAATCACCGTAGGGGGTGGATTCCGAAATCACCCCCCCCTCCCCCCCCTACCTCGCCCTCGCCATCCCCACCGCCAGTTCCGCCGACCCCGCGAACAGCAGCCTCTCCGCATCCGGAACGAGCCCCGCCTTCGCGAAGGCCCGGGCCGGCTGCGCCTGGACCCCGGCGAGGATGACGAGGACCCCCCGCTTGTGCACGCGGCGGAGCGCCCCCTCCAGGGCGGCGATGCCCGTGGCGTCCACGGCGGGGACGTCCTCGAGGTCGAGAATCAGCACCTTCACGTGGTCCGCCAGGTTGTCGAGGCTCCCCAGCGCGCGGCCCGCGGCGCCGAAGAACAGGGGGCCCGCGACGTCGTACATGACCGCTCCCGGGGGAAGAGGCTCGCGGAGGGCCGGGTGGCCGTCCCCCACCAGGGTCGCGCCGGTGAGGTCGGCCATCCGCTTCATGAACAGCAGCGCCGCCAGCATCACTCCCACGGTGACGGAGACCACCATGTCGAAGACCACGGTCAGGGAGAGGGTCGTCAGGAGGACCGCGATGTCGCTCTTGGGCGCGGAGCGCAGCAGGTGGGCCACGTGGCGCACCTCGCTCATGTTCCAGGCGACGAGGAGGAGGAGCGCCGCGAGGGAGGCCATGGGGAGGTACGCCACGAGGGGGGCCAGCGCCAGCACCGCCACGAGGACGAAGACGGCGTGGGCCGCCGCCGCCACGGGGGAGGTCGCCCCGGAGCGGATGTTGGTGGCGGTCCGGGCCAGGGCCCCCGTGGCGGCGAAGCCCCCGAAGAAGGGGGCGAGCAGGTTCCCCGTCCCCTGCGCCACGAGCTCCGTGTCCGGGTCGGTGCGCGTCCCCGCCATGCCGTCGGCCACCACCGCCGAGAGGAGGGACTCGATGGCGCCGAGCATCGCGATGGCGGCGGCGAAGGGGAACAGCTCCCGGACGGCGCCGAGGGTGAGGACGAAGGGCTCCCCCCCGGGGCCCGGCAGGTTCCAGGGGAGGAGCGGCATCGGGGGGAGCCGGGGGATCCCGGGGTGGGAGAGGCCGTCGGACCCGAGATAGGAGAAGGTGCTCCCGAGGGTCGCCACGCCGAGCTGCGGGAGGAGGGTCGCCAGGAGCGCCGCCGCGACGAGGGCCACGAGGGCCGCCGGGACCTTCCGCGTCACCCGGGTCCAGCCCAGCAGCACGGCGAGGGTGAAGACCCCGACCAGGAGCTCCTGCCACCGGGCCGTGGGGAGGGCACGGACGAGGACCGCCACGCGCTCGGGGAAGTGCTCCGGCATGGCCCCCGTCGTCAGGCCGAGGAAGTCCCTCACCTGGAGGACCCCGATGACCAGCGCGATGCCCGCCGTGAACCCCGTCGTCACGGGGTAGGGGATGAAGGAGATGAGCTGCCCGAGGCGCAGCGCGCCCAGCGCCACGAGGATGGCCCCGGCCATGAGGGAGGCCACGGCGAGGCCGGCGACGCCGAACCGGACCGCCACCGGGGCGAGCAGCACGACGAAGGCCGCCGTCGGCCCCGTCACCTGGCTGCGGGAGCCCCCGAGGAGGGCGGTCACGAAGCCGGCGACGATGGCCGTGTAGAGGCCGTGCTGCGGCGGCACCCCGCTGGCGACGGCCAGGGCCATGGAGAGGGGGAGCGCCACGATGCCGACGATGACCCCCGCGAGGAGGTCGGCGCGGAGCCGCTCCCAAGTGTATCCTTCTTTGATACACTCCCGCAGCGCCGTGGCCGGCCGCAGGGAGACGCGGGACCGGACCAGACCTGCGGCCGCGGCGATGTGGGCTCTCATGGTTTTCCCGTGCGGGTCGTTGAAAAACGGGACGAGCCTACACCGGCGAAAGGCGGGGACGTTCCTTACAAATTAAATTATTCCCCGCCCCCCCCCGGCGCCGGGCCGGAGCTGCCCCTCGGAATAAGTTAATTATTAAGTAAGGCCCCCACCTCTCCCCCCCCCGCCCCGCCCCTACCCGTACAGCTCCTTGAACAGCTTCTCCGCCATCCCCGTGTCCAGCGCCTGGAGGAGCTTGTACTCCTCGAAGGCCGCGTTCCGGTCGTTGACCCGGATCTGCAGGCGGCCCATCTGGTAGTGGGCCTCGGCCATGTCCCCGTCGATGGCGAAGGCCTTCTTCAGGGAGGCGGCGGCGTCGGAGAACTTCTCCAGGGCGATGAAGGAGGCGGCGAGGCAGCAGTGGGCCCGAGGGTGCTCCGGGAGGTGCCGGACCGCCTCCTGGAGGGCCTTGACGGATTCCTCGGCGCGCCCGTAGCGCAGCAGCGCGGCGCCGAGGTTGACGAAGGCCTCGGCGTAGTCGGGGCGGAGGCGGACGGCCTTGATGAAGGCCTCCACCGCCTCCTTGTCCTGCCCGAGGGCGACGTGCGCGTTGCCGAGGTTGTTGAAGGCCTGCGCGTCCGTGGGGCGCGCCCCGGCGACGGCGCGGAAGGACTCCATGGATTCCTCCGGCCGCCCCAGGTCCCGGAAGAGGAAGCCGAGGTGGAAGTGGGCGTCGGCATGGTCGGGGCGCAGCTCCACCACGCGCCGGAAGGCGGCGACGGCCCGCTCGCGTTCGTTGAGCTTCCGGCAGAGGAGGCCGACCTGGAAATGGGCCTCCAGGTCCTCGGGCCTCGCCTCGATGGCACGACCGTAGGCCTCCAGGGACTCCCGCGGGCGGCCGATGCGGTCGAGGATCTGCCCGATGTGGCGCTGGACCATGGCGTCGGAGGGGTTGATGCGCGCCACCTCCTGGAAGGCCTTGAGGGCCTCCTGCATCCGGCCCGTCTCGCGGCAGGCCAGGCCGAGGCCCTGCAGGGAGGGGGCGTGGTCGGGGGCGAGGCGGGAGGCCTCGCGGTAGGAGTCGGCGGCGTCCTTCGCCCGGCCGAGGTCGAGGTAGATCTCACCGAGCTGGAAGTGGACCTCGGGATCCGCCGGGTCCACCTTGAGCGCCTCCTTGAAGGACTCGATGGCGCCCAGCGCCCGGCCGAGGCGGGCCAGGGCGATGCCCGTGCGCAGGTGCAGCCCGGTATAGGTGGGGTCGATGGTCTGGACGACCCGGAACTCGTCGATGGCGCGGGCGTGGTCCCCCACTTCGAGGAACCCGAGGCCGAGGTGGAAATGGACCTCCGGGTCGTCGGGCCTCTCGCGGAGCACCCGCTTGAAGACGTCGAGGCCCTCGACGACGCGCCCCGCCCGGTGGTAGGCGGAGCCGAGGGCGATGAGGACCCCCTCGTCCCCCCCGGCGGCGGTGGCCATCTCCAGGGCGATGGCGGATTCCTCGTGGAGACCCGCCCGGCGGGCGGCGTCGGCGACGAGGACCCAGGGGAGGGGGACGGAGGGGTCGGACTCGGCCACTGCGCGGAAGAGGGACAGCGCCTCCTCGTCCGCCCCCTCGGCGAGGCAGGCGAGTCCCGGGAGGAGGGGGTCGTGATCCGGTGCGGAGAGGGCCTTGAAGGGGCCGGGGCGGGCCTTCTCGATGACGCGGCGCAGGGCCCTGGCGGTGACGGCCCAGCGGGCCACCTTCCCCCCGGCGACGCGGGAGAGGGCCACCCCGGCGACCTCGCCCCCCCGCCGCAGGACGGGGCTCCCGCTGCAGTCCGCGGGCCACCTCCCCTCCAGGGGGAAGACCCTGCCGAGGGCGGGGAAGTCCACGGGCTCGGAGGCGGTCATCTCCGACTGGGAGCCGTCGACGGCGGAGGGGCCGGCGAGGAGCACCCGCTCCCCGGCGTGGAGGGGGCGCTCGGAGAGGGAGAGGGGGCGGAGGCCCGGGGGAAGGTCCTTCACGGAGACGACGGCGAGATCCGAGGCGGCGTCCTCGGCGACGAGGCCGTGGACGGCGTTGCCGGCGGGACCGCCCCCCGGGGGCCGGCAGAGGAGGGACGCGGCGCCCGCGAGGAGGTGGCGGGCCGTGGCCACCCGTCCGTCCCCCAGGAAGAACCCGGCCCCGCGGAGGAGGGTCCTCCCGTCGGGGCCGATCCCCTCGATGACCATCACGGAGGGCTTCACCAGGGCGGCATGGACCTGCAGATCCCCGTCGGGGCGGCGCGGATCGGTCCTGTCTTGGGTCACGGAATCCTCCGGTGTGCGTGGAAGGGGAGCCCTTCGGCGGTGCCCCGTCCTGCAACGGGTGCCGGTCCCCGGCGCGGGCCCGGCGGCACGACGCGGCATTCTACCCGGAGCCGCGGACGGGCCCGAAGACGACGTCGGGGCGGGGGTCGGGAGTAGAGGCCGCGGGCCATCGGACCCTATGATGGCCGCCATCGACTCGGACGCGTCCCGGGCCGCCCCGCAGGGCCCCAGAGAAAGGAGCCTCCATGAAGCCCCTCGCCACCCTCGCCGCCGCCGTCGTCCTCGCCGCCGCCTCCTTCGCCCTCGGGCAGGAGACCTCGAAGGACCTCGCCGCCTCCTACGACTCCCTGGCCGACGTGATCCTCGGGGCCAAGCACACCGAGAAGAACCTCGTCCGCGCCATCCTCTCGGGCCACCGCGCCCATGCGGAGATGTTCGCGAAGCGGGGCGACGGGGCCGGGGCCGCCGCCGAGATGGCGCTCTTCGCCAACGAGGGGGACAACGCCGTGGGCGGCGTCCGCAAGCGCCTGCTCGAGGGGGGCCACCACCACAACGCCGACGGCGAGGCCAAGGGGATTTTCGAGGAGGGCTACGTCGTCGTGACCCGCGCCGCGAAGAAGGAGTGCCTCGACGCCTCCATGGAGATGCAGAAGGCCGCCGACGAGGCCGGCCGCAACGCCGCCTGGGCCCGCTTCGAGAAGGCCGCCGCGGAACTCCTCGCGAAGTGAGCCGAAGGACGGGAACCCTCCTCGCCGCGGCCCTGCTGCTCGGGGGCTGCGGCGGGGACGAGGGGGAGGGGGGGAGCGGGGATCTCCCCCCGCCCGCCGGCGCCCCTCCCGCGGCCCTCCCGGCGGCCCCTCCCCCGGTGCCGGCCCCCCGCTTCCTCTTCGCCGACGCCGGGAAGGCCGCGGGGCTCCTCCTGCCGGCGTGGTGCGGCGGCGCGGAGAAGCCCCACCTCCTCGACTCACAGGGGAACGGCCTCGCGCTGCTGGACTACGACGGCGACGGGGATCTCGACCTCTACCTCGTCTCGGGCTGGCGGACGGAGCCGGGGAGGGTCGTGGAGCGCGCCCGCAACCGCCTCTACCGCAACCGCGGCGACGGCACCTTCGAGGACGTCACCGACGCCGCCGGCGTGGGCGACGACGGCTGGGGCTGCGGGGTCGCCGTGGGGGACGTGGACGGGGACCGGCGGCCCGACCTCTTCGTCACCAACTTCGGCCCCGACGTCCTCTACCGCAACCGCGGCGACGGCACCTTCGAGAAGGTCGCCGGGGGCCCCTCCCTCGACGGGTGGTCCACGAGCGCGGTGTTCTTCGACGCCGAGGGGGACGGGGACGAGGACCTCTTCGTCGGCGGCTACATCGACTGCACCCTCGATGAGGTCCTCGCCGCGGAGCCGACCCTCGAGTGGAACGACCAGAAGGTGGCCATGGGCCCCTTCGGGCTCGAGGGGAGGGCCAACGTCTTCTTCCGCAACGAGGGGGGCGGGCGGTGGACCGACGCGACGGCGCAATCCGGCATCGTGGACGCGGGGGAGTACTTCACCTTCGCCGCGGCGGCGCTGGACCTCGACGACGACCTCGACCCCGATCTCTACGTGGCCAACGACTCCAACCCCAACTACCTCTACCGCAACGAGGGGGGCGGGAAGTTCTCCGAGGTCGGCCTCTGGACCGGGGCGGCCCTGTCGGAGCGGGGCTCCTCCCAGGCGGGCATGGGGCTCGCGCCCGGGGACTACGACGGCGACGGCCGGCCGGACCTCTTCGTGACGAACTTCGGCAAGGACACGTCGACCCTCTACCGCAACCTCGGGAAGGGGCTCTTCGCCGACGTCTCCGCCTCCTCCGGGGTCACCCCCCCCACCTACATGCCCCTCTCCTGGGGCTGCGTCTTCGCGGATCTCGACCTCGACGGGGACGAGGACCTCGTCGTCGCCAACGGGCACATCTACCCCCAGGCGGACCGGGCGGAGGCGAGCCACGAGACCTACCGCCAGCGGAACCTGCTCCTCGAGAACGAGGGAGGGATCTTCCGCAACGCCACGGAGGGGGCGGGGCCCGGCTTCGCGCCCGTGGAGTCGAGCCGCGGCGTCGCGGCCGGGGACATCGACGGCGACGGGGACGTCGACCTCGTGATCTCGAACCTCGACGCGCCCCCGACCCTGCTCCGCAACGACTCGCCGCGGGCCGGTGCGTGGCTCCTCGTGGACGCCCCGGGGGCGGTGAAGGTGGTCGTGGAGGCGGGGGGACGGACGTTCCACCGCTGGGGGGTGCGGGGGGGATCGTTCTGCTCGCAGTCCGACTCCCGGTTCCACTTCGGGCTGGGGCGGGTGACGCGCGCAACGCGGGTGACGGCGGTGTGGGCCGACGGGCGGGTCGCCGAGGCCCGGGACGTCGCCGCCGACGCGCTGATCACTCTGCGGTGAACGGCGGCGGCAGCAGAACGGTGTCAGACACCTATATGCTGCGGAACGGACCCCCACGCTCGGGCGGGAGGTTCCGCGCCGCAGCATATAGGTGTCTGACACCGTTCTGCTGCTGCTACCGCAGCGCGCGCGCCCTCGCCGCGAGGCCGAGAAACTCGTGGCGCCACCCGCCGGGGTCGGGCCCCGTCGCGCCGGTGCCGAGCTCCAGCACGGTATCGAAGTCCGCCGAAGCACGGTGCTCCGAGTTCCGGAGCACCATCCCGAAGCAGGCCACCGCCGCGGCGAAGCGGAACTCCGGGTCGGCCTCGGCGAAGGCGGCATCGCGGTCCACGAGGGGGAACTCCCGCTCCGTGGCTTCCATGGCGGCATCGCCGTCGGGGGCCTTCCAGCGCAGGCGGACCGTGAGCAGTTCCGGGCCCGCGGCCTCGGGGGCGGGGCGGGTCTCCTGGTACTTGAGCCCCGGCTCCTCGGGCCCCGGCACGGGCTGCCCCGCGGGGACGATCTCGTAGAGCGCCGTGACGGTGTGGCCCGCGCCGATCTCGCCGGCGTCCTTGCGGTCGTCCCGGAAGTCCCGGTTCGCCATGACGCGGTTCTCGTAGCCGAGGAGCCGGTAGCCGGCCACCCGCACGGGGTTGAACTCGACCTGGATCTTCACGTCCTTCGCGATGACGTGGAGCGTCCCCCCGGCCTGCTCGACGAGGACCTTCCTCCCCTCGGCGAGGCAGTCCACGTAGGAGTAGTTCCCGTTCCCCCTGTCGGCGATGGACTCGAGGCGGTCGTCCTTGTAGTTCCCGGTGCCGAAGCCGAGCACGGAGAGGAACACGCCCCCCTCCCGCTTCTCCTCCACGAGGCCCACCAGCTCGTCGTTGCTCGTGGTCCCGACGTTGAAGTCCCCGTCGGTGCACAGGAGGACCCGGTTGGTCCCCCCCTTGATGAAGTTCTCCGTCGCGACGGCGTAGGCGAGGCGGAGCCCCGCCCCCCCGTTGGTGGAGCCCCCCGCCTCGAGGCGCTCCAGGGCCGCGGCGATCTCCTCCCTCCGGTCCCCCGGCGTCGAGGGGAGGGCGAGGCCCGAGGCGCCGGCGTAGACGACCATGGCGACCCGGTCCCTCGCCTCCAGCCTCTCCGCCAGGAGGCCGAGGGACCGCTTGAGGAGCGGGAGCTTGTCCGCCGACTTCATGGACCCGGAGACGTCCACGAGGAAGACCAGGTTGGCCGCGGGGCGCTCCTCCTCGTCGAAGGTCCTCCCCTTGAGCCCGACCCGCACGAGCCTGTGGCCCGGCTTCCAGGGGCAGGCGGCGGCGTCCACGTGGACGGCGAAGGGCTCCCCTCCCGAGGGGGGGGCGTAGTCGTAGGGGAAGTAGTTGACCAGCTCCTCGATGCGCACCGCCCCGGGGGGCGGCAGGCGCCCCTCGCCGAGGAAGCGGCGGACCACGGCGTAGGAGGCCGTGTCCACGTCCGTGGCGAAGGTGGAGAGGGGGTTGCGGTCGGCCCTGAGGAAGGGGTTCTCCTCGATGCGGGCATACTGCTCCGTGGAGGGGGTCTCGGCGGGGGCGCGGAGGGAGGCGTAGGGGTCCGCCGCCTCCGCCTTCGGAGCCGCGGAACCGGGGAGGGGGAGGGCGGCCCCGGCATCGTAGGCGCGGGCGAGGCGCCCGGGGGCGGGGGGCGGGCCCCCGGCCCCGGATCGCGCCCCGTCGGCGCAGGCGGCGAGGAGGAGGAGGGAGGCCAGCGCGGCGGCGCGTCCGGTCGGGGTGGTCATTCCCTCATGGACGGACCCCGCACCGGAAAAGTTCCCGGAACCCGGCCGCCGTGACGGAACCGTGGCGGAACGACAGCAGCAGAACGGTGTCAGACACCTATTTGCTGCGGCGCTGAACCTCTCGCTCGAGCGTGGGGTTCCCGCCGCAGCAAATAGGTGTCTGACACCGTTCTGCTGCTGTCGTTCACCGCTTCGGGGCCGGCCGCAGGATGCCTTCCACGCGCAGCAGCAACTCCTCCGTGGAGAACGGTTTCGGCAGGAACTCCTCCCCCAGCTCCGCCCCCTCGTCGAAGACGAGGGCGTCGTAGGAGTACCCGGACATGAAGAGCGCCTTCAGCCCCGGCCGCTCCGCCCGCAGCCGCTTCACCGTCTCCCGCCCCCCCATCCCCTTCATGACGACGTCGGAGAGGACGAGGTCGATGGGCGCCCCGTGCTTCATGGCCAGTTCCAGCGCGTCCTCCCCGGACTCCGCCTGGAGGACGGCGTACCCGGCGCCGCGCAGCACCTGGTGCACGAGGGTGCGCACCGCCCACTCGTCCTCGATGACGAGGACGGTGCCCGCCCCTTCCTTCGCCGTGGCCGCCGCCGGCCCGCCGGCCCCCCCCGCCGGCGCCCGGGCGACCCCCGGCGTCGCCTCCACCGGCTCCACGGGCGGCAGGTAGACGGTGACCCGCGTCCCCTTCCCCGGCCCGCTCTCGACCCTGACGTAGCCGTCGTTCTGCTTCACCACCCCGTAGACCGTGGCGAGGCCGAGGCCCGAGCCCTTGCCCGGCTCCTTCGTCGAGAAGAACGGCTCGAAGCAGCGGGAGAGCGTCTCCTCGTCCATGCCCCGCCCCTCGTCCCGGACGGAGAGGAAGAGGTGGGGCCCGGCCCGCGCCCCCTCGTTGGCGGCGACGAAGGCCTCGTCGAGGTCCGCGGACCCCGTCTCGACGGCCACCGTCCCGCCCCCCGCGGGGAGGGCCTCGGAGGCGTTCAGCACGAGCTGGACCAGGACCTGCTCGAACTGCACGGGGTCGATCTTGACCGGCTTCTGCCCCTCGGCGTGGAGGAAGGAGAGGGCGGCCGCCGGCCCCGCGAGGCGGCGCAGCTCCTCCTCGAGGGCCCCCGTCGCCGCGGGGAGGTCCATGACCCGCGGCCGCACCACCTGCCGCCGGCTGAAGCCGAGGAGCTGGCTCGTCAGGGCCGCCGCCCTCTGCCCCGCCCGGAGGATCTCCTCCATCTCCCGCCGCCCGGGCCGCCCCTCCCCCGTGCGGCCGAGGAGGATCTCCGCGTAGCCGTTGATCACCATCAGGAGGTTGTTGAAGTCGTGGGCGATGCCCCCCGCGAGCTGGCCCACGGCCTCCATCTTCTGGGCCATGTAGAGGCGCCGCTCCAGGGCCCGCCGCCGGGAGACGTCCCGGGCGATGGCGAGCAGGAGGGTCCGGCCCCCTGCCCGCACGAGGGAGGCGGAGAGCTCCACGGGCACGCCGGTCCCGTCGGGCCGCCCCACCTGCACCGGCTCCAGCCGCACCGGCTCGCCGGCGGGCACGCGCTCGAGCCCCTGCCACCCGGTGTCCGGAGCGTCCGGGGAGGCGAAGTCGCGCAGGCGGCGGCCGACGATCTCCGCCGAGGAGCGCCCGAGGATCTCCTCCCCGCGCCGGTTCACCTCCAGCACCTCGCCGCCGGGATCGAGAAGGAAGAGCGCGTCGTTGGCGTTCTCGACGATGGCCCGGTAGCGCTCCTCGCTCGAGCGGAGGCGCCCCGCCGCGGCTGCGAGGGAGACGGCCTGGGCGAGCTGGCCGGCGACGGTGACGGCGAAGGACTTCACCTCCGCGTCGTCGAGGTCGTCCCTGGGGGAGGCGAGGAGGAGCACGCCCACGGGCACCCGCGCCGCCCGCAGCGGCACGACCAGGGCCGAGCGGGCGCCGGCGACGTCGAGGAAGTCGTCCTCCGGCGCGCGGCGATCCCCCGTCGGGCGGAGGACCAGGGGGACGTCCCCCTCCAGGGCGCGGGCGGCGAACTCCCGGTGCCCGAGGAAGCCCTCCAGGGCGGGCTCCGCCTCCGCGGTCCAGCCGCTCCGCGCCCGGAAGACGGGAAGGCCCTTCCGGTTGAGGGTGAACAGCGCCGCCGGGCAGAGGGCCCAGGCGTCGAAGCCCCCGGCGAAGCCCTCGCGGAGCGCGGCGTCGAGGTCCCCCGTCCCGGCCAGCCCCTCGGAGACCGCGGCGAGGATGGAGAGCTGCGCCTCCTGCAGGCGGGAGCGGCGGGCGAGGGAGATGTTGAGGGCGGCCTGCCGCTCGAGCTGGCGGGAGGCGCGGTTGCGGCGCTCCGTCTCGACGGATTCCGGTGAGGCGGGGGCCGGCGCCTCGGCCCCGCCGCCGGACCTCTCGACGATCTTCTCGACGAGCTCCTTCATCTCCCCGGAGCGGATGACGAAGTCCGTGGCGCCGGCGTCGCGGGCGAGGCGCTGGTCGGCCTTCTCGAGGTAGTTCCCGGAGAAGAGCACCACGGGCACCTGCTGCAGGGCGGCGTCGCGGCGGACGGCCATGCAGAGGCCGAGGCCGTCGAGTCGCGGCATGAGGATGTCGCTGGCGATGACGTCGGGGACCCGGGCGCGGGCCTTCTCCAGGGCTTCCTGCCCGTCGGAAGCGGTCTCCACGACGAAGCCCGCCAGGGTGAGGCGGATCCGGGCGAGGGCGCGGTGGTCGGGATCGTCGTCGGCGACGAGGACGAGCCTCCCCCGGCCCGGCCTGCCCCGGGCGGCGGCCCCGGCGCCGAGGTGGGAGGCGACGACCTCCAGCAGGACCGCCCCGTCCACGGGCTTCACGAGGAAGTCGTCGAAGCCCGCCGCCGTGAGGCCCTCCTCCTCGGGGCGGGCGAAGAGGCCGGGCATCGCCACGGCGGGGAGGTCGGCGCACCCCGGGAGGGCGCGGAGCCTGCGGAGGAGATCCCGCGCCGTGAAGTCCGGCAGAGTGGTGTCGAGGAGCAGGAGGCAGGGGGCGTCGCCGCGGGCGAGGCCGAGGGCCTCGCTCCCGTCCTTCGCCTCGGCGACGGTGTATCCCCCCGCCTCGAGGGCGGTGCGCGCGGAGCGCCGGAAGACGGCGTTGTCCTCGACCAGGAGGATCAGAGGTGAAGCCATGGTCGGAATCCGCGGTGCCCGTGGTGCCGGGGCGCCCCCCCTGCGGGGGCCCTCGGGAGGAGTCTAAGGGAGGGAAGGGGGGGAGGGGTATACGGTACCCGACCCGATTCATCGGGGTTCGCCGAAGGGCACCCGCCCGGCGGGAGTCTCGAGGTCAACCCCGGTGAATCGGGTCGGGTACCGTATCCCCGCCGGACGACCTCAGATCCTCCACGACACGTACTTCACCTCCAGGTACTCCTCCAGCCCCCACCGCCCCCCCTCCCGCCCGAGGCCCGACTGCTTCATGCCGCCGAAGGGGGCCTGGGCCGTGGAGGGGGTTCCGTCGTTGGCGCCGACGATGCCGTACTCCAGGGCCTCGGCCACCCTGAGGAGGCGGGAGGCGTCACGGGTGAACAGGTAGGCGGCGAGGCCGTACTCCGTGTCGTTGGCGGCGGCCACGGCCTCCTCCTCCGTGCCGAAGGAGCGTACCGGGGCCACGGGCCCGAAGGTCTCCTCCCGCCAGGCCTTCATGCCCGGCCCGGCGCCGGCAAGAACCGTGGGGGCGTAGAAGCGGTCGGCGTACCCCTTCCCCTGGGGGACTCGCCGCCCGCCGCAGAGGAGCCGGGCGCCGCCGGAGAGGGCGTCGGCGACGTGCTCCTCCACCTTCGCCACGGCGGCGTCGTCCACGAGGGGGCCCTGGGCGACCCCCTCGACGAGGCCGTCGCCGACGCGCAGCGCGGAGGCGGCGGCGGCGAACCGCTCCACGAAGGCGTCGTGGATCCCCTCCTGCACGAGGAAGCGGTTGGCGGAGATGCAGGTCTGGCCCATGTTGCGGAACTTCGCCGCCACGGCGCCGGCGACGGCGGCGTCGAGATCGGCGTCGTCGAAGACGAGGAAGGGGGCGTGGCCGCCGAGCTCGAGGGAGAGGCGGAGGATGTTCCGCGCGGCCTTCGCCATGAGGACCCGGCCGGTCTCCGTGGACCCCGTGAAGGAGACCTTCCGCACGCCGGGGTTCGCGAGGAGCTCCTCCCCCACCTCGCCGGCGGGGCCCGTGACGACGTTGAGGACCCCCGGGGGGAGGCCGGCCTCGAGGCCGATCTCGCCGAGGGCGAGGGCGGAGAGGGGGGTGAGGGAGGCCGGCTTCACGACGGAGGTGCACCCGGCGGCGAGGGCGGGGCCCACCTTGCGGGTGATCATGGCGGCGGGGAAGTTCCACGGCGTGATGGCGACGGAGACCCCCACGGGCTGGCGGAGGACGAGGATGCGCCGGTCCGCCGAGGAGCCCGGGACCGTCTCCCCTCGCACCCGCACCGCCTCGCCGGCGGCGTCCTCGAGGAAGGAGGCGGCGTAGGCGATCTCCCCCCGGGACTCGGAGAGCGGCTTCCCCTGCTCGAGGGTCATGATCCGCGCCAGCGCCTCGCGCCGCTCGAGCATGAGGGCGGCCATGCGCCGGAGCGGCCCCGCGCGATCCCGCGCCGGAAGCGCGCTCCACGCGGGGAACGCCCGGGCCGCGGCCTCGACGGCGGCGGCCGCCTCCCCGGCGCCGCACCGCGGCACCCGCGCCACCACGGCGTCCGTGGCGGGGTTGCGGACCTCCGACTCGGCCCCGGACCGCGCCCGGATCCACTCGCCGCCGACGAGACAGTCGCTCCGCATGGGGGGGACGTTCCTCATTTCGTCACTTGCCTGTGGATAACTCCGCCACCGGAATTATCCACAAGTAAGTGACGAAGTGAGGAACGTCCCCCTACCTCGGGCGGTTGACCTTCCAGGCGAGGCCCGTCATCTCCATGAGGCGGATGGCGGTCCAGCCGAGGTCGACCTGCCACCAGGACCAGCCGATGCGGGCGGACCAGGGCTTGGCGTGGTGGTTGCCGTGCCAGTTCTCGCCCTGGAGGGAGTGGAAGAACCCGAGCCAGGCGATGTTCTGGCTGGAGTCGTCCCCCGGGGCGGTCTCGGGGCGCATGTGGGCGATGGAGTTGATGAAGCACTGCATGTGGAGGGCGAAGACGAGCCGCGCGGGGCCGATCCAGAAGAAGCCGGCCCAGCCGAGGGGGGCGCCGGCGAGCAGGCTCGCGAGGAGGATGGCCCACTGCCAGCGGGTGAAGAACCGGTAGAAGGGGGTGTCGAGGTCCGGGGCCCAGCGCTTCACCGAGGCCTGGTCGGCCTGCCAGAGCCAGCGGAGGTGGGACCACCAGAAGCCGTGGCGGGGGCTCGAGATGTCGGAGTCCTTGTCGGCGTTGGCGTGGTGCTTGCGGTGGTTGGCGGCCCAGGTGGCGGGGGAGCCGGAGCCGTTGAAGATGGCGGCGAAGACGAAGAAGGCCTCGGCGGGCCCCCGCATCCGCACGGAGAGGTGGGCGAGGGAGCGGTGGTAGCCGACGGTGGTGCCGAGCCCGCCCAGGAACATGAGCACCCAGGAGACGGCCAGCACCGTCCAGCCCGGGGTCGGGAAGAGGACGACGCCGAGGACGGCGAGGACGTGGATGAGGGCGATCCAGAAGAGGGTCATGAACTCCCCCTTCCGCCACCAGAACCAGCTCCGCTCCCAGGGAGGAATCTCCTCGGGCGCGTCGTCGGCGGGGGGCGCGGAGAAGGAGCGACCCGTGGTGGAGGGCGCGGGCGCGACGGTCGCGGGAGACTGTCCGACGCTGTTCAACCTCTGCCCTCCATCCGTCCACTTTCCGATGCGCCGAACCCTCCTAGATAGCCTCCACGAACCGCACGGTGAAAGAAAGGCAGGGACGTTCCTAACTAAGTAACATCGCCGTCAAGTTAGCGGCTCCTCTCTCGGC
>CAYJMF010000114.1:0-14197 GCA_964370855.1 uncultured Planctomycetota bacterium | reverse complement strand
TCCAGGTGCGGGGGAGCGGGTTCGGTACCCGGGGGAGGAGGGGACGGCGGGCACCATCCGGGGTTCCGGTGGTTCAAGGCACGAACGGTGTACGCCGTCCCCCGCGATCCAGCGAGGAGCCGCCTCCCCGAGCCCGGGCCAATTCGTTCCCCCGCGGGGGACGGCGGCGGTAGTGTCCCCCTGATCATGATCCCCCCCCTCCGCCGGATCCCCGCCGCCCTCCTCGCCGCCGCCCTCGCCGCCGCGGCGGCGGGATGCAAATCGCCGCCGGAGCTCGAGGGGGCCGCGGCGGCCCGCTCCCGGGGCGCCGCCGTGGAGGCCCGCCCCGACGCGGCGGGCGGGGGGACCTCGGCGCCCGTGGACCCGTGGCTCGACGACGCCCGCGTCCTGGCCCGCGTGAACGGGAAGATCATCACCCTGCGCGAGGTCCGCCACGCCATGGGCCCCGCCTATGACCAGGGCCTCAACCAACGCGACGAGCTGGCGGCCTACGTCGCCGCCCGCGTGCGCGACCTCGTCATCCGCCGCCTCGTCGTCGAGGAGGCGAAGCGCATCGGCTTCGCCAGCTCCGACGAGGACCTCGAGCGGGAGACGGAGCGGGCGGAGAAGAAGGCCGCCGAGGCGGGGACGACCCTGGAGCAGACCATCCGCGATCTCGCCATGACCCGGCGCGAGTGGGACGACCGCACCCGGGAGGACGTCCTCTACCAGCGCGCGCTCTTCTACTTCACGGGCCAGTTCCCGGACCAGTTCTACGACGAGGAGCGCTACCGGCCCGCCGTGGACTTCTTCGTCCGCCCCGGGGAGATCCGCGCCTTCGGCGAGGCCCACCGCGCGGAGTTCGGCATCGAGAGCCCGCCCTCCGCCACGCTTCGCTTCCTCGACCTCCGGGTGGACTCCTACCGGGAGGCCGGATCCCCGGAGTCGGCGGCCTGGGATCGGTGCGCGAAGGCAATGGACGCCGCCGAGGAGCGCCTCCACGACGGGACCCCCTTCGCCGACCTCGCCCGCGAGATCTCCGAGGGGCCCGAGGCCTCCCGCGGCGGCCTCGCCGGCCCCTTCCTCGCCGGGGACCCGCTCCGCGAGGAGTACCGCTCGTGGGCCTTCCGCGAGGGCCGGAAGGACGGCGACGTCTCGCCGCGGTTCCGCAACCCCGCGGGGCTCGTCCTCGTGTACATGGAGCGGTTCGAGCCGGCCCGCTCCCAGCCCATCGAGGAGTGGGCGCCCCGGGTGCGCGAGCACCTCCTCGACCTCAAGAAGACCGTCGCATGGAACGAGGTCCTGATCGGCCTCCTCGAGGGGGGCTCCGTGACGCCCGCCGACCTGAAGCAGCTCCTCCTCGGCCAGCTCCGGGCCAACAACCGGAGGCTCCGCGAGGACCTCGAGGGCACGACCCTCGCCCGCGCCGCGCGCTGATTCCCCCCGTCGCGCCCCTCCGCCGCGAACCCCGGCGCCCCCCGTCCGTTCATGACCGGTGCCCGCCGCCGACGCGAAGGAAGCGGGGGCAGGACCGGCGAAGCCGGGGAGGAGACCATGGACCACTACGAGATCCGCTCCATGTCCGCGATGCGGGGGAAGCACGAGAGCGTGAGCTTCGACGAGGCGCTCTACGGGACCCTGAAGGCGGCCCCCTGGTGGCTCGCGTCGGCGGGCGCCCACGGGGTCCTCTTCCTCGCCCTCACCCTCCTCGTCGGCGAGGGCGCGGCGCCGCCGGCGAAGGCGGACGGCTTCCAGATCTCGAACTCGGAGGCCCCGATGGACCTCGAGGAGCCGGAGATCCCGCCGGAGGTGGATCCCATCCCTCCCCTGGACCAGCCGGAGAAGGTCTTCGACATGCTCGTGGAGGAGAACCTCCCCGACAACCCCGTGGAGGACCCCCCGGAGGATCCCTCCACGAAGCTCGGCGATCCCCGGTTCCAGTCGGACGTGGACATGGAGGGGCTGGGGGAGAACACCGGCATCGGGGTGGGGGGGGATCGCGGGGGCATGTTCGGCAACCGGCCCGGGGGCGGGCGCACGAGGAACCTCCGGATGTTCGGGGACGCCGGTGACGACGTCATGCACTCCGGCCTCCGCTGGCTCCGCGCCCACCAGTCGCGGGACGGCTCCTGGGACGGGGACGGCTTCGAGTCGATGTGCAAGGGGAACCGCTGCGGCGGCCCCGGCGGCCCGCTCTACGACCCGGGGCTCACGGGGCTCTCGCTTCTCGCCTTCCTCGGCGCCGGCGAGACCCACAAGTCGACGAAGCACGGCACCGTGGTCCGCGCCGGCCTCAAGTACCTCATGTCCGTCCAGGACGCCGAGGGCTGCTTCGGGCCCCGCACCAGCAACCACTTCACCTACAACCACGCCATCGCCGCCCTGGCCATGGCCGAGGCCTACGGGCTCACCCAGTCGCCCCTCTTCAAGGCCCGCGCGCAGAACGGCATCGACTTCATCTCCCAGTGCCAGAACCCCTACCTCGCCTGGCGCTACGGCGTGAAGCCCCAGGACAACGACACCTCCGTCACGGGGTGGATGGTGATGGCGCTGAAGTCCGCGAAGGGGGCGGGGCTCGATGTGGACCCGGGCTCCTTCGAGGGCGCGAAGGCCTGGCTCGACAAGGTGACGGAGCCGGAGTACGGCCGCGCCGGCTACACCGCCCGAGGCAACGGCCCGGCCCGCCCGCAGGAGCTGATGGACCGGTTCCCCGCGGATCGGTCCGAGTCCCTGACGGCGGTGGCGGTCCTCGTGCGGGTCTTCTGCGGCGCCGAGACCACCGACGAGTACGTGAGGAAGGGGGCGGACCTCTGCCTGAAGAACCTCCCCTCGTGGGACGAGGCCGGCGGCACCATCGACCTCTACTACTGGTACTACGGCTCCCTGGCCATGTTCCAGGTCGGGGGAAAGCACTGGGAGGCGTGGAAGAAGGCCATGGTCCCGGCCATCGTCGACACCCAGCGGAGGGACCCGACGGACTGCCGCCTCGGCTCCTGGGACCCGGTGGATCCGTGGGGGCCCGAGGGCGGACGGGTGTACAGCACGGCCCTCAACACCATGGACCTCCAGGTCTACTACCGCTACCCCAACGTGTTCGGGGCGAAGTAGCCCCGGAGCCCCCGGTCCCGGGCCCCGTCCCGGGACCGGGGGATGCGCCACAACCCGCTGGACGGCAGCGGGTTGTGTGATTCCTGTGGGGGCCGCGGGGGGGGCACTGGAAAATCCCGAATCCCGCGAACCCCGGGGGCCGGTTTCCGTTGATAGGGACGCGGAACCGCCTTAGGATGGGTTCGATCCGGGCGGAAACCCGTGCGACCGCGGTCAGGCCGCGGCGCCACCGGCGACGAAGCCCGTCGAAGCCGTACAGGAGGCCGACATGCCCCATCAGTACGAGATCCTCTCCATGAAGGAGCGCGGCCTCGCCGCGCACCAGGGGGACTTCAACGAGGTCCTCTACGACTCCCTCAAGCAGACCCCCTGGTGGCTGGCGTCCATCGCGTTCCACATCATCCTCGGGTTCATCATCTCCGTCCTCATCGGGGACAACTCCGGCGACCTCAACGCCCTCGCGGACATGAACATGAGCATGGCCCAGGACGTCGTCGACATGGAGGAGGAGATCGAGCCCGACGTGCTCGAGACCAAGCCCATCGACGAGCAGGAGAAGGTCATCGAGCAGCCCGTGCTCGACGAGTCCAAGGTCGACAACGAGGCCGAGACCGAGGCCCAGGAAGTGCAGGAGAACCTCGGCGACCCCCGCTTCAACTCCGACGCCCCCTTCGAGGGCGCCGGCCAGAACGCGGACATCGGCATCGGCGGCGGCGCCGGCGGCATGTTCGGCGGGCGCCGCGGCGGCCACCGCAACCTCAAGATGGAGGGCGGCGCCGGGACCGAGGGCGCGACGGAGGCGGGCCTCGAGTGGCTGAAGAACCACCAGTCCCCGGGCGGCTACTGGGACACCGACCAGTTCGAGTCGATGTGCAAGAAGAACAAGTGCGGCGGCCCCGGCGGCCCCCTCTACGACCCGGGCAACTCCGGCCTCGCGCTGCTCGCCTTCCTCGGCTACGGCGAGACCCACAAGACCCCGCGCTACGGCCACGTGGTCCGCAACGGCCTCAAGTACCTGAAGGGCATCCAGGACGCCGAGGGCTGCTTCGGCCCCCGCACGAGCAACCACTTCACCTACAACCACGCCATCGCCGCGCTCGCCATGGCGGAGGCCTACGGCCTGACCCAGTCCCCGCTCTTCAAGGCGACGGCGCAGAACGGCATCAACTTCGTCATCCAGTGCCAGAACCCCTACCTCGCGTGGCGCTACGGGGTGAAGCCGCAGGACAACGACACCTCGGTCACGGGCTGGATGGTGATGGCCCTCAAGTCCGCCGTCGGCGCCGGCCTCGACGTGGACCCGGGTGCATTCGAGGGCGCCAAGGCCTGGCTCGACAAGGTGACGGAGCCCGAGTACGGCCGCGCCGGCTACACCGCCCGCGGCAACGGCCCGGCACGCCCCCAGGAGCTCATGGACAAGTTCCCCGCGGACAAGTCCGAGTCCCTCACGGCGGTCGCCATCCTGACCCGCATCTTCTGCGGTGCGACCAAGGAGGACGAGTACGTGAAGAAGGGCGCCGACCTCTGCCTCAAGACCCTTCCGGTCTGGGACGAGGCGGGCGGCACCATCGACTTCTACTACTGGTACTACGGCACCCTGGCCATGTTCCAGGTGGGCAACCAGCACTGGGCGAAGTGGAACGAGTCCATGAAGAAGGCCATCATCGACAGCCAGCGCATGGACAAGAGCGACGACCGCTACGGCTCCTGGGACCCGCTCGACCCCTGGGGCCCCGAGGGCGGCCGCGTCTACTCGACCTCCTGCAACGTGCTGTGCCTCGAGGTCTACTACCGCTACGCCCGCGTGTTCGGGACCAAGTAGCGGCGTAAAGGCGGGGACGCGAAAAGACGGGGACGTTCCTAACTAAGTAACTAACTCCGTCACCCTTCCCTCGGACTTCCGAGGGGGAGGCGCCGGAGTTAGTTACTTAGTTAGAAACGTCCCCGCCTCTCCCCGCCTCTTCGAGGTGCCGCCATGCCCGTGTCCCGCCGCGTGTCCGAGCTCATGAAGGACTCCTCCTGGATCCGGAGGATGTTCGAGGAGGGGGCGCGCCTCAAGGCCCGGCTCGGGCCGGAGAACGTCTTCGACTTCTCCCTCGGCAACCCGGTCCTGGAGCCGCCCCCGGACGTGATGAAGGCCTTCCGGGAGGTCCTCGACGACCCGGCCCCGGGGATGCACCGCTACATGCCCAACGCCGGCTATCCCGCCGTGCGGCGCGTCGTGGCGGAGTTCCTCACCGGGGACTACGGGGTGCCCTTCACCGAGGACCGGCTCCTCATGTGCGTCGGGGCGGGAGGGGGCCTCAACGTGGTCCTCAAGTCGATCCTCGACGCGGGGGACGAGGTCATCGTGATCGCCCCCTACTTTCCCGAGTACCGGTTCTACATCGACAACCACGGCGGGCGCATGGTGGCCGTCCCCGCGGGGCCGGGCTTCCTGCCGGACCTCGCCGCCGTGGACGCGGCCTGCGGCCCCCGGACCGCCGCCGTGATCATCAACTCCCCCAACAACCCCACGGGAGCGGTCTACGGGCAGGACACCCTGGACGCGCTGGGGGAGACCCTCCGGAAGGCCTCGGCGCGCACGGGGCGCCCCATCCACCTCGTCTCCGACGAGCCCTACCGGCGGATCCTGTTCGACGGGAGGAAGCCGGCGAGCGTCTTCCGCGCCTACGAGGCGTCCATCCTCGTGACCTCCCACTCCAAGGACCTGGCCCTTCCCGGGGAGCGCATCGGGGTGGTCGCCATCGGCCCCTCCTGCCCCGACGGGCCGGCCCTCTCGGCGGCCTTCACCTTCGCCAACCGGGTCCTCGGATTCGTCAACGCGCCGGCCCTGCAGCAGAGGGCCGTGGCGCGGCTCCAGGGGCGGACCGTGGATCCGGGCATCTACGAGGCCAAGCGCTCCCTCATCTGCGCGACGCTGGAGAAGGCGGGCTACGAGGTGGTGCGGCCCGGCGGCGCCTTCTACGTCTTCCCGAAGGCCCCCGGGGGGGACGACGTCGCCTTCGTCGGCCGCCTGCTGGAGGAGCACATCCTCGTGGTCCCCGGGAGCGGCTTCGGGACCCCGGGCCACTTCCGGATCTCCTACTGCGTCACGGACCGGGAGATCGAGGGGGCCCTTGCGGGCTTCGCCCGCGCGGCGAGGGGGTAGGGGAGGGGCGGGGGGAGGGCGCCGCCTCCCCCCTGCGGATCGCGCCCGGCTACTTCTTGATGGCGGCGATCTTCCGCGCGAGGCGCGACTTCCTGCGGGAGGCCTCGTTGGGGTGGATGGTGCGGTTCTTGGCGGCCTTGTCGAGCTGCTGCGTGGCGAGGCGGAACTCGGTCTTCGCCTTCTCGATGTCGCCGGCCTCGATGGCCGCGAGCGTCCTCTTGAGGAGGGTCTTCACCATCGCCTTGGAGATGCGGTTGCGCAGGTTGCGCTTCTCGCTCTGGCGGTGCCGCTTGAGAGCCGAACTCGTGTGCGCCATGGGGCTTCCCGTCCTTTCGTTCCTTGACCGTCCCTACGCGCCGGAGGCCCGCAGGCGCTCCAGCCTCCGGGCGACGTCCTGGTAGGAGATGTCCACTTCGTAGATGCGGGCGAGGCACTCCCTCGCCTTCGCGGCGTCCCCCTGCTTCTCCTTGACCGTGGCGAGGTCGTAGAGCAGGCCCTTCATGCGATCCCCGCCCGCCGGTCCGGCCTCCTCGATGGCCTTCTCCAGCTGGTTGGAGGCCAGGTCGAACATCCCCTTGGCCATGAAGCAGCGACCGAGCCCGCCGAGCGCCTCGGGCCTGCGCCGGGGGTCCCTGATGCTGTTCTGGTACTCGGCGATGGCGCCGTCGAAGTCGCCGCTCCTCTCGAGGAAGCCGGCGAGGGAGTGGCGCATGCCGAGGTCCGTCGGGTGCTTGGAGACGCGGTACCGGTACTCGATGGCGAGCATCCCGAGCTGGGCCTTCTCGGCGGCGGGGAGGGCCGCCTTCGCCGCGGCGTCCCCCTCGGAGGCCTTCCGCTTCAGCTCCGCCACGTTGCGGTCCTGCCGCCCGATGCGCACGTCGCCGAGCTTCATGCGGATGGAGACGTCGTCGGGGGAGAGGGAGCAGGCCTTTTCGAGGGCCTTCTCGGCGGCGTCGTAGTCCCGCACCGCCGCCTCGGCGACCCCGAGCTCGACCCAGGCGGCGGGGTCCTCCGGGGCGCTGCCGACCGCCTCGCGGGCGATGTCGGCCCGGGATGCGTGGTCGTCGGCGCTCCGCACGATGCGGTTCTTCTGCTCGAGGTGGCGGGAGTGCTCCCGGTCCTTCAGGAGGTCCTGGGTGTTCTTCGCGCCCCCGAAGCCGGCGTCCCGCGCGTAGCCGTCGGCGGAGACGTCCTTGCGGAGGCGCTGGACCTCGGCGTCGCGGGGGGCGAGGGCGACGGCCTTCTCCATGACCGCCAGGGCCTCGTCGATGAGCTTCTGCTGGTGGAGGACGCGGCCGAGGGCCTTGAGGGATTCGACGTCCCCGGGGTTCCCCATGGAGACGCCCTGGTAGGCGGCCGCCGCCGCCATGGGCAGGTCGGCGGCCTCGGCGAGGGCGCCGAGGCGCATGCCGAGGTCGGCGTTCTTCGGGTCCAGGGCGAGGAGCTTCTCCATGGCCTCCATGCGGCGCCGCTTGTCCCGGGTGATGGCGAGGGAGATGCGGGGCCCGAAGCCGCCGAGGAGGCGGGTGAGGGAGGAGGGGTAGACGTGCTCGAACTTCTTGAGGGAGGCCTCCCGGGCGCCGATGCGGGCCTCCCGGTGGGCGGGATCGATGGTCAGGGCCTGGAGGAAGTACTCGACGGCGCCGTCGTAGTTCCGGCGGCCCGCCTCCATCTTGGCTCTCTCGACCAGCTTGTCTGCGTTCACGGGGAGTCTCCGCGGTGCAAACGGGATTCCGGCCCGATCCCGGCCGGGGGAAACCCGCGAAGGTAAGGCGGGGGAGGGGGGCCGGCAACAGAATCTTGTCCGCCCCCCGGTACCCTCCTACGATGGCGCGTCGCCGGAGGCCCGTCGCCCCCGGCGCGATGTCCCGGAGATCGCGATGGCCGAACCCCTCGAAGTCGTCCTCCACCCGGATCCCAGGCTCCGCCGGTCCACGAAGCCCGTGGCGAAGGTGGACGACGCGGTCCGCGCCATGGCGGAGCGGATGATCGCGACCATGCACCGCGCCGGCGGCATCGGCATCGCCGCGCCCCAGGTGGGGTGGGACCGCCGGGTCTGCATCGTGAGCGGGACCGGCGACCCCGGCGACGAGATCGTCCTCGTCAACCCCCGCATCACGGGGGAGGAGGGGACGCGGACCATGGAGGAGGGCTGCCTCTCCTTCCCCGGCATCGCCGCCGTCGTCACCCGCGCCGCCACGGCGACGGTGGAGTACCTCGACCTCGACGGGAAGCCCCGCTCCATGGAGGTGGCCAACCTCCTCGGCCGCTGCGTCCTCCACGAGGTGGACCACCTCGACGGCGTCGTCTTCACTTCGCGCTTCACCCCGGCGGACCGGATCCGGCTGAAGAAGGCCCTCAAGGCCCTCGAGGAACGGTACGCGTCGCGGACCGCCGCCGGCGGCGTCCGCTAGGGACCGGGCCCCGCGCCATGAGGACGGTGGAAGGGCTCGAGGCCCTCGGCCCGGACCTCTTCCGCCGCCCCGTGGCGACGCTGGGGGTCTTCGACGGCGTCCACCTCGGCCACCGGGCCGTGCTCGAGGAGACCGCGGCGCTGGCGCGGGAGCGGGACGGGGAGCCCGTGGCCGTCACCTTCGACATCCACCCCCGCGTGGTCGTGGACGGCGAGGGCCCGGGCATGCTGACCTCCCTCGCGCACCGGATCCGCCTCCTCGGCCGCGCCGGCGCCGCGGCCATCGTCGTCCTGCGCTTCGACGCCGGCCTCCGGGAGCGCTCCGCGGAGTCCTTCCTCGAGGACGTGCTCCTCGCCCGGATGGGCATCGCCGGGCTCGTCCTCGGGCCCGACTCCCACTTCGGGAAGGACCGCCGCGGGAACCCGGCCCTGGCGCGGGGGATCCTGGGGCCCCGGGGCATCCCCGTGCGCGAGGTGGGGCGCATCGCGGGTCCCGCGGGCCCGGTGTCGAGCACCGCCGTCCGCAGGGCCATCCGGGAGGGGGACCTCGCCTCCGCCGCCGCCATGCTGGGCCGCCCCGTCTCCGTCCTCGGCACCGTGGTCCGGGGGGACGGCCGCGGCCGCAAGCTCGGCTTCCCCACGGCGAACCTCGACCTCGCCCACGAGATCCGGCCCCCCCGGGGGGTCTGGGTGGGGAGCGTGGAGCTCCCCGACGGCTCCCGCCGGTGGTGCCTCGTCAACGTGGGGGGGCGGCCGACCTTCCACCCCGAGGGCGGGGTCCCGGACACGGTGGAGGCCTGGATTCCCGGGTACGACGGGGACCTCTACGGGAGGGCCCTGGAGGTGGAGTTCCGGGCCCGGCTCCGCGACGAGAGGCGCTTTTCGGGTCCCGCGGACCTCCGCGAGCAGATCGTCAGGGACCACGAGGGGATGGTAGAGTGGGTGCGTATCGAGACCGGCGGACGGGCTCCCGGCAGCCCGGCGCGAGGGTCGGCCGTTTGAACGAGCATGGAGGACCCGGGACGGCCCAGGCCGCCCGGGGCGGGAGGGCATCGATGTCCGACGGCTTCAAGTTCTCGCAGGAGATCGACGGGAAGATCTACGCCATGGCCCGGGAGTACTACCAGTCCGCGAAGAAGTCGGGCCGGGAGCGGCTCCCCGAGCTCCGGACCATGATCTCCGGCTCCGCCGACGGCGGCGCCCAGCTGAGCCTCGTCGTGAAGATCATCCCCAATCCCATCAATCCGCGCCTGTCCGCGGGATGGCGCGTCGTCGCCGAGGACAAGGTCTGGGAGATCCCGCCGGACGAGCTGGAGAAGTCCCGCCTGCTGTAGCGGCGCCGGCGGCGGTCGCGGCTACTTCCCGTCCCCCTTGGGGGCGGGAGTGGGGGCGGGAGTGGGGGCCGGGGGAGGGGCCGGCGCAGGCTGCTCTTCCTTCTTTCCCTCCTCCCCAGCCGCAGGGGTGCCGCCCGCCTTCTCCTCCGGCTTACCCGACTCGGGGGGCTTCGGCGGGGGAGGGGAGAGCGTTTCGGAGAGCCACTTGAGGGCCGCCCCCTTCAGCTCCTCCGTCTTCAGGGACGAACCGTCGAAGCTGCCGAGGATCACGCCACCCCTGCGGAAGGCGAGGAGCGAGGGCGCCTTCAGTTCCGCGATGGCGGCGGCCGTGGTCACCGGGGTCGGAGCCTTGTCCTCGGCGGGTTTCGCGGGGTCCTCGCTCTCGGTCGGTTTCGACTCCACCTTGCCTTCCGGCGGGGCCGGCGGCTGGATGCTGATCCGGAAGGTCTTCGCGAGGCCGTCGGCCACGGTCTTGTCGGCCAGGGCCCCATCGAGTTCGGCCTGGCGCTTCGCGGCGTCCTCGGGCGAGCCCTCGGGAAGGCGCTGGTGGACGAGGAAGATCAGGTCCGGGGAGTTCTTCTCGGAGTGGATGAGGGCGGCGGCCTCGGCGGGGGTCGGCACCACGATGGGCGGGGGCGGCGCAGGCGGCGCGGGCGGCGCGGGCGGCGCGGGGGGATGCTCCTCCCCGCCGTTCCCCGGGGCCGGTTCGCCTCCGCCGGCGGCCTTCTCGGCGGCGGCCTTTTCGGCGGCGGCCTTCTCGGCCGCGGCCTTCTCGGCGGCCTTCACGGCTTCCTCCGCGGCGATTCTCGCGGCCTCGATCTGGCGCGCCTCCTCCTCCCGCTCCGCCACGGTCCTGCGCGCCGCCTCGGGCACCTCGAAGCCGATGGCCGCCGTCACGAAGAGGTCCCGGGGCCACTTGGGATCGGCGTAGAGGCCGTCGTTGGAGAAGAGGTGGGTGAGCACCCGGTCCACCTTCGCGCGGAGGACCACGATGCCGTTGACCTGCACCGTGACCTCGTGGTCGAGGTCGAGGATCTCGTCGTTGAGGAGCAGCACGCCGCTGGCGAGGTTCTTGGCGGCGATGTCGATGAGGTTCCTCTCCGGGTCCCGGTCGATGCGCACCATGACGGGGAAATCGGGGCCGGCGTCCACGGTCTGGCTGACGAAGAACCAGTAGCCCCACCGCTGCGGGTTCCGCCCGGAGCCGGCCCACCACTCGTAGGGGACCTTCTGGTCCCTGATGCGGCGGGGGGGGAGGGCGGCGATCCACTCCTGGATGCGCGCGTCGGCGGCGGGGGTCCCTAGCCCCTCCACGAGGGTGAAGTCGGGGCAGGCCGCCCGGATCGCCTCCACGGCCGCCGTCACGGGCTCCGTCGCCGGGCTGGGGACCGCGGCGAGGCAGGGGAACAGGGCGAGGTTCTTCACCCAGGGGGAGACCGTCGCGGGGGAGCGGAAGACGATGCCGTTGAACTGCACCGCCACCTCGGGACCGAGGGCGTCCACCATGGCCGAGGCGCGGCCGAGGCCGTCGAGGACCACGCGGTGGTGGTCGGCGCGGTAGGTGGAGAACACCCAGTCGAGGGCGCGGAGGGCGCGGGTGCGGTCGGACCCGACCTTGTCCTCGTTGACGACGGCGATGATGTGGGTCTCGAGGAGCGGCTTGTAGACGGCCTCGAGCACCTTCTTCGCGTCGGCGTCCTTCTCGATGAGGGTCAGGAGGACCGGGTAGACCTCCGTCCCCTTGCCGCGGTACCCGGGGGGGACGTTGACGACGATGGGGAAGGGGGTGGCCTTGGCGTCCTGGTAGGGGACTTCGAAGGCGTTGATCTTCGTCTTCGGTTGTACCGTCGGCCAGGTGTCCGCCAGGGCGGCCTTCCACCACGCGACGTGGCGCAGGCAGGAGTCGCCCGCGGTGAGTTTCGCGTTCCAGTCCTGCATCCCCTTCTGGATCTTCGAGAACGCGCCGAGGCGGGCGACCTTCGCCTCGAGGTTGTCGTTGCCGGAGAGGACGCCGGGATTCCGGGCGAAGAACTCCCGGAGGGCCTCCTGGATCTCCTTGGCGATCTTCTTCGGGGGATCCTCGGGGAGGGGGCGGCGGGCGGGGATCTTGGGCACGGCAGCGGGGGCCGCGGGGGCCGCGCCGGGGCCGGCGGGAGGGGCGTCCTGCGCCGCGGCGCGGGGGGGGGAGAACAGGGGGAGGAGGGCCAGGACAGCTGCTGCGGCGAGCCGGCCGACGGCTGGGTTCATGGGGCGACGGCCTCCTGTTCTGATCCCCATCGTAGCACCGCGGCGCCGGTCGGGGAGGGAAGGCGGTGGTGGGCAGACCCAGAGTTGAACTGGGGACCCTGGCATTTTCAGTGCCATGCTCTACCAACTGAGCTATCTGCCCACGGTCCGCGGCGGGTCATCCTAGCGGCCCATCCCCGGGCCCGGGAGGATTCCGGAGCGGAGGGGGGGGAGGCGCGTAGGATCCGCCGTCCATGCGCGTCCTCGTCACCGGCGGAGCGGGATTCATCGGCAGCCACCTCGCGGAGGCCCTCGCGGCCCGCGGGAACCCGATCACCGTCCTCGACGACCTCAGCACGGGGCGCGAGGAGAACCTCCGGAACCTCCGCGCCACGCCGGGGTTCCGGTTCCTCAAGGGGGACGTCCGCGAGGCCGCCGCCGTGGAGGAGGCCGCCGAGGGGGCCGGGGCGGTGTACCACCTGGCCGCCGCCGTGGGGGTGCGTCTCATCGTGGAGCAGCCCGTGCGCTCCATCGAGACCAACATCCACGGCACCGAGATGGTCCTCCGGGCCGCCGCGAACCGGGAGATCCCCATCCTCGTGGCCTCCTCCTCGGAGGTCTACGGGAAGGGGGTGCGCTGCCCCTTCCGCGAGGAGGACGACCTCGTCCTCGGCCCGACCCACATCATGCGGTGGTCCTACGCCGCGGGCAAGGCCGTGGACGAGTTCCTCGCCCTCGCCCACCACAAGGAGCACGGGACCCGGGCCGTGGTGACCCGCTTCTTCAACACCGTGGGGCCCCGGCAGGTGGGGCGGTACGGGATGGTCATCCCCCGCTTCATCGAGCAGGCCCTGAAGGGGGGGCCCATCACCGTCTACGGGGACGGAACCCAGACCCGCTGCTTCGGCCACGTGGGGGAGGTCGTCGAGGCCTGCATCGCCCTTCTCGGGAGTGACGCGGCCTCGGGCCGCGTCTTCAACATCGGGAGCCCCCACGAGGTCTCCGTCATGGCGCTGGCGGAGAAGGTCCGGGCCCTCGTGGCGCCGGGGTGCCCCATCGAGACGATCCCCTTCGAGGTGGCCTACGGGCCGGGCTTCGAGGATCTCGACCGGCGCGTCCCCTCCGTGGAGCGGCTGATGGGGGCCATCGGCTTCCATCCCTCGCGCACCCTCGACGACTTCCTCCCGGAGATCGTGGAGGACGTGCGGCGGAGGTAGGCGGGGGCGGCCCTGCTCCGCTCCCCTATTCCTGGGAGAACTGGAAGCGCTTGCCGCAGAGGTCGACGACGTCGCCGGCGCGGAGCACGCGGGCGTCCACGTCCTGGCCGTTGACGGTCACCTTCCCGAACTTCCCGCCCACCCGGACGATGCGGTAGCTCCCCTCCTCCTTCAGGAAGACGGCGACGCGGGGCGCCACGAAGGCGCCGGCGGCGGCGAAGGTGCAGTCCGAGGAGGAGCCGGCGAAGTGCCAGGGGCGGTTGAGGGGCACCGGGTTGCCGCCGCCCTCGGGGATGAGGGAGGACTTCCCCTCGCCCTTGGCGGTCTTCCCGATGAGCTTCTCGAGCTCCTTGCGGTCGAGGCGGAAGGTCGCGTCCTCGCCCCCGGCCTTGCGGGCGGACTCGCGGACCACGGCCTCCACGTCGGAGACGGTCTCGAAGAGGAGCGAGTACTTCCCGATGACGAAGGAGTCGCCGGGCTGCAGCACGTGGGTGACGATCTTCTCGCCGTTCACGAAGGTCCCGTTGCCGCTCTGGAGGTCCTCGAGGACGAACTCCCCCTCGGTGCGGGAGATGCTGGCGTGGTTGCGGGAGACGGCGACGTTGTCGATGGAGATGTCGCAGTCCGCGTCCCGCCCGATGTTGATGGAATCCTTCTCGAAGGGGTACTTGCGGACGACGGTGCCGCCGAGGCTCAGCGTGATCCGGAACATCCCTCTCGGGGGGGGGGGGGGGGGGGGGGGGGGGGGGGGGGGGGGGGGGGGGGGGGG
>CAYJMF010000113.1:0-14322 GCA_964370855.1 uncultured Planctomycetota bacterium | reverse complement strand
GGTCCCGGAAGAAGGAAGGCGTCCCGTCGTTCAGGGACGCCTTCCTTCTTCCGGGACCCGCGCGCCGCAAGGCGCGCAACGCCCGCGCGAACCGCCCCGGATGGACGCGGACCCGAGGCTCCCCCGCTGAAAAGTGAAAAAGTGGTGCGCGTCCCCTTTTCTCACCTACGCTCCGGGGATGAGGCTCTGGTTCCGTCCGGCGCTCCTCGCGCTGCCGCTCCTGTGCGCGCAGGAGGAGAACCCCGACGCGGCGGTGCTCGCCCGCATCGGGGAGCTGCGCGCCCGCGCCGCGAAGATCAGGGTGGACGGCATCTCCCACGACTGGAAGGACGTGCCGACCTTCGCCGACGCCGACCCGGCCCCCGTCGCCGAGGGGGGCCTCGACATCGAGGGCATCGCGGTGGCGCCCCTCGAGGACTCCGTCCTCGTCCGCATCGCGACGGCGAAGTTCCCCTCCCGCGCGAAGCGGGCCTTCTCCCTGGAGATCGACTTCCTCGGCCGCTCCTCCCGGGACGCCGTCGTGCGCTTCGGCGCCGAGGGCGAGCCCGAGGTGACGGTCCTCCCCGAGGACGGCAAGCGCGCGCTCCTCCCCGCCGTCCCCGTGGAGATCGCCGCCGCGGAGGCCGTGGAGGTGCGGGTTCCCCTCTCGCCCATCGCCGCGGCCCTCGGGGAGCCGGGGAAGGCCTGGCTCCGCGGGGAGCGGCGCTCCTTCGTGCGGGTGCTGGCCTGCTCCTGGCTGCCCGGCGGCCTCAAGGAGGCGACCGCCGACGTCGGCCCCGCGGCCGCCTCCTTCCGCCTGACCGATCCCCCGCCGACGCTGGATCCCCCCCTCGCCCCCGACGCGGAACCGAAGCGGGTGCTGCTGATGCCTCTCGCGGGCAAGTGGTTCCTCCGGCAGGGGGCCGACGGCCTCTGGAGCCACCGGGGGCTCGTGGCCTACGACCTCTCCCTGGTGGACCACGCGCTGCGCCCCACGGCGGCGACGGGCTCGAAGCGGCTCGAGGACTACTACGCCTTCGGGAAGCCGATCTTCGCGCCGGAGCCGGGCACCGTCGTCTTCGACTCGCTGCAGGGGGAGGACCGCGCGCCGCTGGACGCCAACGCCGGGAAGGACGCCGGGAACACGATGGTGATCCGCTTCGCCGACGGCTTCCGCCTCCTCCTCGGCCATCTCCGGAGCGGGAGCCTCGCCGTGGACCGCGAGGCGGCCTTCCGCCTCGGCGACATCCTCGCCGAGGTCGGCAACTCCGGGGACTCCGGCGCCCCCCACCTCCACCTCTCCCTCCACGAGCGGCCCGGCGAGTTCGTCGGCCTCCCCCTCGGCTTCCGCAAGGTCCGCGTGGGCCTCAACCCCGGCCCCGACGACCCCTTCGCCCGCGACCTCCCCGAGTGGACGCTCCGCGAGGGCTGGTTCGTCGAGCGGAAGTAGCCGCTTCAAGGGTCATGGCGACGCGGGCCGGAGGTGGCCGGGGTGATTCCCCATGTTTGAGAATCCTGACATTCAATGTCAGATTCGTCATGGTCGCCAGGGCCCGGGACCGGCCCCCCGATCCCCCCCTTCCCCTCTCCCCGCCGGAGGCGTAGACTCGGCGCGTCTTCCCCCCGGGGCCGCGGGATGGGCGGCCCCACGAAGGGAGGTGCTCCGTGGGCCGCCTTCTCCTCCTCGCCTCGATTCCCCTGTTCGCCGGCGCCGCGGTCCTCGCGCAGGATCGCGTCCCCCCGGACCCCGCCGCCGCGGTCCCGCGGGATCGCCTCCCCGTGCTCGGCACCGTGGGCGACCTCCCGCCGGAGAAGGAGCGGGTGATCGTCGCCCTCACCGCCGCCGGGAACATCGTCGTGGACGGGAACTCCATGGACCTGAACGGCCTCCGCCAGCTCCTCCGCGAGAGGGCCGACCGGGTCCGCGAGGAGGAGGAGGCGCGGCTCTCCCGGCTCCACGTCGTCCTCCGCGCCGATCGCGCCGCCCGCTGGCAGGACCTCCAGTGGGCGATGCAGACCTGCGCCGACCCCTCGGTGCGCGTCTACCGCGTCCTCTTCGCCGCGGTCCCCGAGGACGGGGGCGCCGAGGGGGCCATGGCGCTCTTCCTCCCCGTGGACCGGGGGATCCCCCCGGGGAACGCGCCCCCCTCCCCCGCCGCCCGTTTCCCCGTGAAGGTGCGGTCCGCTGAACCGGGAGGCGCCTCCGCCTCCCCTCCCGGCCCCTCCCTCTACGCCCACCTCGCGAAGACCTTCCCCGACCTCAAGGGCGGGGACACCGCCGCCACCGTGGACGCCGATCCCGGCGTCGCCGGGGGCGCCGTGCTGGAGGCGGTGGACGTCCTCTTCCGCTTCGGCGTGAAGTCGGTCCTCGTCAGGGGCACGACGCTCAACAAGTCCGGGAAGCTGTCGGGGACGGCGGCGCCGGCTCCGGCGCCCGCCCCCGCCGCCGTCGGGGTCACGCTCTTCGGCAACGCCATCGGTGCCCCGCTCCCCGGGGACCCTCTCCCGCCTCCCGCCGCGCGGGTGGCGGGGAGGATGGCGGGGCAGGCGGCGCCCCCCGAGGGGGGCGCGGTGATCGTCGAGACGCCGCCCATCGACGAGGGGGAGGAGGTCCTCGAGGACGGCTCCCCGGAGACGGCCCCCGGCACCTTCGGCCTCCGCCGCTCCGCCGCCGCGGCCCTGAAAGCCGGGGGGGGCGAGGGCACGGAGACCGCCGTGGATCTCGGCCTCGACTGGCTGGTCCGCCACCAGTCCGAAGGCGGGTACTGGGACGCCGACGGATTCGAGAAGCGCTGCGGCTCCGACCGCTGCGGCGGAACCGGCGGCCCCCTCTACGATCCCGGGGTCACGGGCCTCGCGCTCCTCTGCTTCCTCGGGAAGGGGGAGACCCACAAGACCCCGAAGCACGGGTCCGTCGTCCGCAACGGGCTCAAGTACCTCAAGGCCATGCAGGACGAGGAGGGCTGCTTCGGCCCCCGCACCTCGGTCCACTTCGTCTACAACCACGCCATCGCGACCATGGCCATGGCCGAGGCCTACGGCCTCACGCGGTCGCCGCTCTACAAGGCCTCCGCGCAGAACGGCGCGAACTTCATCGAGCATTGCAGGAACCCCTACCTCGCCTGGCGCTACGGCGTGAAGCCGCAGGACAACGACTCCTCCATCACCACCTGGATGGCGACGGCGCTCTTCACGGCCCGGGAGGCGGGCCTCGACGTGGACCCCGCGTCCTTCGACGGGGCCATGGGCTGGCTCCGGAAGGTCACGGACCCGGTGCACGGCCGCGTGGGCTACACAATCCGGGGCAACGGCCCGGCCCGCCCCCAGGAGCTGATGGACGACTTCCCCGCGGAGCGCTCCGAGTCGCTCACGGCCATGGGCACGTGGACGCGGTTCGCCTGCGGGCAGACGACGGCGGACCCCTTCGTCCGGAAGGGGCTCGACCTCTGCCTCGCCCTCCCCCCGAAGTGGTCCACCTCCGCGGGCACCATCGACGGGTGCTACTGGCTCTTCGGATCCCTCGCCCTCCACGAGGCGGGCGGGAAGGACTGGAGCCGGTGGAACGACGCCATGAAGCAGGCGGTGATCCAGGGGCAGCGCCTGGAGCCGGGCTCCCACCGCCGCGGATCCTGGGACCCCGTGGACCCCTGGGCGCCGGAGGGAGGGAGGATCTACACCACGGCCATGATGGTCCTGACGCTGGAGACGTACTACAGGTACGCGCGGAAGGGGGAGTAGACTTCCCGCTCCCGTCGGCGCACAGGAGGAGGCCGCCCCCGATGATCGGTACCCGCAGCGCGATTCTCCTCCTCCTGCTCCCCGCCCCTGCCCTCCTGGCCGCGGGCTGCGCCTCCGGCCCCTCCGTCCCCGACGGAAAGGTCCTGCGGAACCGGGGAACCCTGACCCGCCTCGAGGAGCCGACCCCGGCGCGCGCGGCCCCCGACGGGGCGCCCCCCGCGCCGGTCCCCCCCGACGCCCACCGCCTGACGATCTTCCCCGAGGGGCCCCTCCTCTACGATCCCTACCTCGCGGCCCAGCGGCAGTCCCGCGCCGACGTCAAGGTCGTCTTCCCCGCCGGCGACGGCAGCCACCGGCGCATCGAGAACACCCTCGGGCTCCAGCGCTCCCTCCTCCGCTGGACGCGGGAGGACAGCCCGGCGTCGGGCACGGAGCTCCAGTTCGAGGCCGCGGTCTTCGCGCGCTTCGACCTCGCCGAGCACTACGACATGGCCGCGACGGACTGGCGCTTCGGGCTCCCCCTGGTCTTCCGGGACGGGGACCTCGCCTGGAAGATCCACCTCTCCCACCTGACCTCCCACCTCGGCGACGAGTACATGGAGCGCACCGGCGCGGAAGCGGTCTCCTACCACCTCGAGGAGGCCGCCCTCGGCCTCTCCTGGGACGCGGGCCCCGGCACGCGGGTCTACGGCGAGGCGGCCGCCGCCCTCTACGTGCACGAGCCGGCGAAGAACGGGCGGGTGCAGGCCGGCGCGGAGTGGGTCGGGCACAAGGGCCCCTCGGGGCTCGCCCCCTACTTCGCCGTGGACATCACGGCCCGCCACGAGCAGGACTGGACCCCCGGAGCGACCGTCGCCGTGGGCGTCGCCTTCGGGCGCAGCTTCCGCTTCGGCGCCGAGTACTTCCACGGCCGGGACCCGCAGACCCAGTTCCTGAAGGAGCGCGTGAGCTTCATCGCCATCGGGCTGGCCTTCGACTACTAGGGGAATACGGTACCCGACCCGATTCATCGGGGTTGGGCTCGGGACAGGCCGCCCGGCGGGACCCCATCGCTCAACCCCGATGAAACGGGTCGGGTACCGTATTCCCATTCTCGTGACGGGGATCACGTCCCCCCGCGGACGGCGGTCCCTCCCCTCGACATCCGATGGCATACTCCCCGTCGGCGACCGCCTCGCGGGGGAGGAAACCGGGAAGAACGGAGTCGACATGCACGGATTCCCCGCGTCCCCCTCCCGCGTCCTCCTCCTCGCATCCCTCGGGCTCCTTCCCGTCCTCTCCGCGACGCCCGCCGCCGCCGATCCGGGGATCCCCGTCTCCATCGACATCCGGCCCGGCGACGACGCCAACCGGATCCCCCTGTCCTCGAGGGGCTGCGTCACCGTGGCGCTCCTCGGCTCCGCGGACTTCGACGCCTCCGCCGTGGACGCCTCCTCGGTGCGCTTCGGCCCCGGGGCGGCGGCCATCCGCCGGGGCCGGGGCCGCCTGAAGGACGTCAACCGCGACGGCCACCGCGACCTGGTCCTCCGGTTCCGGGTCCGGGACGCGGGGCTGCGCGCCGCCGACCCCCGCGCCCGGCTCTCGGGCCGGACGGCGGAGGGCCGCCCCTTCGCGGCGGACGACGCCATCGCCCCCTGCCGGCCGCCCGCGGGCCCCGTCGATCCCTCCCTCGTGCTCCAGTTCGCCGGGACCGACCTCGACCGGGACGGCGGCGACGGCCTCGACGCCGCCGCGACCACGGCCTCCTTCAACGACGCCGTGCCCGGCGCCGTCGCCGCGCGCATCCAGTCCGCCCCCGGGGACGGATCCCTCGGCGACTTCGACCCCGCGGAGGACGTGACCCTCTCCACGGATTCCCCCGAGGCCGTGGACGGGGCCTTCCGCTTCCGCTCCATCCGGATCCGCGAGGGGGTGACGGTGCGGATCACCGGCTCCCTCCCGGCCCGCCTGCTCTCGCTCCGCTCGACGATCATCGAGGGGACGCTGGACGCCTCCGGCGCCGCGGGCGCGAGCGCGGAGCTCGAGGCCGGGACGCCGGAGCTCCCCGTGGCCCCCGGCGGCGCCGGCGGCCCCGGCGCCGGCGCGGGCGGGTCCTCCCTCGCGGGGACCTCGCTCACGGAGCCCGGCGGCGCCGGCGGGGACGGGCGCAACGGCGGCGGCGGCGGCGGCGCCGGCGGCCTCCAGAAGCTCCCCGTGGATCCGACCTGGAACTTCGGCGGCGGCGGGGGCGGCGGCGGCATGGCCGGCCCCGGCGGCTGGGGCGAGGCCGGGAACTTCCCCTCCTACCCCGAGGGCAACGCGCCGGGCGGCGCCGGCGGGGCGCCGGGCGGCATCCTGCCGACCTCGGCGGCCACGGCCGACGGGGCGGAGTTCCACCTCCTCGGCGTCGGCGGCTCCGGCGGCGGCGCCGGCGGCAACTCCGCCTGCTTCCCCGAGGGGGCGGAGTGGCGCAACGGCGCGGCCGGCGGCGGCGGCGGCGGCGGTGGGCTGCTCCTCCGGAGCGGCGGCGACGTCGTCGTGAAGAACGCGATCCTCGCCCGCGGCGGCCACGGCGGGAACGTCTTCGCCGACCCCTACGCGGGGGCGGCGGGCGGCGGCGGCTCCGGCGGGACCATCGCGATCCTCGCGGGAGGGCGGGTGGACCTGGCCGGCGGGACGCTGGACGTCTCCGGCGGCGAGGCCGGCGCGTTCCTCTCGGGCTGGCAGGGCGGCGGCGGCGACGGCGCCTCGGGGCGCATCCACGTCGAGGACGCCGACGGGACCGTCGAGGGGACGGGGAGCGCGGTCCTCCTCCCGGACTTCACCTCGGCGCCGTTCCGCCCCGCGTCGGGCGCATCCGACGCGCCCTCGGTGTTCACGGGCGCGTGGTTCGCTCTCCCCGCGGGGGCGTCCCGGGTCCTCCCCTTCGCCGCCGCGGACTTCCGGGAGTCGGTGCCCGCCGGCTCCACCGTCGCCTACGAGGTGGAGATGGCGGCGGAGGACGGCCCGACGAGCGGCTGGCTCGTCGTCCGGGACGCGGCGGGCGTCGTCCGGGATCCGACGGCGGCGCTCAACGGGAAGGGGTACCGGTTCCTGCGCGTCCGGATGACCTTCACGGTCCCGCCGGGAAGGACCGCGGCGGACCCGCTCCCCTTCGTGGAGAGCCTGCGGATCCCGCTGTCGCCATACTGAACCCGACCCAGATTGGCGGCGGGGACGGGGGCATCACTACTGCCCGGGTGATCAGGCCCCGTCCCCGTCCCCGCCGCCAATCTGGGTCGGGTTCAGTATGGCGACGGCGCGGTCCGCATCCTCGTCGCGGAGCACTCGGACGGCGGGGCGCGTGGTGAGATCGACGGGGATGTCCCCGAAGGCGCCCTGGAGGTTCTCCCCCTCCACGACCACGGCGATGCCCGCCTCGCGGAGGAGGCCCGCCGCGAGGTGGGCCGCGAGGGGGGAACCGGCGACGAGGACGGTCTTCATCCTCGGGGCCCCCCCCTTCGCGACGGAACCCGCATCCGGCCTACTTGCGGGCCTTGGCGGCCTTCTTCTCCGCCTTCTTCGCCTGCTTCTCCCGGGTGGAGAGCTTCGGCTTGTTGTTCTTCGAGTTCTTGATCTGTCCCTTCGCCATGGTGATCCCTCCTCGTCGCGGGCCTGGTTTCCCCCGTCGCCGGACACGGCGGAAGCGGGGCTCGATTCCATTTTACCGCGGAGCCGCGCCGGTCCGCGAGCGTGATCGGAGCGGCCTCCCGTAGGATGATCGGAAAGGAGGACGCCATCCCCCCCGACGAGGAACTCCGCTCGAAGGCGACCCTGTTCCGCGAACTCGGCTACGGCGGGGATCCGGAGCTGATGGAGGCGGCGCTGGACGCCGCGGGGCTCTCCAACCCGTGGCTGGCCATCATCCCCGTCTCCCGCACCGACGCGGTGGCGCGGCTCGTGGAGGAGATGTTCCTCCTCGTGTGCTCCCGGCCGGAGTGCCGGGCCGAGGGGGCCGCCGCCGGGGACGGGCGGACCGTGGTCCCGGCGTCGGAGCCGCGCCACTGCGCCTTCTGCGGGGGGTCGAGCAACGAGCGGGCGGTGGCCCGGATGCTGGAGGCCTGCCGGGCCCGGGGGTGGCGGCGGCTCTGCGTGGTCGGCGGCTCGCCCCACGCGCGGACGGCCCTCGAGGAGCTCGTCGGCGCGGCCATGGAGCTCAAGCTCGTGGACGGGACCGTCTCCCGCACCCGCGGCCAGGCCGCCGCCGACCTCCTGTGGGCCGACGTGGTGGTGGTCTGGGGCTCCACCCAGCTCGACCACAGGGTGTCGCTCCTCTACAAGGGGGAGAACGTCGTGCAGATGGCGCGCCGCTCCATCGCCGAGGTGGCGAAGGAGGTGGCGAAGGCGGCGGCGGGGGGGGGGGGGGGGGCCCCCCCCCCCCCCCCCCCCCCGCGGAGGGGGGGGGGGGGGGGGGGGGGGGGGGGGGGGGGGGGGGGGGGGGGGGGGGGGGCCCCCCCCCCCCCCCCCCCCCCCCCGACGCCGGCTACTTCGGGGGTCCCTCCGCGAAGGCCTCGTCCATGGCTTTCTTCATCTGCTCCGGGGAGAGGTCCTGCTTGTGGGTCGCGAAGGCCCACTGGTGGCCGAAGGGGTCCTCGACGACGCCGAAGCGGTCGCCCCAGAACATGTCCGTCGGGGGCATCTTCACGACGGCCCCTGCGGCGACGGCCCTCTGGACGACGGCGTCCACGTCGGGGACGTAGCGGTGGATGTTGAACGGGGACCCGCCCAGCGCCTTCGGGTTGCGGGCCTGCCCGCCGCACATCTCGGGGAAGTCGTCGCAGAGGTAGACGAGGGCGTTCCCGACGCGGAACTCGGCGTGCATGAGCCGGCCGTCGGGGCCCGGCATCCGCATGACCTCCTCCGCGCCGAAGGCCTTCTTGTAGAACTCCATCGCGTCCACGGCGCCCTTCACGATGATGTGGGGGATGATCCCCTCGCACCCTTCCGGAATCGGATTCACCTTGGCCACGGCCACGCCTCCTTTCTCTCTTGCGGCGACACACTCCACTTCCGGAGGCATCCTACCGCTCCATGACGGGAGAGCAAGCCGGGGGGGGCGTACTTCCGGGAACGGACGGGTGATCCTCCGGTTCGCGGTCGCGCTCGTCCTCCCCCTCCGGTACCATGCCCCCGCCCATCGGGGGCGCCCGGGACACCTGCCACTTCGGAGGTCATCCATGACGGGGAAGGAAGACGGCGCGGACGAGGTGAGGATTCTGGCCGCGAGAGCCGCGGCCTGCGCCTCCGCCGCCTGGCGGGTCGTGGCGGACGCGGCCACGGTGCCGGCCCTGCGGAGGACCGCGGTGTGGGCGGTCAAGTGCCACGAGCACGCGATCCACGCCGTCACGTGGGCGGCCACGGCCCACGAGTACGGCGGCGACGCGGCCGGGTCCCCGAGGATGGCCCAGGCCGGTGCGGCCGCCCGGAAGGAGGCCGCCCTGGCCGAGGAGATGCTGCGCGCCGCCGAGGCGGCGGCGCACGGAGGGGGCGGCCCCTCCGGGCCGCGGAGGGCGAGACGTCCCCGGGGGAAGGCCTGACCGGCCCGGGGAGGTACGATCCCGTCCATGGCCGACGACCCGCGGAAGGGGGAGCTCGGGCTCCCCGTCCGCCTCATCGCCAACGTGCTGACGTTCACGGTCCTGTTCGGCGCGCTCTTCCCCCTCGGGAAGTGGATCCTCGGGGACGGGCGGGGATTCGGGGACGATCTCCGGGAGGGCCTGCTGACCGGGGCCGGGACCGGCGTCCTCATGACGTTCCTCGGCGACCCGCTGGCCCGCTGGCTCGACGGGCTCCTCCGCGGACGGCGCGGAGGGGAGAAGGGCGGACCGTGAGGCCTCCCCCCTCCCTCGCCGGGCGGGGAGGCGGAAGCGCCGACGACCCCGCGGCCTTCCTCGGAAGGCTCCCCGCCGGGCCCCGGGGGATCGTGGCGGCACTCCGGGAGGCCATCCGCCGGGCGGCCCCCGGGACGGATGAGACGTTGGCCTGGGGCAGCCTCTCCTGGCACCGCCCCGACGTCGGCGGCCGCGTCCGCGGGGCGGTCTGCCAGGTCACCGTGAAGCGCGGCGCCGTGCGGCTGGAGTTCATCCACGGCGTCCGCCTCCAGGATCCCGGGGGCCTCCTCCAGGGGAACCGCCTCTCCAAGCGGTACGTCCCCGTCGCCTCCGCCGCCGACGCCGCGCGGCCCGCCGTCGCGGCCCTCCTCCGCGAGGCGGCGGCCCTGGACCTCTCCCTCCGGCACTGAGCGGCGACCCGGACCTCCCGCCCCCCGTCACCCGGTAGGGAACCACCCCAGAGACCGCGAACCGCCCGTCGCCTACGCTGGGGCCCTGTCCCGAGGTCCCCGCACGATGCGCCGAAACGGCTCCCCGGTCCCCGCCGCGCCCTCCTCCCCTCCCCGGGGGAATCGGGATCCGCTCCCGGCCCGGCCCCGGCTCCGCGTCCCCTCGATCCTGGTCGTCGGCGCCCGGGTCGCCGACCGCCGCCAGCTCGCGGCCCTCCTTCGGCGCGCCGGCTACGACACCCGCGAGGAGACCGACGGGGCGGGGGCCCTCGCGATGGCGCTCGAGTCGCCCCCGGACCTGGTCATCGTCGGCACCCTGGCCGCCGGGATGGACGCCGAGGAGTTCACCGTGCGCGTGCGGGCCGAGGAGACGCTCCGCCGCGTGCCCGTCCTCCTCCTCTCCTCCTCCCGGCGCGGTTCCGACGCGAAGAGCATCGACGACGGCTCCGGGCAGATCCCCGTCGCGGCGATGTGCTCCGACCCGGCGGCGGTGCTCGTCGTGGTCGCGCGCCTGTTCGGCCGGACGTCGCCGCCGACCCTGGAGATCCCCGCCGTCGCCCCGCGGGGACCGTCGGCCGTCACGGTCCGGCTCCCGACGCTCCCGCTGGCCGCCTTCCTCGAGAGCCTCCGCTCCTTCCACGCGGAGATCGGGCTCCTCCTCGAGGAGCGGATCCGCGCCTCCGCCCGGCGGGAGGGCCGTCGCGCCCTCGCCGGGAGCATGCACCGGACCGAGGCGATGCTCGACGGGGTCCGGATCCGGCTCGGCACCCTCCTGGAGCACGGGACGGCGCTCGCCGTCGGCGGGGAGGCGGACGCCCTCGCCGCGATCCTCCCCGTGGCCTCGGGGGAGCTCGCGGACTCCCGCGTCGCCCTGCTGGCCCGGTTCTCCGGCCCCGGCCGGCAGGAGGTCCCCCTTCTCGCCCTCGTCCCGGGCCTCCTCCCGATCCTCCCCCCGCCGGGCCTCCGGGGACGGCCGGCGAGGGCGCTCCTCCCCGTGCTCATCCCGGTGGCCGTCGCCGTCCCGCTCCCGGTCCTGTCCGCCGCGATCCGCAGCCTCGGCGTCCCCCCGCCGGAGTTCGGCACCATCACCCTCGGGCCGGTCGCCCTCGCCGGAACCGGAATCCCCGCCGTTCATCTCGTCGCGGCATCGGGCCCTCTCGTCCTGGAGGTGGCCCCGGTGGTCGGCCGGACCCGCCGCGTTTCATCGAGGGAGCGGCCGCGGGACGGCGGGGGGGAGTTCGGCGGACCGATCTCCTTCGACCCCGCCGACATCTCGGCCTTCCACCGGATCGTCGCGGCCGGGGGGCCTGCGGGCCCCGAGGTCCCCGCCGCCGACGGCGTCGTGGCCTGCCTGCCGCCGGGGAGACGAGGCGGGGGTCGGCGAGATGACCCGGCGTCCCCCGGCGGTGCGGCCTCCTAGGCCGGCCACATCATCCCGAAGGTGATCCCGGTGGCGAGCCCGTAGACGACGCCGTCGAGGAAGTACTTCGCCGAGACGCGCCACGGGACGCCCTTCCAGATGGAGTCCTGCACCGCCCCGAGGGCGTAGCCGGCGATGGCCACCGACGCCGCGATGCGCACCACGGCCGCCGCCGCCGCTCCGTGCGGGAGGGCGTGGTGGGCGACGTAGGCCGAGAGCACCGAGATCCCCAGGGACAGGAGGAACCACTGGACGAGGCTCCTCCCGACGGTGCAGGGTCCGTTGGGAAGGACAGTGAGGAAGCCGACGGGCCCCCTCTCGTACTTCGCCTTCATCTCCGGGGTTCCCATCTCCTTCATGGAGGCGCAGCCCGGGAACGTGTAGGAGCCGCGGGCCGGGGCCGCCCTGCGGAGGGCGTCCAGCACCGCCTCCTCGTCGGGCAGCCGCCCGTGGTCCCCCTTGTGGATCGGCAGGACCATGTGGACGATGGAACTGATCACGAAGACGACCACCGCCGACGCCACGATCGGCATCCAGAGATCCGCCAGGAATTCCATCGCCCCCTCCCCTTGCCCGCTTCGCCCGCTACCAGCCCTCGTCCGGATCCGGCGCGTCCCCGCTCAGGAGCTCGACATCCGCCCTGTCGCGCAGCGCCTTGCTCCGCCGCCGCGCGGGATCCTCGGCCGCGAGGCGCTTCATCGCGACGAGGTCCCTCTTCGAGACGATGCGGATCGTGGCTCCCTCGAACTCGAACTCCTCGGCCCGGTCGATCATCGGGTCGAAGGCCACGTCGAACGCGAACTGGACCGGCTCCCCGCTGGAGTGGCGGAAGTTGACGCTGTGCGGGTGCTCCCCCCGCAGCTCGAAACCGGCGTCCACCACGGCCCGGATCGTCGCGGCCGTGCGGAAGTCCGTGCGGACGGCGAGGTCGGTGTCCACCGTGGCCCTCGGGACGCCGGCATGGAGGCCGACGGCCACGCCTCCGATCAACGCGTAGGGTGCCTTCCTGCCTTCCAGCACCCGGACCACGTCGAGGAGCGCCCGCACCTTGTCGGCGCCTTCCGGCATGGAATCCCCCTCTCCCTTGCTGGCGGCGATCAGCAGGAGTTCCCGCGCGGAGACCCGCGCGATGGCCCGCAGGGTGACGGCCGGGTCCGTGGACATGCCGGGGACTCTATCACGCGGGGGGGCTGCGGCGGCGCGTCCGGTCGGGACGAGGGGGCTAGAACTTCCGGCCTCCCGCGCATCCCCTACTCGAGGTACGGGATCGCGCCGCCGAGGCGGACGCACTCGCGGAGCACCTCCTCCGCGCGGTCGGGCTTCCCCAGGACACGGAGCGTCCACGCGCGACCGATGGACACCCGCGCCGCGTACGGGGAGGTGGCGTGGAGAACGCGACCCTGGAGCGCCCAGTCCGGCTCGACGCCCCCCGGTCCCGCCGGCACCTCCAGCGGACGGCGGCCGGCCGCCCAGAGCAGGCCGCGGGAGATCCCGCCGAGTTCGCCCGGGAACTTCCGGTCCGACTCCTCGATGAGATCGACGAGGCGGACGAAGTCCGCCGACGCGCGGACGGCGTCGCGGAGGGAGGCGTCGCGGTAGAGGGCCTCCGCGAGCAGGCCCTCGGGACCGACGGACGGGCCCGCGCTCCCGGCCTCGCGCGCGTAGCGGGGATTGGACGCGCACAACGCGCGGTGGACGAGGAGCGCCGCGGTGATGCGCTCGGCGGTGCGCGTCGCGCTCGACGGGAAATCCGCGTGCAACCGCCGGGCGTCGGCGTCGAGCGCGGCGAGATCGACGTCGACACCCAGGAACCAGGCACCACCCGCCGCTTGGACGCAGGCGACCGCGACGACGGACCGGTCGCGGTCGTTCGTCCCGGGACCGAGGCCGTCGAGGTGCGCCCGCGCCGTCGCGAGGAAGCCCCTGGCGGGCGCCGGGTCGGCGGCGCGGGCCCTCGAGGCGAGATACGCCGCCCGGCCGGGCTCCGTGTCCGGCGGGTGGCTCGACACGAGGGCGACCAGCTCCCTCAGGCGGGCGACGTCGCCGAGATCGCCCGCGAGGCCCGCGCACGTGTCGACCAGGTCGGCGTTCCCCGGCACGAGGCCGAGGCCCCTGTCGAGGAGCCGGAGGGCCTCCCGCATCTCGTCGCTCGCGCGGGCCGCCGCGCGGATCCTCTCCAGCCCCGCGGCATCGTCGTGGCGGATGTCGCGGAGCCCCTGGACCCCGAGCCTGAGGTCGATCCCGCCGTCCAGGCTCCGCACCCATCCGATGGCCGAAAGCGTCTGCGCGGTGTTCATGAGGACGACGATGTTGGTCGGCATCTCCGCCAGCGCGTCGCGCAGGCGCCGGCCCGCGTCCTCGAGCGACTCGACCCGCCCCGTGAGGTTGGAGAGCTGGCCCGCCACGAGGGCGGCGTTGTTGAGCACCACCGGGTTCCGGGGAAGCCGGTCGTAGGCGGCGAGGCTCGCGGCCAGCGCCCGCTCCGCGGCCGCGAAGTCGCCGTGGGCCATGGCCGCGGGGCCCCCCCCCACCCCCCCGGCCCCCCCCCCCACCCCCCCCCCGCCCCCCCCCGCCCCCACCCCCCCCGCCCCCCCCCCCCGGGGGCCCCGCGCCCCGGCCAGAACCAGGTACACGGCAAACGAGACCGCCGTCAGCCCGGCCGCGGCCAATGGCTGGCGCACATCCTGCGAGTCGACGGCGATATATTCGGCGACCAGGACCAGCGCCAGCACCAAACCGCCTGCCGCCAGGCCAACCCACCAGCCCACGCCTGCGGGCAGCTGGTTGAGCGGAACGCCGATCACCAAAGCCGTCAGCGCGGGCAGCAGCCAGTGCTGGTAGGCCGGGCGGCCGCCCAGGGCGGGGTGGTCATGCAGCAGCCAATCCG
>CAYJMF010000112.1:11016-14416 GCA_964370855.1 uncultured Planctomycetota bacterium | reverse complement strand
CCTCGAGGGGGGGGGCGTGGAATAACTTTATAACTTGAGAACGTCCCCGCCTCTCCCCGCCTCAATCCTGGAGGACGGGGAGGTAGCGGTAGTAGGTCTCCATCGTCATCACGCCCGTCGCCGTCGTGTAGATGGAGCCGAAGATGCCGTCGAGGGCCTTCCCCTGCCAGGAGCCCCGCGAACAGCCCTCCTTGATCTGGGTGCCCGGGAGCATGGCGCGCACCTGGGCGTTCCACTCGCGGAAGTACTTCCCCCCCATCTGGTGCATGGCCAGGGTCCCGTAGTAGAGGAAGTAGATGGGGTACTCCTGCTTGATGTTGAGCTTGTCCCAGTTGCCGTCCTTCGGGACCTCGGGCATCTGCTTGTCCACGATGTGGTTGGCGCTCCCGATGCAGAAGGGGTGGGAGCGCCGGAAGCCGAGGAGGATGTGGGACATGAGCCCCAGCGCCGTGGTCGCGTGGGTGGGCGCGTAGGCCTGGTCCTGGTAACCCGTGCGGAACTCGTAGGTGGAGCCGGTCCCCACCTCGAAGCCGTAGGAGGGGTCGATGTCCACGAGATCCTCCCGGGGGCCGTCCTTCGGCACCCGCACGGAGTAGCGCTCGAAGAGCATGCGGCAGCCCTCGTAGACGACGGGCCGGACCTCGACGCCGGCCTTCTCGGCCCCCTTCATGGCGAAGAGCATCCACGCCGCCACGGAGGAGTCGCTCGTCTGCACCTCGACCCGGTAGCGCCACCCGCCGATGGAGTTCTGGATCTGGGTGAGGAAGTCCACGCCCTTCACCACGAAGGGGAGGTAGCGCGGATCGTGGGTGGCGGTGTACCCCTCGGCGTAGGCCTGGAGGGCGATGGGCCTGTTGTAGCCGCCGATGAGGTCGTTGGTCAGGTAGTCGCCGTGCACCTGCTGGCGGGCCATGAGGTACTCGAGCCCCCGGCGGATGGCGGTCTTGAACTTCCCCGAGTCCGATGTGTAGCCGGCGCCGAGGAAGGCGAGGACCGCGATGCCCGTGCGCCCCGAGGGGTCCTCCTGCACCCGGGTCCCCGTGGAGGCGGAGCAGGAGGGCTGGCGATCGCAGCGGGCGCGGAACCCCTGGGGGTCCCAGGCGCCGTCCTGGTCCTGGTGGCGGGCGAGGTACTCCAGCCCCATCTGGACCGCCTTCTCCGTCTCCTTCGTCTGGCGGAACCCCTTGTTCTCCTTGTCGAATTCCTCGCGCCACTTCTCCCGCTCGATGGCCGCCTGCCGGGGGGAGAAGAACTGGGGGTTCTTCTCGTACCACTTGTTCCAGACCCCCGGGTAGGGGCCGAAGAAGTGGCCCGTCATCTTCTCGAGGCACAGTTCCACGGCGAACTGCTCGGGGCTCCCCTCGCGGGTGGACCGCAGGAGCTCCAGGGCGAACTTGAAGGCCTCCGGGTTCCGCCGGGAGCCGAGGGCGTCGCAGCCCCGCGCGAAGGGGACCCCGCCCTTGGTCTCCCGCAGCCGGCCCTCGAACTCCCGTATGGCGTCGGCGTCCCCGATGCGCCAGAACTCCACGGCGACGCGGCGGCGCATGAGCTCGTCCTTCATGGCGAAGATGCCGGGCCCGAGGACCTTCGCCGCCGCCGCCACCTTCCAGTCGCCGCAGAGGTGGATGGCCCGGGCGGCGTTGTCCGGGTTGGGGCTGCGCAGGAGCTTCAGGGCGTTCTCCCCGAGCCAGGGGCCGCCGGCCCGCCCGAGGGCGTGGAAGCAGGCCCACTGCACGTAGGTGGAGGGGTCCCCCACCATGCGATCGAAGAGCACCGCCCCCGCCTTCGCCCGGAGCGCGCTCCGCTCCTTCTCGGCGTCCGTGGCCCCCGCCGGCTCTCCCCCGGGATCCGGGGAGGGGAGGGCGGGGAGCAGGCGCCCGAGGGCGGCGGCGGCCGCCTCCCTCGCCTCGGGCTTGCCCCCCGAGGAGAGGGTGGAGACGAGGCTCTCGATGTTCTCCTCCCGGGCGCAGGCGTCCAGCGCTTTGGCCCAGGCCTCGAGGGAGTCCCCCCCCGAGGGGGAGTAGGACTGCAGGGACGCGAAGGCGGAGGCATCGGAGGAGCCCGGGGAGGCGGGCTCGAGCCAGGAGAGCGCCAGGGCGGCGAAGTAGCCGTGCTTCCCGTCGGTCTGCCCGAGGCCCTGGAGGAGCGCGCCGAGGGCCTTCCTGTGGCCGATCTTCCCGAGCGCCACGGCGCAGACGTTGCGCAGCTTCGAGTTCTTCCCCGCACCTCCGTAGACGGAGAGGACCGTGCCCGCGGCCCGCTCCCGCACCTTCTCCGGCGCGCCGCGGCGCAGCGAGGCGACCTCGCCGAGGGCCTCCACGGCCCGCGTGCGCACGGCCTCGTTCCCCTTCCCCGCGAGCTTCACCAGGGCGTCCACGGGATCCGGGGCCTTGTCCGCCCCCTCGGCGGGGACCGCGCACTCCTCGAGGAGGACCGCGGCGTTGAAGAGCCGCTGGGCGTCGGTCTCCCCGTCCACGGACTTCGACGCCTCCGTCGCGAGCCGCGGGAGGTCGAGGCCCGCGAGGATCTCGGCGGCGAAGGAGGCGACGTGCTCGAGTCTCGTCGAGAGGGCCGCCTCGAGGACGGGAGGGAAGGCGTCCTTCCGCATCGGCTCCGTCGCCCCGTCGCGGAACCGGAGCCGCGCGAGGACGGCGAGCCCGTTGGTGAAGGAGTCCTCGGGGTCCGCACCCCCCATGGCCTTGAGGGCGTCCTCCATCTCCTTGGGGAAGAACCGGTTGTCAGGGGCCGCGGGGGGAGGAGGGGCATCCTGCGCCCGTGCGGCCGGAGTCGCCGGCCCGGCGAGGAGAAGTCCGCCGAGGAGGAGGAGGAGAAGCGAGGGGGCGGTCCGGAGGAAGGGAGCGCGCATCGGGGAAGGACCATCGTAACAGGAGGGAAGGGGGTGGATGGATTTGCGGGGCCGTGGGACCTTGCGGTTCGTCGCCGATTCGAGGGGGCTCGGCATGGGCGGTTCGCCCGGAAGCGCCACAAACGGGGGGGGGGGGGGGGGCGGGGGGGGGCGAGAAGGATGTTGCCCCCCCGATGTTGCGTTTCCGGGCGTGGAGGGGAGGAGGCCCGACGTGGGATCCCGTGGCTCCCCGGGAGCGGGGTGCGGGTTCGCTGGCCCATGGAATGGGGGGAGAGCGGGCGATTCCAGTGAACACGGGGAAGGGGCAGGAGGAGAGGAGAGGAGAGGGATGAGATGGAGGGTGGGACGCGGCGCACCTCCCGACCTCCCGATTCCCCAAGCCACGACCCGTGACCGCCGTCCCCCCCGATCCATGTCCCCGATCCCGGCAATCCCCCCGCATCGCCGGAAGCCTCCCCGGATCCCCCGCCCCTCCGTTGACGTCCAACGCGCCCGTTTCGATCGGGTCCGGTCCGATCCTCTTCGGACCGGACC
>CAYJMF010000112.1:0-11006 GCA_964370855.1 uncultured Planctomycetota bacterium | reverse complement strand
GGGCCCGCCGGGGCCCCCCCCCCCCCCCCCCCCCCCCCCCCCGTACAACCGGGGCCGCAACCGCCGGAGGCGACTTTCGCCCCTCGCCCCCCACCCCCGCAACTACAACCACCCCTTCTCCCGATACCACCCCGCCGTCGCCGGGATCCCCTCCTCCATGGGAATCCCCGCCTCCCACCCGAGCACCCGCCGGGCCGCCCCGGGATCCGCGGTCCAGGCCTCCGCCGTGAGTTCCCGCACCTTGTCGAAGGAGAGGAGGGGAATCCCCCGCGTGAGGACCGCCAGGGCCTCGTGGCCCGCCGCCGCCGCCCAGAGCGCGGCGCGAGGGACCGGCAGGGGGAACCCCTTCCGGCCGAGGGCCCGGCCCATGGTCTCCACCACCCCCCCGAAGGTCACGACCTCGGGATGGCAGAGGGCGAAGGTCCCCCCCGCGGCCCCGGGGACCTCCGCCGCCGCGATGATGCCGGCGGCGAGATCCTCGACGTGCACGAGCACCAGCCGGAGATCCCCGAAGGCGAAGCGGGCCCGCACCCCGGCCCTGGCGATGCGGAAGAACTCCAGGGTCTCCCGGTCCCGGGGCCCGTAGACCGCGGGGGGCCGGACCACGACCACCTGCATGCGGTCCCGGAACCGGCCGGCGATCTCCTCCCCGGCCAGCTTCGAGCGACCGTAGTGGGAGACGGGCCGCGGGGGATCCCCCTCGACGAGGGGCCGCCCCCCGGGGGAGGGGCCCTGGGCCGCCTGGGAGGAGACGAGCACGAAGCGGCGCGGCGGGGGGTCGGCGGCGGCGCACGCCTCCAGCAGGCGCTCCGTCCCGGCGGCGTTGACCGCGTGGTACTCCGCCGGGCGGCGCGCCTTGATGAGCCCCGCCCCGTGGACGACGACCTCCATCCCGGCGACGGCCCCCCGGAGCGCCTCCCCGTCCTCGAGGGTCCCGCGATGGAGTTCCGCCCCCGCGGCGGCCAGAACGCCGCCGTCGTCCCGGCCCCGGGTGAGGGCCCGGATCCCGTGTCCCCGGGCCGCGAGGCGCCCGGCCACGTGGCCCCCGACGAAGCCCGTACCCCCCGTGAGCAGGATCCGCACGGGGGGAGAGTGACCCCGGTTCCGCGCTCCCCCACGGAAAACCGCCCCTGTGACCCCCGTTCCCCGAAACTCCCGGTCCGCAGGAATCCCCCGATTGCCGCCGTGGGCCCGTGTATGATGCGCCCGCCGGTTGCCCGCCCCCGGACCCGGACTCACCCGGGGGGGGGTCGATCGCGTCCCGGGCGGAGTCCCCGGAACCGGAAGCGGACGAACGAGCTTGCGAGTCGGGGAGCCTGCCGTGGCGGGGTCCCCCCCGGAAGGAGCGAGGCCTTGGGTCTCCTGGACAAGTGCGGGCAGTTCACCCGGGCGCGGGAGATCATGGCCGCCGGGGTCTACCCGTACTTCCACCCCATCGAGCAGAACGAGGCCGCCGAGGTCCTGATCGGCGGCCGCCGCCTCATCATGGTCGGGTCCAACAACTACCTCGGCCTGACCCAGGATCCCCGCGTCAAGGAGGCCGCCATCCGCGCCGTGGAGAAGTACGGCAGCGGGTGCACCGGCTCCCGGTTCCTCAACGGGACCCTCGACCTCCACGTGGAGCTCGAGGATCGGCTCGCCCGGTTCATGGGCCGCGAGGCCGCCCTCACCATGTCCACCGGCTTCCAGGTGAACCTCGGCGTCATCTCCACCCTCGTGGGCAAGGACGACATCGTCTTCTGCGACCGCGAGAACCACGCCTCCATCTTCGACGGTTGCCGCCTCGCCTTCGGGCGCATGCGGAAGTACCGCCACAACGACATGGCCGACCTCGAGCGCCAGCTCGCCTCGGTGCCGAGGGACCAGGGCAAGCTCATCGTCACCGACGGCGTCTTCTCCATGCGCGGGGACCTCTGCGACCTGCCCTCCATCGTGGACCTCGCCGGGAAGTACGACGCCTGCGTGATGGTGGACGACGCCCACGGCATCGGCGTCATGGGCGACGGCGGCCGCGGGACCGCGGAGCACTTCGGCCTCGAGGATCGCGTGGACCTCGTCATGGGGACCTTCTCCAAGTCCCTCGCCTCCCTCGGCGGCTTCATCTCCGGCCGCGAGGAGGTCATCCACTACATCAAGCACACGGCGCGGGCCCTCATCTTCTCCGCCGCCATCACCCCCGCCTCGGCGGCCTCCGCCCTGGCGGCCCTCTCCATCCTCGAGGAGGAGCCGGAGCGCCGCGTCCGCCTCTGGAGGAACGCCGATCGCATGAAGGTGGCCCTCTCGGACCTCGGCTACGACACCAACGGCTCCGAGTCCGTCATCGTCCCCGCCCAGGTGGGCGAGGTCATGGACACCTTCGCCTTCTGGAAGCTCCTCTTCGACGAGGGGATCTTCACCAACCCCGTCATCCCCCCGGCCGTGCCCGAGGGGGAGTGCCTCATCCGCACCTCCTACATGGCCACCCACACGGACCGGGAGCTGGACCAGGTGATCGAGGTGTTCCGCCGGCTCCGTCCCGCCCTCGACGCCATCAAGGCGAGGTCCCACGAGGCGGGCGCCGTCCGGAAGTAGGGCCGCGGCGGTGGCTCCCCCCCCTGCCTCGAGGGGCGCGAGGGGCGGTGCTCTCGAGGTCCTCCCCCTCTCCTTCTCGAAATCCGACCGCCTCCGCTTCCTCGCCGCGGGGACCGCGCACTACGCCGGGGACGGCAACCACGTCCCCCTCCTCCGGTCCGACTTCCTCAAGCGGACCGACCCCGCCCGCAACCCCTTCTTCCGCCACGCCGAGGTGGACCACCTCGTCGCCCGCCGCGGGGGCCGGGACGTGGGCCGCGTCGCCGCGGTCCGCAACCTCCGGTCCGAGGAGTTCCGGGGGGACCGGACGGCCTGGTTCGGCTGGTTCGAGTGCGAGGAGGACCCGGAGGCGGCGCGGGCGCTCCTCGACGCCGCCCGGGAGCGGCTCCGGGCCCGGGGGTGCGACGCCCTCCTCGGCCCCGCCTCCTACTCCACCAACGAGGAGTGCGGGCTCCTCGTCGAGGGCTTCGACGGCCCCCCGGTCCTGATGATGAACTACAACCCCCCCTGGTACGAGGGGCTGCTCCGGGGGGCGGGCCTCGAGCCGGTCGAGGATCTGCTGGCCTGGTGGGCCTCCTCGGAGGAGCTCGGGGACGTGGCGCGCATGGCCCGGGTCACGGAGCGGGCCCGCTCCCGGTACGGCTGGAGCCTGCGGACGATCCGCATGGACCGGCTGGAGGAGGAGCTGGAGCTCGTCCGGGAGGTCTACAACCGGGCCTGGGAGGCCAACTGGGGCTTCGTCCCCATGACCGACGAGGAGTTCCGCTTCTCCGCCGACGACCTCCGGCGGATCCTCGACCCGGAGGTCGTCTTCCTCGTGGAGCGGGAGGGGCGCCCCCTCGGTTTCTCCCTGGCCCTTCCCGACTACAACCAGGTCCTCCGTCGGCTCGGCGGCTCCCTACTCCCCTTCGGCTGGATCAAGGCCCTCTGGTACGGGAGGCGGATCCACCTCCTCCGGGTGGTGGCCCTCGGGGTCGTGCCCGAGGCCCGGGGCCAGGGCATCGAGGCGGCCCTCTACCTCGAGACCATCCGCCGGGGGGTGCCCAAGGGCTACCCCGCGGCGGAGTGCTCCTGGACCCTGGAGCGGAACACGGCCGTCACCCGCATGCTGGAGACCGTGGGGTGCCGCCCCTACAGGAGGTACCGGCTCTTCCGTGGGGTTACGGGGGGGGCTTTGCCCCCCCCGTAACCCGTACAGGGAGTGTACAGGGGTCCGGCTGACTGGGGGCCCGGGAGTGTATCCTATTCAGAGATGCAAATGCAACGTGTTATATTGCAGTATGTTGCATCGTTAGGTGTGGTGCGTGTTTCCGAAGTGCGGGATTTTAACCGATCTTCTCTGGTGCATTTACGTTGAGTCCCTCCCCCCTTCCCTGTAGAATCCCGCCGCCGCAGATCGTCGAAATGGGTTCATCCACGGGATGGGGATCGGGACCACCGTCATGACAGGCAAGCCGAACAAACAGTCGAGGAGCGGGGCCTCGAGCCCTCTCAAGGCGGGAGGCAGGAGCCGGACTCCGTCGGGAAGGCCCCTCGCCGGCGCCGGGACCGCCGTTCGCCCCGCCGCCCCGGCGCGCCGCTCCTCCCGTCCCGCCTCCCGGCGGACGGAACCGGTCCTCGAGACGCTGTCGAACTCGCCCGTGGCGACCATCCAGGCCCCCCCGGTTCCCGCCTCCATGGCACCCGCGGCTATGGCCCCCGCCGCCATCCCCTCGCGGCTCGGCCCCCGCTTCCCCGAGGGGGACTACGACTACACCTACCTCCACGATTTCATGTCCCTCGACTACGTCCCGCGGAGCTGCCGGGCGGTGGTGTTCGGCTGCGGCAAGGGGGAGGAGGCCGTCTTCCTCTCCGAGCGCGGGTACCGCGTCACGGGCCTCGACTCCGACCGCAACAGCATCGGCCTCGCCCGCGAGCGCGCCTGGCTCAACAGCCGGGACGTGGACTTCATGATCGGCGAGGTCTACGAGAGCGCGACCCTCCTGCCCGCCGAATCCTTCGGCCTCGCCTCGGACCGCGGGTTCTTCCGCTCCCTGGCCTCCGTGCCGGGGGCGCCGCAGAAGGGGGATTCCCGCAAGTCCGACCCACGGAAGTTCGACCCGACGCGGTCGGAGAGGGAGCGCCGCCGGTTCCTCGACCTCGTGCGGCGCCTGCTCCTGCCGGGGGGGGTCTTCCTGCTCAACGCCACCCAGGTCGCCGTGGGCCGCAAGGCCAAGGCCACCCGCAAGCGCAAGCGGACCCAGAACGACCTCCTCGTCGTCGAGGGCGGCGAGGTCATGGGCGAGGTGATCCGCTCGGGGCTGGAGATCGTGGGTCGCCGCCAGTACCCCGTCTCCTCCGGCGAGAACGCCGGGGACCCGGGCGTGGCGAACCTCCTGCTCTACTGCCGCAAGTCGTAGCGGCCCCGCAAGTCGACCCGCAAGTCGACCCGCAAGTCGACCCGCAAGTCGAAGAGGAGTTACTCCGCGCCGGGTGCGAGGCGCGCCTTGTTCTCCTCCCACCACTTGCGGGCGCGGTCGGCGACCTTCTTCCGCTCCCCCTTCGGCTGGTTCTGCTTGTAGCCGAAGTCCTGCCCCGACATCTCCCTGAGCACCATGGAGGCCTGCTTCGCGACGTACTCCTCCCCGTCGGAGAGGGCGTCCACGAGGGCCGGGATGGCCTCGAAGGCCTTCAGCTCACCGAGGGAGCGGCAGCAGGCCCGGCGCACGAAGGGGTCGTCGTCCTTGCGGAGGGCCTCCACGAGGTGGGGCCAGACCGCCTTCTCGCCGAGCTTGCCGAGCTCGATGGCCGCGGCGAAGCGGGCCTCGGCGGCCTTGTCCTTCAACTGGAGGACGGTGCGCGCCGCGTCGGGGCCGAGCCCCGCCGGGGGGGGATCCCCGGCCCCGGGACCGGCCTCGGGAGCGGCGGGGGGGCCGGGCGGCGCCGGCGGCTCGAGACCGGACCCCGCCGGGGGCGCGGCATCGGCCTTCGCGGCGACGCGGTCGACGCGCTCCACGACGGCCTGGAGGCCCGCGGTCAACTCCTCCTCGAGCTCGCCGATGCGCGTCTCGATGCGCTGGAACCGCTCCGTCCCGCCCGTCGCCGCCGCGGCGGAGGCGCGGTCCGCGGCCTCGCGGGCGGCCTTGATGTCGGCCCGCAGGGCCTCCACCCGCCGCTCCAGATCCCGTTCGATCCGATCGGCGCGGTCGGCGACCTCGCCGCGGGCCATGGAGGCGTCCTCCCGGGCGGACCGGACGTCCTGCCGGATGCGGGCGAGGGGGTCCTCGGCGGCGACGGCGCTCTTCCGCGCCTGCTCCCGCTCCTGGCGATCCATGACGATGAAGACCGCGGCCGTGGCCCCGGCGGCGAGGAGGGCCGCGGCGGCCACGGGCAGGAAGCCCGCGCCCCCGCCCCGGGCGCGGCGGGGGCGGCAGGTCTCGCACCAGGTCCTCCCCCCCTCGACGAGGGCGCGGCCCGTGGCCACGGCCGTGGCGGGGATGGAGGCGTTGCAGCCGTCGCAGAAGTAGAGCGGCGCCTGGCCCGCGGGCCGGTTCCCCGGCGCGGGGAGCCCGACGGCGGCCATCTCCCGCTCCACGGCGGTGCGCCGGGCCACCCGCTCCGCGGGGGTTCCCTGGGAGCAGACGGCGCAGTGGTAGCCGGAGCCCTCGGGCTTCGCCTGCCCCGTCAGGACGTCGGAGACGGCGATGGACACCCGGCAGTTCTCGCAGAAGTAGAGCCGGAGGTCACCGTCCCCGGAGGCGCCGGGGGCGATGCAGGAGGGACAGAGGTCCCGCCCCCCGGCGGCCTGCCGGGACGCGGCGATCTCGTGCTCGGGGATGGAGACCCCGCAACGCTCGCAGAAGACGATTTCCGATTCCATCGACACGCCCTCCTGCCGGAATCCCGTCGCCATGCGCCCCTCCGTTTCTGACTTCTCGAAGTGTAACCGCGTCCGCCGGGGAGGGGAGGCGCAAGCGCCATGCCGCGGGAGGACCGGCGTGCGCCGGGGGATGCGAGGGGGAGGGCCGTGGCGGACAGGAAACGAACCATCCACATCGGGTGGGCCCTGTAACGGCCCGTTGTCAGGGTGCGCCCGCGGCGGACCGCGGGGCAGGGGTCCGGCCGGTGGTCCCGGCCGAATCGGCTGCGGGAAGCAGCCGGTCAGACGAGGAGGGCAATCACCATCACGAGGACCAGGCCGAGACCGATGGGCAGTTCGTGTCCGAGGTCGCGAAGGTCCGCCATGTCCGCCTCCTTCCGGCCCACTGCGCTCCCGGGCCACCGGAAGCCTACGGCGGGGGGGGGACAGGGAAACGGGATACGAACCACAACCTGTTGGGTAATAACGCGTTAGGTGGCCACTTCGTGGCCACTGTATGGGGCCCTCGTGGGCGGGTCGGGAGCGGGTCAGGCGACGAAGGCGAGGGCGGCGTAGCCGACCCACTGTTCCGGGTCCCGCTCCCCCATCACCTCCGCCGAGGTGGCGTGGGCGAGGAGCAGGCCGCGGCTGGCCCCGGAGGCGCGGGCGAAGGCGGCGGCCGCCGCCGCGGCACCGGGACCGCAGGCGTTGCGGCGCTCCCGGGCCGAACGGAGGAGGCCCTCGGGGTCGAGGGCCACGGCCCGTTGGAGGAAGGCCCCGTCGTTCTCCTCCTTGGACCAGCGGTGCGCTCCCTCCCCCCGTCCCCGGGGCTCGAAGCCGAAACGGGCCCCGTAGTGGGTGAGATCCGTGGACCCCACGGCGACGGCCCTGCGGCGGAGGCGCACGAGGACTCCGTGCACGGCCTCCCCCAGGGCCGGGGCGCCGGACGCGGCGGGCACGATGACGGGCAGGATCCGGGCCCGCGGCAGGAGGAGCCGGAGGAAGGGCACGAGGACCTCGATGCTGTGCTCCGGCCCGTGGGCCGCGGGGTCCGCCGCCGCCGCCCCCGCCGCGACCAGGGCCGCGGCGGCCTCGACGTCCACGGCGACGTGGCCGAGCGGCGTCCCCCACTCCGGGCCCGGGTGGAGGGAGGGGCCGCGATGGAGGCCGCAGTGATCGGCGCCGAAGAGGACGACGGTCGCGGGGTCCGAGGCGACGAGGGGGGCGAGGGCGGCGGCGGCCAGGGCGCCCGAGAAGGACCATCCCGCGTGGGGCGCGAGGACGGCGGGGACGCGGGCGCCCGCGGGCGCGGAGGCGGAGACACCGGGGGCGGCGGCGGCGCAGCGGCGCAGCTCCCCTTCGCAGGAGCGCGCGTCGGCGGGATAGAAGAGTCCGGCGACGGCGGGCGCGCGGGGCGCCGCCATGGATCCCTCCTACTCCTCCTCGCCGGGGACGGGCTCGGGCAGTCCCTCGGGCCGGGGGGAACCGGGTGCGGGGGCGGCGCGGGGGCCGCGGGGGCTCGTGATGCCCACGAGCTCCTTCATGAGCCGCCCCACCTTGAACTTCACGACCTTCTTGGCCGGGACGCTGACCTTCTCGAGGGTCCGGGGGTTCTGCGCCTTGCGGGCCGCGCGCTCCTTGATCTCGAACACGCCGAACTCGCGGAACTCCAGGCGGTTGCCCTTGCCGAGTTCGTTGATGATCTCGTCGAGGAACATCTGGATGATGTCCTTCGTGATCACCTTCGTCTGGCCCGTCTTCTCGGAGATCCGGTTGACCAGTTCCTTCTTCGTGATCGTCCCCATCGGTCGCCGCCCTCCCGCCCGCCCAAGGTCCCCGATTCGGCCTCGCGGGCCGAGCCGGGGTCGGGCGGATTGCTCTATCGCTCTTCCGCCCATGGAGTTACAGAGAATATACCCCCCCCGATGCCGGAGTCAAGGGAGTGCTCGGATTCCCCGGGGGTGGAGGAAGGGCGAGGCTCCGTGACCGTGACCATCACCTGGTACGGAAGTCACGCCGGCCCCGCGGGCGAGGAGGGGTGGCGGCTCCTCCACGCTATCGAGGGGGCCGTCGTCGTGGCCCGTGCGCGCACGGTGGTCACCGAGTCCGGCCTCCTCCCCCTCCCCGGCGGCCGCCTCGCCGTCTTCCGCAAGGTCTACTCCTACCGCGGCTTCGCCCCCAAGCTGCGGGGCCTCTTCCGCACCACCTTCGCGGCCCCGAGCCGGGCGATGCGGGAGGCCGAAGCGCTCCGCCGCCTCGGCGCCCTCGGGCTCGCCCCCGCCGCCGTCGCCTGCGCGGAGCGGCGGACCTCGGGGCTCCTCGACGAGGCGGTGCTCGTCTCCGAGGCGGTGGCCGGCGGGAGGGATCTCGCTTCCCGGGACGCGGAGCCCGGCCTCGCCGCCGCCGCGGGGGCCGCCGCGGGGAGGATGCACGCCGAGGGGCTCGGCGATCTCTCCCTCGTCCCGCGCAACCTCGTGGCGGCGCCGGGCGTGGAGGGCCCCTGGCAGGTGCTCAAGGTGGATTCCGGGAGGATGCGCGCGGCCCCCCGCGGCGGCCCGCTCCAGGCGCGGGACCTCGCGGACCTCGTCGCAGGCCTCGAGGACCGGTGGCCCCCGCGGGATCGGGAGTCCCTGCTCGGCGCCTACGCCGCCGCCGCCGGCGGCCTTCCCGCGGGCTTCGCCGCCGCGCTCCCCGCGGCCCGGGCCGCCCTCGGGAGGCGCCTCCCGCGGGCCTAGCCGTCCCCCGCGGGCCTAGCCGTCCCCCGCGGGGAGGAGGCCGTAGCGCTCCATCTTCTTGCGGAGCCAGACGCGGCTGATGCCGAGGCGCTTGGCGGCGCGGGTCTGGTTGCCGCCGCTCTCCTCGAGGGCGCGCTCGATGGCGGCGCGCTCGGCCCGCTCGACGGTCTCCTTCAGGGTGCCGTCGGGGGCCTGCCCGGCGGCGACGCCGCCGATGATCGGCTCCCGCGCTGCGCGGTCCCCCTGGATCTCCAGGGAGAGGTCGTCGGCGGTGATCTCCGCGTCGGAGAGCGCCATGGCCTTGCGGATCTCGTTCTCCAGCTCCCGGATGTTGCCGGGCCAGTTCCACCGCTGCAGGCACTCCATCGCGTCGGGGGTGAGACGCTTCTCCGTCATCGACATCTCCTTCGCCGCGCGCCGGGCGAAGTGGGCGATGAGCTCGGGGATGTCCTCGCGGCGGTCCCGGAGCGGCGGCACCTCCACGGGGATGACGCTGACGCGGTAGTAGAGGTCGTCGCGGAACCGCCGGGCGTCCATCTCCTTGCGGAGGTTCTTGTTGGTGGCGCAGATGAGGCGCGCGTTCACCTTCACGGAGTTCTTCCCGCCCACGGGGCGGACCTCCTTCTCCTGGAGCACGCGGAGGAGCTTCTTCTGCATGTCGAGGTCCATCTCGCCGATCTCGTCGAGGAAGATGGTCCCGCCCTCGGCCTGCTCGAAGAGCCCCTTCTTGTTCTCCACGGCGCCCGTGAAGGAGCCCTTCATGTGGCCGAAGAACTCGCTCTCCAGCAGGGTCGCGGGGATGGCGCCGCAGTTCACGGGGACGAAGGCCTTCGTCTTGCGGGGGCCGTTGTAGTGGATGGCCCTCGCGATGAGCTCCTTGCCCGTGCCGCTCTCCCCCTGGATGAGGACGGGCACGTCGGTGTCGATGACCTTGTCGAGGAGGAGGAGGACCCCCTTCATCTGGGGGCCGCGGCCGACGATCTCCGAGTAGTCGTGGCGGAAGGGGGTCTGCTCCAGGGCCCGGGCGACCCGCTCCAGCTCCTCGGACTTCTTCTCCAGTGAGGCGGAGAGGACCCGGTTCATGTCCTCCACCTGCCGCTGGCGCCAGAGCGCCCGGATGGTGATGGCCGCCTGGTCGGCGAAGACCTGGAGGGTCTCCTTCTCCTTCTCCCCGAAGACGGCGCGGCGGGCGGCGTTGTCCACGTAGAGGGCGCCGAGGAGGCGCTCCTGGACGCGCAGCGGCACCGAGAGGATGCTCGTGAGGCGGAGCGCCGTCACGCTGGCGGCCTCCTCGAAGCGGGGGTCGTGGGCGGCGTTGTCCGTGAGGAGGGGGCGGCCCGATTGTATGACCGTGCGGACCACGGTCTGGGAGACCTGGAGCTCCGGCTTCTCCACCTGGGTGCGGCCGAAGTTCCGCGCCGTCTGGAACCGGACCTTGCCGTCCTCCACGAGGATGAGGAACCCGCGCTGCGCCCCCGTCAGCTCGATGACGGAGTCCATGATCGCCTCCAGGAGGCGCGGGAGGTCGGTCTCGCCGGCGAGGCGCTTGTTGATCTCCAGCAGCCGGAGGAGGATGTCGGGGTCCATGGAAGCGCACCATCATGCAGGATCCCCCGGCGGGAAGGAAGGACGGGAGCGGGCGGGGGGGAGGTGCGGGGGAGCGGGTTCGGTACCCGGGGGAGGAGGGGACGGCGGGCACCCCGAAGGAGCTCCGGTGACTTCAAGGCACGGACGATGAACGCCGTCCCCCAGGATCCAGAGCCCCGATCCCGGGAAACCCATCACGGCTCCGGAAGGCGTCTCGAATCCGCCGCCTCTCCAACGGTCCCGGAATGGAGGCGTCCCGTCGTTCAGGGACGCCT
>CAYJMF010000111.1:0-14430 GCA_964370855.1 uncultured Planctomycetota bacterium | reverse complement strand
GGGGGGCCGCTCTTTTTGTGCCGGGCCCCGCGGCCCCGGGGGGCCCCCAACGCCCGGGAGAACACGCCCATTGACAGGTCACACCTCCCTCCGCCCCCCCCGGTGCGCCTTACTTGAGCCCCGGGCCCCGTCTGCGGACAATCCCCCGGGTTCCACCGGCACGGGGAGGTGCACCATGAGGAAGTCCATCAGGACGGCGGCCGCCGCGGCGGCCCTGCTTCTCGGGGCGGCGGCGGCGCGGGCCGACGACGTGGGTCTCGAGACGGGCGAGATTCTCGAGGGCAAGGTGGTCGAGCAGACCGCCATGGTGGTCATCCTCGAGCACCCCGTCCTCGGGAAGATCAGCATCCCCCGGGCGAGGGTGAAGTTCGTCGTGACGGACGCCGAGAAGATGGCCGCCGCGGAGCAGGGCCGCAGGACCGAGGCCGCCACGGCGAAGGCCGCCGCCGGGGGGACCGCCGCCCCCGCCGGAGCGCCGGCGCCGGAGACCAAGGCCGAGTGGGTCTCCAAGCTCGAGGTCGGCATCAACGGGGCGGGGGGCAACACCCGCTCGAAGAACTTCATCGCCGGCGTCCGCAGCGAGCGGACGAGGCCGAGGACCATCCTCAAGTTCGACGCCCGCTACACCCTCTCCGAGAGCGGCGGCGAGACCACCCAGAGCCGTTTCACGACGGGGCTCAGGAAGGACTGGCTCACGGACGATCCCCGGTGGAGCTGGTTCGCCGAGGCCCGCTACGACCGCGACCAGTTCCAGGAGTGGAGCCAGCGCGGCAACGTCGCCGCCGGCGTCCTCTACAAGTTCATCGAGAAGGACGACCTCTACGTCGGGATCCGGGTCGGCGCGTCGGGCACCAAGGAGTGGGGGAGCGGCGAGGACCACGTCCGCCCCGAGGGTCTCCTGGGGGTCGAGGCGAAGTACAAGATCGACGACTCCAAGGAGTTCACCTTCCAGTCCACGTACTACCCCGATCTCACGGACCGCCCCGAGTACCGCATGCTCAGCTCCGCGGGGCTCTCCGTCCGCCTCGACGAGAAGGGGACCCTCAACGTCCGCTTCGGCATCGAGCACGAGTACGACACCCACCGCTCGAGGGACGTGAAGCGCACCGACTACCGCTACTTCGCCCTGCTGGTGATGGACTTCTAGTCCGCCGGCTCCACCGCGAGGGCCGTCACGCCGCTCGTCACCCGGCGGCCCTCGCGGCGGACGGTGATCACGAGGCGGACGATCCCCTTCCCCCCCCGGAAGACCGGGCGGAGGAGGAGCCCCAGGCGGAGCTCCGCCCGCTCCCCCCGCGGGAAGGCGGCCGTCGCGTCCCAGTCCCCCCCCGCCTCCTCGGCGGCCCCCAGGGTCTCGAGGGGGCCGAGCCTCGTCATCGCCTCCCGGAGGGCCCCCGTGAAGGCGGCCCGGTCGAGCCCCGTCCGGGCCGCGGGATCGAGGAGGTCCCATGCCCCCTCGGCGGTCCCCGTCCGGAGGCAGGCGTCCACGTTGGCGACCTGGCCGCGCATCTCCCGGAAGGCGGCGGCGGCGGGGGCGGTGTTCACCACCATCCACGCCTGGAGGGCGAAGAGGAGGAGCGCGAGGGTCATGGCGCCGAGGGCGATGCGCGGACCCCGGAGCGCGCCGCCCGACGCCCGCACGCGGCGGTGGCCGAGGAAGGCGAGGACGCCGGCGAGGAAGGGGCCGACGGGCCCCATGGCGCCGGGCAGGAGGAGGGTGAGGCCCGACAGGGCGAGGCTCGCGACGAGGAGCCCCGGGATCCGGGGGCGCACCGCCTCCGCCGCGGGCGGCGGGGGGGAAGGGCCCGGTTCCACCTACGCCCCCGGGACGCCGCGCACGGCGGTGAACCGCTTCCCGTCCTTCACGATGCGGACCGGGCGCGGGTCGCGGTCGTGGTAGAGGTGGGCCCACCAGCCCTCCGCGGCGGCCTCCTCGAGGAGCTCCGCCTTCCTCTCCACGACGTCCATGGGGACGAGGTCGTAGGCCATGGTCCAGAGCGGCGGCAGGTGGCGCACCGTGGGGACGAGGTCGCCGAAGAAGGCGAGCGTCTCCCCCCTCGACCGGAGGAGGACCACCTGGTGGTCCCGCGTGTGGCCGCCGGTGCGGCGCACCTCGACGCCCGGGAGGGGCTCCCCGTCCCCGTCGAGGAGGAGGGCGTCCCCGAGGGGCAGCGGACGCTTCGCGTAGGACGCGCGATGGAAGGAGGGGGGCGCGGCGAAGGCCTCGACCTCGCCCCGCTGCGCGACGAGGCGCGCCCGGGGGAGGTGGACGAGCCCGCCGGCGTGGTCGAAGTGGAGGTGGGAGAGGATCGCGTGGGTGACCTCGGCGGGGGCGACGCCCAGCGCCGCGAGGGATTCCTCGACGGAGGGCGGGTGGAGGATGCCGTAGCGGTCGTCCCACGCGCCGTCCCAGCCGCGCCCGATGCCGGTCTCGAGCATCGCCGTGAAGGAGGGGCCGCGGACGAGCAGGCAGTGGAGCCCGAGCCGCACCCGGTTGCGGTCGTCCACGGGGTCCTCCGTCTCCCAGCGGACCTTCGGGACCATGCCGTACATGGCGCCGCCGTCGAGGCGGAACTCCCCGTCGGAGACGACGGAGACCTCGAACTCCCCGACGCGGTAGGTGAGGGGCGGGGCGGGCCCGGCTCCGTCCACGGTCAGGGGGCCGGCGGCGCCGCGGGGGGCGGGAAGATCGCGTCGAGGCGCGCCGCGAGATCCGGGGGGACGGCGACCTCCACGGCGGCCACGTTCTCCTCCACCTGCCCGACGCTCGTCGCGCCGAAGATGGCGCTCGCCATGCCGGGCCGCGAGAGGACCCAGGCGAGGGCGAGGCGGGCCGGCGGCAGGCCGGCCTCGGCGGCCAGCGCGCAGAAGGCGTCCACCTTCGCGGATGCGTCGTCGGCGAGGTGCTTCTTCATCCAGACCCCCCGCTTCTCGTCGGCGCCGCGGGTGCCGGCGGGGCGGCTCCCCCCGCGGTACTTGCCCGTGAGGACGCCCTGGGCGAGGGGGGAGAAGACGACCTGGGAGAGCCCCTCGCGGATGGAGGCCGGCACCACCTCGGCCTCGACGGCGCGATCGAGGAGGCTGAAGGGGGGCTGGTTGGAGACGGGGCGGGGGGCGCCCATGAGGTCGGCGGTGCGGCAGGCGTCCACGATCTGGGCGGCGGTCCAGCAGGAGACGCCCCAGTAGTGGACCTTCCCCTGGCGGATGAGGTCGTCCATGGCGCGCACGACCTCGGGGACCGGCGTCTCGGGGTCGTAGCGGTGGCACTGGAGGAGATCCACGTAGTCGGTCTTCAGGTTGCGCAGGCTGTCGTGGAGGGCCTCGAAGACGTGCTTCCGGGAGAGGCCCCGGTCGTTGGGACCCTCGCCCGTGGGCCAGAAGGACTTGGTGCCGATGAAGACGCTCCGGCGGGGGACCCCCTCCAGCGCCTTCCCGAGGAACCGCTCCGCCTCGCCGCGCATGTAGACGTCGGCGGTGTCGATGAAGTTGACGCCGAGCTCGATGGCCCTGCGCGTGCACCGCGTGGTCGTCTCCTGCTCGACGGAGGAGCCGAAGGTGAGCCAGGAGCCCAGGGCCACCTCGCTGACCCGGACGCCGGAATTCCCGAGCCTGCGGTGCTTCATCACTCCCCTTCCTTCGCGAGGCCGCGGGCGATGACGAGCCGCTGGATCTCGCTCGTGCCCTCGCCGATCTCGCAGAGCTTGGCGTCCCTGTACATGCGCTCGACCTCGTACTCGCGGGTGAAGCCGTAGCCGCCGAGGATCTGGATGGCGGAGTCCGTGACGCGCATGGCCGCCTCGCTGGCGAAGAGCTTGGCCATGGAGGCCTGCCGGGCGAAGGGGAGACCGCGGTCCTTGCGGAGCGCGGCGTCGTAGACCATGAGCCGCGCGGCGTGGACGTCCACGGCCATGTCGGCGAGGCGGTGGGAGATCCCGCCGAGGTCGCCGATGGGCTTCCCGAAGGCCTCCCGCTGGCGGCTGTAGGGGAGGGCCTTGTCGAGAGCGCCCTGGGCGAGCCCGACGGAGATGGCGCCCACGGAGATGCGTCCGCCGTCGAGCGTCAGCATGAACTTCTTGAAGCCGTCGCCCCGGCTTTCGGCGCCGCCGAGGAGGTTCCCCTTCGGCAGGCGCATGTCCTCGAAGTGGAGGACCCGGGTGTCGCTGGCCCGCATGCCGAGCTTCACCTCCTTGGCGCCGTACTTGAGCCCCGGGGTGCCCTTCTCCACGACGAAGGCGCTGATCTCCTTCCTCCCCGAGGGGAGGGTCCCGGTGACGGCGGTGAAGACGATGGAGGCGGCGTGGGTGCCGTTGGTGCAGTAGAACTTCGTCCCGTTCACGAGCCAGCCGCCGCCGTCCTCCACGGCCGTGGTCCGGGTGCCCTGCGCGTCGGACCCGGCGTCGGGCTCCGTCAGGGCGAAGGCGGCGATGCCCTCGCCGGAGGCGAGGCGCGGGACCCAGCGGCGCTTCTGCTCCTCCGTCCCGAAGGCGTAGATGGGGTAGGTGCCGAGGGAGGTGTGGGCGGCGAGGCCGAGGGAGAGGGCGCCGTCCACCCGGGCGATCTCCTCCACGGCGATGACGTAGGCGAGGGTGTCCATCCCCGCCCCACCGAAGTCCTCGGAGATGGGGATGCCGAGGATGCCGAGCTCCGCCATGCGGGCGAAGAGGTCGGAGGGGAATTCGCAGGACTCGTCCATGGCGACGGCCCGGGGGGCCACCTCGTCCACGGCGAACCCGCGCACCGTCTCCCGGATCATCCGGTGGTGCTCCTCGAGCCAGGGGAAGTCCTCGACGTTCATGATGTTCTCCGTGCGCCCGTTGCCTGGACCCCGGCCGTCGCGCGGCGGCGGCCCACTTCCTCGGTGATGTAGCGGACGATCTCCTCCGACGTCGCGCCGGGGCCGAAGAGCCGCCCGACGCCCATCTTCTCCAGCTCCCGCCGATCCTCGTCGGGGATGATGCCCCCTCCCGTGAGGAGGACGTGGTCGGCCTTCCGCTTCCTGAGGAGCTTCAGCACCTTGGGGAAGATGGTCATGTGGGCCGCGGAGTGGAGCGAGAGGCCGATGGCGTCCACGTCCTCCTGGATGGAGGTCTCCACGACCATCTCCGGTGTCTGCCGGAGGCCGGTGTACACGACCTCCATGCCGGCGTCGCGGAGCGACGCCGCCACCACCTTGGCGCCGCGGTCGTGCCCGTCGAGGCCCGGCTTGCAGATGAGCACGCGGATCTTGCGGTCGGTCATTCTGCCTCCTAGAACTCCGGCGTTTCCTCGTGGATGCCGTAGACGCCCTTGAGCACGTCCACGATCTCGCCGAGGGTGGCCCGGGCCCGGACGGCGGCCACGAGCCCCGGCATGAGGTTGCGGTCCGCCTTCGCGTCCCTGCGGACCCCGTCGAGCGCCTTCTTCGCCCCGCCGGCGTCGCGCTCCGCGCGGAGCCTCTTCAGGCGGCGCCTCTGCTCCCGCTCGGCGCCCTTGCCGATCCTGAGGAGGGGGATCTCGATCCTCTCGTTCTCCTCGACGAACCGGTTCACGCCGACGACGATGCGGTCCCCGCGCTCCAGGGCCCGCTGGTAGTCGTAGGCCGAGCGGGCGATCTCCCGCTGCTGGAACCCCTTCTCGACGCTGGCGAGCACTCCGCCCTGGTCGTAGATGCGGCGGAAGTACTCCTCGGCCTCGCGCTCGAGGTCGTCGGTGAGCTTCTCCACGAGCCACGATCCCCCGAGCGGGTCCTGCGTGTAGGCGACGCCGTGCTCGTGGGCGAGCACCTGCTGGGTCCGGAGGGCGATCTTCACGGCCTTCTCCGAGGGGAGCGCGAGGGTCTCGTCCATGGAGTTCGTGTGCAGGGACTGGGTCCCGCCGAGGATCCCGGCGAGGGCCTCGACGGCGGTGCGCACGATGTTGTTCTCGGGCTGCTGCGCGGTGAGGGAGACGCCCGCCGTCTGCGTGTGGAAGCGCATGAGCCAGGACTTCGGGTCCTTCGCCTTGTAGCGGTCGCGCATGTGGCGCGCCCAGATGCGGCGCGCGGCGCGGTACTTGGCGATCTCCTCGAAGAAGTCGAGGTGGGCGTTCCAGAAGAAGGAGAGCCGCGGCGCGAACCCGTCCACGTCGAGGCCGCGCTCCACGGCCGCCTCCACGTAGGCGAAGCCGTCGGCGATGGTGAAGGCCAGCTCCTGGGCCGCCGTCGACCCGGCCTCGCGGATGTGGTACCCGCTGATGGAGATGGAGTTCCACTGCGGCATCCGCTCCGCGCCGAACTCCATGGTGTCCACCACGAGCTTCATGGAGGGCTTCGGCGGGAAGATGAACTCCTTCTGCGCGATGAACTCCTTGAGGATGTCGTTCTGCAGCGTCCCGCGGAGCTTCTCCGATGGGATGCCCCTCTCCTCGGCCACGGCCACGTAGAGCGCGAGCAGGATGGCCGCGGGCCCGTTGATGGTCATGGAGGTCGAAACGCGGTCGAGGGGGATGTCCTTGAAGAGGAGGTCCATGTCCTCGATGGAGGAGATGGCCACGCCGCACATCCCCACCTCCCCCTCGCTGGAGGGGTGGTCGGAGTCGTAGCCCATGAGCGTCGGGAGGTCGAAGGCGACGGAGAGCCCCGTCTGCCCGTGGGCGAGGAGGAACTTGTAGCGCTCGTTGGTGTCCCGGGCCGTGCCGAAGCCGGCGAACTGGCGCATCGTCCAGAGCTTCGAGCGGTAGCCGGAGCGGTGGATGCCGCGGGTGTAGGGGTACTCCCCGGGGAACCCGATCTCGGCCATGTGGTCCCGGCCGGCGACGTCCGTGGGGTCGCAGAGCGGGGGCATGGGGCGGAGGGAGACGGTCACGGGCTTCTCGCGGTCCGGCCCCGGCGGGGGGGAGGACTCGAAGCCCTGCCGCCAGCGGAGGCGGGCCTCGGCGACGGGATCGGAGGATCCCGCGCGCGAGGCGCGCCGCCCGGGGGCGGCGCCGGGGGAGGCCCCGCCGCCGGCCCGCGCCCGCTCGACCTCGCCCTCGAGGCGCTTCACCTTCTCCACGAGGCGGTCGGACCAGCGCCGCCCCTTCGGCCTCTCACCGCCGGTCGTCATGTCCGCTCCCGGGCTCGCGCCCCTCCGTCACCCGATCGAGGAGCCGCGACGCCGCGCCCTGCGGCGTCCGCCTCCCCGCGACGACGTCGTCCACCAGCGCGTCGAGGAGCTCCGCCCCGCCTGCGAGCACGCGCGCGCGGAGGGACTCCTCGACGAGTTCGCGGATGCGGCTCCGCGCCCGGGCCTTGCGGCGGCGGCCGAAGGAGCCGGCGGCGCGCGCGTGGACGCGGTGAGCCTCCACGGCGGCCAGGAGCTCCTTCACGCCCTTCCCCGTGCTCGCCGTCGTCGTCAGCACCGGCGGCCTCCACCCGTCGTCCACCCCGGGGCGGCGCAGCTCCAGCATGTCCAGCACGTCCTGCACGAGCCTGTCGGCCCCCTCGCGGTCGGCCTTGTTCACGACGAAGACGTCGGCGACCTCCATGAGGCCGGCCTTCATGGCCTGCACACCGTCCCCGGACTCCGGGTGGAGGATGACGATGACGGTGTCCGCCGCTCCGGCGACCTCGACCTCGGTCTGCCCGACGCCGACGGTCTCCATCACGATCCAGTCCTTGCCCGAGGCGTCGAGCACGTCGCAGGCGTCCTGGGCCGCCGCCGCGAGCCCGCCGAGATCGCCGCGGCTCGCCATGGAGCGGATGAAGACCCGCGGGTCCCCGGCGGCCCCCTGCATCCGGACCCGGTCCCCGAGGAGGGCGCCCCCGGTGAAGGGGGAGGTCGGGTCCACGGCGATGATGCCGATGGAGCCGCCCCCTTCGAGAATCTCCCGCGCGAGGGCGTTCACCAGGGTGGACTTGCCCGCGCCGGGGGGGCCCGTCACGCCGAGGCGGTGGGCGCGGCCCGTGGAGGGGGCGAGTTCCGCGAGGAGGGCCGATCCGCGGGGCGAGCGATCCTCCGCCAGCGAGATGGCGCGGGCCACGGAGAGGGAGTCGCCGCCGCGGACGCCGGCGGCGAGGGATCCGTCGGAGGGGGGGCCGGCGGGGGCGGCGGCCCTCGCGGGCCGTCGCGCCGTTCTTCTTCCCGTGGCGGAGGTCCCCCTGGCCACGCTACCTCAGCACGTGCCGCGAGATGACGAGCTTCTGGATCTCCGTCGTTCCCTCGTAGATCTCGGTGATCCGGGCGTCCCGGAAGTGGCGCTCCACGGGGAAGTCCACGAGGTACCCGGCCCCCCCGTGCACCTGCACCGCCTCGCGGGCGCAGTAGTTCGCCGTGCGGCTCGCCTCGAGCTTGGCGACGGCGGCCTCGTAGGTGTGGGGCTCGTCCCGGTCCTTGAGGAAGGCGGCCCTCAGGACCAGGAGCCGGGCGGCGTCGATCCGCGCCGCCATCTCCGCGATCTTCCACTGGATGGCCTGGAAGGAGGCGATGGGCTTCCCGAACTGCTCCCGCTCCTTGGCGTACTTGACGGAGGCCTCGAGGCAGGCCTCGGCGATGCCCACGGCCTGGGAGGCGATGCCGATGCGGCCGCCGTCCAGCGTGTGCATGGCGATGCGGAAGCCGTCGTCCACCTTCCCGAGCACGTTCTCCGCCGGGATTCGGCAGTTCTCGAAGACGAGCTCCGTCGTGGAGGAGGCGCGGATGCCCATCTTCCGCTCCTTCTTGCCGACGGAGAAGCCGGGGGTCCCCTTCTCGACGAGGATCGCGGTGATGCCCTTCGCGCTGGAGACGGCGGGGTTCGTGCGGACGAAGACGGTGAAGAGGTCGGCGTGGGTGCCGCTCGTGACCCAGAGCTTCGTCCCGTCCAGGACGAAGTGGTCGCCGTCCCGGACGGCGGCGCAGCGCAGCGCCGCGGCGTCGGACCCGCAGACGGCCTCGGAGAGGGAATAGGCGCCGAGGAGCTCCCCCGTGGCGAGCCGCGGCAGCCACTTCCGCTTCTGCGCGTCCGTCCCGTTGAGGAGGAGCGGGGCGCACAGGAGGCTGTTGTGGACGGAGAGGGTGACGCCGGTGGAGGCGCAGGCCCGGTTGATCTCGAACATGGCCAGCGCCATCCCGACGTTGCCGATGGCCGAGCCGCCGAGCTCCTCGGGGATGAGGAAGCCGGCGAATCCCCGCCGCCCGGCCTCGCGGAACTCCTCGATGGGGAACCGCTCCTCGCGATCGAGCTCCGCAGCCCGGGGGGCGAGCCAGTCCCTCGAGTACTCGCGGGCCGCGTCGCGGACCATCCTCTGCTCTTCGGTCAGGTGGAAGTCCATCGGGATCCCCTGCTCCTTCGTGGTTCGGGCCCGCCTCCGGCGGACGGCGGGCCCCGTCGGTCCTGGCGTCCTTCCTACTTCTTCGCGTAGTCGTAGAAGCCGCGGCCCGACTTCCGGCCGAGGAGCCCCGCGGCCACCATGCGGCGCAGCAGCGGGCAGGGGCGGTACTTGTCCTCGCCGAGGTCGCGCTGCAGGACCTCCAGGATCGCGAGGCAGACGTCGTTGCCGATGAGGTCGGCCAGCGCGAGCGGGCCGATGGGGTGGTTCATGCCGAGCTTCATCACCTCGTCGATGGCCGGCGCCGTGGCCACGCCCTCGTGGAGGCAGAAGATCGCCTCGTTGATCATGGGCATGAGGACGCGGTTGCTGACGAAGCCGGGGAAGTCGCTGGCCTCGACGGGGATCTTGCCGACGGCCTTCGACGCCTCCACCACGGCCGCCGTCGCCGCGTCGGAGGTGAGCTGCCCGCGGATGATCTCGACGAGCTTCATCACGGGCACGGGGTTCATGAAGTGCATCCCGACCACGCTCTCCGGCCGCTTCGTCGCGGCGGCGATGCGGGTGATGGAGATGGAGGAGGTGTTGCTCGCGAGGATTGCCCCCGGGGGGGCGACGGCGTCGATGGTCCTGAAGGCGGCGATCTTCGCCGGGAGGTCCTCGACGATGGCCTCCACCACGAGGCCGCAGTCCTCGAAGGCGCCGGTCTCGGCGCCGAAGGAGATGCGCCCGAGGACGGCCTTCGCCTCCTCGTCGGGGTTCTTCCCCGCCTTCTCCGCCATCTTCCGCACCGACTTCTCGACGGTCGCCTTCGCCCGGTCGAGCGCCCCGGGGAAGGTGTCCACCACGCGGACGGGGATGCCGGCCTGGGCGAACACCTGCGCGATGCCGTTGCCCATGGTCCCCGCGCCGAGCACGCCGACCCTCTCGATCTTCGCCATGTCCGTTTCCTTTCCGATTCCCGTTCTCTCCGGCGCCGGGCCTAGAGGAGCTCCACCGACAGCGCCACGGCGTTGCCGCCGCCGAGGCAGAGTCCCGCGAGCCCGCGCTTGAGGCCGCGGTCCTGCAGGGCGTGGATCAGGGTCACGAGGATGCGGGCGCCGCTCGCCCCGATGGGGTGGCCGAGGGCCGTGGCGCCGCCGTTCACGTTCACCTTCGCCGGGTCGAGGCCGAGCTCCCGCATCACCGCGACCGAGGCCGCGGCGAAGGGCTCGTTGAGCTCGTAGAGATCGTAGGAGTCGGCCTTCGTGCCCGACTTCTTCCAGAGGTTCCGCACGGCCTCGACGGGGGCCATCATCACCCACTCCGGGGCGAGACCGCCGGCGGCGTAGCCCGTGATGCGGGCGAGGGGCTTCGCGCCGAGCCGCTTCGTCGCCTCGGAGGAGGCCACGACGAGGGCGGCGGCGCCGTCGTTGATGGTGGAGGCGTTGCCCGCGGTGACGGTGCCGTCCTTCTGGAAGGCGGGGCGGAGCTTCGCCAGGGCCTCGAGGGTGGACTCGGCCCGGGGGCCCTCGTCCTTGTCGAAGAGGGTCGACTCCCCCTTGCGGCCCTTGATCTCGACGGGGGTGATCTCCCTCGCGAACTTCCCAGCGGCCGCGGCGGCCACGGCGCGGCGCTGGCTCTCCGCGGCGAAGGCGTCCTGCTGCTCGCGGGAGACGCCCTTCTCCTTCGCGACGAGCTCGGCGGTGTTGCCCATGTGGAAGTCGTTGAACTTGTCCCACAGGCCGTCGTGGATCATGACGTCCACGAGGACGCCGTGGCCGAGGCGGTAGCCGTCGCGGGCCTTGGGCAGGAGGTAGGGGGCCTGGGACATCGACTCCATGCCCCCTGCGATCACCACCGACGCGTCGCCGGCCTTGATGGCCTGGGCCGCGAGCATCACGGACTTGAGGCCGGAGCCGCAGACCTTGTTCACGGTGAAGGGGGGGATCGAGGGGGGGAGGCCCGCGCCGATGGCGGCCTGCCGGGCGGGGTTCTGCCCGACGCCGGCCTGGAGGACGTTGCCGAGGATGACCTCGTCCACGGCGTCGGCGGGGACCCCGGACCGGCGGAGGGCCTCCTTCACGGCCACGGCGCCCATCTGCGGGGCCGTGAGGGAGGCGAGCCCGCCCTGGAACTTCCCGATGGCGGTGCGGCACGCGGAGAGGATGTGGACTTCGGACATGGTGCGGGTCTCCTGTCGAATCGGCGATCCCCCCGGGTGCGCCCCTTTCCAACCCGGAAGGGACGCGTGCCGGCCCGGAAGAGGGCCCATCGTACCCCCTCCCAAGCACCCCCGCCAAAGGGCCGGGGGGGGGAGTGGTCACGGCGGGGGAGAGACGGGGACGTTCTCAAGTTATAAAGTTATTCGCGCACCCCGTCCGGCAGCTCGGGGGCCGGTCGTGGAATAACTTTATAACTTGAGAACGTCCCCGCCTCTCCTCGCCTCCCCCCCTACTCCAGGTTGGTGTGGCGCTTGCGCATGGCGTCTTCGGTCTTGCGGAGGCGGCGCTTGAGGAGGAGCACCACGGCGTCGAGGTAGACGAGGAGGGACTGCTCGAAGAGGGTCCCCATGGGCTGCTTGCTGGGACCGCCCTCGGCCACGGGGATGGTGGCGACGAGGTCGGCGAGCCGGGCGAGGGGGGTGTCCGGGTCCATGGTGACGACGGCCACCCGGGCCCCCTCGCGCCGCGCGATCTCCACGAAGTGGGAGAGGGATCCCGACCGCCCGAACCGGGACCCCACGACGAGGAGGTCCCCCTTGGCGATGCTCGGCGTGGTGGTGTCCCCGACGACGTACACCGTCACCCCGAGCTGCATGAGCCGCATGGCGAAGGCCCGCACCATGAGCCCGCTGCGGCCCATGCCGCTCACGAAGACCCGGTGCGCCGCCTCGACGCCGGCGGCCAGCGCCTCCGCCTCCTCCCGGGGTAGGGAGGCGGCGATGTCCGACAGCTCGCGGTAGATGGCGTCTAGTGGATGGAGCGGACGTGATCCCATGCGATGTCCTCGATGGGGAAGGTGGGACCCTCGATGCAGGATTTCGCCCAGCGGATCCCCTCGCCCTTCCGGACGGGGACCACGCAGCCGAAGCAGAGCCCGTAGCCGCAGGCCATGGGCTCCTCCGTCGAGACCTGGCAGGGGACGCCTCGCCCCTCGAGATGGCGGGCCAGGGCCTGGAACATCGGGTTGGGACCGCAGGCGAGGATGGAGCACCCCGGCGAGAGCCGCGGGTCGAGGTGGTCCGTGACTCGCCCCTTCACCCCCGCGGACCCGTCCTCCGTGCAGAGGGTGACGGGGCAGCCGAGCCCCTCCATGTCCCCGACGACGCAGCAGGCCGCGGCGTCGCGGAACCCGAAGATCGCCCGGAGCCCCCCCTTCGCCCCTCCGTCCCGCCGCGCCCGGGCGACGAGCGGGAAGGGAGCGGTGCCGATGCCCCCCCCGACGAGCAGCAGCGGCTTCCCCGGATCGCCGAGGTCGTAGGGCCGCCCGAGGGGGCCGAGGAGGGAGGCCGTCTCGCCGGGGCTCCGCTCCGCCAGCGCCCGCGTCCCCTTCCCGATGACGGCGATGTAGAGGACGATCCGGTCCGGCGTCCCCGCGGGCCCCGGCAGGGCGTCGGCCACGGAGAAGGCGCGCCGCAGGAAGGGCTCGCCGCCGGCCCGGGGCTCGATCATGACGAACTGTCCCGGGCGGACCGCCGCCGCCAGCTCCGGGCAGTGGAGCTCCAGCCGGAAGGTGCGGCGCGCGACCTCGGCGCAGGCGACGACCCGGGCGCGGTGCTCGAGGCTCCGCGGCGCCGTGGCGGTGTCCATGGGGGGCGATGCTACCGTCCCGCGGCGGGCCCGGAGGGGATTCATTGGAGGGCCCCCGCGGTGGGTGCAGGATGCCCGGTCCCCATGCGCAATCCCTTCCGCCGCGCGGCCGCCGCCTGCGTCGCCTCGGCGACGGGCCTCGACCCCTCCGCCTTCGCCGTCACAAGTCCCCCGGGCCACGCCGCGGGGGACTACGCCGTCGGGATGTTCCCCGCCGCGAAGGCGAAGGGGAGGAGCCCCGCCCAACTGGCGCAGGAGGCGGCCGCCGCCTTCACCCCCCGCGACGGACTCGTCTCCGCCGCCGCCTCCGGCCCCTTCGTGAACTTCACCGCCGACCCCGCGGCGCTGGCCGCCCGCGTGCTGACGGACCTCGAGGGGGCGGGCGTGCGCTGGGGGTGCTCCGACGGGGGCGCGGGACGCACGGCCGTCATCGACTTCTCCTCGCCCAACATCGCCAAGCACCTCGCCTTCCACCACATCCGCTCCACCATGATCGGGAACGCGCTGGTCCGCCTCCACCGGGCCTGCGGCTGGAAGGTCGTCGGCATCAACCACCTCGGCGACTGGGGGACGACCTTCGGGATGCTGGTCGCGGCCTGGGAGGCCTGGGCGGCGCCCGGCGAGAAGCCGACGGTGGATCGCCTGAACGAGCTCTACGTCCGCTTCCGCGCCGAGGCGAAGTCCGACCCGGCGCTGGACGCGCGGGCGCGGGCCCGCTTCGCGGCGCTGGAGGCCGGCGACCCCGCGGCGCGGGCGCTCTGGCGGGAGTTCCGCCGCGTCTCCCTGGAGGAGTACCAGGGGGTCTACGACCTCCTCGGCGTCTCCTTCGACCTCGTCATGGGGGAGAGCGACTTCGAGGACCACCTCGGGCCCGCCCTGGAGATGCTCCGCGGGAAGGGGCTCGTGACGGAGAGCGAGGGGGCGGAGGTCGTGGACCTCTCCGCCGACGGGATGCCGCCCTGCCTCCTGCGCAAGAGCGACGGCGCGACGCTCTACGCGACGCGGGACATCGCCGCCGCGCTCTGGCGCTACGAGCACCACGCCTTCGATCGCGCGCTCTACGTCGTGGACAAGGGGCAGGAGCTCCACTTCCGGCAGCTGAAGCGGGTGCTGGAGAAGGCGGGTTTCCCCTTCGCGAAGCACGTCGAGCACGTGGACTTCGGGCAGGTGCGCTTCGGGGGGTTCAAGACGGGGACGCGCACGGGCAACGTCATCCGGCTCCGCGAGGTGCTGGAGGAGGCCATCGGGGCCATCGACGCGAAGATCGCGGAGAAGAACCCGACCCTCGGGGGGGGGGGCCGCGGCGCGCGCCCGCGGGGGGGGGGGGGGGGGGGGGGGGGCGGCCCCCCCCGCCCCCGCCCGCCGGGGGGGGGGGGGTGGCGGGCGTTTCCATGA
>CAYJMF010000110.1:14457-14589 GCA_964370855.1 uncultured Planctomycetota bacterium | reverse complement strand
GGTCCTGGAAGGCGTCGGGAATCGGGGACCGGTCGGTGGATCGAGAGGATCGTTGCGCCCGTTTCGAGAGGGTCGGGGGGGGGGGGGGGGGGGGCGGGCCCGGGGGGGGAGGGGGCGGGGGGGGGGGGGGGG
>CAYJMF010000110.1:14020-14447 GCA_964370855.1 uncultured Planctomycetota bacterium | reverse complement strand
GATCGGACCGGACCCTCTCGAAACGGGCGCGGGGAGAGGAGGAGGCCAGGAGTTCCGAATGGTCTCCCTTTTTCATGGGGGGGGAGGGGGGAAGGGGGAGGGGAGGAAGGGAGAGAAGGGGAGGAAGGGAGGGAAAGGAAGGAAGGGAGGGAGGGAAGGGAAGGGGAGCAGGGTCTGCTCCTTTCCTTCCCTTCCATCCTTCGAGAATCGCCCGCTCTCCCCCTCCCCTGTCGCTGGGATCGCGCCCCCCCCTCCCAGGGAGCCACGGAATTCCACGGAGGGCAGCCTCGCCTCCCCCTGCACGCCCCGTGCCCCCGATTCTCCCGGAGATGGCCACCGGAATTCGATCCCCGCCCCCGGAATCACCGGGGGGCGGGCGCGGGCGCGGGGCGGGGGGCCGGGCGCGGCGGGGGGGGGGGTTTTTGGG
>CAYJMF010000110.1:0-14010 GCA_964370855.1 uncultured Planctomycetota bacterium | reverse complement strand
CGTCCGCTCGCGCGGTCCGGCGCCCGGGCCTCAGAGTCTCGGTGGTTATTCCGCGGCGGGGAGCTTCACCTTCATGCCGGGGCGGAGGGACTTCTCGTCGATGTTGTTCAGCTTCATCAGGCTCCTCCACTTGGAGCCGTCGCCGAGGTACTTCTCCGCCAGCTTGTAGTAGGAGTCCCCCTTCTGCACCTCGACCTCGCGGACGCCGCCGGGGGTGCCCGAGGGGCCGTCGTCGGGGTTCACGAAGGTGTTCACCCGGGGGCTGTTCGAGGGGAGGGTGTTCGACGGCGGCGGCACGGGGGCGTTGGCCAGCACGGCGCCGGAACCGGGGATCCGGAGGACCTGGCCGATCTTCAGCCGGCGGGGGTCCAGGCCGGTGTTGACGTCCACGATGAGCTGCCACTTGTTCCCGTCGCCGAGGGTGGCGGCGGCGATCTTCGTCAGCGTGTCCCCCTTCCTGACGGTGTAGGTCGTCCCCGGGACCGGCGCCGGGGCGGGCTCCACGGGGGGCTTCACGGCGAGGGCGCCGCCGGGGGGCGTGACGGGGGTGTCGATGGCCGGGGGCGGGACGGGGGCCGGGGGCGTCTGGGCCGCCGAGGGGCCGGTGCTGCCCGGCCAGGGCGGGAGGTCCGCGGACGGGCCGACGGCGTCGGGCCCTTCGGAGGGCTCCACGGCGACGGCGTCCCCGCGACCCTGATCGAAGGGGTTGGCCCCCTCCTCGCCGCCCACGCCCCAGACCGCCACCACCCCGATGACGACCACCAGGATGAGGATGACCAGGATGCCGAACTTCTCCAGCGTGCTCATCTCGCCTTCTCCCTCTCCCGGACCCTCGCCCGGGCCGGGGCTGCCTGCCCCCGGTGGTTGGTTTCCTGCGCGTCCCGTCGGTCCGCACCGACTCCCTTATATCGGTAGGTTTTCGGAAAAACCTCCTACTAGTTGAGTATCGGCCCGCGAAACCGATTCCCGAAGGGGGGACCGCCGCGGGACCCTTCCGTACTCCCGTCGGCGGCCGCCCGACGGCCCGGCCCTTTCCCCTCCGGCCCGTGGAGTTCCTGCTAGGATGGAGGGGTTCCCGCGGTCGCAACGCCGGTGCCGCAGGGGCCCCGCGTGCGCCGCCCGGAGGATTCCTCTCCATGCGCTTCTCCCGAACCGCCGCCTACGGCGCCGCCCTCCTCGCCGCCGCCCTCGTGATCCCCGTCAGGTGCGGCGCCCAGGACGCCCCTCCCCCGGCCCCCGGGCCGGAGACCCCCCCCGCCCCCGAGAAGGAGCCGCCGGCGGCGCCGAAGCCCGCCGCCGCCGAGAAGGCCCCCGCCCTGGCCCCCCCCGCGGGGCTGCTCCTCGTTCCCGGCGGCAAGGTGCGCATCGGCATGGTCCGGAACGGGGACAAGAAGAACTGGGGCTTCCGGGAGCTCATCGCCTGGAGCGTCCTCGGCCGCACGCCCGGGGTCGAGCAGTCCATCGAGGCGGAGCTCTCCCCCACCGTGGGGGAGTTCGAGGTCGTCCTCGCCTCCTTCTTCATCGGGAAGTACGAGGTCACCAACGCCCAGTACCACCACTTCCTCAGGCAGACCGGGCGCGTGGAGGTGGTCGTCCCCCAGAAGGACAGGCCCGGCGCCCGCACCCTGGACGCCATCTCCAAGGAGTTCCTCCTCCAGCCGAAGATCCAGGACCGTGGCGGCAAGTGGATCTTCCCCGTGGCCGTGGACTGGGAGGGGCTCTACGACCTCAACGAGGAGACCCTCAATCCCGTCCGCGCCGCGGGGGAGAAGCGCCCCCCCCGCGAGGCCTTCCAGAACCTCCCCCTGCCGCCGGGGGCGAAGATCCTCGCCTACCGCTACACCGTCCCCGGCACCTGGCGCGTGAAGGGGAAGACGGAGGAGGGCCGCGAGAAGAAGTCGCTCCGGGACGCCCCCCTGCCCGGCACCGGCGACCATCCCGTCACCGGCATCTCCCTCGTGGACGCCGTCGCCTGCGCGGAGTTCTTCGGCTGCCACGTCCCCACGGAGATCCAGTGGGAGGCCGCCGCCCGGGGTCCGAAGGGCGAGCCCTGGCCGACGGGGGAGTTCGAGCCCCTGGGCATGGCCTGGTCGGGCTTCAACACGCAGCTCCAGCTGGCGCAGGAGGAGGCGAAGAAGAAGCTCGCGAAGCACGAGGAGGCGCTGCGGAAGAATCCCGGCAACGGCGGCACCCTCTCGCCGGAGGAGAAGGCGCGCTGCGAGTGGATCGTCGGTGCGAAGGAGATCGAGGACCCCAACAACCTGGAGATCCCCACCTACCCCGTGGGGCTCTTCCCCTTCGGGAAGGCCCCCAGCGGCGCCATGGACCTCCTCGGCAACGCCGACGAGTGGGTCTCCACGCCGCTCTTCCCCTACCCGGGCACCGACTCCAAGTCCGTGTGGCTGCAGGCGAAGTCCCAGATCTTCCGCGGCGGGAACGCCCTCGACCGGGACATCTTCCTCTGCGCCACCATCCGCAAGACCCTCATCCACCAGAACCCCCTGCCCGCCTACGCCCGGTACGCGACGGGGGGCTTCCGCATGGCCCGCTACCCCATGCCCGGCGCGAGCGCCGCCTCCCACGCCGCCCAGACGGCCGTGGACCTGAACCGGGATCTCCCCATCCTCCCCGGGGAGATCGACGCGAAGACCCGCATGCCGGTGTTCGTGGGCCTCGCCATCGAGCAGGCCGCGGGCATCGAGCTGCTGAACGAGGTCGCCTGGGACGCCGCGGCCTCCCCGGCCTCGGACCCCACGGGGAAGGTCTTCCACCTCGGCCGCGCCTACAGCCTCTGCCTCGTCCCCGCCGACGGAGTCCCCTTCAGGGACATCGGGGCGCTCCGCAAGGCCGCCGACCGGCCCGTGACGGACCCCGAGAGCGGCAAGGGGGAGACCCGCGAGCCCCGCGACATCCCCTTCTTCGGGCTGCTCCACATGACCGAGGGGATGGAGATCAAGGGGGAGGTGCACGCCTCCACCTGGAAGGAGGTCCCCCTCCAGGGGGACGATCTCAAGCGGGCGAAGGAGGCCTGGGAACTCGCCCACAAGATGTGGGAGGAGCGGAAGAAGGCGGCCGAGGAGGCCGCCAAGGCGGAGGAGGACGCGAAGAAGGACGGGAAGAAGGAGGACCCTCCTCCACCCGAGGACGGGAAGAAGATGGACGGTCCGTCGGCCCTTCTCGTTTCCCCCAAGGGCGGGGACAAGAAGAAGAAGGGCGGCACCGAAGCACCGCCTCCCCCCCCCGAGGGAGGGAAGCCCGAGGAGCACAAGCCCGACGACGCCCCCGCGGAGGAGCCGGAGGAGCCGGAGGCCGACCCCGATCCGGAGCCCGTGATGGTCACGACGAAGAAGGTCTCCGTGGCCAGCTACGGCCCCGGGTTCCTGAAGGGCGCCGACCACCCCGAGGGGCTCTTCCTCGGCATGGTCCAGTGGCAGCAGGAGAAGCGGGCGGTGCTCTGGGAGGCCCGGGTCGGCGGCGTCGGGACCTCGGCCCCCGGGGGAAGCGTGCTCCTCGAACCGCCCCTCGTCATCCTCCCGAAGGACTGCCTGGAGTTCAAGAAGGTCGCAAGGCCGGGCACCCCCTTCTCGAAGTTCGACACCACCTCCGGGGACGTGGAACTCGGGTTCTACATCCCCGTGGAGGGCAAGTCGGACTGGTACGAGTTCCGGCTGAAGCTCCAGGCCGCGGAGTTCCCGGCGGGGAACCCGGCGTCCCCCTGGAGGGCCACGATCCTGACCGCCGGGGAGAAGAAGCCGGACGAGAGCCCCCCGGAGAAGAAGCCGCAGGAGATCCCCCCGAAGTAAACGGGTCCGGTGCGTTTCCGCTCGACCTGCTGCATCAGGATCGCTCGGCTCCCGGGAACGGCTTGGCGCGGAACGGCGAAAGATATCACAACTCGTTTAAAATAAACGAGTTGTGGCAAACCAAGCCACCCCCGCCATCGGGCACGGTCTTTGTTCTTCTGCCCCCCGGTGTTCAGCCGGGGTGTCCCGGCCACCAGCAGGACCCGGGCGGCCAAAGGAGCGAGGAAGCGGCAACGCGACCCCATTCCGGCGGCCAGGAACCCGATTGCACCCGGGCCCTGTAGCTTCAGAAGAGAGCCCGGCCCCGCACCGGGCTCTCTTTCTCTTTCCAGGGCGCGCGTTTCCCCGCCCCGGACCCGTTCCCGCTACAATCCCCCCCCCGTGGCCCCCCCACTGCCCTCCGTCTGGAACCGCGTCGAGGCCCTGCTCGACCGGGTCGAGAAGCCGGCGCAGTACGTGGGCGGCGAGCGCAACCAGGTGGTGAAGGACCCCCGGTCCGTGGAGGTCCGGGTCGCCCTCGCCTTCCCCGACACCTACGCCATCGGGATGAGCCACCTCGGGCTCCGGGTGCTCTACGGGATCCTCAACGAGCGGCCCGACTGCTGGGCGGAGCGGGTCTTCTGCCCGTGGCCCGACATGGAGGCGGCCTTGCGGGCCTCCTCGGTCCCCCTCTTCTCCCTGGAGAGCCACACGCCGCTGCGGGGCTTCGACCTCCTCGGCTTCTCCCTCTCCTACGAACTCAGCAACACGAACCTGCTGAACATGCTGGACCTCGGGGGCATCCCGCTCCTCCGCCGCGACCGCGGCGAGGAGGACCCCCTGGTGCTGGCCGGCGGGGACGGGGCGGCCTCGCCGGAGCCCATGGCGGACTTCGTGGACCTCTTCTGCATCGGGGACGGCGAGGACGCCCTCCCGGCGCTGGTGGACGTCTTCAAGGAGTGCCGCCGGGGCGGGCTCTCGCGCCGGGACACGCTCCTCGAGATCGTCGCGCGGGTGCCGGGGTGGTACGCGCCGGAGTTCTACCGGCCGGTCTTCCACCGGGACGGGACCATGGCCGGGATGGAGGTCCTCGAGGCGCGCGCGCCGGAGAAGGTGCTCGAGGTGCACGTCCCCTCCCTGGAGGACGCCTACTACCCGACGCGGCCCGTGGTCCCCTACGCCGAGAGCATCCACGACCGCATCTCGCTGGAGGTGATGCGGGGCTGCACGCAGGGATGCCGGTTCTGCCAGGCGGGGATGATCAAGCGCTCGCAGCGGTTGCGCAGCGTGGACACGCTGCTGCGCCTCGCGCGGGAGACCTACGCCAACACCGGCTACGACGAGATCTCCCTGGTCTCCCTCTCGACGGCGGACTACCCGGACCTCGTCGAACTGTCGGGGCGCCTCCACGAGGAGTTCCGGGGGAAGCGGGTGAGCGTCGCCATCCCGAGCCTGCGGGTGAACGAGACGCTGAAGCTCGTGCCGGGCCTCATCGAGGGGGTGAGGCGCTCCTCCCTCACCATCGCGCCGGAGGTGGGCACCGACCGCCTGCGGAAGGTCGTCAACAAGGACATCCGCAACGACCACCTCTTCGCCGGCGTCGAGGAGGCCTACCGGCGGGGCTGGAGCTCCGTGAAGCTCTACTTCATGGTCGGGCTCCCGACGGAGACCGACGAGGACGTGCGCGGCATCGTGGACATGGGGATCGCCTGCAGCGAGGTCGGCCGCAGGGCCGGCGTCGGGCCCAAGGACGCGACGGTCTCCGTGTCCAACTTCGTGCCGAAGCCCCACACCCCCTTCCAGTGGCACGCCATGCCGCCCGCCGACGAGCTGCGGCGGCGGGGGAACATCGTGCGCGACGCGGCGCGGGGGAACCGGCGCATCAAGGTGCGCATCCACGACGTGGAGCGGAGCCTCCTCGAGGGGGTCCTCTCCCGCGGCGACCGGCGCGTCGGGGCGGCGGTGCTCGGCGCCTTCCGGCGCGGGGCGAGGTTCGACGCCTGGGACGAGCACTTCCGGCCGGCGGCCTGGGACGAGGCGTTCCGCGAGGCCGGCGTGGACCCGCACTTCTTCAACCACCGGGAGCGCACCGTCGAGGAGTGGCTCCCCTGGGACCACGTCAAGGGGGGCGTGAAGCGCGCCTACCACGTGGACGAGAAGCTGAAGGCCGAGCGCGGCGAGACCACGGGCTTCTGCATGATCGAGAAGTGCAACCGCTGCGGCATCAAGGTCAAGGAGTGCGGCCCCGCCATCCTCACCTTCAAGAAGCAGCGCGGCAAGGCGGGGACGTTCTCAAGTTATAAAGTTATTCCTCCACCTGCTTCGGCGGTCCGGGATGCGGTTGGGGAATAACTTTATAACTTGGGAACGTCCCTGCCTCTTCGCCGCCCGGCCCCGCCGCGGAAAGGTGAACGCGCGGGACGCGCGGCCGTAACCTCCCCCGATGCGCCGCTTCCGCCCCGTCCTGGAGATCCTCCGCCGCCACCGGCCCGCGCTCTACGTCGGGTTCCTCTGCATCCTCGTCACCCAGCTCGCCCACATCACGGTGCCCCTCCTCGTGCAGCGGTCCGTGGACTCCCTCCAGCTCGGGCCCTTCCCGGACCTCGCCGTCCTCCACCGCATGGTCTGGATCCTCATCGGCGTCGTCGCGCTGCGCGCGGTCACCCAGTACTGGATGCGCTGGATCATCGTGGGGGTCAGCCGCAGGATGGAGGCGGAGCTCCGCTCGCGCATCTTCGAGCACCTCGCACGGCTCCACTTCGGCTGGTTCGACCGGGCCAGCACCGGCGACATCCTGAGCCGCGTCACCGCCGACGTCGAGGCGGTCCGCATGCCCGTGGGCCCCGGCGTCATGTACCTCGGGAACACCGCCGTCGCCGTCCCCCTCTCCCTCGCCGTCATGTGGAGCTTCAGCCCCCGCCTCACCCTGCTGGTGCTGATCCCCATGGCCGTCACCGCGTCGGCGACGAAGTTCCTCTCCCCCCTCGTCCACCGCGCCAGCGTGAGGATGCAGGACGGACTGGCGGACCTGGCGACCCGTGCGCAGGAGTCCTTCGCCGGCGTCCGGGTGATCAAGTCCTACGCCCGCGAGGAGGCTGAGGTCGAGGCCTTCCGCGCCCAGGGCGACGAATACATGCGCCGCGTGCTCGCCTACGTCCGCACCCGCGTCTACATGGGCCCCGTCTTCTACCTCCTCGAGGGGGCGGGCATGCTCGTCATCCTCTGGGTGGGCGGCGGCATGGTCGCCCGGGGCGAGATGACCATGGGCGAGTTCATCGCCTTCAACGCCTACAACCTGATGCTGCTCTGGCCGATGATCTCCCTCGGCTGGGTCGTCGCCCTCTTCCAGAGGGGTGCCGCCTCCATGGACCGCATCAACGCGGTCCTCGACGCGCGGCCCGACGTGGCCGACGCCCCCGACGCCGTCCCCCTCCCCGCCGTCCGCGGGGACGTCGAGATCCGCGACCTGACCTTCGCCTTCGGGACGGGGAGGCCGGCGCTCCGCGGCGTCTCCCTCCGCGTGCCCGCGGGGAAGTCCCTCGCGATCATCGGCCCCACGGGCGGCGGCAAGAGCACGCTTCTCTCCCTCGTCCCCCGCCTCTACCCCGTCCCCGACGGGAAGGTGTTCCTCGACGGCGTGGACGTCAACCGCATCCGGCTCGCCGACCTCCGCCGCGCCGTGGCCGTCGTCCCGCAGGAGACGTTCCTCTTCTCCACCACCATCGAGGAGAACATCGGCTGGGGCTTCGAGGACGGTCCGCCCCCGGGCGCCGCCCGCCGGGCCGCCGAGGCGTCCCGCATCTCCGTGGACGTGGAGCGCTTCCCCGACGGGTACGCCACCATGCTCGGCGAGCGGGGCGTCAACCTCTCCGGGGGCCAGAAGCAGCGCGTCGCCATCGCCCGCGCCCTCGCCATGGACGCGCGGGTCCTCCTCCTCGACGACTGCCTCTCCGCCGTGGACGCGAGCACCGAAAAGGAGATCCTCGCCAACCTCGAGGGCGCCATCCGCGGCCGCACCACCCTCATGGTGAGCCACCGCGTCGCCGCCGCCCGCCACGCCGACGAGATCCTCTTCCTCGAGGACGGCGCCGTCGTCGAGCGCGGCACCCACGAGGAGCTCCTCGCCCTCGGCGGCCGCTACGCGGCCCTCGCCGCGCTCCAGCGCCTCCAGGGCGAGATCGAGGCGGCCTCGTGAGCGCCGAGTACTTCGACGAGGACGAGATCCTGGGCAAGGCGGTGGACACCCGCCTCATGCGCCGCCTCTGGACCTTCGTCCGGCCCCACTCCGGCTGGCTCGCCTTCTCCATGTCGGCGCTTGCCGTGGTCTCCTTCCTCGACCTCGTGCCCACCCAGCTCATGAAGATGGCCGTGGACGGCCCCGTCACCGGGTACCTGCGGGGCGCGATCTCCATGGAGGAGAGCACGGGCGGCCTCGCCCGCCTCGTCGCCCTGTTCGCGGGGGCGCTCACGCTGGCCTTCGTCCTGCGGTCCTTCCAGATGGTGGCCGTCAACCTGGTGGGCCAGCGATCGATGCTCGACCTGCGCACGGCGCTCTTCCGGCACATCCAGTCGCAGCCGCTCTCCTTCTACGACCGCAACCCGGTGGGCCGCCTCGTCACCCGCGTGGTCTACGACATCGAATCCCTCAACGAGGTGCTCACCAGCGGCGTGGACGCGCTCTTCCACGACGTCCTCAAGCTGGCGGGGATCGTCGCGTACATGCTCTACATCGACTGGAAACTCGCCCTGATCACCTTCGTCGTCCTGCCCCCCATGTACTGGGTGGCCCACGTCTTCCGCACATCCAACCGCGCCTCCTTCCGCGAGGTGCGAGGCCGGGTGTCGGCCATGAACGCCTACCTGCAGGAGTCGGTCACGGGGATCCGGGTCATCCAGCTCTTCGCGCAGGAGCGGCGCGCGGCGAAGGGGTTCCGGGCCCGCAGCGAGGCCCTGCGGGACGGCCACCTCCGCACGGTCTTCAACTACTCCTACTTCTTCCCCGCCGTGGAGTTCCTGGGCTCCCTTGCCAAGGCGCTGCTCCTCTGGTTCGGCGGCGCGTGGATGCTCGCCGACACGCTGACCATCGGCGAGTTCCTCCAGTTCTTCGTGCTCCTCGACTACTTCTTCGAGCCCATCCGGGACGTCTCCGAGAAGTACAACCTGCTCCAGTCGGCCATGGCCTCCTCGGAGCGCATCTTCCGCGTGATGGACACGAAGGCCGACCTGCTGCCGCCGGCGGACCCCGTCCCCCTCCCGGAGCCGGCCCGGGGAGAGGTCGAGTTCCGGGACGTGCGCTTCCAGTACAACGAGGGGCAGCCGGTGCTCCGCGGGGTCTCCTTCCGAGTGAAGCCCGGGGAGAAGGTCGCCGTCGTCGGCGCCACGGGGGCGGGGAAGACGACGGTGATCTCGCTGCTCACCCGGATGTACGACGTCACCGGCGGCGCGGTGCTCGTGGACGGCGTGGACGTGCGGCGGGCCGACCCCTTCGCGCTCCGCCGCCGCGTGGCGGTGGTGCTCCAGGACGTCTTCCTCTTCGCCGGGGACATCGAGGGGAACATCACACTGGGGGATCCCGCCGTCACGCGGACCCGCGTGGAGGAGGCGGCGAAGGCGGTCCACGCCGACGACTTCATCCGGCGGCTCCCCGACGGCTACGCGACGAGGGTCGAGGAGCGGGGCGCGACCCTCTCCGTCGGCCAGAAGCAGCTCCTCTCCTTCGCCCGCGCGCTGGCACGGGATCCGGCCATCCTCGTGCTGGACGAGGCGACCTCCAGCGTGGACTCGACGACGGAGGCGCTCGTGCAGGACGCCGTGGAGAAGCTCATGGAGGGCCGCACCGCCATCGTCGTGGCCCACCGGCTCTCCACCATCCGCTCCTGCGACCGCATCCTCGTCTTCCACCACGGGGAGATCCGCGAGGAGGGGAGCCACCGCGAGCTGCTCGCCCGCGGGGGGATCTACGCGCGGCTCTACCAGCTCCAGTTCGCGGCGCAGGAGAGGAGGGGGGGAAGGGAGGGGTAGCCCCCCGCCGGACGGAGCCCCCCCCCGTGACCGACCCCCTCCCCCTCTTGGGTCCCCCATCCCCCCTCCCGCGTACAATCGTCACCTCACCGGAGACCCCCATGGCCTACACCGCGATGGACTTCTACGACGTGGACTCCCTCCTCTCCGAGGAGGACCGCATCGTCCGCGACACCGTCCGCGAGTTCGTGGACGCCGAGATCCTCCCCGACACGGCGAAGCACTTCCGCGACGGGACCTTCCCCCTCGACCTCGTGCCGAAATTCGGCGAGATGGGGCTCCTCGGAGCACAACTCGAGGGGTACGGCTGCGCCGGGATGAGCTACACCGCCTACGGGGTCATCTGCCGGGAGATGGAGCGGGGGGACTCGGGCGTGCGCTCCTTCTGCTCCGTGCAGAGTTCCCTCGTCATGTACCCCATCCACAAGTACGGGTCCGAGGAGCAGAAGAAGAGGTGGCTGCCGGAACTCGCCGCGGGGCGGAAGATCGGCTGCTTCGGGCTGACGGAGCCGGACTACGGCTCCAACCCCGGGGGGATGGCCACGACGGCGCGCAAGGTGGACGGCGGCTACCTCCTCAACGGGAACAAGTACTGGATCACCAACGCGAGCGTCGCCGACGTCTCCCTCGTCTGGGCGAAGCTCGACGGGAAGGTGCGGGGCTTCCTCGTTCCGAAGGGCACGAAGGGGTGCCGGCCCGAGACCATCCACGGGAAGTACTCCCTGCGGGCCTCGGACACGAGCGGCATCGTGCTCGAGGACTGCCTCGTCCCCGAGGACGCCATCATGCCCGGCGGCGCGGGGCTGAAGGCGCCCCTCTCCTGCCTCGACTCGGCGCGGTACGGCATCGCATGGGGGGCCGTGGGCGCCGCCCAGGCCTGCTTCGACGAGGCGCTGCGCTACTCGAAGTCCCGGATCCAGTTCGACCGGCCCATCGCCGGGTTCCAGCTCGTGCAGAACAAGTTCGCCCACATGCTCACGGAGATCACGTCGTCCCAGCTCCAGGCGTGGCGGCTCGGGAGGCTCTGGGACGAGGGGAAGCACGAGCCCGCCCAGACGTCGCTCGCCAAGCGGCACAACGTGGACGTGGCGCTCCGCGCCGCCCGCATGTGCCGGGACATCCTCGGCGCCAGCGGGATCACGGAAGAGTATCATTCCCTGAGACACGCGCTCAACCTCGAGTCGGTGTACACCTACGAGGGGACGCACGACATCCATGCGCTCATCCTGGGCGAGAGGATCACGGGGATCCCCGCCTACAAGGGGTAGCTCGACGCAACGTGCCGGCCGGTGCCGGCGGAGGAAACGATGCGGAAGGCGTTCACGGTCCTGGCGATGACGGCTCTTCTCCTGGCGGGCGCGGGTTTCGCGGGCTGCGCCTCGAAGTGCTGCGGCGGCAACCCGCCCTGCGCGGACTGCAAGGAGCACATGATGAACTGCCCGGAGTGCAAGGACGGGAAGCCGTGCGACATGTGCAAGGAGAAGATGAAGTCCATGGGCTGCCAGATGTGCAAGGACGGCCAGATGTGCGACATGTGCAAGGAGAAGATGGGCAAGTAGCCCTCTTCGAGGGAATCGAAGCCGTCACGGGGCCCCGCGAGGGGCCCCGTTCGATTCCGGGGGCGGGGGCGGGATGCTCCGGGCTCGGGCGCGCACAACCACCCACAGGAACACAGCAAAGAACGGAAGCACGACATCGCAAACGCATCCACGACAACCCGTTGCGTTCATAGGGAACTTTGAGATCACAGATTGTGATCTCAAGTTATGGCCTCCGCTACAGCCGGGACAGGTGGGACTGGAATGGAGCCCCCGGCTCCCGGGACTAGGTGGCGGACTGACCCGCCTCCGGCGGATCCGCCATCTCCACCTCGAGCACGTCGAGTTCCGCGCAGGCGCAGGGCCTCCCCAGGATCGACGCCGCCGAGGGACTCGTCCGCCCCCCGTCGCCGGAGATCATCTCCTTGATGTAGGCGCCGGCCTCGGTGCGGACCTCGAGTTCGAGGGAGCCGTCCCGGAGGAGCGCCGCCCGGGCCTCGAGCACGCGCCGCTCCCGGACGAGGTCGGCCCGGCTCCGCGTCACCCGCACCGGGGTCCGCTGCGCGAGCACCGCCCCGGAGAGCCCGGCCGCGAGCCGCTCCGCGTCCCCCGCCGCCGCGCCCCCCTCCACCACGACCCGCGCCCGGTAGCGCTTCGGGGGATGGTCCGAGGGGATCCGCTGGCCGTCCTCCCTCCGGACGGGGAAGAGGACCGGGAAGTCGGCCGCGCCCCCGGACGCTCCCGCCGCCGCGGCCCGCACCGCCGCGCCGTCGAAGCGGCGCCGCATGGGGCGGGCGAGTTCCGCGATGAAGGGCCGCCCGCTCCCGAGCATCCGCACGTCGGCGTCCTCGCGACCGCAGCCCTGGAAGACGCCGCCGGCGGCGCCGCAGGCGGCGATGAGCGACGGGAGGAGGATCTCCGCGACGGAGCCCTCCACCATCCTCCCCGTCCCCCCGCAGTTCCGGCAGCCCCGCCCGCGGCAGAGCGGGCAGTGGTAGGGGGTCTGGGCCAGCGCGCGGGAGTGCTTGCGGTAGCGCCCGTAGACGAAGAGCGGCACCGGGTGGAGCTCGATCTCGAGGGAGGGGAAGCGCACGACGAAGCGCATCTCGGGGCGGCGGAACTCGGGGATCCGCGCTCCGCCCCAGGCCTCGCCGAGGAGGGTCCCCAGGGTCCGGTTGGCGGACTTCCGGAAGGCCTCCTCCGCCTCGCCGACGTACTCCGGGGGCGCCGCGGATCCGCAGAGGTAGTTGGAGAACTCCCAGCCCTCGGCCGCGCGGAGCACCGCCGCCGCCGCCCCCCGCGCCGCCGCCTCCCCCGCCGCCGCCGGATCGGTCACCGGTCCATCCGGGTGGAGGCTATGGGAACGCCGCGTGCCCGACGGCCTCGGCGCCGAAGATCTCCTCGAAGACCTCCCGCACCGTGCCGATGCGCTCGGCGCGCCAGGCGTTGGTCCCGCAGAAGACGAGCCCCGTCTCCACGTCCCCCGCCTGGGCCCGGGAGAGCGCCTCCACGAGGCAGAACCCCTTCCCCTCGTCGCGGTAGGAGCACGCCTCGAGGCAGGAGGCGGGGCAGGTGAACTGCCGGTCCCTGTCCGCCGCCGCGATGCGCTCCACGTTGGCGCGGAGCGCCCGGCCCGGCATCCCCACGGGGCTCTGGATGAGGCCGATGTCCTCGGGGCGGGCGGAGAGGTAGGCCTCCTTGAAGCGCCGGTCGGCGTCGCACTCCTCGGTGACCACGAAGCGCGTGGCCATCTGCACGCCGTCGGCCCCCTGGTCCATGGCGTGGAGGAATTCCTCCCGGCCCCAGACCCCTCCGGCGGCGATGACGGGGATCCGCGCCTGCCAGTCGCGGAGGAACATCTCCTTCACCGCCCGGATGGTCCCGTAGTGGTCGCGCTCCCCGGTGCCGATGCGCTCCGGGCTCTCCCCGAGGTGGCCCCCCGCCGTGTCCGGGTCCTCCACCACCACGGCGTCGGGGAGCCTGCCGTGGCGGCGCTCCCAGCGGCGGGTGATGAGCTCCGCGGCCCGGAGCGAGGAGACGATGGGGACGAGGGCGACCTCGGGGTGGGCGGCGGTGAGCCCGGGCAGGGCGAAGGGGAGGCCGGCGCCGCTCAGGATCACCCGGGCGCCGGCGTCGCAGGCCGCGGGAACGACGCGGTCGTACTCCCGCAGCGCCACCATGCAGTTGACGCCGACCACGCCGCCGCGGCCCCCCTCGACGGCGCGGGCGACCTCGAGGCGGGTCGCCCGCTCGCCGGCGGCCTCGATGCGCCCCTTCCCCCCGGAGCGGAACCCGAGGGCCGCCGTCGCCACGACGCCGACCCCTCCGCAGCGGGCCACCGCCCCGGCCAGGCGGGCGCCGGAGATGCGCACCCCCATGCCCCCCTGGATCAGGGGGAATCGGATGGTCTGGCGGCCGAGCGCCAGGGGCTGGAGGGAGGTCAGGGTGTCGTTCATCGTCCTCGCGGATGCGCCCTCCGGGGAGCAACACAGCACCGGCACCCGGGAGCGACGGAAACCTCCATGGTAGGCCGCGGGCGGCGGGGAGCGAGGAGAATGCCGCCCCGGTGACGTGAGCGGGGAGGGGTATACGGTACCCGACCCGTTTCATCGGGGTTGGGCGATGGGGTCTCGCCCGGCCGGGGGGCGCGGGCCCCACCCCGCGGGAAA
>CAYJMF010000109.1:0-14593 GCA_964370855.1 uncultured Planctomycetota bacterium | reverse complement strand
CACCCGCACCGTGAACCGCCCCCCGCCCGCCGGGAAGAACCCGTGCCGGTCGAGGACCGCCTCCACCGGGAACCCCATCCGCCCGAGCAGAGGCAGCCACGCCTTCGCCAGGAAGTCGAAGGGCGGAGCCGCCGGGTTGTGCGTCCCCCCCTCGAGCACCAGCGTCGACCCCCCGCCCGCGAGGCACAAAGGCAGCAGCACCGTCTGCAGCACCAGCCCCGCGGACCCCGCCGTCCCGACCGCGAACCGGTACTCCCCCGGACGCACCGCCCCCGGCCGGAGCACCACCTCCGTCGACCCCAGCACCGCCCCCTCCACCTCCCCGGAGCACACCGCCGCCGCCGCCCGGACCGCCGCCAGGTGCTGGCGGAGGAGCCCCGGCCGATCCCGCCCCGCGCGGACGTTGCGCACGCGGACGGGGGTGCCAGTGGCGAGAGCGAGCGCCAGCGAGGAGCGGAGGATCTGCCCCCCGCCCTCCCCCTTCGACCCGTCGATCTCCCGGACCGCCCCGCTCATCCCTTCACGCAGACCACCTGCCGGAGCTCGTGCACCACCTCCACCAGGTCCCGCTGCGCCTCCATCACCGCGTCGATGTCCTTGTAGGCCGCCGGCGTCTCGTCGAGCACCTCCGCGTCCTTGCGGCACTCTATTCCCCGCGTCGCCTTCTCGTGGTCGGCCACGGTGAAGCGCTTGCGCGCCTCGGACCGGCTCATGGCCCGCCCCGCCCCGTGGCTGCAGGACGAGAGCGAATCCGGGTTCCCGAGTCCCCGCACGATGTAGGAGCGCGCCCCCATGCTCCCCGGGATGATCCCGAGGTCGCCGAGCCCCGCGCGCACCGCCCCCTTGCGGGTGACGAGCACCTCCGCCCCCCCGTGCACCTCGCGGGAGACGTAGTTGTGGTGGCAGTTCACCACCAGCGCGTCGGCGGCGAAGGGCCGCACCCCGGGCACGCCCGCGACGGCGCGGACCACGGCGGCCATCATCAGCTCGCGGTTGCGGAGCGCGAACCGCTGCGCCCACCCGACGGCCTCGCAGTACTCCGCGAAGTGGGCCGTGCCCTCCTCCAGGTAGGCGAGGTCGGCGTCGGGGAGGTTCGCGAGGTGGGCCCCCATGTCCTTCTTCGCGAGCTCGATGAAGTAGGTCCCGATCCGGTTCCCCACCCCGCGGGAGCCGCTGTGGAGGAGGAACCAGACCCGGGACTCCATGTCCAGGCAGACCTCGATGAAGTGGTTCCCCGTCCCGAGCGTGCCGAGGTGCTCCACGGTGCGGGTGCCGGCGACCTTGCGGTGGCGCTGGAGGATCTCCCGGTAGCCGGGCTCGAGCTCCGCCCAGGCGGCGGCGACGGCGGGGGGCGGGTCGTGCCAGGAGCCGCGGTCGGCGGAGCCCCCGTGGTTCGTGCGGCCGACGGGGACCGCCCGCTCGATGGCGGCGCGGACCCGGTGGAGGTCGTCGGGGAGGTCCCCGGCGACGAGCGTGGTGCGGACCGCCATCATCCCGCAGCCGATGTCCACGCCGACGGCGGCGGGGATGACGGCGCCGAGGGTGGGGATGACGGAGCCCACGGTGGCGCCCATGCCCCAGTGGACGTCGGGCATGACGGCGACCCAGCCGTGGATGAAGGGCATCCGCGCGATGCGGTCGACCTGCTCGCGGGCCTGCGCCTCGATGGAGACGCCGCGGATCCAGGCCTTCACCGGGGCGGCGCCGGGGGCCTCGAGGAGCTCGTAGCCGGGGGGCGGTTCCATGGCGTCATCCTCCACTTTGCGGCGGGGGCGGGCAAGGGGGGCGGCGGGGGAGGCCTACGGCGGGGAGCCCTCCGGCCTCGGCCCGGCGTCATGGGGTGGAGGGCTCCCCCGGCGTGGACGGCGGTGAGGACCCATGACGAGGAGCCCTTGAGCATCAGGGGTGCCCAAGGCTCCAACCATCCCCATGAATCGTCACAACATCCATGTTTCCAATGAATTATGGAAAATGATTGGAATCCTGGCGCCGTGGGAACCCTGAGGTTCTGGACAAAATACTATCTCCTTGTATATGTTCTTATACCTATGAGCCCCGCTCCTCCCCGCCGCTCCCTCCTCGGCATCCTCGGCATGCGCCTCGACGCCGCCCCCCCGAAGGGCGACCGCTGGCTCGCCTGGCGTCCCACCGTGGACCTCGTCCGCCACGAGGACCTCCTCATCGACCGCTTCGACCTCCTCCACCACGCCGGCGAGGAGAAGCTCCTCGCCGAGGTCGTCGCCGACCTCCGCTCCGCCTCCCCCGAGACCGACGTTCGCACCCACCTCCTGCCCTACCGGGACCCGTGGGACTTCGAGGCGGTCTACGGCGCGCTGCACGACCTCGCCTCCACCCTGGCCTACCACCCGGAGGAGGAGGAGCTCCTCGTCCACATCACCACGGGCACCCACGTGGAGCAGATCTGTCTCTTCCTCCTCACCGAGTCCCGCCACCTCCCGGGCCGCCTCCTCCAGGCCTCCCCGCCGCCGCGGGGGAGGGCGGGGAAGCTCGGGCGGTTCTCGGTCATCGACCTCGACCTGTCGCGCTACGACCGGCTCGCGTCGCGCTTCCTCGAGGAGCGGCGCGACGGGGTCTCCTTCCTCAAGTCCGGCATCGAGACCCGCAACCCGGCCTTCAACGCGCTCATCGACGAGATCGAGGCGGTGGCCATCGCGTCCCGGGCGCCGATCCTGCTGACGGGGCCGACGGGGGCGGGGAAGTCCCGCCTCGCGCGGCGGATCTTCGAGCTGAAGAAGGCGCGGCGGCAGGTGTCGGGGGCCTTCGTGGAGCTCAACTGCGCGACGCTGCGGGGGGACGCGGCGATGTCGGCCCTCTTCGGCCACGTGCGCGGCTCGTTCACCGGCGCGCTGGCGGACCGGGCGGGTCTGCTGCGCGCGGCGGACGGGGGGATCCTCTTCCTCGACGAGGTGGGGGAGCTCGGCCTCGACGAGCAGGCGATGCTGCTGCGGGCGGTGGAGGAGGGGGTGTTCCTCCCCGTCGGCTCCGACCGCGAGGCGCGGAGCGCGTTCCAGCTGCTGGCCGGCACGAACCGGGATCTCCCGCGGGCGGTGCGGGAGGGGCGGTTCCGGGAGGACCTCCTGTCGCGCATCCACCTCTGGTCGTTCCCGATGCCGCCGCTCCGGGAGCGGCCCGAGGACATCGAGCCGAACCTCGACTTCGAGCTGGCGGAGCACGCGCGGGCGACGGGGCGGCGGGTGGCCTTCAACCGGGAGGCGAGGGACGCCTTTCTGAAGTTCGCGACCTCCGGCGAGGGCCTCTGGCCGGGGAACTTCCGCGACTTCAACGCGTCGCTGCTCCGGATGACGACGCTGGCGAGCGGGGGCCGGATCACGGTGGAGGTGGTGGCGCGGGAGATCGAGCGGCTGCGGGCGGCGTGGGGGGGGAGGGGGGCGGGGGGGAAGGACGGTGGCTGCGACGGGCTCGAGTCCCTGCTGCCCCCGGACCGCCTCGCCGCCCTCGACCTCTTCGACCGCGTGCAGCTCGCCGCCGTGGTGGACGTCTGCCGCGGCGCGCGGACGCTCTCCGACGCCGGCCGCACCCTGTTCGCGGCGTCCCGCGCGCGGAAGTCCTCCGTCAACGACGCCGACCGGTTGCGGAAGTACCTCGGCCGGTTCGGGCTGCGGTGGGAAGAGGTGGGGCGGTGAGCGGGGATGGGTCCGCCCACGACGGGAGGGATGCCGAGGATCCGGAACGGGAAGATTGGTTCCGGCGGTGGGTGGTCACCCCGTCCCTGGGGGTCGTGCTCGTCCTGTTCATGGTCGCACTCCTCCTCTCTCCCTTCGTGGTCGGGTGGGTGCTGATCTCCCGGGGGATCCAGGGGACCTGGCTCTGGGATGCCCCGTCCCTCTGCGGAATCGCGGGGATCCTCTGTCTCCTGTTCCTGAGGCTCGACCGGCGGCGGCCCCACCGCCCCTGGCTGGGCAGGGCCACGGCCGTCTGCGGCTGGGTGTGCGCCAACCTGGCCGTCCCCGCCGTCTTCCACGTGCTCGTCAAGCCGGCGGGAACGGGGACCCTGGTGTTCCTGATCCTGCTGGGCACCGTGACGGGGCTCTTCACGAGCAGGAGGAAGAGGAAGCCGTAGCGCGTCCCCGCGGCGGGCGCGGGTCTCCGGGGGCTCCGGCCAGGCAAGTCGGCGGCGGACCGTAAATTCCCGTCATTCCCCGCCATGGAGGCACCCCCGTGGACCCCGCCGGCATGATCGAGTTCGTCCGCGGCGACATCCTCATGGCTGGGGCGGAGGCCCTCGTGAACACCGTCAACTGCGACGGCTTCATGGGCCGGGGGATCGCCCTCCAGTTCCGCAGGGTGTTCCCGGACAACTTCGAGGCCTACGAGGCCGCCTGCAAGCGCGGCGAGTTGCGCCCGGGGCTCATGCTGGTCGTGGCCACCAGCATGCTCGCGAACCCGAAGTTCATCATCAACTTCCCCACCAAGAAGCACTGGCGCGGCAAGAGCCGCCTGTCCTTCATCGATGAAGGTCTCGCGGCACTGGTGGCCGAGGTGCGGAATCGCGGGATCCGGTCGATCGCCGTACCGCCCCTCGGTTGCGGATTGGGGGGGCTCGCCTGGTCGGAAGTCCGGCCACGGATCGTGAGGGCGTTCAGCGAACTTCCCGACGTCAAGGTCACGGTCTTCGAGCCCGCCGGCGCACCGGCGGCGGACAGGATGGCAAGGCCGGCGGAAGCGCCTGACATAACCCCCTGGTCGGGGTCAGACCTCCCGGGACTCCCGCCAGGGACTATCCCGGTCCCCCCTCCCGCGCCTCCATGTCGATCACCACCGGCTCCGGGTCCTCCCCCGCCTCCACCCGGACCACGCGGTCCGCCCGCCGGTACCCGGGACTCTCCGCGCTGACCCGGACCTCGCCCGCCCTCACCGGGAAGGCGGCCCCCTCCTCCGCCGGGGCGTCCGGGGGCGGGAGCACCCCGCCCCAGTGCCAGTTCTCCGCCCCGCCTCCGTCCACGAGGAAGTTGGCGTGGCGGAGCGGCCTCTTCGTCCGCCCGTCCCGCGCCGAGACCAGGAGCACCGACGCCTCCTCCAGAGTCACCGCCACCTCCTCGAGCCCGCCCGCCTCCCCCGGCGGCACCGCCGCCCCCGCGGGCCAGAAGCCCTCCGCCGACGCCAGCGCCACCCCCGGCCTCACGGCGCAGCCCACGGAGTCGGCCGTCCCCTCCGCGTCGGCCGTCATGACGGGGATGGCGTAGTTGTTCGCCTGGAGGGCGATCCCGGCCCCGGGGATCGGGATCCCGAGCCGCGTCGTCACCCGGACCCGGAAGCGGTGCAGGGGGCCGGGCGGACGCCGCTGAAGCCCCGCGCGAAGCGTCAGCACCTTTCCGGCCTCGGGCTCGATGGGGTGCATGGAGGGGAGGAACCGGTCCGTCCCGAGGAGCACCAGGAGGTAGCGGCCGGGGTCGAGGGGCTTGACGAGGAAGGTTCCGTCCGCCCCCGTGAGGACATCCCTCTTGAAGGTCCCCTTCCCCTCCGCGTCGAGGATGCCGATGGGGTGCCCGGCGACGGGCGCGCCGTCGGCCCCGTCCCGGATCTCCCCCCGGACGGCGGTGAAGTGGGCCGGCGTCGCGGGAAACCGGAGCACGATGTCCTCCGCCCCCTCCGCCATGGGGAGGCGGAGGCGGGTTCCGCGGTCGAGGCGGAAGCGGAAGTTCGCCACTCCCACCCGCCGGAAGTCGGGGACCAGCAGGCCCGGCCCCTCGGGGAGCCCCGCGGCCCAGAACCGCCCCTCGGCGTCGGCCTCGCCGACCTTGTGGACGTGGAGGAGGTCCGTCGTCTCCCCCGTCGCGTGCTCCTCGTCCACCCAGAAGAGTTCCGCCCCGGGAAGGGGGTTCCCGTTCCCGTCGAGGACGCGACCCCAGAGGGAGATGCGGGCGGCGGTCACGGGAGGGGGCTCCGGTCCGGCCCGGGTTCGTCGATGGGTCCCATGGTCTCCTCCTCGACGGGAGAAGGTACCCTCCCCCGGCGCGAGCGGCAACCCCGGGTTCCCGCCCCCCTCTCCGGCTACGATTCGGGGGAGTTCGCCGAAGGAGGAAACCCCATGGCAGCCCGCCGCCGATCCGGTCCCGCCGCGACCGCCAGGCCCGCGAAGAAGCCCGCGGGGAAGGGCCGGGTCCCTCCGACCGACGTCCACGAGATCCAGGTGACGCTCCGCGACACCGATCCTCCCGTGTGGCGCCGCATCCTCGTCCCGGGGAACTTCACCCTCGGCCGCCTCCACGGGGTCCTCCAGGCCGCCATGGGGTGGCAGCACTGCCACATGCACATGTTCCGGGTCGGCGGGACGACCTACGGGGATCTCGCCTACGAGAGGGAGGCCGGCGACGCGTTCAGCGACGGGGACGAGGCCGACTTCACCGTGGCGGAGGCGTTCCGTGCCGGGATGCCGAAGGTGGTCTACGAGTACGACTTCGGGGACTGCTGGGAGCACGACCTGAGTCTCGTGAAGGTGCTCCCGCCCGCGGAGGCGCCGGCCATCGCGCCCTTCTGCGTCGATGGGGCCCGGGCCTGTCCGCCGGAGGATGTCGGCGGGACGACGGGCTACGAGGAGTTCCTCGCGGCGATGGCGGACCCGAAGCACCCGCGCCACGAGGACTTCGCGGGGTGGCTCGAGGGCCCCTTCGACCCCGAGGGGTTCGACAGGGACGCGGTGAACCGGAGGTTGCGCCTGCCCTGATCGGGGCCGCCCCGCTCCGTGTCCCCGCGGAGGGGAATGCCGCGGCGTGGAGCGGGCGCGAGCCCGGCTACTTCCCCTCCTTCATCCACTTGAGCTCGTAGCCGGCGCAGACGTACTCGTCGAACCAGAGGATCCCGGTCAAGCGACAGGACTCGAGCAGGAGCCGTGCGAGTTCGTCTTTCCCCCGGAGCAGGGTGGCCGCCGCCCTGAAATAGGTGAGCTCGCAGAGCCGCTCCATCCTCACTCCGGGCTCCTCGATCTCGATGAGGCTGTTGAAGACCTCCTGGTCGAGGTTCTTCAGCACCGCGGAAGCCATCGTGTGGAACCAGTCGTCGTCGCCCCGGCGGCCCCTCTTCTCGAGGTAGTCCCGGAGACCGGGGTCCGCCTTCTCGACTCCCTCCAGGAGCGCCTGCACCTGCCACTCCCTCAGCCGGGCGTAGTCGTTGTAGTCGGTGGTTTCGTCGGGGGTCGACACGGCGGTGCGGAAGTCGGCGAGGGCGCCGTCGCGATCGCGCCGCAGGTAGCGGAGGATCCCGCGCGAGTAGAACGCCCGCGCGGCCCCCCCCGCGACGGCGGCGTCCATGTCCTCCACGGCGTCCTCGAGGCGGCCCTGCCGCATCCGGGCGAGGGCGCGGAGCCGGTGGATCTCGGCGGCCATGCCCGGCTCCGCGGGGTTCCGCGCCAGGGCCTCCGTGTACGAGGCGAACGCCTCGTCCTGGCGGCCGAGCATGCTCTGGACGAAGCCGAGGGCGCTCGCCGGCCGCCACCCGGGCAGGCCGAGGGCCAGGGCGTGCCCGTAGAGGGAGGCCGCCGTGACACGGTCCCGCGCGTTCTCGGCCTTGCCGCCCTCGTTGAAGCAGGCGGCCGGTATCCCGGGATCGATGCTCGCGGCGTGGCGAAGGACCGCGCGGGCGTCGTCGTCGTTCCCTGCCGCGACGAGGAGGAGCGCGTGGAGCCACAGTGTCGGAACGTGGTCGGGGGACCGCTCGAGGGCGCGGGTGCTGGCTTCCAGGGCCTCGTTGGTCCTCCCCTCGTCGGCGAGGGCCCGGGCCCGGGCCAGATCGTCCGGGGGAGGTTCCGGCGTCGGCTCCGGTTCCGGCATCGATGCCGCTTCCGGTTCGAGGACGGGAGGGACGGGCGGAGCCGACTCCTCTCCTCCGGACGCGCACCCCGCGACCAGGCCGCCGATCAGCCACAGCCGGGTCATGGTCCCCATGGCGCGCCTCCCTCGGTACCGGAGCGCATCCTATCCCCGGACCCCGGAGGAAGGACCACCCGGAGTCCGGGAGGCGTATCCCCCGATCTCCGCCGGGGACGCCGGTTCAGTCGCCGAGCACGGCGAGGGCGCGCGCGACGCAGGGCGCGGCCCCGGGGTCGCGGGCGACCAGGTCCCCGTAGAACGCGCGCAGGCGCTCTCCGAGGCCGAGTTTCCGCAGCCTGTCGAGGTCCGAGAATTCGCCGCGGTCGAGGTCCACCTTCGCGGCCCAGAGCCGGAGGGCGTCGTCGGCCGCGCCCGCCCGCGCCGCGGTCAGGGCGGGCTTCCCGGCCCACTGACGCAGTTCGACCGTCAGCGCGCCCGGCCCGGCGTTCTCAAGCAGGAGGCGCCAGGCCGCCTCGGCCCCCCGCCAGTCCCCGGCCCCCTCGCACGCACCGAGAAGCGAGAAGGCCGCGGAGCGCCGGGCCTCGGGGTCGGTCAGCCTCCCGACGACCGACCGGAGGACCTCCACCGCCCGGGCGTGGGCGCCCGTCGCCGTCATCACCCGGCCGAGCTCCTTCCCCCGTTCCGGCGGACCGGAGGCGGCGAGCGCTTCGGCGCGGGTCCACAGGGAGTCCCTCGATGATCCGTCGAGCGACGCGGCCAGGCCCATGAGGAGCCGGTGCTCGGCGTGGCTCCAGTCCGCCCGCTCCCCGAGGTACCGCCAGAGCACGGGGTCCTCCGCGTCGAGGAACTCGGCGTAGTCATACGCGAGGCCGTACAGGAGCCGCCACTCCTCCGACTTCGCGTCCAGCAGCGGGGCGAGCTCGCCGTGGAGGACGTCGAAGGCCGCGCGCTTCCCCGAGAGGAGGCCTACCGCCGACGCCTTGTCTTCGACGAGGGAGAGCCGCTGGTCGGGGGCCGATCCCCACGTCACCGACGGGAGCTTCCGTTCGATCACCGCGAGGAGCCCGGCCGTCGCCTCCCGCACGCGATCCGGTTCCTTGCGCCCCTTGAAGTACGCGACGCGGTGCCTCCAGTAGTCCGCGGTGTCGGCCTCCACCACCTCGGCGGCGAGGACGCGCTTCTCGATGACCCGCGCGCCGGAGCCGGCCTGGATGCGCCCCGCGAGGAAGAGGTCCGGGAGGTCCCCCGTCGCCTCCGCGTCCGCGGCGAGCGCCTCGAGGACGGTCTGGGCCCGCGCCGCCTCGCCGGAGCCGAGGAGGGAGTCGGCCAGCGCGAAGCGGGTCGTGCGGCGGAGGATCGCTTCCCAGTTCCCGTCCGTGTCCGGCCCGGGCCGCATCCGGGCCTGGTGCTCGCGGAACCACGCCCGGAGGGCGTCGGCGTCGGCCGGGGTGAAGGGGGTCGCGAGGGACCGGTCGAGGATGCGGACCGCCGCCGCGAAGGAGCGGACCTCGTGGAGGCGTCTGCCGAGCCGGGCCCCGTCGAAGGCCAGGACCGGCTCGGCGCACGCGGCGATCCAGGACGCGTCGGGCCGCGGTGAGACGGCCTCGCCGGCTTCGATCCAGCGGAGGAACCCGTCCATGTCCGCCGGTGTCTTCCGCGCGGCGGCGGCCACCTCGTCGAGGAGCAGGCGGGCCGTGCCGAACTTCTCCCGCATCTGGAGGCGCTCACGGAGCCACCCGTCCGGGTTCGCGGGCTCCCTTTCGGCGGCCCAGCGGTCCACCGTCTCCCACCCGTCGGCGAGGGCACGACGTTCCAGCAGGATGAAGGTCGCGCGCGACCGTGTCCCGGGGAAGCGCTCGATGAGGCGCATGGCGAGGTCGTCCCGGCCGGTGACGATCCAATCGTGGGCGAATCTCTCGATGGCCACGTCCGGGACGGGCGGGTCCGCGGCCCGGAGGGCGTCCAGGACGGGAATGGCATCGGCCTCGTGCCCGGCCCGCACGAGGAGGTCCAGCCTGCGCACCAGCTCGGCGGGGTCCCGGGTCGGACCGGCGCGGGCGGCCGCGTCCGCGAGCTCGCCGATGTCGCCGGCGGCGGCCGGCGCCTCCGGTCCCGCAACCGGAGGAGGAGGAAGCGGCGCGCTGGCCCGTGCTTCTTCCGGCGGGGGTCCCGGGTCCTGCACCCCGGCGGCGCAACCGGGAATGGCCAGCAGGAGGAACGATGCCGCCGACAGCGGGGTCCGTGCGCGCATGGCCATCGGTCGGCCCTCCCGGGAAGCTCCCTCCCCATGGACGACCGGTCCAGTCTACTTCGTCCGCGACGCGAGGGGGCTCCACCCTCTCCGATGACCCGGAGCGGCTCCCCGGGCAGCTGCCGGCGCTGTTGACGCCCGTCGGGTCCCGGGGATCAGGCACCGGATACGATTCCCGCATGGCACGCACGGGACCGGGCCTGGGATGGGTGCTCCTCCTCGCCGGCTGCGCGGGGCACATCCCCCTCGACACCGAGGAGCAGGTCCGCGAGGCCGTCCCCTTCCTCGTCGAGGGGACGACGGCGCGGGAGGCGCTGCTGCTCCAGTTCGGGCCGCCGGCGGGGAGCTTCGAGGGGGAGCGGATCCTCTCCTGGCGGCTGACGCGCGAAGGTCCGGGGGAGTTCCGCCCGTGCGCCGCGAACGCCTATGGGGGCGGGCTCCACGTCCTCTACGCGCTGACCGCGGTCTTCGATGACCGGGGGATCCTGGCCCGGTTCAACCTGGTGCCGCTCCAGTGAAGGCCGGGGCCCTCGCCCTCCTCCTCGCCGCGGCCGCGGGCGGCTGCATCATCACCCCCGTCGTCCACCACACCCCGTGGGAGACCGCCCACCGCGGGGAGATCGCCGCGGCGGACGTCGCCCTCCTCGTTCCCGGCGTCACGAGCCGGCGCGACGTGCTCCTCCTCCTCGGCGAGCCGGACCTGCGCGGGGAGGAGGACCGGGTCCTCGGCTACGTCTGGGACCAGGCGTGGCTGTTCTGGTGCGTCTTCTCCCAGGGCGGGGGAGCCGCCGGGGAGGGGGTACGGCACGGGGCCCTCATGGTCCGCTTCGACGAGGGGGGGATCCTGGTGCGGTCGGAGATCCTCCTCGAGGACAAGCTCGGGAGCGACGAGACCTGGTACGCGACCCTGGAGTCCTGGCCATGAGGAGGGCGGCCGCGCTCCTCCTCGCGCTCTCCCTCGCCGGGTGCGCCACCGCCACGGGCCGGCGGCTCGAAGCCGGCGACGCCGCGAGGTTGGTCCCCGGCATCGAGGTCGGCCGGACCACGGCGGAGGAGCTGATCCTCCGCTTCTCCACGCCCCACGCCGCCTTCGAGGGGGAGCGGGTCCTCGCATGGCGGCTCGTGCCCGGGGGCCGGGGCCCCGCCCTCCCGGCCTTCCCCGAGCGGCCCGAGTACGGCGGGCCCACGCTCCCCGACTGGAAGCAGGCGCGCATCAGCCTCGTGGTGGTCCTCGACGGGGCGGGCGTCGTGGAGCGGGTCTCGGTCGTGGAGGTGCGCTGACGGGAGTACAATCGACCCCCGGCGCCCACCCATCCGGGTGTCGGGGGGAGGGAACGATGCGCGTCCTGGCCGGGTCCATGCTCATCGTCGCCTTCGCCCTCGCCGGCGCCCTTCCGCGCGGCCTCGCCGACGCCCGCCGTCCCGGCGACGGGACGCCCCCGCCGCCCGCCGTCCTCGTGCGCGGGGCCATGGAGCGCCTCCCCGCCGCCTTCGAGGAGAACCGCGGGCAGGCCGACGCGGGGGTGCGGTTCCTCGCCCGGGCCCGCGGCTACCGCGCCTTCTTCACCGACGACGAGGCGCTCTTCGTGCTCCCCCGCGGCACCGGCCGTCGCATCGACGGGCCCGGCGAGGAACCCCGCCCCTCCGCGGGGGCCGACCTCGTCCGCATGCGGTTCGTCGGCGCGAAACCCGCGCCGCCCCGCGCCGTGGGGGCGCCGCTGCCCGGCGTCCACCACTACCTCCTCGGGAACGACGAGTCCCGCTGGGTACGCGACGTCCCCCGCTTCGGGGGGATCCTCGGCCGCAACGCCTGGCCCGGCATCGATCTCCGCTGGCGGGGGCTCCCCGGGGGGCGCCTCGAGTACGACTTCCTCCTCGCGCCGGGGGCCGATCCCGGCCTCCTGCGGATGGAGTTCGCAGGGGCCGCGTCCCTCGAGGTGGACGGAAGGGGCGATCTCCTCGTGGCGACCCGGGGCGGCGTGCTGCGGCACAAGCGACCCGTGGCCTGGCAGGACCTCGGCGGCCGCCGCGCCCCCGTGGAGGCGGCCTTCCGGCTCGCCGGCGGCGGCACCGTCGCCCTCGTCCTCGGGCGGTACGACCCCGCGGCCCCGGTGGTCGTGGATCCGGAGCTCATCTACTCCACCTACCTCGGGGGGATCGGGCTCGAGGACATCGACGCCATCGTCATCGATTCCTCGGACAGGCCCTGCATCGCCGGCCGCACGGGGTCGACCTCCTTCCCCGTCGTGGACGGCTTCCAGGCGACCAGGGGCGGCAACGACGACGCCTTCGTCGCCGTCTTCGCCGCCGACGGGCAGTCCCTCGCCTACGCCACGTTCCTCGGAGGCGCCTCCGACGAGCTCGCCGACGCCCTCGCGCTGGACGGGGACGGGCTCCTCGTCGCCGCGGGGTGGACGACGAGCACCAACTTCCCGACGAAGTCCGCGATCCGGACCTACAGCGCCGGGGACAGGGACGCCTTCGTGACGAAGTTCGCCGCCGACGGTGGCTCCCTCGTCTTCTCCACCTACCTGGGAGGCGGCTTCGACGACAGCGCCACGGGCATCGCCGTGGACGGCGCCGGCGCCATCTACGTCGCCGGGCCGACCAAGTCCTCGGACTTCCCCACGACCCCCTCCTCCTTCCAGCCCGCCCTCGGCGGCCCCGGGGCGGCGGACGCCTTCCTCTTCAAGCTGCCCGCGAACGGGAGTTCCCTGACCTGGAGCACCTACCTCGGGGGGGCGGGGGAGGAGAGCTGCTACGCGCTGGCGCTGGACGGGTCCGGGGCCCCGATCCTGGTGGGGTCCACGACCTCCAGCGCGTTTCCTCTCCAGGACCCCGTCAAGGGGACCTACGGACCGGGGCGGGACGGGTACGTCACCTGCGTCGATCCCGACGGGGCGACCCTCCTCTGGTCCACCTTCATGGGTGGCGGCGGTTCGGAGTTCCTCACCGGGGTGGCGGTCGCCCCCTCGGGGGCGGTCTGGATCTGCGGACAGACGGACTCCACCGACTACCCCTCCACGGGAGGCTACCAGCAGGCCAAAGCCGGGATGACCGACGGGGTCGTGACGCGCCTCGAGGGTGACGGGAGCGGCATCCAGATGTCCACCTACTTCGGCGGCACGCAGCAGGACGCCCTGAGGTCGGTCTGCGTGGACGGGAGCGGCTCGGCATGCGTCGTCGGATACTCGGAGTCCACCAACTTCCCCCTGATCGGGCCCGTCCAGGGGACGAAGGGCGGGAACTTCGACGTCGTCGCCGCCCTGTTCCGGGAGACCTCCCCGGTGCCGCCCTTCTCCACCTTCCTCGGAGGGAGCGGGGACGACCGGGGCGAGGCCGTGGCCTTGGATTCGAAGGGGCACATCATCGTGGGGGGCTACTCCTACGCCGGGACGAACTACCCGATGAAGGACCCCTACCAGGGGACCTTCAGCGACGGATGGGACGCCATCCTCTCCTCCATCGAGCGCCTCCCCCCGGCCCCCCCCTACGTCGGGGTGAAGCTCGTCGCCCTGCGCGCGGCGCAGATCGACTGGACCGATCCCGGCGTCGGGCAGGACGGGTTCCGCCTCGAGCGCTCCGTGGACGGCGGCCCCTTCGCGGAGATCGCCTCCCTTCCCGGCGACGTCCTCTCCGCCGTCGACGGCAACCTCGTGCCGGACACCCTCTACGTCTACCGCCTCCGCACCGACGCCGGCGGCTACCTCTCCGATCCCTCCGAGGAGGCCTCCATCCGCACCCCGCCGCCGCCCACCTCCGCCCCCCTCGCCCCCTCCTCCATGGCCGCCGTCGTCGTCTCCCCGCGGCGGGTCGACCTGACCTGGCAGGACAACAGCGACACGGAGGACTTCTTCCTCCTCTCCCGCGCCCCCGGGGCCGCGCTCTTCTCCACCCTCGCCACCCCGCAGCTCGGCGTCACCGCCTGGTCCGACGGGACGGTGCTCCCGGGGCGCACCTACTCCTGGAAGGTCCGCGCCGTGAACCCCACGGGGTCCTCCCTGGACTCCAACACCGTGACGGCCACGATGCCCACCTCGCTTGTGATCGACCTCGTCAAGGGGAAGGTCACGGACAAGGAGGCCGCGCGCAGGGACTCCCTCGTCCTCTCGGGGACCTTCGCCTTCGGGGAGGACTCCCTCGCCTCCGCCTTCGACCCCGCGGGGCAGTCCCTGGAACTGCGCCTCGGGGACATGGAGGCGGGCACCCTCCTCCGGATCGCGGCCGGGGACGAGGGCTGGAAGGTGAAGAAGGGGAAGTACACGTGGAAGAGCCCCTCCTGGGACCTCACCAGGGCCAGGGTCGTCGTCGACCCCGTGGCGAAGACATGGTCCCTCGTCCTCAAGAAGCTGACCTACGCCGCGGTCCCCGCCAACCCCCTGCGCTTCACGCTCTCCATCGGGGAGGAGGCCGGGTACCGCGAGGCCGACTGGACCCCGGGGAGGAAGGCGGGGCAGTTCAAGTACCCGTAGGGGAGGAGTCGGGGGGGGGGGGGGGGGGGGGGGGGGGGGGGGGGGGGGGGGGGGGGGGGGGG
>CAYJMF010000108.1:0-14728 GCA_964370855.1 uncultured Planctomycetota bacterium | reverse complement strand
CCCCCCCCCCCCCCCCCCCCCCCCCCCCCCCCCCCCCCCCCCCCCCCCCGGAACGCGCCTACACCTCCACCGCCTCCCTCTCCCCCTCCGCCGGGGCCGACCCCGCCGGGGCCGGGGTCCCCGCGGGCCGGGGCATGGGGGAGGAGGGCTTCAGCACCTGCGCCAGCAGGGAGGGGTAGGCCTCGCAGGGGGTCCAGCAGTGGGGGCATGTGCCGGCGTCGATGTCCGCGCGGCGGGCGGCGGCCTCGGCGCTCTTCCAGAGGGGCTCCAGCCGGAACTCCGAATCCCGGAGGCTGCCGAGGGGCGCGTCCCACATGGTGCAGGGGAACACCTGCCAGGTGGGCCCCACGTAGACCGAGGAGCGCAGCGCCCGGCAGGGCACCGGGGATCGCCCCGTCTCCACGAAGGAGCGCAGCCTCTTCTGGTACATCCGCTCCAGCAGGGCGACGGGGTGAAGGGAGGAGCGGCGCCGCCGCCGGAACTCCTCCATGTCGCTGAGCACCGCCGCGTCGGCGGGCTGGATGCCCGTGTTCTGGTAGTAGTGGGCCGATTCCTGGGCGAGGTTCACGTGGAAGTCGTCCTCGGTGATCCAGGGAAGGTCCTGCCGCACGCGATCCACGATGCGGAGCAGGGCCCCCTTGTTGAACCTCGAGAGCGTGACGCCGAAGAAGCAGCCGAAGCCGGAGCGCCGGATCTCCCGCATCCTCCGGAAGGTCTCCACGGCGCGCCCGTAGGCCCCCTTGATGCGGCGCACGTCGTCGTGCTCCTCCCCCGCGCCGTCGAGGCTCACCGTCACGAGGAGCCGGGGCACGCCGCCGTCCAGGGCGGCCTGCACCCCCTGGAGCACCTTCCGGGTGTTCTGCCCCGTGGTCGGGAAGTCGAGGAGGTAGAGGTCGCGGCACTCCCTCACCACGGCCTCCACGAGGCGGGTCGAATCGTGCCGCGTGAAGATCTCCCCGCCGGACAGGTTCACCCAGGAGATGCCGGGATTGCGGCGGAAGAAGAGCTTCACCTCGTCCACGGTCATGCGGTCCTTCGGCTTGGGACGCTGCCAGATGTTGCACATGCGGCAGCGGCAGTCGCAGGTCCACGTGACGATGAAGGTCACCTTGTAGGGAGCCGGGTTGTCCCCGAAGTTCGAGCGCAGGGCCCGTGCCGCCAGGAGGGCGAGCCGCCTCAAGGTTCCCTCCCCCCGAGCCGCGCGAGGAGCTCCGCGCGTCCCGTCTCCCGCGCCCACCGGTGGAGGGTCTCCATGCGCCAGCGGAGCCGGTCCCTCTCCGACGTCGTCGCCTCCTTCCAGAGGTCGTAGCCCGCCGCGGCCTCCATGGCGGCCGGGGCCCCCTCGCCGAGGGAGGCGAGGAGGGTCGCGCGGGCGAGGCGCGCCTCGGCGAGGCCCCGCTCCCGTCCCTCCCGCTCCCCCCCGAGCCAGAGGCGGATGGCCCGGTGCAGGGACTCGACGGCGAGGAGCCCGTTCCCGCGGCGCTCCGGTCCCGGGGGGGCCGCGAGGGCGGCCTTCTCCTCGAGGAGCCCGCGGCGGAACCAGGCCGCGACGTTGGAAGGCTCCGCCTCCACGGCGGCACCGTACAGGCGGAGGGCCTCCTCGGGCGCCTTCGCCTCCAGCGCGGAGCCGAGGCCGTGGAGGGCGCGGGCGCTCCCCGGGGTCCGCGCCAGGGTGTCCCTCCAGAGCGCCTCGCCGGAGGCCCAGCGGTCCCGGGCGGGGGCCGCGGCCAGGAGGAGGAGGCAGGAGCCCGCGAGGGCCGCCCGTGCCGCGGCGGGTCCGAGGGCGCCGGCGGCGGCGCCGAGGGCGAGGGCCGGCCCCGCGAGGGCGAGGTAGAGGAAGCGGTCGGCGACGAGGATCTTGAGCGGGAACACCACCTGGAGGAGGGTCACCGGGAACAGCGCCGCCGCGGCCCACAGCAGGGCCGCGCGGAAGGGCCGGGCCCCCCCGGCGGGGAGCCCGAGGCGGGGCCAGGCCGCCGCCGCTACGAGGATCGCGGCAGAGGCGAGGGCGAGGAGGGGGCCGGGCTCGACCTGCAGGTCGAAGGTGCCCGGGGAGGGGACGAGGAAGCGGAGGGCGTACCAGCCGAACATGGAGGGCACCGCCGCCGCCGCCGCCGCCGCGCCGAGCCCGAGCCCCTCCCCCTGCCCCGGCTCCGCCCCCGCCGAGGCGAGGACGAACCCCCGGAGCACCACGAGCCCGGCGAGGACCGCCGCCGTCGGCAGTGCGGCCCGCCACCGCTCCCGTAGCCGGATCGCGCCCCCCGCCGCGCAGTCCGCCGCCAGGAGGAGGAGCGGCGCCGCCGCCGCGGATTCCTTCGAGAGGAAGGCGAGCCCCGCGAGGGCCGCCGTCCAGACGGGGCCGCCCCGGGGGCCCCGGAGGTGGACCAGGACGGCGGCGAGCAGGAGGACGGCGGAGAGGAGGTCCCCCCGGGAGGAGATCCACGCGACGGACTCGGCCTGCACGGGGTGGAGGGCGAAGACCGCCGCCCCCGCCGCCGCGGCGATGTCCTCGAGCCCGAGGGCGGTCCCCACGGCGAAGACGAGGGCCGCCGCCGTCCCGTGGAGGAGCAGGGAGGCCAGGTGCGCGGGCCCGGGCCGCCCGTCGAACAGGGCCCGGTCGATGGCGAAGGAGAGCGTCCTCAGGGGCCGCCACATCCCCGGCTCCGGTCCGTCCATGGTGGTCGTGGCCGGATCAAGGGCGCGCCAGGGGGCCGCGGCCAACCCCTCCAGGGAGCGGTTCCCCTCCACGAACCGGCCGTCGTCGTAGGCGTAGCCGAAGGCGAGGCAGGGGAGGTAGGCCGCCACGGCGGCCAGGGCGACGACGCAGAGGAGGACCACGGGACGGGACGGGAGCCTCACACCCACTCCCACGGGCCGGGGATGTCGTGGGAGAGCACCCGCGCCGGTTCCGGCGCCCGTCCCGCCGCCCTCGCCCCCATGACCCGGTCCGCCGCCGCCGCGACCTCCTCGACGGTGACGGTGCGGATGCAGACGGGCATGCGGCAGAGGGAGGTCTTGTAGTTGAAGTTCGTGAGGCAGGGGGAGCAGGGGGTGCGGTGGTAGAAGGCGGTGCTGCCCGGGGAGAGGGGGCCGTAGAGGACCGGCGTGTTGGGCCCGTAGATGCCGAGCACGGGCACGCCCATGGCGCTCCCGAGGTGCACGGGGGCGGTGTCGTTGCTCACCACGAGGTCGGCCTTCCCGCAGAGGGCGGCGAGGGCGCGGACGGAGAGGCGGCCCGCCGCCCCGACGACGCGGTCCCGCCTCCGGACCCCCGCCAGGACCTCCTCCACGAGGGCCTCCTCCGACGGCGCCCCCGTGAGGACCACGCCTCCGCCGTGGAGGCCCGTGAGGTGATCGGCGAGGGCGGCGAACTTCTCCGGGGCCCACCGTCGGCCGAGGAAGTTGTCCCCGGACCCCGGGTGGAACACGAAGAGGGGGCCGCCCCCGGGCCGCGCCTCCGACGCCACGACCTCCGCCGCCGCCCGGTCCGCCTCGAAGACCGGGGGGGGCAGCGGTTCGTACCGGGAGGCCTCCACGCCCGCGGCCCGGACGATGTCGAGGAAGGTCTCGGACATGTGGCGGTGGTCGTCGTAGGCGACGGGAGCGTGGAACATGCGCCCGCGGCCCTGCCCCGGGGTGTCGAGGCCCACGGCGTGGCCGGCCCCGGAGAGGAAGGCGAAGACGGCGGAGGCCCGCGCGAACTGCTCGAAGTCCACCACCAGGTCCGGCCTCGAGGATCGCACGCGCCGCAGGGCGCCGAGGTAGGAGGCGAGCACGGAGAGGAGGCTGCGGTCGTCCACCAGGTGGAGGCCGTCCAGGTCCTCGACCCCCTCCAGGAGCTCGCGGTTCCGCGCGAGGGTCAGCAGCTCGATGCGGGCCCCGGGGTAGCGCCGGCGCAGGGCCCGGAACACGGGAAGGAGGAGGACCAGGTTCCCGAGCCCCCAGAACTTGATGAGCAGGATCCTCCGGGGCTCCCCGACGAGGGCGTCCCGGGAGGAGGCCATCTCGCGGAGCGTCCGGCAGGATGCGAGGACGGCGCAGCAGGACCGCCCCACCCAGCGGTCGATCCACTTGGCGAACCCGAGGTTCACGGGGCCGCCCTGCCGCCGCCGAGGAGCAGGTTGAGCTCCGTGTGGCAGTTCCAGTAGCAGGCCTGGCAGTCCCGGAGGGAGCGGCGCATGTCGCCGAGGCCCCTCTTCCAGAGTTCCGGGATCTCGGCCCCGCTCGCGATGACCGCCGCGGGCTCGTCCACCTCGGAGAGGGGCACGCAGGGGAAGACCCGGCCGTAGCAGTCCACGACGAGGGAGGTCCAGGGGGCGTGGCAGCGGATCCCGTTGGGAAGCCCCTGGAAGGCGCGCCCGAACATCCCGAGGAAGGCGGCCGAGTTCTCGAGGACCGGCCGCCGCTCCCTGAGGAGGAGCAGGCCCTCCGCCGCCCGCGCCGCCCGGTCGGCGACCTCCCGCGCCGGGGCCACGGACCCCAGGGCCGCGCCGTCGCGGTAGACGTGGGCGGGGATGAACCCGAGCCCGTCCACGCCGAGGTCCGTGCAGACGTCGGCGAGCCGTTCCGCCCCGGCGAGGTTGTCCTCGTGGAAGACCGAGGTGACGGCCACGCGGGGGCGGCGGCGGCCGCCCCGGGCGGCGAGGAGCCGCCGGATCCCCGCGGTGATGCGATCGAAGGAGCCCGGCGTTCCGCGAAGGCGGTCGTGGACCTCCGCCTCGGCGCCGTCCATGGAGACGTTCACGGAGTCCGGGTCCGCGGCGAGCACCTCGTCGATGCGCTTCGGATCGAGGAAGTGGCCGTTGGTGTTGACGTGGGCCACCATTCCCCGCTCCCGGATGGTCCGGAGGATGCGGGGGAGGCCGGGGAGGAGGAAGGGCTCGCCGCCGGTGATTCCGATCCCCGCCGTGCCCGCGTCGGCGAAGCCGTGGACCACCCCCACCAGCTCCTCCTCGTCGAAGGTGCGCATCCCCTCGGCGCGGCGGCGGATGGCGCGCTGCGGCAGGGCGCAGAAGACGCACCGGTAGTTGCAGAAGTAGGTGACCACGAGGGTGCCGAGGATGGGGCCCGCCAGGGGGCGCCCGATGCGCTCCCCGGCCAGCACCCCCAGCGTCTGCAGCCCCCGCCGCGCCAGCCAGCCGAACTCCCCCGACGCGGCCTTCTCCCGGAGGATGTCCCCGTACTGCCGCCGGAAGCGTGTGGATCCCCCGCTCACGAGAACCTCTTCGAGACCCGCGGGTTGTCGTACTCGCCGCAGAAGGCGCAGATGCGGGGGTACCGCCCCTCGAGGTGGGACCGCCGGAAGGCGCGCATCTCCTCCCCGTTCCAGATCTCCTGGAGCGGGGCCTTCCACGCGTCCCCGATGACCGCCGCCCCCTCGCTGTCGGCGCAGCAGACCGACACGCGGCCGTCCCACAGCACGACGGCCGTCCCCCGCCAGAGCTCCCGGCAGGCGGTGGTCCGCTCCTTCGGGGTGAACTTCGGGATGGCCTGCACCCGGTCGACGATGCCCTTCCAGTCCGCGAAGTAGCGGTCCATGGCCTCCTCGGTGGTCTCGTCCACCACCATGGAGACGTCGATCTTGAGCGCGGACCCCGCGCGGTCCCGCTCCTCCTTCAGGAGCATGATGTCGGCCCGGAGCCTGTCGTAGGAGTACCCACGGATCCGCTCGTGGGACTCCTTGTCGCCGTCCACGGAGAAGGTGATCCGGTCGAGGCCGCAGTCCAGCAGCCGGGCCCGCCTCCCGGGGTCGAGCCGGGTCCCGTTGCTCGTGAGCATCGCGCGCACGCCCTTGTCCGCGGCGTAGCGCACGAGGTCGAACACCTGCGGGTGCAGGAGGGGCTCCCCCCACTGGAAGGTGAGGACGAAGTCGAAGTCGGAGTTCTCGTCGATGACCTTCCTGAAGAGATCCGGATCCATGAACCCCTTCACCCGCTGCATGGTCGTGTTGACGGGGCAGATGGTGCAGTAGAGGTTGCAGTGGTTGGTGATCTCGAGGTTCACGCTGGTGAGGCGCCAGCCGGTCTCCCTCCCGGAGCGGAACCAGAGCTCGTTCATGGCGGCCCGCGCCACGGAGTCCATGGTGGGGAACTTCACCTCGATGAGCTCCCGCAGGTCGGGCTTCCCGAGGTAGTGGGTCGAGGCCGCCGAGGCGATGGCCCCGGCGATCCTCGTCTCCAGGCGGCCGGGCTTCCTTCGCATCTTCGGGATTCTCGGGGGGGACGGCGTGCGGCTCCCAACAACCCGTCCCCGATTGGGCCCCGCAGCCCCGGAGACGGAAGCGGGCGCCCGGGCGCCCGGGCGCCCGCCGAAGACCTGCAGGTCGGCGATGCTACTGCTGGTAGTCGACCTTGATGCTCCGGACAGTCGGCAGCGGGTCCGTGAACGTGTGGAACGCGTCCACGTGGAAGTTCACGCGGTAGCGGAACCACTTGTTGTCGTCGAGGATCGTCCACGGGTCCCCGGCGATGAGCCCGCCGGCCGTGGAGTCGTAGACCAGGATCCAGCCCGTGGAGTTGGCCGTGTCCGGGTTGTCCGCGATGTCGCTGATGTCCTCGGGGGCGCCCTCGTAGTAGACCTTGATGGTCCCGTTGAAGAGGAGGGCGGGGAAGACGTCGGCGTCGATGACCGGGGTGAGGTACTTCGGCGTGAAGATGCCGGTGCTCTGCCACACGGAGGTCGCGACGGAGTCGAGGTCGAGCGCCGGGGAGAAGGCCCCCGTCGAGGCGACGGCCGGGGCGTTGGCGAAGTTGCCGTCGGCGTCCTCGATGCGCACGCGGCCGAGGCCCCCGTCGCCCGCGAGGCGGAGGACGTTCGTGCCGTCGGCGAAGCCCTGACCGCCGATGCCGCCGTCCACGGTGACCACGGAGCCGGGCTGGAAGGTCAGGGTGCCCCGGCACTGGAGCCAGATGGCCCCGCCGGAACCGCCGCCGCCGCCCGCGCCCTGGCTGAACTGGGTGCCGCTCACGTCGTCGTAGGAGTTGCCGCCGTTGCCGCCGTTGGCGGAGATGGTCCCGGCGACGTTGATGGTCAGGTAGGAGGTGATCTGCACGCCGCCTCCCCCCGCGCCGCCGCCGCCGCCGCCCTCGTCGCTGCCGTCGGCGGAACCCCAGAGGTTGGACGCGTCCTTGTCGTCCTCGCCGCCGCCGCCGCCGCCGCCGGACCCGCCCTGGACGAGCGTCGGGATGCCGTTCAGGACGATGGTCCGCAGGGGGCCGCCGAGGTTGAGGGGATCCTTCACCTGCACCGTGGCCGTCGTGGAGGTCGTGGTCGCGGAGGACATGGCGCCGTCGCCGTAGGTGTTCCCGACCAGGCCCCCGTTGGGGACGAGGGAGCCGTTGCGGGCGATGAGGGTGGCGCCGATGTTCTCGGCGCTGGTGCCCGCCGTCCCGAAGCTGCCGCCGCCGCCGCCCTCGCGCTGCCGGCAGGGCTCGTAGTTCCAGGGCGGGTTGGTGCAGGTCTGGGTGCCGCCGGTGTAGATGGTGCGGGGCCAGAAGTTGGTGGTCCCGCCGTCGTTCTCGCCGGTGTGGCCGCCCGTCCCGGCCCCGGAGCCGAAGCCGTCGAGGCCGTCGAAGTTGCCCCCGGCGCCGTTGACCGCCATGGCCCCCGCGCCGCCGGAACCGCCGCCGCCCCGGCCCGTGGCCGCGGCCCCGCCCGTGGCGGACCCGCCGGCGTTGTCGCCGCGCAGGCCGTTGCCCCCGTCGGAGCCGTCGAGGACCAGCGCGCCGGAGATGTCCACGGCGCCCTGGCAGTGGATCACGAGGGGGAAGTTCCCGTTCACGGCGACCGTCGCGCCGATGGGGATGGAGAAGGTCGTGTAGTTGAAGACGCGCTGGGTGACGGAGCCGGTGTTGAGGGTGGTGATCAGGCCGACGGGGGCGGAGAAGGCGCCGTCGGTGCCGTCCCCCGCGTAGGGGGCGAAGGCCGCCGTCAGCTCGCCGCTCACGCCGCCCACGTAGGGCTTGCTGTTGTTCCAGTTGGAGCTGGTGTTGGCGACGTCGGAGTTGCTCTCGTCGGTGAACTCCTCGACGGAGGGATCGACGAAGCCGCCGCTCCCGAATCCCGTCGAGAAGGAGATGTTGCTGGTGACCATGGCCTGGCCGAGGAGGTCCTCGATCCCGCTGTCGACGGTCACGCGGATGACGCTGTCCGCGGGGAGCGGGTTGATGGGGGTCAGGACCACGGGGATGTCGAAGCGCCTCTGCTGCGCCAGGAAGACCGACACGGGCAGCTGGAGGTAGGGAGGCGTGGTGGAGACGAGCTCGACCTTGAACTTGTCCGGGGTGACGGTCCGGGGATCGAGGGGATGGCTGAAGTAGATGGTGATGGCCTTCGTCACGGGGACGAGGACCTCGCCGTTCACGGGATCGGACTGGATGATCCGCGGGATGCCGGCGCTCTCGGAGCCGAGGAAGAGCTGCGGCGCCGTGGCGGGGACCGTCGTGAACGTGGAGGTGAAGACCCGGTTGTTGGGGCTGAGGAGCTGCTGGCCCGCCATGTTCTCGAGGGTGTTGGTGGAGGGGTATCCGGGCACCGAGACCGTGTAGGTGGAGGCCGGCGCGAGCCCCGTGTCGTCGAGGACGGCGCGGGTGGGGACCTCGGGCACGAAGGTGATGTACGTCCTCTCGCTCTTGTCGAAGATGACGCGGCGGAGGCCGTTGGTGGAGTTCCTGCCGAGGTCGATGCGGGAGGCCGCGGGGATCCGGCCGAGGTTCCCCTTCCGCTCGATCTCGTTGTCCCAGAACCCCGTGGTGCCGAGGTCGGGGTCGACGACCACCCGGGTCCCCGTCGCCGGGTCCACCATGAAGACGCCCCGGACGAACACGCCGAAGGGGGTCGTCCCGCCGGCCGGGCCGGTGCGGAACCGGACCGAGTCGGGGTTGATGGAGTCCTCCTTGACGGGCGCCGAGAGGCGCAGGACGAGGTCCTCGTCGAGGAAGACGCCGGAGTAGTTCGGGAGGTTGAAGGTCAGCGCGTAGATGGCCGCGGCCTCGGGGGCCTTGGGGGCTCCGCCCCCTCCCCCGCCGCAACCGGCGCTGACGGCGAGGGCGGCCGCCCCCGTGAAGACAAGGGCGGTGCCGCGCAGGAGGCCTGCGGCGGCGGGCTCCACGACCGTGCGATCGTCCATATGCCTCATGTGGCTCCTTACCTCTCTCGCTCCGACGGCCTCTCGATGCGCGTCTCCACGGCGGGGAGGTCCGCGGGTCGTCCGCCCCCCCGTCCCGCCGCTAGAAGATGTAGGGGATGGCCAGGCTGTTGAGCACGGGGACCTGCCCCGTGTTCACGTTCGCGATGAAGGTGACCCGGAAGCGGATGAAACGGTACCCGTCCAGCTGGTCGAGGTTCGTGACGAACCCGGTGTAGGTGGTCGGGTCGGGCACCACGTTGTTGGGGTTGCCGGGGATGGGGAAGAGGATGCCCTCCGCCCCTTCGAACTCCACCTGCATGGAGGTGCCGCCGGACTGGGAGGCCGGGGAGAGGATGGGAGAGCTGAAGTCGGGGTTGTTCTGGCCCGAGTCGTAGAACTTGGACTGGGCGATGGTGGTCCGGCGCTTCTTGGTGAACTTCACGTCGGTGACCACGGGCTCGATGAGGGTGCCCGAGGAGCTGTCCACCTGGCCGAAGGTGTGGCGGTTGGGGAATCCGACGGGGCCGAAGAAGATGCGGGTGATCTGGTAGTTGGTCCCGAGGGTCGCGTTGATGTCGAGGACGAGGTTGTTCTTGCCGTTGTACTCGAAGAAGTTGGAGAAGGTCGGCAGGGGCCAGTACCCCACGGCGCAGGCGTCGGTGAGGCAGGGCGGGTCGATGGAGGCCCGCTGGGGGATGACGTAGCTCGCGTCGACCACCTTCACCGGCGTGCCGACGTCGAAGTTGTTCGACATGTTGGTGGAGAGGGCGTCGCCCTGGGTGTGGCCGAGGGTGACCTTCACCTTCTGGTGGGTCGAGGCGAACAGCGCGTTGCTGGAGGGGCCCCACCCGATGGCGGTGATGGCGCCGGAGCCGCCGAGCTCGGCCTGGGTGTAGATCCACTGGTCGTGCCCGACGCCGCCGGACCCGGACTGGGCGAAGGGATGGTCGCGGACGCGGGTCCTGGTGCCGCCGGGGTACTGGGTGCCCTGCAGGGCCACGATGATGTCCTGGGTGGTGACGGCGCCGCCCTGGAGGGTGCCCGGCGTGGTGACGCCCCAGTCGGCGGTGGTGATGGAGGTGTCGTTCCTAAGCTGGGAGTCGAAGGACTCGTTGATGACCTGGGTCGTCGGGATGCCGGGCTTGACCTCGGTGCGGAACCGGATGGTGCCGGGGTTGGCGAGAGGGTTCCCCGCGAGGTCCTTGAGGCCCGTGCTCAGCACGATGGCGATGTCGTAGCCCGCGCCGCCGAAGGAGAAGGACGGGGCGAACCGCCAGGTCTGCCCGCAGATGTCCGTGGTGAAGGTCCCGGGGACCAGCACCGTCGTCCCCTGGATGGCGGTGAGGGTCTCGTTCACGACGGAGATCGTGTTGCCGAGTTCGAAGGAGTTCGGGTCGAGGGCCTCGCTGAAGACGATGTTGACGCGGGCGTTGTAGGGCACCTCGCCGTTGATGAACCGCGGCGGGTCGAAGGAGAGCGAACCCTGGCCGTCCACGCCGACGTACCGGGGCTGGACGTACTCGCGGATGTACCCCTCGCCCGTCGTGAAGAACGTGTCGTAGGACTCGATGATGGGCTTCCCGTCCACGCCCGTCAGGAACTTGGTGGAGGAGGGGGGGGCCGGGATGGAGATGTCGTAGGTCGTCAGCGGCAGGAACCCGAAGGGGTTGTCGGCGCAGGTGGAGGAGTCCGTCGCCACGGTCCGCGTCGGGTCGAAGATGAGCCGGGTCTGGTCGTCCTCCCCCCTGACCTGCGCGAAGGCGAAGGAGCCCTTGGCCGGGATCCGCCCGGCGGAGGTGACGATGTCGATCCTCACGGCCTTCGCGATGAGGGTCGGATCCTTGACGAACTTCTTCGGGACGGGCGCGCTGAACCGGATCTCGACGGGCTCGTTCCGGACGACGTCGTCCTTCCGGTTGACGCTCACGGAGAGCACCTTCAGGGGCGGGGGATTGGAGTAGTCGGGGGGAGTCGAGGTCCCGCTGCCGCCGCCGCCGCCGCAGGCGGCGAGGAGGAGCGTCGGACCGAGGAGCGCCGCGATCCGTATCGCGCGGCTGCGGGTCGCGCGGCTGCGGGTCGCGCGGCTGCGGGTCGCGCGGCTACGGGAGGGTGCGTGGGGCGCGCTGGTGCTGGCCATCGGGTGGTTCCTCCAGGCTCAAGGGGCTCGATGTCCGAACCCGACCGTCCCTCTGCTTTCCGTTCGCGGCCGTCGATCCGTCGCCGGGAGTCCCCCTCCGAGGCGAGGCCGGGAAAGGCCCCGCTCCGGCACGCACGGGAAAAGGTCTCGAAACCCCCGCCCCGGTGCGAAGGACGGAACGCTCCGGGACGCCCGTGCCCGGCCCCCGGATTCTAGGTGGGGTGGAAAGATCCAGTCCAGCGAATTCCATGACGGCTCGATACGGTTCCTTCGGAAGGAACGAGGGCATGCCGACCACAGCGCAACACCCGTGCCCGACGGTCGCCATCCCCCCCCGGGGGATCCGGGGGGCCGGGCCCCTTCCACAGGGGCGGCGGTGGCTCCCGGAGCCCCCCCCCCTCCGGCGGCCCGCCACGGGGAGGCGGAAGACCGAGCGGAAGCGCACGGGGCGAACCGTGCGGAACTGCTACGCCTTCCCGGCGCCCGGGAGGAGCCTGTCCCCGAGGAGGAGCCCGGCGACCCCCCCCCGCACCCTCTCCCCGTCGAAGGGGCAATTCCTGGAGAGGGAGGCGAAGCGGGCCCCGTCCACGGGGCCGCCCCCCTCGAGGGCGAGGAGGACCAGGGCCGCCCGTTGACCGGGGACAAGGGTCGCGGCGGGCAGGCGGGCCACCCGGGCCGCCCCCGCACCCATCCTCTCGAGGAGGACTCCGAGGGGGATCCGCCCCGTGGCCACGAGCCTCTCGTGAAGCACGGCGAAGGCGTTCTCCAGCCCGATGACGCCGAAGGCGGCGGCGCGGAACCCGCACTCCCGCTTCCGCGAGGCGTGGTGGGGCGCGTGGTCCGTGGCCACGCAGTCCACGGTGCCGTCGAGGAGGGCCCCCACCACGGCGTCCCTGTCGGCGAGGGCCCGCAGCGGCGGGTTCATCTTGAAGTGGGCGTCGGGGCTCCCGTCGGGGAGGGTGCGCAGGAGATCCTCGTCGGAGAGCGCGAGGTGGTGGGGCGCCGCCTCCGCGGTGACGGGCAGGCCCCGCGCCTTCGCGCCGCGCACGGCCTCCACGGCGGCCGCCGTGGAGAGGTGGCAGATGTGCACGGGAACGCCGAGCCTCTCCGCGAGGACGATGTCGCGGCGCACCATGCGCGCCTCGCTCTCCCCGGGGATCCCGGGGAGGCCGAGGCGGCCGGCGGGGACGCCGTCGTGGGCCACCCCGCCGGGATGCAGCGACGGGGTCTCGCAGTGGGAGAACACGGGGAGGCCGAGGTCCGCGGCGCGGCGCAGGACCGCGGCCATGACGGCGTCGTCCACGACGGGCTTCCCGTCGTCGGAGACGGCCATGGCGCCGGCGGCCTTCTGGGCGGCGAGGTCGGCGACCTCCCTCCCTGCGAGACCGACGGTCGCCGCCGCCACGACGTGCAGGCGCACGGGGGAGCCCGTCGCGGCGGCGGACCGGAGCATCGCCGCGGTGATCTCGGGGCGGTCGTTCACGGGGTCCGTGTTGGCCATGGCGAACACCGCCCCGTAGCCGCCCCGTTCCGCGGCGGCCAGCCCCGAGGCCACGGTCTCGCTCCGGCCGTCCCCGGGCTCCCGGAAGTGGACGTGGGGATCGACGAAGGCCGGGGCGGCGACGAGCCCCGCCCCGTCGATCACCTCCGGGGGCGGCGCTCCCTCCGGCGCGGCGGCGGCGAGGATCCCGTCGATCACCCAAAGGTCCCGGCGCCCGTCCACGCCCGCCGCGGGGTCCACCACCCGGACGCCCCTGATCCACCAGTGCCGCGCCGCGCGCCCCCTCACGCCTCCCCCTCCCCGTCGGTCCCCTCCGCGGCGCCCTTCCCGGGATGGGCCCTGCGGAAGCCCGACTGCTCCGCCTCCTGGCGCGTGGCGAACCAGACCATGTTCCCGGGGAGGACCTTCCGCAGTTCCGCCGACTGGAGCGGGTGGTAGCGCCGCTCCTCGCGGCTCCCCCCCCACCGCGGCCGCACGACGACGCCGCAGTGGACGCACTCGAGGTGCAGGGGATCCTGGCGCACCACCGTGAAGCGCGGCTCCACGGCGGCGATGCGGCGGGCGGCGCAGCGGAGGCTCGCGCAGCGGATGCCGCCGCGGCCGCCCACCGTCGGGCCCTCGCCGGCCCCGGATCCCGGGCCGAGGGCGAGGCGGAGGATCTCCGCGAGGAGGGGGACGTCCCGGAGGGCCTCCCCCCGGAGCTCGCCGGCGACCCCCTCGGCGGAACCGGCCTCCCGGCCGAAGGGGCGGAAGACGAAGCGCCCCTCCTCCCGGAGCCACGGATGGCCCGCCCCCCCGCCGGGGGCCGCCGGGACCGGCCCGCCGTCCTCGGCCCGGGGGGCGGCCACGAACATGGCGTCCAGCGCCTCCACCGCCGCCCTCCCCCGCCGGAGGTCCTCCTCCCCCGCGTCGGGGAGGCCCGAGAAGAGGGGGTGCTGGTAGGGCTCCGCGGGGTCGAGGACGACGGTGTCCACCATGTCGAGGATGGACTTGAGGCTCTGGGCCGCGTAGCGGACGGGCCGGTGGCCGAGGCGCCCCGCGATGCGGGAGACGGCGTGCTCCGGCATCTCCGCCCCCCGCGCGGGGACCAGGAGCACCGTGGTCCCCAGGGAGGAGAGCCCGGCGGCGAGGGCGTGGGCGAGGCGGTTGCAGCGGAGATCCCCGCAGAGGGCCGCCGATCGCGGCGGCTTCTCCCCGAGGCGCGCCACCAGCCCTCTCAGTGCCATGATCCCGCGGAGGGGATCCTCGCGGGCCCCGTCCCCGGCGTTGAGCACGGGGACCCCGGCGACGGTGGCGGCGGCCCGGGCGGCCCCCTCGAGGGGATGGCGCACGACGAGGAGGTCGGCGTAGGCCCCCGCGGCCTCGGCGGCCTCGAGGAGGTCCACGTCGGGGAACCCGGGGACCAGGTCCCGCCCCGACGCGTAGGTCGCGCCGCTGCGGGCGCAGGCGGCCCGCAGCGCCGCCGCCGCCCGCCGGCCGGGCTGCCAGAAGAGACCCGCCACGAGGCTCCCCGAGAGGAGCCGCCCCAGCTCCATGCGGTCCCCCGCCGCGTCCTCGCCCCGCCGGAAGAGGCCGCGGAGTTCGTCCGGCGCGAGGTCCGTGACGGAGAGGAGGGATCGCGGCATCGAGGCCAGTATCCCGCCGGGCAGGTGGGGAGGGGGCGGGATTCCCGGAGGACGGGGGGACAGGGGGGGGGGGAAGGGGAGGCTCGCGGATTCGTGCGAGCAGTCCGTGGCGTGGCGCGCCTTCCGGCGCGCGGGTCCCGGCTGTGAAGCGTCCCTGAACGACGGGACGCTTCACATCCGGGACCGTAGGAGAGGAAGTGAAGTCGAGACGTCTCATGGCGCCGCGGAGAGATCTCCGGAATCGGGGCCATGGATCATGGGAGACGGCGGGCATCCATCTGGGTTCCGAATCGGTCAAGGCACGAACGATGCCCGCCGTCCCCCATGATCCATGGCCC
>CAYJMF010000107.1:3332-14827 GCA_964370855.1 uncultured Planctomycetota bacterium | reverse complement strand
CCGCCGGACCGTTCACCCCCCGTTTCGCCGCCAATCCGGGTCGGGTTCAGTATGGCGGGCGGCTACTTCTTCTCCCCCTCGAGCGTCTCCCCCGCCTGCTTCCGCACTTCCTCGTCGCCGTCCCCGTCCCGGGCGCGCTCCAGCGCGATGCGCACCTCGGCATCGTCCTTCCACGTGTCGATGTCCTCGGCGGCCCGCTTCCGCACGAAGGGGGACGCGTCGTTCTGCAGCGCGTCGAGGAAGAGGGCCCGCAGCCGCTCGTCCCGGTTCTTGTGGAGGTCCCTGAGGATGACGGCGCGAAAGCCCGGCTCCGGGCCCGTCCGGAAGAGGTCGATCATGGCGGCGACGACGGCGTCGTTGACCCCGTCCTTCGCGAAGCGGAGCCCCGTCAAGGCACTCGTCCGCTCCTCCACGGGGAGGGAGGGGTCGCAGGCCCGGCGGCGCAGCTCCTCCACCGTCTCCTTCGCCTTCTCCTCCGCCGCGGCCCTCTCGGCGAAGGCGGCCGTCGCCCGGTCGAGGGCGGTCCTGGCGCGGGCCTCCTCCTCCGGCGTCGCGGGCCGGATCCCCGCCGGGGAATCGACGGGCGGTTGCCCCCCGGCGCCTCCCCTGCCCTCCTCGAGGGAGGCGATCCGCCGCTCGAGGGCCTCCATGCGGATCCCCGCGGCGACCGCCCCGTCGCCGGACGCACCGGCCCCGGGGACCGCGGCCCGCCCCTCCAGTGCCTCGAGCCGCGCCCGGAGCGCCGCCACCTCGGCACCCGCACCGGAGTCCGCGGCCGGCGCACCCCCTCCCCCGCCCAGGGTCCCCGCCGCCAGCCCCGTCACCAGGGTCCCCGCCGCGGCGCCGAGGACGGCCGCCGCCACCACCATCTTCGTTCCCACGATGACACCTCCCGTCGCCGCCGTCGCGGCGCCCGCCGATCCCAGGACGCCCGCCGCCTCGCGGAACCCCGCGAGGGGCAGCAGCGCCGCCACCCATGCCGTCCGCCCTCCGCGCGTCCCCCCGTCGAGCCGCGCCCGCAGCCGCTCCAGCCCCCGCCGGATCCGCGTGTGGACCGTGGCCGCGGGGATCCCCTGGGATTCCGCGATGTCCGCGGGGCTCCGCTGCTCGTAGAACCGCAGCAGCAGGGTCCCCCGGTAGGGCTCCTCCAGCGCCATCACCGCCTCCACCACGCGCCGGTGGAGGTCGGCCTCGGCCACCACCGCGGCGGCGGACCGCACCCCCTCGGGCCGCGCCGCCGCCTCCTCGCGGACCGCCCGCCGCGACTCCGACCGCCAGGCGTCCCGCGCGCGCCGCCGCAGAATCGTCGCCAGCCACCCGCGGAGGCCGGCCCCGTGGACCGGGGGGGAGCGGAGCGCGTCCACCCAGGCCTCCTGCACGAGGTCGTCGGCGGCGCTGTCGTCCCTCACGAGGGAGCGGGCGAGGGAGCGCATCCAGGCCCTCTGGGCCAGGAGGCGTTCGAGGGGGACGGGAGGAGTGGGGTCCATGGCTTCCCCCATGGAACGCCGCCGGCCGCGCCCCTTCTTCAGGAATGCGCGCGGCCCCCGGCGCTACTTCGGGGGGACCTCCGCCTCCGGCTTCGGCTCGGGCTTCGAGCGCTGGGAGGCCTTCGAGCAGAGGCCGTCGAACCCGTCGGGGGCGTCCTTCGACTCGAGGGGCCGGGGGGCGTGGATGTCCGGGGGAGACCCGAAGCCCCCGGCCAGGAGGGACCACTCGAACTGCATCTGCTGCTGGTCGATCTCCTTCACGAGGATCTTCACGTAGAAGTCCCGGTGCTCCTCCCTGCGGCAATGGACGACGTAGACGCCGCCGGCCTCGGGTACGAGGGTGTGCTTCCACCGGGAGGCGAGGGGGATGCCGGCCACGTCGGCGGGATCGTCGGCGGCGACCCGCACGGTGCCGCCGTCGGCGACGGCGTGCAGCTCCCCGTTGTGGCAGTACCAGAGGTCCATGCGGTTGAGGCATCGTGCCGCGTCCCCGGTCACGTGGGCGAAGGAGAAGGCGGAGGTGCCGTACTGGTCGTTGGAGGCACGGGCGGAGAGCTTGACCTTCGCCGGCCCCCGCCCGTTGGCGAGGTCCAGCGCCTTCCCCCGGACCAGGTACCCGAGGGGGGCGTCGGCGACCCACGCGGTCCCGTCCAGCCGCAGGGGGAGCTCGAACTCGTCCTGGCTCCCGGCCACCCTGTACCGGACCACGGCCGCGCCGCCGCCCTCCCGGGCCTCCTTGAAGGTGGCCTTCCCGTGGGCGGCGGCGAACTCCGTCCGCCAGGCGAGGGTCCTCTCCCGGTCGTTCCCCGTGACGGAACGCCCGGCCACGGGGGGGAGGAGCTTCTCCATCTCCTCGGGCTTCCCGGACTTGCAGGCCCGCACGAGGGCGCGGAACCCCTCCTCCGCGGGCGGCGCGTCCTGGGCGGCGGCGGCGACGGCGGCGAGACCGAGGACGAGGATGGACTTCATGGCGCTCCCCCTGCTCCCGTGGAAGCCCCGATCCTACACCGGCGTCAGCGATTCCCGGTCCCCGCCGCGAGGACCCCGGCGGCCGCCTCCCGCACGGAGGTGTCCGCGTCCCCGTCGCGGGCCGCCTCCAGGGCGGAGCGGACCATGGGATCGTCGAGGAGGTCGCCGAGGCAGAGGGCCGCCTCGACCCGCACCGCCACCGCCCCGTCGGCCCGGAGCGCCTCGACGAGGGCCGTGAGATGGGAACGGCAGCCGCTGCCCCGGAGGTGCCGCAGGAGGGCCGCCCTGAGGGGGGCCTCCGGGACCCTCGGGAGGAGGACCGCCATGGCGGCGACGACGCCCTCGTCCCTCCCCCCCTTCGCGGTGGAGAGGTGGCCGAGGGCCTCGACGCGCTCCGCCGCCGTCCGCTCCCGGTCCATGCAGAGCCGCTGCAGCTCCTTGAGGCGGTAGGCCCGGACGTGGATCACCGCGCCGGGCTCCCATCCCCCGGCCGGCACGCTCTCCTCGAGGACGAGGAGGGTCTGGCGCGCGAAGGCGACGAGGCCGTACCTCCCCTTCGCGGGGAGTTCCAGGAGGAAGGTCCCGTCCTTCTCCGACCGGCCGCGGACGCTTCCCTTTCCCCGATCGCGGCCGACCTGCGCGTAGAAGGTGCGCAGGTCCTCGCTCTCCCGGTCCTCGAGGCGCGGCTCCGCCGGCGGTGGGACGAACGCGCCGCTCAGGAGGTGGGCGACGAGGTCCACGCCGCCGACCCCGTTCCCGTCGAGGTCGCGCACCCGGCCCTTGAGGAGGATTCGGGGGGGCTCCGGCGGCGGGGTCTCCGGCGCCGGGGGCGCCGCCTCCGGAGAAGCGGAGGCCGGGGCGGCGGCCGGGGCGGACGCGAGGGGCGGGGGCTCCGGGGCCGGCGGCGGCACTTCCTCCTCCTCGACGGGGAAGGAGGACGGCGGGAGTTCCGGCGCCCCCTCGGAGAGGAGCTCCGACCCGAGCAGCAGCGCGAGCCCGGCGGCGACGACGACGCCCCCGGCGACGACGGTCTTCGTTCCCACGACGGCACCTCCCGCGGCGGGGGGCGCGGCCCCCCCCCCCCGCCCCCCGACCCCACCCCCCCGCCCGCCCCCCCCGGGGGGGGGGGGCGGGCCCGCCCCCCCCCCCCCCATTCCCATCCCCAGCCCCCCCGCCCCCGGGAGGGTCAGCGGGAGGAGGGCCGCCATCCAGCGGCCGCGGCTCCCCCCCGCCCCTGCGTCGAGCCTCTCCCGCAGCCGCTCCAGGGCGCGGCGGGTCCGCGTCCGCACGGTCTCCACGGGGACCCCCTGGCGGGCGGCGATCTCCCGCGGGGGGAGCTCCTCGAAGAAGCGGAGCAGGATCGTCTCCCGGTAGGGCTCCTCCAGGGCGAGGGCCGCCTCGACCACGAGGCGGTGGGCCTCGGCGTCGGCGACGACGTCGGCCGTCGCCCGGGCGGCGTCGGGGCGGGCCGCCTCCCCCTCCCGGGCGGCGCGGCGGGCGTCGCCGCGCCACGCGTCCCGCGCCCGCCGGCGGAGGAGCGTCGCGAACCACCCGCGGATCCCATCGTCCCGCTCCGGCGGGGAGCGGAGCGCGTCCACCCAGACCTGCTGCGCCAGGTCGTCGGCCTCCGCCTCCCCCGCCACCAGCCGCCGCGCGAGGGAGCGGACCCACTCCCTCTGGGAGAGGAGCGTTTCGATCGGGACGGAGGGGCGGGAAGCCATGGCTCGGGAGGTGGAACGCCGCCGGGGGGGGATCCGGTTCAAGGCCGTTCCCATCCTACCGCCGGGGCGCCGGGCCGGTCCCGGCCCGGATGTCAATACATACGTATTGACATCCTGCCCGTCCCGATCCAGGATGGGACCGTGAAGACCGCCCAGCTCCAGATCCGGATCTCCCCCGCGGCCAAGGAGGCCCTGCGGCGCCGCGCCCGGGCCGCGGGGTCGGGGCTCTCGGAGTACGTCCTCTCCCGGGTGCTCCCCCCCGCCGGGAGGCGGGGCGCGGAGATCCTGGCGGGGCTCCGGGACCCCTCCGGCCGCCGCTTCGCCCTCGCGGAGTGGAACGACTTCCTCGCGGGCCTCGGGCCGGAGGAGTGGGAGGAGGCCCTCGCCGACGCCCCCGTCGCCGGGCTCGACGCCGTCACCGCCAACAGGGTCGCCGCCATGGCGGAGCAGGCCGCGGCGATGAAGGGTGTCTCCGCTCCCGCCTGGACCCGGGACGTCCCCCCGCTCGAGGAGCCGGTCTTCGCCTCGAACCTCCGCGGCCTCCGCGCCCACCTCCTGCGCTCCTCCCCCGCCCCCTTCCGGCGGCGGAACCTGTTCGTGGACGCCGCCGTCGGGGACCGGGTGTGAGCGGGACCCGCCTCACGGCGAAGCGGATCCGGGGGCTCTTCGCCCTCCTCGACGGGGAGCTCGCGAAGGAGGGGGTCCTCGGCGAACTCCACCTCGTCGGGGGCGCGGTGATGTGCCTGGCGCTGGAGGCGCGGGACGCGACCCGCGACGTGGACGCCCTCTTCCGGCCGACCCGCGAGATCCGCGCCGCCGCCGCACGCGTCGCCGTCCGGGCCCGGGTGCCGGAGCGGTGGCTCAACGACGCCGTGAAGGCCTTCCTCGGCCCGCGGAACGAGTTCCTGCCCTTCCTCGAGCTCCCCCATCTCCGGGTCTTCGTCGCGAGCCCGCGCTACCTCCTCGCCATGAAGTGCGCCGCCATGCGGCTCGGCGAGGAGTTCCACGACCTCGACGACGTCCGGTTCCTGCTCCGGATCCTGGACGTCGCGACGGCGGAGGAGGCGCTGGACATCGTCCGCCTCTACGTGGACGAGAGGGACGTCCCCGCGAAGACGAGGTTCGCGCTGGAGGAGATCCTCGGGTGCTGACCCCCCCTACGGCGCCAGCACGATCTTCCCCAGCGCCCCCGGCTCCATGACCATGGCGTGGGCGCGGGGGGCGTCGGCCAGGGGGAGCACGCAGCGGACCACGGGGCGGAGGATCCCCGCCTCGAGGCCCTTCACGATCTCCCCGTGGAGGGCGGCCATCTCCTCCGGGGGGACGTTGAAGAGCGACATCCCGAGCACCGTCAGGTCCTTCCCCATGGCCGCCCGGGGCTCGATGGAGACGGAGCCCCGCGACCCCACGACGACGATGCGCCCGAAGGGGGCCGCCGCCGCGAGGTCCGCGGCCAGGTTCACGTCGGCGAGGTTCTCGAGGATCACGTCCGGTGGCCGCCCCGCGAGGCGGGCCGCCTCCTCCATGTGGCCCGGGTCCCGGTGGTCCAGGGCGAAGTGGGCCCCCTCGGCGACGGCCAGCGCCCGCCCCTCAGGCGTCCCCCCGGTCCCGACGACCACCGCCCCCGCCGCCCTCCCCGCCTGGACCGCGGCGAGCCCCACGCCCCCCGTCGCCCCGTGGACGAGGAGCACCTCCCCCTCCCGGAGCCGCGCCTTCCGCGTCAGCGCGCGGAGCGCCGTCGCGTAGGGCACGTGGAGCGCCGCCCCCTGGGCGAAGGCGACCCCCCGCGGCAGGGGGAGGACCTGGTCCTCCCGGCAGAGGCAGCGTTGGGCGTAGGTCCCCGTGAGGGAGCCCCCCGTCCAGACCCGGTCCCCTGCGGCGAACTCCCGCACCCCGGGGCCGACGGCCTCGACCTCTCCCGCCCCGTCGCTCCCCGGCGTCCAGGGGAAGGAGGCGAGCCGGTAGTGGGTGCCGGCGCGGAGGTAGACCTCCACCGGGTTGACGCCGGCGGCGCGGACGCGGACGACCACCTGGCCCGGGCCGGGCACGGGGTCGGGGACCTCCTCGACCCTCAGCACCTCGGGCCCCCCGTGGGCGGCGACGCGGATGGCCTTCATGATCCCCTCCTACGCGAAGGGCGGCTTCCCGCGCATGCGGCGGAGGATCCCGACCTGGCCGAGGTGGTAGGTCTCGTGGAAGAAGAGGAAGTGGGCGGCTCCCGCGTAGTCGCTGCTCCCGTCGGCGAATGTGGCGCCGTAGGGGGAGGCGGCTTTCTCCGGGGTCGCCGCCGCGAGCTGCGCCGCGAGGACCGTCCCGCTGGCGAGGGCGTCGGCGTGGAGCGCGGCCCCCGCGGGGAAGTGGGCCGGGTCGGGGACCGCGCCCCCGCCGGAGAGCCCCTTCTCCCAGGGCGCGACGGGAAGCTCCTCGCCCCCGGCGCGCCGCAGCTCCCGGCGATAGGCGGCCACGTGGCCGAGGATCCAGCGGGCGGTGTTGCCCCCTCCGGGAGGGGCGAAGTCCCAGTCCGCCTCCGTCATGCCGTCGCCGAGGAGGCCGATGAGGCCGTCGTTGAAGGAGAAGCGGCGGGCGAGGCCGGAGAGCGGTCCTTCCACGGTCATCTCCCCTCCCCGGGGATCCTCTCCCCGCGCATCAGGTCCTCGACGGTCTCCCGGTCCCGGACCACGGTCCAGCGGTCCCCCTCGACGAGGACCTCCGCCGCCCGGGGCCGGGTGTTGTAGTTGCTCGACATCACCATCCCGTAGGCCCCCGCCGAGTAGATCGCCAGCAGGTCCCCGGAGCGCAGCGGCGGGAGCAGCCGGTCCTTGGCGAGGAAGTCCCCGGTCTCGCAGATGGGTCCCACCACGTCGGAGACCGTGCATTCCCCGCGCCGCGCCTCGGCCTCGGACTCGGGGAAGGGGGACTCCGCGGGCCAGACCCGGTGGTGGGCCCCGTAGAGGGAGGGCCGGAGGAGGTCGTTCATGGCCGCGTCCACGATGACGAAGCGCCGGTCGCCGGACTCCTTCTGGTAGTGGACCCGGGTGAGCAGGGCGCCTGCGTTGCCCACGATGAAGCGGCCCGGCTCCATGACGAGACGGAGCCCCGCCGCCTTCGCCAGGGGGACGAGGGCCTCGCCGAACTCCGCCGCGGGGCGGGCCTCGCCGCCGCGGTAGTAGATCCCGAAACCGCCCCCCATGTTCAGCCACTCCACGGGGTTGCCCGCCGCCTTCGCCCGCGCGGCGAAGGCGATGGCCTTCCGCATCGCCTCCGTGTGGGGGCCGACCTCCGTGATCTGGGAGCCGATGTGGGCGTGCACCCCGACCATGCGGATTCCCCCCAGCCCGGGGATGGCGACGGCCAGGCGCTCCGCCGTCTCGAGGTCGATGCCGAACTTCGACTCCCGCTTCCCCGTGGAGATGTAGGTGTGGGTCTTCGGATCCACGTCGGGGTTGACCCGCAGCGCCACGTCGGCCCGGGTCCCGAGGCGGCGGGCGACCTCGTCGAGGAGGTCGAGCTCGGCGGGGCTCTCCACGTTGAACATGAGGATCCCGGCGGCCAGCCCCTGCTCCATCTCCGCGGCGGACTTCCCCACGCCCGCGAAGACGATGCGCTTCGGGTCCGCCCCGATCCGGAGCGCCCGGGCGAGTTCCCCCCCGCTCACGACGTCGAAGCCGGCCCCCCGGCGGCGGAGCACGTCCAGCACCGCGAGGTTGGAGTTGGCCTTGACGGAGTAGCAGACGAGGAGGTCCACGCCGGCGAAGGCCTCGGCGAGGCGGTCGTGGTGCATCTCCAGGGTCGCCCGTGAGTAGACGAAGCAGGGGGTCCCCGCCCCCTCCGCGACGGCGCGGAGCGGGACGTCCTCGCAGAAGGCGGCGCCGCCGCGGACGGAGAAGTGGTCCATGGCGGGAGTCTACGCGGGGGCCGGGCCCCGCGCGGAAGGATCGGCGCCCGTCCCGCCTACCTCGCCAGCAGCTCCACCTTCATGGGCAGGAGCCGCTCGCGCAGCCGCTTCAGCACCCGCGAGTGGATCTGGCAGACGCGGGACTCGGAGAGTCCGAGGATCTCGCCGATCTCCCGCATCGTGATCTGCTCGTAGTAGTAGAGGACGATGACCTGCCGTTCCTTCGGCGTCAGCGATCGGTGCACCATGTCGGCCAGGTCCTTCTCCTGCACGGCACGGAGGGGATCTCCCCCCTGCCTGTGGTCCTCGAGGGAGTCGAGCCGGGTGCCCCCGGTCCTCTCGGAGGCGTCCTCGCCGCCGCCGAGGGAGAGGACCGCGGCGCGGCCCTCCTCCTTCATGGATTCCTCGACCTCGCCCTCGGTCCACCCCAGGTGGCGGGCGACCTCGTGGAGCATGGCGGGCCGGTTGAGGTTCGCCGTGAGCTCCCGTTGCGCGCGGTCCCGCTTCTGGGCGCGGGAGCGGACGACCCGCGGCACCCAGTCCCTCGCGCGGAGCTCGTCGATGATGGCGCCCCGGACGCGCACGGAGCAGTAGGTCTCGAACTTGATCCCGCGGGAGAGGTCGAACCCGTCGATGGCGGACATGAGGCCGAAGACGCCGGCGCTCTTGAGGTCGTCCCCCTCGACGCAGCGCGGGAGCCTCTGGAGGATCCGCTCCGCGAGGAACTCGACGAGGGGGTAGTAGCGCTCCACGAGCCGGTTGCGCAGCCCGAGATCCCCCGTCTCCTTGTATCGCACCCAGAGACTCTGCAGCTCCGCGTCCTTGCGCTTCCGGACCACGCGACTTCCCTCCCGGCGCGTCCTCGTCGCCCGCGTCCTTCCACAACGGGTAGGAGAGTAATGCAGTATCCCACCGATTACAAGCGCAAAAATCCGGAGGGGCGTCCCGGGGCCCCGGGAGGCCGGCGGCGGGGGCGGAGGCGGCCCGCCTCCCCGCGGGTGACCACCGGTCCCATTCGGTTGACACCCCGGGCCGACGGTGCTAGGGTCCGGGGTCCGCGCAGGGAGTCGGAAGGCATCGCGCGCCGGAGGAGGAGAAGATGCGCAAGGCGAACATCGTCCGGGGACTCTGCGTCGCCGCCGCGGCGGCGCTCCTCATGACCGCCGTCAGTCCCGCCGCGTCGCTCTTCCGGGTCCCCGTCGGGAGGGCCTCCAGGGCGGCCAAGGCCGTCGTCGTGGGAACCGCCGGCCCCTCCTCCACCCGGCTCGCCGTCGCTCCCTCGGGGCGGGCGCGGATCTTCACCGACGTCCGCTTCGGCGACCTCGACGTCGCCGCCGGCGAGGTCTCCGGCCGCACCGTCCTCCTCTCGGTGATCGGCGGGACCCGCGGCGGGCGGACCCTGCACGTGGCCGGGGCCCCGCGTTTCGCCGAGGGGAGCCGCTACGTCCTCTTCCTCTGCCCCGGGGAGCCCTTCACGGGCCTGGCGGGTTGGAGCCAGGGGGTCTTCCGCGTCGTGAAGGACGGCGCCGGCGTCGAGCGCGTGCAGGACGCCGCGGGCGCCCCCGTGGAGGCCGTCGAGGAGGGCGCGGTGCGCACCGGCGGCGAGGCCATGACCCTGGCCGCCTTCCTGGACGCCGTCCGCGTCCAGAGGGGCCTGCCGGCGCCGCCCGGCGAGAGGGGGCCGGGCAGGGGGCCGCGGGCCGGCCGCGGGGGGGCGACGACCGGCTCCCCCCAGGCCGAGACGCGGCGGGAGGAGGGACGATGAGGTTCCCCGCCCCCCTGCTCCGCCCCGCCGCCTTCGCCGCCGCCCTGGCCCTCGCGGCCGGGGGGCTCCTCGCCTTCAACATCTACCCGCGGTCCAGCGACGGCATGCCCTACAAGTGGATCAAGGGCTGGACGACGATGAAGATCAACACCTACAGCTTCCCGTCCACCTCCGTCGGCAACCAGATCGTCCGGACGGCGGCGGCCCCCTGGAGCAACAACACCCAGAGCAGCTTCCGGTACATCCTCGAGGAGAAGTACTCGACGACCATCGGCCACCTCGACGGCGGCAACGACCTCTACCTCATCTCCCTCATGCCCTACTACGGGCTCGGGACCCTCGGCCTCACCTACGCCTACGACGACACGGGGACCCTGGTCGTCTACCCGTCCACGGGCACGGAGCTCAAGGAGGCGGACGTCGCCCTGGACTGGTCCTACGGCGGCTACTACTGGTACTACTACGACTTCCAGTCCACGGTGACCCACGAGCTCGGGCACGCCCTCGGCCTCGCCCACTCCTCGGACCCCAACGCCGTGATGGGCACCTACGCGCCCCCCCTGCCGGCCACGAACCGGGTCCTCACCAAGGACGACAGCGACGGCGAGGCCTACCTCTACCCCGCCACCCCCGGCGGCGGCGGCGGCGGCCTCCCCCCTCCCGGCCCCTCCCCGAAGCCGAAGCGCATCGGCAGCATGACCGGCCTGACCACCTCGCCGACGGAGGTGTTCACGGGGGACGCCCTCGTGTTCGACGCCACCATCTCCAACCCGACGGAGGGGGAGATCCTCCTCTCCGGGGTGGAGACGCGGCCCGTCTCCATCGGCCCCTGGGCGGAATCGGTCCTCGCGGCCGGGGAGTCACGCCCCCTCCATCTCGAGCGGACCGTCGCCGACATCCCGGGCCTCTACTCCATGTTCCTGCGGATCGGCGGGCAGGACACCGTGCTCGTCTACGAGATCCAGCAGCTCGTCGAGGGGGAGCAGGTGAGGGTGCGGAGGCTCCCCGTGGGCCTGCCGGTGCAGGACACCCTCGCCGCCGCCCTCGGGCCAGGGGGCCGGGAGGACGTGGACCTCTGGATTCCGAAGGGGGCGAAGGTCGTGATCGACGCGAACTTCCCGGCCGCGTGGGCGGGGGGTGGCCGCCTGGCCCTCACCCTGCCCTCCGGCTTCCCGGCGAAGTTCACCGCCGGGAAGACGTTCAAGGCGAAGGAGCAGGGTGTCCACCGGCTCCTCGTCGAGAACGGGGGCTCCGCGGAGGGGAACTACCGCATCTTCACGACGGCCTCGGGGAGGGCCCCGGGGGCGAAGGTGAAGGGGGCCCTCGCCGGGACCGGCCCCGTGGAGGTCCCGTTCCCCGCGGCGGCGCGCACCGGCGGAATCGTGTCGGTGAAGGGCTCGAAGAAGCTCGGCCTCTCCATCACCGCCCTCCGGTCGCCGTCCGGGGCGCTCCTCCCCGTGACGGCCGGGGGCTCCGTCTCCGTGGAGTCCTTCGGCGAGGACGGGATCTGGACCGCCGTCGTCGAGGGCGTCGAGGGGGCGGCGGGGAAGTTCAAGCTCCAGGTGGCCGCGCTCTGGACCGCCGGGGAGCCGGCGACATACTGAACCCGACCCAGATTGGCGGCGAAACGGGGGACTCCCGCCAGACCGGTCCCCTCC
>CAYJMF010000107.1:0-3322 GCA_964370855.1 uncultured Planctomycetota bacterium | reverse complement strand
CCCCCCGCCCCCCCCCCCGCCGCCCGCCCCCCCCAGGTGGGGGTTGGTTTTTATCTGGCTCGCCGGCTCACGCCGTCGGGAAGAGCGTGCTCGATCCCTGGTGGGCCACGGCGGCCCCGACGAAATCCCGGAAGAGCGGGTGGGGCTCCAGGGGCCGCGACTGGAACTCGGGGTGGAACTGGACCCCCAGGAACCAGGGGTGGCCCTCGAGTTCCACGATCTCCACGAGGTTCCCCTCGGGGCACTCCCCCGTCACCCGGAGGCCGGCCTTCGCCAGGATCCCCCGGTAGTTCTCGTTGAACTCGTAGCGGTGGCGGTGGCGCTCGCGGATCTCCGTCCGGCCGTAGGCCGCCCGCGCCAGGGTCCCCTCGACGAGGCGGCAGGGGTAGCCCCCGAGGCGCATCGTCCCCCCCATGTCCTTCACGCCCTTCTGCTCCTCGAGCAGCGCGATGACCGGGTGGGGTGACTTCGCGTCGAACTCCGTCGAGTGGGCCCCCTTGAGGCCCGCGAGGCGCCGCGCCGCCTCGATGACGGCGCACTGCATGCCGAGGCAGATCCCGAAGAAGGGGACCCGGTTGTCGGCGGCCCACTGGATGGCCCGGACCTTCCCCTCGATGCCGCGCTCCCCGAAGCCCCCGGGCACGAGCACCCCGTGGACCCCCTGGAGGAGCGCGTCGGGCCCCTGCCGCTCCACGTCCTCGGCGCGGACCTTGCGGACCTTCACCGTCACCCGGTGGGAGGCGCCGCCGTGGGAGAGGGATTCGTAGATGGACTTGTAGGCGTCGTGGAGGTCGGTGTACTTCCCCACCACGGCCAGCTCCACGGCGTCCCGCGGGTGGATGACGGCGTCCACCATGGCGCTCCACGCCTCGAGGTCCGGCGTCGCCGCGGGGAGGCCGAGCCGCTCGCACAGGAGGTCGTCGAGCCCCTCGCGGCGCAGCATGAGGGGGACCTCGTAGACCGTGTGGTCCACGTCCTTCTCCTGGATGACGGCCCGCTTCTCGACGGAGCAGTAGAGGGAGAGCTTGTCCCGCTGGTCCTCCGTCATCTCCTTCTCCGTCCGCACGATGAGAGCGTCGGGCACGATGCCGATCTCGCGGAGCTTGGAGACGGACTGCTGCGTGGGCTTGGTCTTGAGCTCGCCCGCGGCGCGGATGTAGGGGAGCAGCGTCAGGTGGACGTAGGCCGCGTTCCCGCGCCCGACCTCGAGCCCGAACTGGCGGATCGCCTCGAGGTAGGGGAGCCCCTCGATGTCCCCCACCGTCCCGCCGATCTCCGTGATGGCCACGTCCACGCCCTCGGCGGCGAGGCGGATGGCCTCCTTGATGGCGTTGGTGATGTGGGGGATGACCTGCACCGTGGCGCCGAGGTAGTCCCCGCGCCGCTCCTTCTGGATCACCGAGAGGTAGATCTTCCCCGTCGTGAAGTTGCTGTTCCGGTCGATGCGGGAGTGGGTGTAGCGCTCGTAGTGCCCGAGATCGAGGTCCGCCTCGGTCCCGTCGTCGGTGACGTAGACCTCCCCGTGCTGGAAGGGGCTCATCGTCCCGGGGTCCACGTTGATGTAGGGGTCGAGCTTCTGCATGGAGACGCGGAGCCCCCGCGCCTCGAGCAGCATGCCGATGCTCGCCGCCGTGAGCCCCTTGCCGAGGCTCGACACCACGCCGCCGGTCACGAAGATGTGCTTCGCCAAGGATCAGCCGTACCTTTCCGGCCGCCGCTCCCGCCATCGGCGGACGAAGGCCTCGTAGTCCTCGCGGGTGTCGATGCCCGGGGGGGCCCGGTCCGCGGGCACGACCCGGATGCGGTGGCCGTTCTCGAGCGCACGAAGCTGCTCCAGCATCTCCGTGCGCTCGAGCGGCGTCTGCGGCAGCGACGCGAACCCCTCGAGGAAGGAGCGGCGGTAGGCGTAGACGCCGACGTGGCGAAGCGCCGGGGCCCCGCCGAGGTCGCTCCGGCGGAAGGGGATGGGGGCCCGGGAGAAGTAGAGGGCGCAGCCCGTGGCGTCCACCACGACCTTCACCACCGAGGGGGAGAGGAACTCCTCCCCCGATTCGAGGGGGGATCCCAGGGTCCCCATGGGGATCCCGGGATCCGTCTCCATGGCGGAGGCGAGCCGGTCGAGGTCCGAGGCCGCGATCTCCGGCTCGTCCCCCTGCACGTTGAGGACGAGGTCCTCGCCGGGGATCGCGCGGGCCGCCTCGGCCACGCGGTCGGTGCCCGAGGGGCAGTCCGGGGAGGTCATCACCGCCTCGCCGCCGGCGGCGCGCACGGCGTCGGCGATGCGGCCGTCGTCGGTGGCGACCACGACCCGGGCCGCGCAGCGCGCGCCGCGCGCGGCCTCCCAGGTGTGGACGACGAGGGGCTTCCCTGTCTCCGCGAGGAGGGGCTTCCCGGGCAGGCGCTGCGCTCCCATCCGGGCGGGAATCACGACGAGGGCCAAGGCGTCCTCCGGGGGGTCCATCGCGGCGCGGGGCTCCGGGGCGGCGGTGCGGCGACGGCGGCGCGGTGGCCGTTCCCGGCGCCGCGCCGGCGGGTCATCGGCGCCTCTCGGGCTTCTGGTTCATGATGTCGTCCCCGGACCATCCCTCTCCCGAGGTGACCATGGAGCCCGGCGTGGCCTGGTGGACCTTGAAGATGAGGAGCTTGATGGCCTGGTAGACGTGGGGGAGGTCCTTCGTCTCCGGGTTCTGGACGGCGCCGGGCATGAGGAAGAGGGACTCCACCCCGTTCCCCCGGTCGATCCAGACGACGCCGAGGGCCCCCGACGGCCCCTCCGTGGGGAGGGCCCGGAGGCAGAAGCGGTCGAAGCCGGCCTCCCGGAAGGAATCGGCGATGGCGGCGGCCGTCGCGGCGTCCACCACCTTGCCCCCGTCCATGGTGCCGAGCCCGGAGGTCATCTTCCGGCCCTTCTCCGTGGTCTCGTTGACGAGGGTGAGGGCGATGAGGCGACCGGTCCTCGCCGCGGACCTCGGGTCGTAGAACCCCGCCTCGAGGGCGGTCTCGCCGGAGGGGGCGTCCCCGCCGGAGGCGCGGGGGGAGGAGGAGCCGCCGCCGCCGCCGCCGGAGGGCCCCGAGGCGCAGCCCGCGGCGAGCCCGCCGGTGGCGCACGCGGCGAGGAGGAGCAGGAGCGCCGCCGCGAACCGGGCGGTGGAAAGGCCGGGGGCCCTCACGGGGCCGCTCCCGGCACGGACGAGGTCGTTTCCCTGCGGCACGGATCGAACATACCCACCTCCCGGGGGCGGGGGATGCAAAGAGAGGGGGGGGGAGGGGGGGGGGGGGGGGGGGAAGGGGGGCGTAGAGATGATGTTTTTAGGAGCCCGGC
>CAYJMF010000106.1:0-15699 GCA_964370855.1 uncultured Planctomycetota bacterium | reverse complement strand
GGACCCCCCCGCCGGAGGCGCTCAACCCCCCGACCCCTACCTCATCACGGCGCCGGGGACGTTCACCCCCGTCAACTCCCTGTAGGACTGCTGGAGGAGCTTGATCGCCCGGGAGCCGTTGTGCAGCCCCTTCGAACCGTCCTGGGAGACGTTCTCCCAGTTGAAGGCCGCGCGCTGCAGGGCCACGGCGGCGCCGGGGAGGCCGGGCACGCCGTTGCGGCGGAAGCCCCAGCCGTCGAAGGAGACCTGCGGGTCGGCGGCGAGGATGGCGGCCTTGAGGAGCGCCAGGAGGCCCGTCGTCTCGTCGGCGATGCCCTCCGCCGCGCCGCTGCCGTCGTAGTCCGCGGCGGCGGGGATGTTCAGCGAGGTCACCGCGCCGTGGCAGTTCTGGCAGGTCTTCACGGACGGCTGGAAGGTGTGGGTCGTCGCCGCTCCCGGCGTCGCCGTGTCGTAGTGGCAGGAGGCGCAGGAGTCGGCGAGGAAGTCGTGGCCCAGGCTCGTCCACGCGCCCGAGGCCGGCGGCTCCGACCCCGCCGTGCCCTCCACCATCTCCTTCTGCGGGAAGTGGACCGCCGTCGCGCGGTCGGTGTAGTCGGCGAAGGTGATGCCGGCCCCGTTGTGGCAGGAGGAGCAGAGGTCGCGGCGGGGCAGGCGCAGCGGGTTCTCCCCCGCGGCGAAGTTCCCGTCGCCGTCCCTCCCGTGGCACGCGGCGCAGGTGATCCCCGCGTCCCGCTCCGCGGCCTCCCGCACCATGGGGGCGAGGCGGGCGTCGTCGGAGGAGAGGCCGGTGGCGTCCCCGTCCACCGTGATCCCGAGGAACCCGGGGGTGACGTGGCACTGCGCGCAGCGCCTCCCGTCCCCCGACGACGCGTTCAGGTCCCCGAGCATGATCCCCTTGGGCGTGTAGCCGTGGAGCCGGCCGTCCCCGTCGGGGTCCCCCGCCGCCCACTGCGCGATGATCTCGTCCACGCCGTCGGTCCCGTCCGTGGGGTGGCAGCCGTTGCAGGAGTTCGTCACCCCGGACCGCTCGCTGGCGGAGGGCCAGATCACGAGCCCCGTGTGGGTCCCGCCGCCGGGGGCACCCCCCTCGTTGCCGGCGCGGTCCGTGCGCGCCCCGCGGGGGTCGGTGTTGGTGGAGACCATGTGGCAGGTCGTGCAGCGGCCGACGCCGGTCTTCTCCGGCTTGAAGGCGCTCCGGTCCACGGGCATCCCGCCGTCCTTCATGTGGGCCACCACGGAGTCGGGGACGCCGGACGCGTTCCCGCGGGTGAAGGCGGTGACGTCCTGCCCCGTGATGTCGGCGAAGGGGGCGAAGCCGGCGTGGCAGGCGAGGCAGAGGCTGCCGTCGGCGTCGGAGAGCTTCGCCTCGGGGAGGATCGGCGACGTGCGCACGATTTCCGACGGGCTCCCGCTCCCGTGGGCGGCGTGGCAGTCGAAGCAGCGGGCCGTGAAGGGCTTCGAGGCGGCATGGGCGCCGGCCCCGTGCTCCGTCCCCTGCATCCAGCCGCGGCGGGCGGCCACCCACGCGTCGTCGGAGGCGTCGCCCGGCGTCGGGACGCCGCCGAGGGCGTTGTCCTTGTACCCGAAGAAGTCGTCGGGGTCCGTCGTCGCGGCCACCCAGAACCGGGCCTCGTCCCCGGGGCGGAAAGGGCGGCCGAAGGAGTCGTTCCACGCGTACAGGAGCGGGTCCGGCGCCCCCGCGAGGGTCGCCCCCTCGCCGCGGATGTGGCAGCGGGCGCAGGTGTCGTCGGCGAGGGAGGCGCCGGCGGCGGAGCCGTCCACGAGGTCCCGGGGGTTGGAGATGAGCGCCGGGTCCCCCTCGGACAGCACGTGGTCGAGGCCGGGGCCGTGGCAGGACTCGCAGCCGACGCCGAGCTCCGTGTACCCGGCCACCCACTCGCCGGGGCCGGAGTCGTAGGCCACGGTGAAGCCCGCGGCGTGGCAGCCGAGGCAGCGGCGTTCCGCGGCGGCGGAGCGGTCGATTCCCGCGGCGGCGGCGGCGACGGTGCCGAAGCGCGGCGTCGTCCCGTCGTACCAGGGGGAGAGGTCGCCGGCGACCCAGCGATCGAGGAGCACGTCGTACTCCATGGGGGCGGGGTAGGTGTTGCGGCCGAGGGAGGCGAGGTAGGCCTCGTGGTCCCGCCCGCCGTAGACCTGCTCGATCTCGAAGGCGGCGGTCCCGATGGTGAACCGGAAGGGGCGGTCGGCCCCCGCGGCGAAGGAGAGCCGGGGGGCGGCGGCGCCGAGGGAGGCGAAGGCGGGCAGGGTGCCGAGATCGAGGCCGTCGCGGAAGTCCCGCTCCGCGGCCACGGCCTCCCCCTCCGTGGAGGGGCGCCCCGAGGTCCTGAGGCCCCGGGCGTGGGCGGTCCGCTCGTAGGAGGCGTAGGTGCCCCCGTGGCAGCCGATGCAGCGGAGGGATCCGGCGTAGCCGGCGGCGGCCGGGGCGGAGGGCTTGCCCGGGTCCACCGTGGCCTGGAGGGCCTTGATTCCCCCCGTGAGGCTCGCGCCCCTCAGGGAGCCGCCGGAGCCGCCGGTGCAGCCGACGACGGCGAGGGCGGCCGCCGCCGCTACGGCGAGGGCCGGGACGAGACGTGCGGACACCGAACCGGAGGCACGCATGGAGTTCCCCCCGCCTGGATGGACGACGACGGGGACCAGTATAGACACCGCAGGGCGGGCGTCATCGGGCCGTCGGGGAAGGCGTGTGACATGCCGCGATCCGGTATCATCCCGCCGGAGGAGGATCCGTGACCAACGAGTTCGGCCGCAGGCTGAAGGACCTGGTGGACGGCATCCGGGCGGAGGCGTCCCAGAAGGCCGTCGCCCGGGCCGACGACCCCGCCGCGGCCCGCGCCCGCCGCCGCCACCTGGAGAGGGGCGCCTGGAGGGAGACGTCGGACATGCTCCGTTCCGCGGAGCCGGTCCTCGCCGGCCTCGGCCTCCGGCCGAAGAGCACCCCCGAGGAGCTCCGCATCGAGGCCATCCCCGGGGCCCGCCTCCCGGAGCGGTTCCCCCCCTGGCTCCGGGTCGGGTTCCACCCCCCCGTCTTCGAGGACATCCGCGTCGCCGTCCTCGAGGTCACCTGGCGCGTGGACGACCCCCGCACCCCCCTTCCCGAGGCGCCCTGCACCTTCCGCCACGTGATGTCCGACGACACCGCGGCGGACCTCGGGGACCTCCGGGACTTCCTCTCCGTGGCGCTGGAGGACTTCGCCGCCGCCGTCGCCCGGTGCGACGTCATCCCCCGGGCGTGAGCCGCGCGGCGGGCCGCCTCCGCCCCCCCGTCGCCGCCCCCCGGGGGGGGGGCCGGGGGGCGCCCCCCCCCCCCCCCCCCTGCCCCCCCCCCTGGGGGGCGGCCTGCGGTACCCTTCCCCCGGCCCGCTCCCCGGAGGCACCCGTGACGCGAAAGGTCGATCAGGTCGACGACTACCACGGCACCCGCGTCGCCGATCCGTTCCGGTGGCTCGAGGACACCGACGCTCCGGAGGTGGCGGACTGGGTCGCGGGGCAGAACGCCCGGACCCGCGCCTGGCTCGAGGCCGTCCCCGGCCGGGAGGCCATCGCCGCCCGGGTGAGGGCGCTCTGGGATTTCGAGCGCTTCGGCGTCCCCCGCAGGGAGGGGGCCCGCCTCTTCTACACCCGCAACGACGGGCTCCAGGACCAGCCGGTCCTCTTCGTCGAGGACGGGGCCGGGGAGGACGGGGCCGGGGCCCCGCCCCGCGTCCTCCTGGATCCCAACGGCCTTTCCGCCGACGGCACCACGGCCCTCGTGGGCTGGGAGCCGAGCCCCGACGGGAGCCTGCTCGCCTACGCCCTCTCCAGCGCCGGGTCCGACTGGATGGAGTGGCGGGTGAAGGACGCGGCCTCGGGGAAGGACCGGCCCGACCTCCTGCGCTGGTCGAAGTTCTCCGGCGCCTCCTGGGCGCGGGACGGGTCGGGGTTCTGGTACGGGCGCTACGACGAACCCGCCGCGGGCAGCGAGTACGAGGGCGTCAACGAGAACCAGAAGCTCTGCTTCCACCGCCTCGGGGATCCCCAGTCCGCCGACGCCGTCGTCTACGCGCGCCCCGACCATCCCCGCTGGGGATTCGGAGGCCACGCCACGGAGGACGGGCGCTGGCTCGTGATCCACGTCTGGGAGGGGTCCCAGCCGGAGAACCGCATCTACCTCCTCGACCTCCGGGACCCCGCCTCCGGCGTGCGGCCGCTCCTCGACGAGGCCGACGCCTCCTACGAGTTCGTGGACAACGACGGGGACCGGCTCTGGATCCTCACCCGCAGCGGCGCCCCGCGGGGGCGGCTCGTGGCCGTGGACGCGCGGGACCCGGCGCGGGAGCGCTGGACCACGGTCATCCCCGAGGGCGGGGACACGCTGGAGTCGGCGACCCTGTGCGGGGGGCGGTTCCTCACCCTCTCCATGCGGGACGCGAAGAGCGAGATGCGCCTGCACGCCCTCGACGGGACCCTGGAGCGCGTCCTCCCCCTGCCCGGCGCGGGGCAGGCCACGGGGGTGTCGGGGCGGCGGGAGTCGCCGGAGGCGTTCCTCGTCTACACCGACTTCTTCACGCCGGCCGCCATCCTCCGCTGCGACGCGGCGGCGGGGACCGTGGAGATGTTCCGCGCGCCGAGGGCCGACTTCGACCGCGGGGAGTTCGTCGCGGAGCAGGTCTTCGTCACGAGCGCCGACGGGACCCGCGTCCCGATGTTCGTGGCGCGGCGGAGGGACGTCGCGCCGGACGGCGAGCGTCCGGTCCTCCTCTACGCCTACGGCGGGTTCAACGTCTCCCTCCAGCCCTTCTTCTCCGTGGCCCACCTCGTCTGGATGGAGAGGGGCGGCGTGCTCGCCGTCCCGAACCTCCGGGGCGGCGGCGAGTACGGCGAGGAGTGGCACCGGGCGGCCATCCTCGACGACCGGCCGCGGGCCTTCGAGGACTTCGAGGCGGCGGCGCGGTGGCTGGCGTCGAGCGGGTGGTCGCGGCCCGGGCGCATCGCCATCAGCGGGGGCAGCAACGGGGGCCTCCTCGTCGGGGCCTGCATGACGAGGAACCCGGACCTGTACGGCGCCGCCCTGCCCGCCGTGGGGGTGATGGACATGCTGCGCTACCACAAGTTCACCATCGGGTGGGCCTGGTCCGCGGAGTACGGCACCAGCGACGACGCGGCCCAGTTCCGGACCCTGCTCTCCTACTCCCCGCTCCACAACCTCCGCCCCGGGACCGCCTATCCCCCGACCCTGATCACGACCTCGGACCACGACGACCGCGTCGTCCCCGGCCACTCCTACAAGTTCGCCGCCGCGCTGGCCGAGGCCCAGGGCGGCCCGGCCCCCGTTCTCCTCCGCGTGGACATCCGCTCCGGCCACGGCATGGGCGCCCCCACCCGCATCCTCATCGACCGCAGCATCGACATGCTCTGCTTCCTCGAAAGGTGCTTCCGCTAGGTGCCTGGCACAGGGTGGAGGGGAATTTTCCGCGGCGACCCTCGGGACCGGAACCGCCTCCGACGCCTCAACCGGCCTTCGATGCCCCTTTGAGCCGTTCCCCGTGCCGGTCCGCCCTCGAACGGGGGCCGGCCGTGGCCCACCCCATCACCCACCGCTCTCCCCAGCGGTCTCCTCCCACCGGGTGATCCCTCCCCAGGCACTCCTGCAGGAGCGTTGACATGGCCTCCCGGAAGGCCGGGGACTCCCGGAAGCGGAGGCCGTACTCCAGGACGAGATCCTTGGTCTTCCAGGCAGGGAGTTCCAGCCGGGCCGCCACCTCCCGGACGGACAGGCCGCAGAAGGCGCGGAGCACGCCGGCCTCCACCGCCTCCGGACCGGGCCATGGAACCGCCCCGGGCCCGGAGCCGGGTTCGCGCAGGCCTTCCCACCGCTCCTTCACGGCGACTCTCACCGTTTCGGGCGAGGCCATGGTCCAGCCGGGGAGCGTTCCGTCGGCGAGCCGCGCGTTGCGCTCCATCCAGAGGCGGACCCCGTCGGAGTTCAGGCCCGCGACTTCGTCCAGCGGATCCCGGATGCCCGCGGCCCTCGGCCCGTGCAGCCAGCGTCCCACCAGCCACCGGAGGGAGGGGGCCGGTGGCGCCGTCGGACCCTGGCGGCGGCGGGTGCCGAACTCCGCCTCGACGACATCCCTCCGGAGCCAGGGAGGACCCGCCCCCCGGAGGTAGGCGCCGGCGCTGGAGTAGGGATGGTCCTCCGCCCGCGGCACCATCCCGGCCGCGACGGGGTTGTCGTGGATGTAGGGCACCACGGCGAACCAGTGCGCGTCGCTCTCCACGACCCGGCTTCCGTACCTGCCCCGGAACAGGGGGCCGTCCCGGCCTCGCGTGCGGTTGAACCAGTGGGAGTAGCCGTCCTGGAGGCGGGCCATGGCCCGGGGGAGGCGGCCGAGGGGGCTCCGGAGGAGGAGGTGGTAGTGGGTCTGCATCAGGGCGAAGGCATGGACCTCGACGAGACCTCCCCGGACCTGCCTGGCCAGGAGGGCCAGGAACATCCGTGCGTCCACGTCGCTCTCCAGGATCGTCCTGCGGGCGACGCCGCGGTTGTAGACATGGTGCCAGGCGCCGGGGTAGTCGATGCGGGGCGGACGCGGCAAGGGGCTCCCTTCCGGGGAGGGGGAACTCCTCCCCGGACCGCGGACGCAGGTCCGGCTACAGTCGGGGGCGGGATTCCGGAGGGACCGGGCCCGCGGATGGTCACCCGGTCGCCTTCCAGCAGAACATCGGTTCTTCACACTCCGGAAATAGGATGGGCCCATGGGCTACCGACTGCGGTCCAGGGAACGGGTCGATATCGGGCTCCGCCGCGTCGTCCGGGAGCAGATCCGCGGGGCCGTGGAGGATCTGACGGGGGGCCGGAGGGATCGGCACGAGGGGGTCCACGAGGCGCGGAAGCGGTTCAAGATGATCCGCGCGACCCTCCGCCTCGCCCGCAGCGCCCTCGGCGAGGAGATGTTCCTCTCCGAGAACGCCTGGTACCGGGACACGGGGCGGACCCTGTCCTCGGTCAGGGACGCGGTGGCGATGATCGAGTCCTTCGACCTGCTGCGGAAGCGGTTCCCCCGGGAACTGGGCGAGGAGACGGGGGCACCGGCGCGGCGCGGGCTGGAGGCCCGGCTCGCGCGCATCTCCGAGGGGCCCGAGGGGGTCGAGGGGCTCGAGGCGAGGGCCGCGGGGGTGGCGGTGGGACTCTCCGAGGCGCTTCTCCGGGTCCGGCTCTGGCCCGTGCGGGACCAGGGGTTCAAGACCATCGGCCCCGGGCTCGAGCGGGTGTACCGCCAGGGGCGCGCCTGCATGGTCCGGGCGACGGAGGAACCCTCCGACGTGAACCTCCACGAGTGGCGGAAGCGGGTGAAGGACCACTGGTACCACGTGCGGCTCCTGCGCAACGTGTGGCCCAAGGTGATGGACGCCTACGGCCGGGAGATGAAGACCCTCTCCGACGCGCTGGGGAACGACCACGACCTGGCCGTCCTCGCCCCCGTCATGCGCTCGGAGCCGGAGTCCTTCGGGGGCGTCGATCCCGTGCAGGCCATCCTCGGCCTGATGGCGCGGAGGAGGGCGGAGTTCCAGGGCCAGGCCCGGACCGTCGGCCGCCGGATCTACGCCGAGAAGCCCCGGGTCCTCGTCTCCCGATTCGAGGCGCGCTGGTAGTGCGGAATATTCCCCGAGAATCGACTCCACCCTGTGCCAGGCACCTACAGGGCCCTCTGTGCCAGGCACCGCAGTTCGCGGAGGGGGGCGGCGGTGCGGGGGCGGGCGGGATGCAGGGCCCGCTCGGCGGCGGCGGCCAGGAGAGCGCGGTCGGGGAACCCGGCGACCAGGGCCTCGAGGTCGGCGCGGAGCGCCGCCGGCTCCCGCCCGCCGGCGAGGCCGCGCACGCAGGTGGCGACCTCCCGCGCCAGCCGCGGCGCCACGGGCCGCCCCGGGAGGTAGGCCTGCTCGAGGTCGATGGCCACGATGCGCTCCCCCGCCACGAGGAGGTGCATGAACCCGCCGTGGAACTGGACGAGCCGCGCGTCGTCCCGCCGCACCGCCTCGACGAGCCGCCGCCCCCACGCCGCCGCCGCCCGCCGGAGCAGCGCCGACCGCTCCTCCCCCGCGAGGCCCGCACCCGCGAGCAGTTCCGCCAGGGTCCGCCCCTCGATCCACTCCAGCAGCCGCACCCGCTCCCCGGCGTACCGCGGGAACTCCGCCGTGCGGTCCGCGGGGACGTCCACCCCCGCCGCCCGCCAGTGGGCCAGCGTCTCCCCCTCCACGCGCCAGCGCTCCGCGGCCCCGGACCCCGTGGCCCCGCGCAGCAGCCGGGACCAGGCCGAGCGCCATCCGCTGCGCAGCCTCCCCCCCTTCTCCACGTAATACTTCTGGAGGAGCGGCCCCGCGGGGGTCTCGATGCGCCACAGCCGGTTCCCGTCGAGCCGCCGCGCCTCGCGGGCCAGGACGGCGGCGCGGCGGGCGCCGGGGCCGCTCATCACCGGAGGTTGAGGGCGGCCCCGTCGAGCAGGTCCTTGATGTCCTGCCCGACCCGGTACTTGCTCCACCGCTCGCGGTGCTTGGGGCGGAAGCGGCGGTCCAGGGCGCGGAGGGCCCGCCAGCCGGGGTGGGTGTCGGCGTGGCCGTGCTCCCAGGCGGACATCAGCAGCGCCTTGTCGGGGTAGTGCTCCACGAGCTCGCGGAGCATCCGGTCGTACATCTCCTCCCCGAAGAACCGCCCGACGCTGCGCATGTAGGTGGCCAGCTCCCGCCCCACGAGCACGCGGGCGCGCCGCGACCTGTAGACCATCTCGAAGTCGAAGTAGACGAACTCCCCCTTCCAGAGCATGACGTGCTTGACGTCGCCGTTCTCGTGGATGAGGCGGGGGTCGCCGGTCTCCACGCAGGCGCGGTGGCGGCGGTGCCACTCCGGGATCCAGCGCCGCCAGGTCGCCATGCGCTCCTCGAGGGGCACGGCCCCGTCGCGGAAGTAGTCCCTGAAGTGCTTCCCCGGCGTCCACTCGTAGACCATGTAGCCGTCCCGGGGGAGCCCCTCGACGGTCACCTGGGGGAGCATGCGGAAGCAGCGGAAGCCGTGCTTCTCCCAGAGGCCGATGACCTCGATCTCGGTCCTCCACCGGCTGCGGGGCATGTGGCTCGAGCGCCCCGTGATGGCGTTGCCGATGGTCTTCTTGACGTAGAGGGGCCAGCCGCGGCTGCCGTGATAGACCTTGATGACGGCGTGCCCGGCGCCGAAGGGGACCTTCCAGACGAAGTTCCCCTCGCCGGCCAGGGGGGTCTTCTCGAGGCCCTCGAGGCGGAGCGTGGCCGGGGGGACCTCGCTCTCGGGGACGTTTCCGTCGCGGGTGGCTCTGTCGGGCATCTCTCGCGGAAGAGTACGGCCCGCCGCCGACTTGCCGGAGGTTTACCGCGAGGGCGAGGTCGCGGGCGTGGACCCGGGGGACGCACCGTGCGCCCCCCGGGTCGTGGCGGGCTAACGGCCCGGAGGGGCCGCGCCCGGGGCAGGCACCTTCGGGAGCATCTCGAACTGTTCGGGGGTGAGGATCCCGCGGAGCGCCTCGTGGAACTCCGCGCGGAGCTTCCCGTGGGCCTCGCGGGCGTCGGAGGGCTCCATCTCCCCGGCGCGGACCTTCGCCCCGAGATCCTCCATCTTCTTCTTCTGCTCCTCGCGGAGCCCGTCCACGCGCTCCCTCTGCTCCGGCGTGAGGTCGAGGCGCTCCATCATCGCGCCGGGACCGCGCGCACCGTCGGGTCCGGGGCCGCGCATCCCCCCACCGCCGGGACCACCGGGGCCGCCGGGTCCGCCGGGGCCGCGACCCTGCCCGGGACCGAAGCGCATGCCCTCGCCAGGACCGCCAGGACCGCCGGGACCGCCGGGGCCGCCGCGCCCGGGACCGAAGCCGTCACGGGGTCCGGGGCCGCGACGCTCCTCCCCGCCCCGTCCGCCGGGACCGCCGGGACCACCCGGACCGCCCGGGCCGCCGGGACCCCCTCGACCGGGCCCGAACTCCCCGCGGCCGCCGGGACCGGGGCCGCGTCCCGGGCCCCCCGCCTTGATGCACGCGATGAGATCCATGGCGGCGTCGGCGACGGCGCGGTCCTCGGAGCCGGCGAGGCGGCCGAGCACCGGCAGGGCCGCGGGCCCGAGGGCCGCCAGCCCCGCATGGGCGCTGCGGCGGATCATCGGGTTCCCGTCCCCGACGCGGGCCGCCAGGGCCTCCGCCCAGGCGTCCACCTCGGGGTCGGCCTCCCGCGGCGCGTCCATCCGCGCGGCGCGGCGGAATCCCCGGCCGTCCGGGGCCGGCCCGTCCTGCGCGCTGGCGCCGGCGCAGGCGGCGACGAGGGCCGCGGCGAGTCCCGCGGCCGCGATGGCGTTCATCCTCTTCATGGCGTCCTCCTCTTCATGGCGACTTCCTCGAGCCGGCCTGCCGTCCCCGGCTCCGGGGGGAGTCTCCCACGGCGGCGTTGCCGAATCCTTAAGCCGCCGCGGGATTCCCGCCGCGCCCCCGGGCCCCCGCTACTCGAGCACCTCGTTCCGCCGCTCGACGCTGCCGTAGATCGCCTCCTGGGCGCGGCGGAACTCGAGGATCCCCCCCCCGAGGGCCGCGACGACGGCGGGCTCCAGAGCGACGGCGGTCTCGACGCGGCGCATGTAGACGAAGTCGGCCCCCGCGGCGTAGAGCTCCGGGACCCCCTTGAGGGTGAGGGAGTTGGCGATGATGACCAGGTCCGGGGAGAGGCTGCGGAGCAGGCGCACGACCCGCTCGTTGGTGGTCCCCTGGAGGAGGTCGTCGGGGATGGTGCAGACGGCGACCTTGGCGTGGTCCACCCCGGCGGCGCGGAGCGCCTCCACCCCCGAGAAGTCCCCGTAGAAGGTCTTCGCCCCCCGCTTCTGGATCTCCGGGTGGATGGAGGCGTTGAAGTCGATGACGAGGATCTCCTTCAGCATCTTCGGGTGCCTCCGCTCGATCTCGTGGAAGAGGGAGGAGGCGACGCGATGGAAGCCGAGGAACACGATGCTGTGCCGCTCCGGGGGCGGGTCCGCGGCCCCCTTCTCCGCGGGGCTCCGGATCCCCAGGAGGGAGAGCAGGCCCCCCAGGGCCCCGTGGATCCGGTCCCCCGCGTCGAAGAGAAGCGGCGTCGCCAGGGCCGTGGCCACGAAGGCGAAGATGACGGCGCTGGTGAAGCGGGCGTCCACGTGGCCGAGCCCCTGGCCGAGGTAGGCGATGACGAGGCAGAACTCCGAGATCTGGGCGAGCCGCGTGGAGGAGACGACGGCGTTGCGCCGGTCCATGCCCGAGAAGTAGAGGAGCGGGAGGAAGACCGCGTACCGCGCCGCCACGGTCACCGCCGCCATGAACCCCGCGAGCAGGAGCACCGTCGCCCCGTCGGGCCTCGGGATCCCGGCGCCCAGGGCCACGAAGAAGAGCGTGATGAAGAAGTCGTGCACGACGGCCACCTTGGAGACCACGTGGTGGCTGAAGGGGTGGGTGGCCAGGGAGGCCCCCGCGATGAGGGCCCCCATCTCGAGGGAGACGGAGAGGGGCGCGTGGAACCCGATGAACTCCGCGATGTCCCCGAAGGAGGAGCCGAGGAGCCCGATGCCGAAGCACCAGCCCACGGCGGCCCCGAGCACCAGCTCGGGGGAGCGCGCGATCCAGCCCATGGCCACGGGGATGACGAGGCGCACGAGCACGAGGGAGACGCCGCACAGCAGCGCGATGCCGAGGAAGCTCCATGCGACGGTCCCGATGCGGGGGTCCGCGAAGTTCGGCTGGACGGCGAGGACCACGATGGCCCAGACGTCCTGGATGATGAGGAGGCCGACGGCGAGCCTCCCCGAGGAGGTGTCCATCTGGAACCGCTCCTGGAGGAGCCGCACCACGAGGAGGGTCGAGGAGGCCGCCGCCGTGAGGCCGATGTAGAGGGGGGCGTAGGGGCCGGCGACCCCCTCCCACCCCGCCGCCCGGAGGAGGAGCGACGCCCCCCACCCGAAGAGGACGCAGAGGGGGAACTGGAGGAGCCCCGTGACGAGCAGGGTCTTCCCGCTGGCGAGCAGCTGGCGGAGGTCCATCTCGAGGCCGATGAGGAAGAGGAGGAGGACGAGCCCGAGGCTGGCGATGGTGGCGACGTTGCCCTGGTCGATGACGGAGCCCGGGGTCTCGGGCCCGAGGAGGACCCCCGCCGCGAGGAGGGCCGCCAGGGAGGGGATGCGGAGCCGCGTGAAGAGGACGGAGAGCACGCCGGCGAAGATCAGGCAGAGCCCGATGTCCCGGACGAGGGGATCGATGCCCCCCCCCGACGCGAGGAGGGGAACGGGGAAACCCCGCGCCCCCCATGCCATTCCCGAGATGCCCGGCACGCCTCACCTCCCCGGGGTATACGGTACCCGACCCGATTCATCGGGTCGGGTACCGTATACCGCATACCACCTTCCGGCGATCTTAAGGTGGCGGCGGCACCCTCGGAGCGGCCATGGCGGAACGCATACTCCTGGTGGAGGACGACGAGCGGCTCGGACGCCAGGTGGTCGAGCACCTGCGGGGCGCGGGCTTCGCGCCGGACTGGCTGCGGGACGGGGACGAGGCCATGGAGGCCGACTTCCGCCCCTACGCCCTGGTCGTGCTCGACCTCATGCTGCCCGGCGCCTACGGGCTCGACGTCCTGAAGCGACTGCGCCGCGGCAACGACGTGCCCGTCCTCGTCCTCTCCGCCCGCAACGAGGCCGCCTCCAAGGTCCGCGCCCTCGAACTCGGCGCCGACGACTACATGACCAAGCCCTTCTGGCCCGAGGAGCTGGTGGCCCGCGTGGGGGCGCGCCTCCGCCGCCCCGCCCTCGCCCGCGGGGGGCCCGTGCGCGCGGGGCCGCTGTCCGTGGATCTCGAGGCGCGGCGCGTCGAGGTGGACGGGGCCCCCGTGGACCTCACGCGGGCGGAGTTCGACCTCCTCGCCGCCCTCGCCCGCCGCCCCGGCGCCGCCGTCTCCCGCGACTGGCTGCTGGAGCACGTCCTCGACCCCGACCGCTCCGCCACGGTGCGCACCCTCGACGTCCACTTCTCGCGCATCCGCCGCAAGCTCGGCGGGGCCGCGGACCGCATCGCCACGGTCTGGGGGGTCGGCTACCGCCTCGAGACGGGGGACCGCGCGTGAGGCTCCGCGCCCGCCTCGCCGTCGCCGCCCTGGCCGCCGTCCTCCCCCTCGCCGCCGCCGCCGCCTGGGCCCGGGGCGCCATGCAGCGGCGCAGCGTCGAGGAGACCATGCGGGAGGTGGTGCTCCTCCGCATGGAGACCGGCGGGCGGGAGCGCTGCGAGGAGCACCCGGAGTTCTGGCCCGACGGGCCGCCCCCGCCGGAGGGGCCGGGGCGCGGTCCCCGCGGCGGCCCCTTCGGACCCGGCCCCCGGGGGGGGCGCGGCCCCCGGGGTCCGCCCCCCCCCCCCGGCCCCCCCCGGCCCGGCCGTCCGCCCGGCCCCGGCGCTCGGCTCCTCATGGCCGCCTACCGCGCCGACTTCACCTCCGCCAACCCCGCCTCCCCCTCCTTCCCCGCGGATCTCCGCGAGGCCCTCGAGGAGGGGGCGGCCTTCGCCTCCGGGGAGTACGACGACGGGCGGGAACCGGGGCTCCAGGTGGCGCTCCGCATGGCGTGGAGCGAGGGCCCCTGCGTGATCGTCCTCGCCCGCCGGCCCGGCCCCCTCCCCGAGGGGGCGGCGCGGGAGATCCTGCTCGGCGCCGGCGTGGCGGGCCTCGGGATCCTCCTGGCCGTGCTGCTTGCCGCGGGCCCCCTCGTCGGCCGCATCCGCCGCCTCGAGACAGAGGTCGGGCGCGCCGCCCGGGAGCGCTACGCCGTCCCCGTCGCGGTGGCCGGCTCCGACGAGATCGCCGACCTCGCCCGGGCCTTCAACGCCGCCGGGGCCGAGGTCCGCGCGGCCCTGCAGTCCCTCGAGGGGCGGGAGCGGACCCTGCGCGAGTTCGTGGGCAACACCACCCACGACGTGATGATCCCGCTGACCGTCCTCCAGGGCCACCTCGCGGACCTCCGCCGGCGGGCCGAGGCCGGGGAGCCGCCCGACAGGGCCCGCGTCCTCGAGGCCGCCGACGAGGCCCACTACCTCGGCTCCCTCGTCCACAACCTCGGCGCGGCGGCCCGCCTCGAGGCCGCGGAGGAGGAGCGGTCCACGGGCCCCGTGGACCTCGGGGCGGTGGTGGAGCGGGCCGTCGCGCGCCACCGCGCCGTGGCGGGGCCCCGGGGCATCGAGGTCAACCACGCCGTCCCCGCGGAGAGCGTGATCGTGACGGGGGACGGCACCCTCCTCGAGCAGGCCGTCTCCAACCTCGTCCACAACGCCGTACGCCACAACCGGGACGGGGGCCACGTGGCGGCGGTGCTGGAGGCCCCCGCCTCGGCGCCGGGGACCTTCGTGCTGACGGTGAGCGACGACGGGCCCGGCGTCACGGAGGAGGAGGCGGCGCGGCTCGGGGAGCGCTCCTTCCGGACGGCGGCGGCGCGGACGAGGGACCCCTCGGGCCGCGGCATCGGCCTCCACATAGCGCGCTCCGTGGCGGACCGCCACGGGATGGCGCTCTCCTTCCGCCGGAGGGAGGGCGGGGGGCTCGCGGCGGAATTGCGGGGACCGCGGAACCCATAGACGATTCTCTATGGGTTTCTACTCGAAGCCGTCGCGCATCTCCCGGAGGAAGGGCAGGAGCACCGCCTCGAAGGCGGCGGGGTTCTCCATGTTGGAGAGGTGGCCGGCGTCGGGGACGACGGCGAAGCGCGCCCCGGGGATCGCCGCCGCCATGAGCCGGGCGTGGCCCGGCGGCGTGAGGCCGTCCTCGGCGCCGACGATGACCTGGACGGGGAAGCGGAACTCGCGGAGCGCCCGCGTCGTCGAGCTGCGCGCCGCCATGGCCACGAGGGCCGCGGCGACGCCCCCCGGGGGATTGGCGGCCGCCAGCGCACGCACGCGCTCCGCCACGGCGGGCCGCTCCCGGAGGGTCGTCCTCCCCAGCAGGACGGGGACCAGCTCCTCCGCGAAGGCCGCCGCGCCCAGCGCCGCCACGCGCCGCGCCGACGCCGCCCGCTTCAGGCGGGCCTCGTCGTCGTCGGACTCGCTCCGCGTGTCGCAGAGGACGAGCCCCCAGATCCTCCGGGGCTCCCTCTCCGCGAGGCGCAGCGCCACGTACCCCCCCATGGAGAGGCCCACCACCACGGCCCGCCGGATCCCCAGGGCGTCGAGGAGGGCGAGTACGTCGGAGGCGAAGAGGTCCATGGTCGCCGGCTCCGGCCCCGCGGGGCTCGCGCCGTGGCCCCGGAAGTCCGGCGCGAGGACCCGGAACTCGGCCTCGAGGGAGGGGAGCTGGGGCTCCCACGCCGCGTGGGAGAGGGGGAAGGCGTGGAGGAGCACGACGGGGAGCGTGTCCTGCGGCCCCCCCGTCCTCACGAAGAGCTCGGTGCCGTTCAGGTGCAAGGCGGGATCCCTCCGGTGAGGGAGGCAGTATACGGGAGCCGTTCGCCCGGGCGCTGCGCGCCTACCGGCGCGCGGGTCCCGGAAGAAGGAAGGCGTCCCTGAACGGAGGGACGCCTTCCTTCTTCCGGGACCGTTGGAGAGGCGGCGGGGCCGAGACGCACTCCGGCGCCGCGGGCAGGAGTCCGCGATCGGGCACATGGATCCTGGGGGACGGCGTTCACCATTCGTGCCTTGAAGGCAT
>CAYJMF010000105.1:10636-15938 GCA_964370855.1 uncultured Planctomycetota bacterium | reverse complement strand
TTGTTCGGATCCTTCCCCTTCGCACCCGGCCGGCCCCCCGCTCCTCCCCTCCCCCCCCCATGCCCCCCCTCCCTCTCCCCTCCCCCCCCATGACACCGGCCCCCCTCCCGCGCCTCACCACCTGCTGGAGCCTCCTCCGCGGCCCCTGCACCGTGGAGTCCCTCCTCGACCGCGCCGCGGCGCTGCGCATCCCGGCCCTGGCGCTGGCCGACGCCGACGCCCTCTACGGCGCCTTCCGCTTCGCCCGCGGCGCCCTCGCCCGGGGGATCCGGCCGCTGGTCGGCTGCACCCTCGGGGACGACGGCGGCGGGCGCGTCACGCTGCTCGCGCTGGATCGCGCGGGCTACGCCGCCCTCTGCACCCTCGTGACGGTGCGCCGCCTCGGCGGCCCCGCCTTCCGCCTCGCCGAGGAGCTGCCGCTGCGCGCGCCGCCGGGCGGCGGCCTCGCCGTGCTCTGCGACGACCCGCTCCTCCTCCCCGCCCTGGCCGCGGATCTCCCCCGCGGGACCCTCTCCGTCCCCCTCGAGGCCCCCCGGGGCCCGGCGCTCCGCCGCGCCGGGGCCGCCGCCGCGGCGGCGGCCTCCGTCGGCGCGGACCGCCGCCCGCCGCTCCTCGCCTCCCCCCGCGCCTCCCTCCTCGACCCGCGCCGCGACGGCGCCGTACAACGCGTGCTCCGCGCGACGGCGCTCCGCTGCTCCCTCCCCGACGTGCCGGAGGGGGAGATCGATCCCCCCGGCGCCGTCCTCGCCGCACCGCCCGGGGCCGACGCCGGCGGCGCGGCCTGGCGGCGGGCCTGCGCCGCCGCCGCGGATCTCGCGGCGCGGGCCTCCTTCGACTTCGGCGAGTTCGCCCCGGACCGGCCGCTCCTCCCGCCGCCCCCGGGGGGCCTCGACCCCGCGGCGGCGCGGGAGCGCCTGCGCGCCCTCTGCCTCGAGGGGGTCCGGCGGCGGTACGGCGGGCGCCCCGGCGGGACGGTGCTCCGCCGCCTCGCGCGGGAGCTGCGCGTCATCGGGGACCTCGGCTTCGACGGCTACTTCCTCCTCGTCCACGGCATCGTGGTCTTCGCCCGGGAGGCGGGCATCCCCTGCGCCGGCCGCGGCTCCGCCGCCGACAGCCTCGCGGCCTACGCGCTGGGCATCACCATCGTGGACCCCGTCGCCCACGACCTCGACTTCGAGCGGTTCCTCAACCCCGGCCGGAGGGACTGCCCCGACGTGGACCTCGACCTCTGCTGGAAGCGCCGCGACGAGGTCGTGGAGTTCGTGCGCCGCTCCGCCGGCGAGGACCGCGCCGCGACGCTGTGCACCTACTCCACCATGGAGGGGCGCTCCGCCTTCCGCGAGGCGGCCAAGGCGCTGGGGATCCCGCCGCGGGAGGTGGACCGCCTGAGCGCGCGGCTCCCGCACCACGTGGGGGGCGGGGGCGGCGGGAGCGAGGGCGGCCTCGCCGCGGCTGTGCGGGAGGATCCAGGGGGCCGGGCCGGCTTCGACCGGCCCGCGGTGCGCAAGGCGCTCGCCCTCGGCGACGCCCTGGCGGCGCTCCCGCGCCACCTCTCGGTGCATCCCGGTGGCATGGTCGTCGCCGACCGCGACCTCGCGACCCTGGTGCCCCTGGAGCGGGCGACGAAGGGGATCGTGGTGACGCAGTACGACAAGCGCCCCGTGGAGGCCATGGGCCTGGTGAAGATCGATCTCCTCGGCAACCGCACCCTCTCGGTGCTGGCCGACGCGCGGGATCGCGTCCGCGCGCAGGGCCGCGAGCCCCCGGACCTCGAATCCCTCCCCGGCGAGGACGGCCTCTGCGCGCGGATGCTCGCGGAGGGGCGCACCGTGGGCTGCTTCCAGATCGAATCCCCGGGCATGCGCAACACGCTCCGCGAGATGGGGGCCCGCACCCGCGAGGACGCCACCGTCGGGCTCTCCGTCATCCGCCCCGGCCCCGCGGGGAGCGGGATGAAGGAGCGCTACCTGCGCCGCCGCGCCGGCGTCGAGCCGGTCCGCTTCCTCCACCCCGCGCTCCGCCCCATCCTCGGCGCCACCTTCGGCGTGATGCTCTTCCAGGAGGACGTCCTGCGGGTCTCCCACGCCGTGGCGGGGCTCACGCTGGTGGAGGCCGACGATCTGCGCCGCGCCATGACGAAGGCCCGCGACCCGGACTCCATGGCGGCGGTGCAGAGGCGGTTCCTCCTCGGGGCGGTGGCCCGGGGCTGCGCCCCGCGGACGGCGGCCCGCATCTGGGTCGAGATGGCCCGCTTCACGGGCTACGCCTTCTGCAAGGCCCACGCGGCGACCTACGGGCACATCGCCTGGATGGCGGTCTGGATGAAGGCGCGCCACCCGGCGGAGTTCCTCTCCTCCGTCATCGACAACGAGGGGGGCTTCTACGACGCGCGGGAGTACCTCGAGGAGGCGCGCCGGAGCGGGGTGCGGATCCTGCTCCCCTGCGTGAACCGGGGCGGGGCGGGGTTCCTCGTGGAGGGCGGCGCGATGCGCGTGGGGCTCGCGCGGGTGCGGGCCCTGCGGGCGGGGACCGTGGCGGCGCTGCTCGCGGAGCGGGCGGCGCGGGGCCCCTTCGTCTCGCTCCCGGACCTGCTGCGGCGGGTGCGCATGGAGGAGGCCGAGGCGCGGAACCTCGTCGGCTGCGGCGCCTGCGACGTCTTCGACGCGCCGCGGGCGGAACTGCTCTGGCGGCTCCGGCTCCTCTACGGCGCCGGGGCGCGGCGGCGGGACGGGAGCGGGGGATCGGCGCCGGCGGACCGGGTGCGGCGGACCCTCTTCGGCGAGGAGACGGCGGGGGAGGCGGGCGGGGCGGAGGGGCGGCGGTTCCCCGTGCTGCGGCGGGAGACGCCGGAGGAGCGGGTGGCGGAGGAGATGCACCTCCTCGGCCTCACGCCCACGGCCCACCCCGTGGCGTTCTTCGGGGCGCAGATGCGGGAGCAGGGCTGCGTGCCGAGCGGGCGCCTCGGGGAGTGCGGGGGGCGGCGCGTGAAGGTGGGGGGGTGGAAGGTGGTGTCGCGGACGACGCGCACGAAGGGGGGGAAGCTGATGCGCTTCCTGACGCTGGAGGACGGTGAGGGGCTCATCGAGTGCGTCCTCTTCCCCGACGCGCTGCGCCGCCTCGGCCCGCGCCTTCGCGGCAGCGGCCCCTTCCTCCTCGAGGGCGTCGTGGCGCGCCCGCCGGCCCCTCCGGTCCTCTCCGTAGAAGAGGCAGGGACGTTCCTAACTAAGTAACTAACTCGGGGGAAGGAGTTCCTTCGGCCACGCGGGAGCCGATGGCCCCCCGCTGGATCGTGTGGGTTCTTTCCGGCGTTGCGCGCCTACCGGCGCGCGGCTCCCGACGGGGAGCATCGGGAGAGGATCCGATGCTCCCCGTCGGGAGCGAAGGACGTCAAAGGCCGTGAAGAAACCCCCTTCGGGGGCTTCTTCACGGCCTTTGTATAGGGGCGGCTCGTGTCGTCGGGTCGATGTAGGAATTGTCCTGTGACCGCAGGCACGAGGAGATCGACCCGATGAGCGAGACGCTGTTTCCTGTCCCCGAGGGGGAGCCTGAGCCGACCGAGGCCGTAGCCACGGGCGCTCCTGCGCGGGTTCTTCGGGCGGACCGCCGGCAGGTGCAGTTGCGGCCGAGCGACCTGGAGTCGCTGCTGTCCGAGGACCACCGGGCTCGGGTCGTCTGGGGTTTCGTGTCGAGTCTGGACCTGTCGGCGTTCCATGAGCGGATCCGGTCCCGGGAGGGTGCCGGGGGGCGTCCGGCCTTCGACCCGGCGGTGCTCCTGACGCTGTGGATCTACGCGACCGTGGAGGGGGTGGGCTCGGCGAGGCTTCTGGCGCGGCTCTGCGAGGAGCACGATGCCTATCGCTGGATCTGCGGGGGCCTGACGATCAACCACCACACGCTGTCGGACTTCCGGACCGAGCGGGCCGAGGAGCTCGACGCGCTGCTCACAAAGATCGTGGCGACCCTGATGGCCGCGGGGGCCGTGACACTGGAGCGTGTCGCCCAGGACGGGGTGAAGGTGCGGGCGAGCGCCGGGGCCCCGAGCTTCCGGCGAAAGCCGACCTTGGAGCTCTGCCTGCAGGAGGCGGGGGAGCAGGTGGCCGCCCTCGGCAGAGAAGTCCACGACAAGCCCGACGCCAGCGACCGGCGGCGCCGGGCCGCCCGGGAGCGGGGGGCGAGGGAGCGCGAGGAGCGGGTCGCCGAGGCGCTGCGGCAGTGGGACGATGTGGCCGCCCGGAGCAGGCACCCCGAGGCCCAGAAGCCGGAGAAGGTCCGGGTCTCCACGACGGACCCTGACGCCCGGGTGATGAAGATGCCCGGCGGCGGGTTTCGGCCCGCCTTCAACGGGCAGCTTGCCACGGACACGAAGTCCCAGGTGATCGTGGGGGTCCGGCTCACCAACTCCGGCGGGGACATGGGCCAGATGACGCCGATGCTCGATGACATCAAGAGGCGCTACGACCGCCTGCCCGGGGAGCACCTGGTGGACGGAGGCTACACCAAGCTCGAGGCCATCGAGGACGCGGCGGGCAGGGGCGTGACGGTGTTCGCCCCGCTCCCCAAGAAGGAGATCGACGCCGAGACCTGGCGCCGTCTGAAGGAAGGGCCCGGTGTGCAAGGTTGGCGCGAGAGGATGCAGACCGAGGAAGGCAAGGCGATCTACACCGAGAGACCGGGAACGGCGGAGTGCGTCAACGCCATCGCCCGCAACCGAGGGCTGACGGAATTCAACGTGAGGGGAGCCCCGAAGTGCCTGGCGGTCCTCACGCTCTTCGCCCTGGCGCACAACGTGATGCGCGCCGTCGAGCTGCTGGCGACAGCGGTCTAGAGGCCTGGGGAAGGCCCCGTCGGGCTGCGGGAGGCCGCAGCCCAACCTGCCGAGGGCGGAACGAGACCGACGGCCCCGCCACGCCCCCTGTCGTCTCCCACCCCACCACGAAGGCGGTCGCTGCCTCCAATAAAGGCCGTGAAGAAGCCGCGAAGCGGATTCTTCACGGCCTTTCAGAGGAGGGAGGCGGCGGGGTCGAACCTCCCGGAGGTTCCAGGTGGGGGGGAGCGGGTTCGGTACCCGGGGGAGGAGGGGACGGCGGGCACCTTCCGGGGTTCCGATGGTTCAAGGCACGAAGGGTGTACGCCGTCCCCCACGATCCAGCGTCCCGATCCCGGGAATCCCCCCGCGGAGCCGGGGTGCGTCTCGAATCCCCGTCTCTCCTCCTCTCCTACGGTCCCGGAATGGAGGCGTCCCTCCGTTGAGGGGCGCCGCCAATCCGGGGCCCCCCCGCCCGGCGGGCCGCCCAGGCCCGGG
>CAYJMF010000105.1:0-10626 GCA_964370855.1 uncultured Planctomycetota bacterium | reverse complement strand
GCGCTTTTTGGGGGGCGCCCGCGGGGGCGGCCCCCCCCCCCCCCGGGCACCCGCGCGCCGGAAGGCGCGCAATGCCCGGGCGAGAACCCACACGATTCAGCGAGGAGCCTCCTTCCCCCGAGTTAGTTACTTAGTTAGGAACGTCCCCGCCTACCCTGTCGCCGTGGAAAGAGCCCCCCCGCAGGGCGGCGGGGGGAGCCGCCCGAGGACCGCAGGCGCCTCCCTCCTCGCACTGGCATTGGCCGTCCCGGCCCTCGTGGCCGGCTGCGGCGGGGACGACGCGTCCCCTCCCGGCCCCCCCGCCGCGCCGGCGAAGGCCCCCCCCGCGGCCGCCCCCGGTCCCCGCTTCGAGGAGTGCGCGGAGAAGGCGGGCCTCCGGTTCCGCACGACCTTCCTCCGCTTCGAGCAGGGGGAGCGGTTCCACATCAACCTCTACGACCACGGCTGCGGCCTCGCCGTGGCGGACTACGACGGGGACGGGGACGACGACGTCTACCTCCTCAACCAGCTCGGCCGCAACGGGCTGTTCCGCAACCGGGGGGACGGGACCTTCGAGGACGTGACGGCGGAGGCGGGGGTGGGGCTCGAGACCCTCATCTGCTCGGGGGCGGTCTTCGGGGACGCCGACGGGGACGGGGACCGGGATCTGTTCGTGACCACGGTGCGCGGGGGGAACGTCCACTTCGAGAACCTCGGGAACGGGAGCTTCGCGGATTCCACCCGCAAGGCGGGGCTGTCCCTCGTGGCGGAGTCCATGGGCGCCTCCTTCTTCGACGCCGACGGGGACGGGGATCTCGACCTCCTGGTCACCAACACCGGCCGCTGGACGCTTGACGACTTCGACCAGGGGGAGCCCCACTTCCGGGGCAAGGAGACCCTGGCGGAGGTCGTCACCAGCGAGAAGCTCCGCAACGTCCTCTACCTCAATGACGGCGCCGGCCGCTTCACCGACGGGACGGAGGCGGCGGGCATCGGGGGGAACGGCTGGGCCGGGGACGTCGCCGTCTTCGACATGGAGGACGACGGGGACCCGGACGTGTACGTCTGCAACATGTTCGGGGCCGACTCCCTCTTCCGCAACGACGGGAAGGGGCGCTTCACGGACGTGGCGCGCGAGGTCCTCGGGCGGACCTCCTGGGGCTCCGTGGGCTGCCGCGCCTTCGATGCCGACGGAGACGGGAGGCTCGACCTCCTCGTGGCGGACATGCACTCCGACATGTGGATGGACATGGACGTGAAGGCGGCGTTCATGGAGCCGGCGGTGAAGTACCCGCGGTTCCTCGCCCGCCCCGTGGCGCTGGGGTGGAAGACGCCGGCGGAGGCCGACGCCTTCGACCGGCTCACGGGGATGCGCGGGGAGGACGTCCTCTTCGGGAACACCCTCTTCCTCAACCGCGGCGGGGGGCGCTTCGAGGAGGTCTCCGACCGCGCCGGGGTCGAGACCCTCTGGCCCTGGGGCGTCGTCGAGGGGGACTTCGACGACGACGGCCCCGTGGACGCCTTCCTCCCCGCGGGCATGGGCTTCCCCTTCTTCTACTGGCCCTCGTCGCTGCTGTGGAACCGCGGGGACGGGACCTTCGCGGACGCGGCGGCGGCGGCGGGCCTGGAGCCGCCCCCCGGGGGGACGACCACGGGGACGGCGATTCTCGGGATCCCCTGCGCGCGGAGCGCCCGGGCCGCCGCCACGGCGGACTTCGACGGGGACGGCCGCCTCGACATCGTCCAGACGAACTTCAACGACCGCGCCTTCCTCTGGCGGAACGCCTCCCCGTCCGCCCGCTGGTGCCGGCTCCGCCTCGTCGGGAAGGGGCCCAACCGCGATGCCGTCGGCGCCGTCGCGCGCCTCACCGCGGGCGGTCGGACGCAGGTCCGCCAGGTGCAGGCCGCCGGCGGCTACCTCTCCCAGTCCTCCAACGTCCTCCACTTCGGCCTCGGGGGGGCTGACGCCGTGGAGAAGGTGGAGATCCGCTGGCCCGACGGCGGGATCCAGGTCCTCGTTGACATCCCCGTCGACCGCCTCACCGAGGTGAAGCAAGAGGCAGGGACGTTCCTAACTAAGTAACTAACTCGGGGGAAGAACCCCTTTCACCCGTGCGGACGCTGTCCGGCCCCCGAGTTAGTTACTTAGTTAGGAACGTCCCTGCCTTTCCTCGCTAAATGATATAGTTTTCTATATCATTAGATCCATGCGGCTGCGGCTCGACCCGACCGGCGGCGTGCCCCTGGGCGTGCAGATCGCCCGCCAGATCCGGCTCGCCGTGGCGGCGGGGCGGCTCCTTCCCGGCGGGCGCCTCCCCGCGGCGCGGGACCTCGCGGCGGAGCTCCGGGTCAACTTCCACACCGTGCGGAAGGCCTACGGGGATCTCGAGGCCGAGGGGCTGCTGCGCTGCGAGCAGGGGCGCGGCACCTTCGTCGCCGAGGGGGCGGGCCCGCTCACGCGCGGCGGCCTCCGCGAGGTGGTGCGGCGCCACGTGGAGCGGCTGGCGGAGGACCTCGCGGGCTCCGGCCTGGACCCGGACCTCGTCGAGGGGCTGGCGGCGGAGGAGCTGCGGCGGGCGCTGGGAAAGCGGAGGGCGGCGCGATGAGCGGCGCGGTGCTGCGGTGGGAAGGGGTGTCGAAGTCCTTCAAGGGGGCGCGGGCCCTCGACGGCTTCTCCCTCGAGGTGCCGGCGGGCTCGGTGTTCGGGCTGCTGGGCCGCAACGGGACGGGGAAGACGACGGCGATCCGGATCCTGCTGGGGCTGCTGCGCCCCGACGGGGGGCGCTCGGAGGTGCTGGGCGAGGACTCGCTGCGCCTCTCCCGCGCCGTCCGGCAGAAGGTCGGCTACCTCTCCGAGGAGTCCTTCCCCTACGACGACCTCGAGATGCCGCGCCTGCTGCGCTTCGTCTCCGCCTTCTTCGAGACCTGGGACATGGACCGCTGCGAGCGCCTCGCGAAGCGCATGGAGGTGCGGCGCGACGTCCCCCTGAAGGAGATGAGCCTCGGCGAGCGGCGCCGCGCGGAACTGTTCCTGGCGCTGGCCCAGGACCCGGAGATCCTCGTCCTCGACGACCCCTGGCTCGGCCTCGACGCCGTGGCGCGGCGGGACTTCCTCGAGGCGGCGCTGGAGGCGGCGCGGGAGGAGGGGAAGACGCTGCTCTTCACCTCCCACGTGCTCACCGACGTCGAGCGCATCGTGGACCGGGTCGCCATCCTCCAGGACGGCCGGCTTCGGACCTCCTCGACGCTGGACGATCTCAAGGCGCGCACGAAGAGGGTGATCCTCGACCTCCCCGGGGGCGGGGACGGCGCGGGCATCGTGGTGCCTGGCGAGGTGGGGCGGCGGCGGGAGGCGGGGAGCCTCGTCATCGTGACCGAGGCCTGGAACCCCGGCCTCGAGGCGCGGCTCGCCGCGGGGGGCGCCGAGGTGCGGGTCGAGGACCTCGGCCTCGAGGAGCTGTTCCTCGAGCTGACCCGGGGGCCGGCGCCGGCGGGGGGCGCGGCGGCATGAGCCTCTTCGGGATCCCGCGGGAGGCGGTGGCGGAGGCGGGGAGGCTGGACGGGCTCCACGGGATCCTCCGTGCCGAGGGGGAGCGGGAGAGGGCGGAGCGCTTCGCGGCCTCGCCGGAGGCTGGGCGGAAACTGCGATTCGGCTGGCTCATCCAGTCGATGGACCTGTTCACACCGGTCTTCTGGCTCCTCGTATTCCTCCACCAGGCAGCACCGGCGCTGATTCCCGGTCTCGCCGCGGTGGTCGTGGCGTGGCCGGAGGCGCCGCAGACTCTCCGGGTCGTCGTCGGGTGCATCCTCATCGTCTGCACCCTCTTCTCCGTCCCCTTCCTCATGGTCTCCGGCGTCGGGAGGATCGATCCCTTCCTCGCGATGCGCCTCCCCTCGCGCGAAGCCCTCTTCCTCCACCGGGCCGGCGGGATCGGCACGCGGGTCCTCCTGTCGGGACTCGGGTGGGCCGCGGCGGTGGCGATCTGCCTCCTCGACGCCGACGCGCCGGCGGCGGCGATCCTCCCCCTCGCCCTCGCCGCGGGACTCCTCCCCGCGGCCATCGCCGTCCGGATCGCGTGGGCGAAGGCGCCGGATCCGGCATCGGAGGCCGTCGACGCATCACGCAGGATCCCTTCGGGCATCCTCGCCGTCCTGCTGATTCTCTGTATCCCCATGTTCTTCGGGGACATCCTCGACTACTGGAATTCCCGGCGCTCCTTGCGGTGGCTCCTCCTCGCCTGCCTGCTCATCAACGGGCCCATGGCCCTCATCACCAACGGCGGCTTCATCCTCGGCCACCTGCGGAAGTCCACGATGCCGAAGGGGGCCTGGGCCCGCGCACTCCGCGGAACGGGCTCTCTCCTCGCCCTGCTCGCCGCGATTCTCGGCACCCTCATCCTCGCGGTGGACCCCGCGGTCGCCCTCGCCGCCCTCGGTGGGGCGGCGCCGATCCTCGGCGCGGGCACCTTCCTCCTCCTCGGCGCCCTCGGGGTCCACCTCCTCCGCGACGGGATGCGGACCTTCGCCGCGCGGGAGGTCCTTCCCATGTCGCCGGGGAAGGCGGCGAAGGGGGGCGCCCCCGGGGATCCGGCGGCCGCCTCCCGCCCCTTCCCACGCAAGGCGCGCAACCTGTTGGAGGCGCGCCACCCGGTGTTCCAGGAATTCTCCGGGACTGGCGAGAAGATCCTGGTGGTCCTCGTCCTCCTCGCCGCCCTCGGCACACTCGTCGGCTTCTGCATCGCCGAGCCGAAGCCCATGATCCTGCTCTTGGCGATCCTCCTCCTCATCCCCTGGAACCACCTGAAGCACCGGGAGAGGGCCTGGCTCCTCGGAATGGATCTCGTCGATCAGCGGCGGCACGACCGCCTCTTCGACGCGCTCTGGCAGGGGCCCCTCCTCCTCGGGCTCTCCCTCCTCCTCGTGCCCGTCGTCGGGGGAGGGGCGGAGCGGTGGGCGCTCCTCCCCTGGCTCCTCGGGATCCTCGTCCTGCGCATGGGGGTGGCGGGGTTCGAGGCGCTCTTCCAGCGGGCGGGGTTCCGCTCCCTCCGGAGCCGGATGCCGATCTACGCCCTCGTGGCTGCCGTGATCTTCGCCCCCCTCGGCGGCACCCCCTGGTCCCTGGCCGCCGCCGCCGCCGGGATCGGCCTGGGGCTCCTCGGGATCCTCCTCGAGGAGCGGCTCATGACGGAGACCGTGATGAAAGAGGAGATGCTCCGGAAGGCGGAGGGGGCATGATCGGTCCGCGATCCCCTCGGAGATCCCCATGCCGACCCCGCGCCGCCTGATTCCCGTCCTCCTCGCCGGCTGGCTGCTGCTCGGCGCCCCCGCGCCGGCCGCCCGGGCCGAGGAGCCGGCGGCGCCGCCCGCCGCCGCCGCGCCCGCGGCCGACGACGGCTCGTGGATCCGCGCCACGGAGGACGCGCAGGGGGTTCTCGTCCTCGAGCTCGCCTCCCGCGTCTTCGAGCCCGCGAGCGGGAAGGGGCCCCGCCTCCACCTCGTCTCCGCGGTGCACGTCGGCGACGCCGCCTTCTACGCCGCCCTCCAGGAGCGGCTCGACGCCCTCGACCTCGTCCTCTTCGAGGGGGTCCGCCCCTCCGGCGCCGAACCCGTGGACGCCGCCGCCGGCGACGACGAGCGGGCCGCCGCCACCCGCCGCCGCCTGGAGCTCCTCAAGGTCCTCGCCGCCCAGGCCCGCGGGGCCGCCGGTGCCTTCCCCGAGAACCCCGCCACCCTCGCCACGGGCTGGTGGAAGGGGCGGACGAACCTCCTCGACGGCATCCTCCTCGACGGCTGGGGCCGCACCATCCGCTACGAGCGCCGCGCCGCCGCCGGCGGGGCCCCCGACGCCGCCCTCTTCTCCAGCGACGGCGCCGACGGCAGGCCCGGCACCGCCGCCGCCCCCGGGGACGACCTCCGCGTGGAGGTCCTCCCCCCCGCCGTCGACGCGGAGGAGCGCGGGACGGGGCTCCAGGCGAAGCTCGCCGCGGCCCTCGGCGTCTCCTTCCAGCTCGACGCCATGGACTCGAGCAGGCCGAACTGGCGCAGTTCCGACATGGGCGTGGACGAGCTCCAGAGGCGCATGGAGGGGGCCGGGGTGGACGCCGCGGAGTTCATCGCCTTCCTCGAGGGCACCTCCGCCATGGGGAAGATGGCGGGGAAGATCCTCGACGGGATGGCGAAGAACCCCAAGGCCGCGGCCTGGCTCAGGATGCTGGTCGTGGACACCGTGGCCGCCAGCGAGGGGGGCTCCGCCAACCCCGGTGCCGGCGGGGCGGCGCTCGGCATCACCGCGGAGAACTTCACGGCCCTCATGAAGGTCGTCCTCGAGGACCGCAACGCCGTCGTACTGCGGGACCTCCGCGGGGTCCTCGAGAAGGAGCCGGACCTCGGGGACGTCGGCGTCTTCTACGGCGCCGGCCACATGGCCCACCTCGGGAAGCTCGTCGAGAAGGAGCTCGGCTACCGGCCCGTGGCCGTCACCTGGACGCGCGCCATGAGCGCCGACCCACGGGACGCCGGCTTCACCCCCGAGCAGGCCCGCGCCATGCGGAAGTCGATGCGGAAGATGCTGGAGAACGGCAAATAGGTGTCTGACACCGTTTTGCTGTTCAGCGGCGGACGGCGCAGAGGACGAAGCGGAGGTACTCGCCGCGGGGCCAGCCGGGAGCGACGGGGAAGTCCGGCGGGAGGCCGTGGACCTCGATGACCTGGACCGTCGCGCCGGTCCCCGCGGCGGCCTCACGCAGGAGCGCGAGGAAGTCGGCGAAGGCCAGGTCCGCGTCGCGGATGGCGCAGCCGAGGAGCCCGTGGGGTTGCAGCACCCCGATGGAGGCCTCGAGGAGCTCCCTGTAGCCCCGGCGGAAGCGCTCCACGGGATCCGTGGAAGCCGGGGGGGCCATGCGCCGCTTCTTCCCGGCCTTCTTCCCGGCCTTCTTCGCCGCGGGCTTCTTCGCCGCGGGCCTGCTCCCCTTCTTCCCGTGGGAGCCTTTCGAGCCCCCCTTCGCCGGGGGCGCGGGCCTCTCGGGCTCGGGGAAGCAGGGGACCTCGACGAGGGCGACGTCGAAGCGCCGCGTCGAGGCGGCGATGCGGCCCACCACCTCCGCCGGGTCCCCGATCACGAACTCGTGGCTCTCCGGGGGGAGGCCGTTCACGGCGAAGTTCTCCCGGGCCCAGGCCGTGGAGCGCTGTGAGCCGTCCACGGAGACCACGCGCGGCGCACCGGCCATGGCGGCGGTGAGGGACAGCGTCCCCGTGAAGGAGCAGGCGTTCAGCACCTGCCTGCCCCGGGCGAGGCGCGCCACGGCGCGGCGGGCCTCGCGGAGGTCGAGGTAGAACCCCGTCTGGTCCCCCTCGGCCATGCGGGCGAGGAACCGGAGCGTCCCCTCCCGCACGGGGAGCGCGTCGGGAGCCGTGGAGCCGCCGAGGTGGTGGCCCCGTGCGCCGTCCGCCGTGCGCCGCTTCTCGTAGATCCCCCGCGGCTGCAGCGCCGCGCGGACCGCGTCCACGATGGACCCGACGTGGGGGCGCAGGGCCTCGCTCTTCAGCCGGATCACCGCGTAGGAGGAGTAGGACTCCACGACGAGCCCGGGGAGGAAGTCCCCCTCGGAGTTGACGGCGCGCCACGCGTCGGTCCATGTGAGGTTGACGAGGGAGCGGCGGAGCTCCGCGGCGCGCTCGATGCCGTGCCTCCAGAAGGAGGCGTCGAGGGGGACCTTCCGATCCCGGACGAGGACGGAGACCGCCATGGGGCCGTGCTCGTCGTAGAGTCCGCGTCCCACGAAGCTGCGGCCGTCGAGGAGGTCCACGACGGAACCCGTGGCCAGGCCCCGGGTTCGGGTGGAGAGCTGGCCCCGGGGCACGTAGGGGGAGCCGGCGCGGAGCGCGCGGCCGGCATCCGGTGCGACGGCCAGTTCGGCGATGTCCATGCTCATCCCTCCCGTGCGGCGGGGGTCCCTTCGGCGGAGTGATTATCCCGATGGAGGGGGGGTGGAGCAATGGGGATATCCTGTGGAAAGAGCGGAAAGATGGGGCGAAGGGAGTGGGGAGGAGGGGTGGAGGGGGTGTGGATAACCTGTGGATAATGCCGGTGGATGCGTTGCAACCGCATCAATAACAACGGGTTATGACTAAAGCCGCTGGCCCCGCAGCCGCAGGGCATTGCCGATGACGGAGAGGCTGGAGAGGCTCATGGCCGCCGCCGCGATCATGGGGCTGAGGAGGGTCCCGGTCAGGGGATAGAGGAGTCCCGCCGCCAGGGGGATGCCGAGACCGTTGTAGATGAACGCCAGGAAGAGGTTCTGGCGGATGTTCCCCATCACCGCCCGGGAGAGGCGCCGGGCCCGCACCACGCCGCGGAGGTCCCCCTTCACGAGGGTCACCCCCGCGCTCTCCCGGGCCACGTCGGTCCCGTTCCCCATGGCGATGCCCACGTCGGCCAGGGCGAGGGCGGGGGCGTCGTTGACCCCGTCCCCGGCCATGGCCACCACGCGGCCCTCGGCGCGGAGTTCCTTGACGAACCCGGCCTTCCGCTCCGGGGAGACCTCCGCCTCCACGCGGTCGATGCCGAGCTCCCGCGCCACGGCCTCCGCGGCGGCCCGGGAATCCCCCGTCACCATCACGACCTCGACCCCCTCGGCGCGGAGCGCCTGGAGGGCCTCCGGGGTCGTCCCCTTCACCCGGTCGGCCAGGGCGAGGAACCCGATCACCTGTCCGCCGGCGACCACGAACATCACCGTGCGCCCCTCCTCCTCCTCCGTCGCGGCCGCGGCCTCGAGCTCCCCGGGGGCGAGGTCCAAGTCCCCGAGCAGGCTCCGGTTGCCCACGGCGACGGCCCGTCCCTCGATGGAGGCCGCCGCCCCCTTGCCGGTCATGGAGCGGAAGGCGCCGCTCGCGGGGACGGGGAGTCCCCGCCGCTCCGCCTCGCGGAGCACCGCCCCGGCGAGGGGGTGCCCGCTCCACCGCTCCACGGCGGCGGCGTAGCGGACCACGACCTCGCGGGAGGATTCCCCGTCGCCCCCGGCGGCGACGACGGCGACGACCTCGGGCCGGCCCTCCGTGAGGGTCCCCGTCTTGTCCACCACGAGGGTCCCGACCTTCTCCAGCATCTCGAGGGCCTCGGCGCTCCGGAAGAGGACCCCGGCGCCCGCACCCCGCCCCATGCCGACCATCAGGGACATGGGCGTGGCGAGGCCGAGGGCGCAGGGGCAGGCGATGACGAGCACGGAGACGGCGGCGACGACGGCGTGGGCGAGGCGCGGCTCCGGGCCGAGCGCCATCCACCCTGCGAAGGACAGCACCGCGGCGGCCACGACCCCGGGCACGAACCACCCGGCCACCCGGTCCGCCAGGGCCTGGACCGGGGCGCGGCTGCGCTGCGCCTCGGCCACCAGCGCGACGATGCGGGAGAGCATGGTGTCGGCGCCGACCCGCAACGCCTCCATGACGAAGGCGCCGTCGGCGACCAGGGTCCCCCCCGTCACGGCGTCGCCCGGGGCCTTGTCCACGGGGAGGGATTCCCCCGTCACCATGGACTCGTCCACGGCGGCGCCGCCCTCGAGGACCTTCCCGTCCACGGGCACCTTCCCGCCGGGCTTGACGCGCAGGCGATCCCCCCTGCGCACGGCGTCGAGGGGGACCGTCTCCTCCCCGCCGCCGGGGGCGATGCGCAGGGCCTCGGCGGGGGCGAGGTCCATGAGGGCGCGGAGCGCGCTCCCCGTGCGGGCCCGGGCCGTCAGCTCGAGCACCTGCCCGAGGGCGACCAGCGCCGTGATGACGGCGGCGCTCTCGAAGTAGAGCGGAACCTCCCCGTGGTGGCCGCGGGCGGACGCCGGGAAGAGGCCCGGGGCGATCACGGCGGCGGCGCTGAAGAGGAAGGCAGCGACGGTGCCGAGGGCGATGAGGGTGAACATGTTGAAGCGGAGCGTGGCGAGGGAGCGGGCCCCGCGCTCGAGGAAGGGCCATCCGCACCAGAACACCACGGGGGCGGCCAGGAGCAGCTGCGCGGAGGGGGCGGCGCCTTCGGGGAGCCAGCGGTCCGCGGGGATGCCCGCCATGGGGCCCATGGCCAGGACGAGGAGCGGCGCGGTGAGGAGCGCGGAGACGAGGAACCGCCTTCGCATGTCCGCGAGTTCCGGGCTCCCGCCGGCGTCGGGCCGCGGCGGGCCCTCGGGCTCCAGCGCCATGCCGCAGACGGGGCAGGGCCCGGGGGCCGTCTCCCGCACCTCGGGGTCCATGGGGCAGATCCAGACGGTCCCCGCGGGGGCGGCGGCGGCCCGGGCGGCGGACTCCTCCCGGGCCCGGCCCGACGCCCACCCCTCCGGATCCCCGTCGAACTTCGCGGCGCAGCCCGTGGAGCAGAAGTGGAAGGTCCGCCCCCCGTGCTCCCGCCGGGCCGCCGCCGTCGCCGGGTCCACGGTCATCCCGCAGATCGGGTCCACGGGCAGGTCGGCCCGCCGGGCCATGGCGAGGGGTCGCATCCCGTCAGCCTAGGGCGGGAGAGGCAGGGACGTTCCTTACTAAGTAACTAACTCCGTGGACCCGCCCGGTGAATCCGCCGTTTCGTGCGGGTTGTGCCCGGCGTTGGGGGGCGGCCGCGGGGCGGGGCCCGCGCGGGGGGGGGGGGGGGGGGGGGGCGGGGGGCGGGGGACG
>CAYJMF010000104.1:0-16327 GCA_964370855.1 uncultured Planctomycetota bacterium | reverse complement strand
CGGAAAATTCCCCGTTTTTTCACTCCACCTTGTGCCAGGCACCGTTCGCGACTACCGCGGCGGGGCGGCGCGCTTGCCGTCGGTGAGGGCGAAGAGGAGCCACAGGAATAGGGCGCCGAAGAGGAACAGGGCCGCGACGACCCACATCCCCGTGGCGGGTTTCGGGCGGGCCTTCTCCTCCTTCATGCGCGGCTAGGGTACCATCGACCCTCCCATGAGCCCTCCCAAGCCCGAGATCAAGGCGTTCCTCCTCTGCGACTACGTCATCCACGAGGCCGGTTCCAACAAGAAGAGCCTCATCGGCATCTTCGAGCAGGTGAACTCGCCGCGCTTCCCCTTCCGCCACGGGCGCATCTCCGTGTACGCCAACATCGCCGACGCCCACGGGACCTACGACATGACCCTGCGGCTCGTGCGCCTGCGCGACGGGAAGGTGCTCTTCGAGGGCAAGGGGCTGCGCATCCAGGTCGCCGACCCCCTCCAGGTGTCGGAACTCGGCATGAACCTCGAGGGCATCGTCTTCGAGGAGCCGGGGAAGTACGAGTTCGCCCTCTACACCAACGACCAGTTCCTCCAGTCCAAGCCCTTCATGGTGCGCAAGGTCGAGCCGCCCCCGGGCGCTCCGCAGCCGCCGCCCGCCCAGGCCTGACCGTGGCCCTCATCGGCGCCCACTGCACCACCGCCGGCGGGCTCCCCGCGGCGGCCGTGGAGGCGAAGGACCTCGGCTGCGAGGCCATCCAGGTCTTCCTCAAGTCCAACCGCCAGTGGGCCATGCGGGACCTCGCCGAGGGCGAGGCCGCGGCCTTCCGGCGCGACATCGCCGCCGCCGGCGTGAAGCGGGCCGTCGCCCACGGGACCTACCTCGTCAACCTCGCCGCCGTGGAGAAGGCGATCGCGGCCAAGTCCCTGGCCACCTTCACCGCCGAGGCGCGCCGCGCGGGGGAGGTGGGCATCGAGTCCCTCGTCTTCCACCCCGGCGCCCACCTCGGTGAGGGGGAGGAGGCGGGGTTCGCGAAGGTCGCCGCGGGTCTCAGGCACGCCCTGAAGGAGACCCGGGGCTCGAAGGTCCTCCTCCTCCTCGAGAACGCCGCGGGGCAGGGGACGACGCTGGGGACCCGGTTCGAGCACCTCGCCCGCATGATGGAGCTCGCCGGCGACGACCCGCGCCTCGGCATCTGTTTCGACACCTGCCACGCCTTCGCCGCGGGCCACGACCTCTCGACGGACGCGGGCTACGACGCGGTGATGGGAGACGTGGACCGCACCGTGGGACTGAAGCGCCTGCGCGCCGTCCACCTCAACGACAGCAAGCTCGGCCTCGGCTCCCGCCGCGACCGCCACGAGAACCTCGGCAAGGGGGTCCTCGGGGCCACCGTCTTCCGCCGCCTGATGACGGACGCGCGCCTCGCCGACGTCCCCATGGTCCTCGAGACCCCGGGCGGCCTCGACGGCTACCGCAGCGACCTCGCGATCCTCCGCCGCCATACTGAACCCGACCCAGATTGGCGGCGAAAGCGGAAGAGGACCGGGAGCTGAAAACCCTCCGTTTCGCCGCCAATCTGGGTCGGGTTCAGTATGGCGGCGGATCCACCCAGCCGGCGGGGCGGGGGGGGCGGGACTCGGAGAGCGGGCGGGGGGGGCCGACCTCCACGGGGCCGTCCCAGGCTGGCCAGCCGCCCTCGAGGAGGGCGACGCTGGCCCTGCCCGCGAGCACGAGGAACAGCGCGCCGGCGACGCCGCGCTTCCCGGCCTCGCCGACGACGATGACGGTCTCCCCCTTCGGCGGGAGCAGGCGCTCCCTCTTCGACAGCTCGTGCACCGGGCAGTGGAAGGAGCCGGGGATGTGCCCCGCCTCGAACTCCGCCAGGGACCGGGTGTCGAGGACGGCGAACCCCCCGACGCCCCCCTCCATGCGGGCGCGGAGATCCGCCGCCGTCATCACGGGGAGGGAGGACTCGAGGGGCCCCGGATCGCTCACCGCCGCCTCCCCTCGAAGAACGCCCGCGCCCCGGCCGCGTCCCGCGTGTTGAGCACGAGTGCGGGCGGCAGTCCCGCCCGCCGCGCCACGGCGACGCCGTGCTCGAGGTCCCCGAGCCCCTCCGGCTCGTGGGCGTCGGGCCCGATGGAGACGGTGACGCCGAGCTCGACGACCAGCGGCATCCACTCCGGGTCGAGGTCGAGCCGCGCCGGGTGGGCGTTGAGCTCCACGGCCACCCCCTCCTCGGCGCAGGCGCGGAGCACCGCGGGGACGTCGAGCGCGAAGCCGGCGCGGCCGAGCAGCAGCCGCCCCGTGGGGTGGCCGAGGACGGAGGTGTACGGGTTCCGCACCGCGGCGATCACCCGCCGCGTCATCTCCTCCCGCGGCATCGTGAACAGGGAGTGGACCGAGGCGACGACGAAGTCGAAGCCGGCGAGGACGTCGTCGGGGTAGTCGAGGGATCCGTCGGCGAGGATGTCGCTCTCGGTGCCCTTGAGGACGACGAGGCCGGGGCGCTTCGCGGCCTCCCGGTCGATCTCCGCCTGCTGCGCGCGCAGGCGCTCGACGGTGAGGCCGCCGGCGTAGGAGGCGGTGGGGGAGTGGTCGCTGAGGCCGAACCAGGAGAGCCCCGCCCCGCGGGCGGCGTCGAGCATCTCCGCGACGGAGCCGGATCCGTCGCTCCAGGTGGTGTGGGCGTGGAGGCAGCCGAGGATCGAGGATCGATCCACCAGAATCTCCACCGCCCCCGAACGCGCCGCCCCGATCTCCCCGCCGTCGAACCTGCGCTCCGGAGGGATGAACGGGACGCCGATGTCGGCGTAGAAGGACTCCTCGTCGGGGCAGGCGATCGCCTCCCCCTTGCGCTTCCCCTCGGACCGGATCCTCCCCAGCTCTCGCACGTGCTCCGCAGGTCCCGTGGCGGCGACGAGAAGGAGACCGAGCGCGTTGATGGGGCCGGAGGTGATTCGCGCCTCCCCCCCGACGGAGAGCCGCGCCCGCGCGACGCCGCCCCGCTCCCGCGCCGTCACCTCCTCCACGGGCAGCGCCGCCAGCACCGCCTCCAGCGCCGCCGCCGGGTCCGGCGCGGCGACGACGAGGTCGAGTCCGTCGGCGAGGGTCTCGCCGCGGCGGTAGGCGCCGCAGGCGAAGGCCCGCCCGCCGACCTTCCGCGCGGCCCCGTCGGCCAGGACCTCCATCCCCTTCACGTCGTCGCGGCGGAGCTTTCCCGCGTGGCGCTTCATCGCACGCAGGGCCTCCAGCACCTTCTCCTGGGTCTTCCCGCCGAAGCCCTTGAGCCCCTTCAAGCGGTTCTCGACGCAGGCGTACTCGAGCTCCGCGAGGGATCGGATGCCGACCTCCTCGTACAGCGTCCGCGCCTTCTTCGGCCCGATCCCGGGGACGCGGCGGAGCGCGATGAGCCCCTCGGGCACCGCCGCGCGCAGTTCCTCGAGGAGGGGGGAGGTCCCCGTCGCCGCCATGGCGGCGAGCTCCGCGGCGAGGCCCTTCCCGATCCCCTTCACCTCCGTCAGCGTCCCGGCGGCGAGCCGCTCGTCGAAGTCGGCGAGCCCCTTCACGGTCCGCGCCCCGCCGGCGAAGGCCCGCACGCGGAACGGGTTGTCGCCGCGGAGCTCGAGGAGTTCCGCGATCTCGTCCAGCGCGTCGGCGGCGTCGCGGCGTTCGAGGGGCATGGGGGAGAGGATAGCCGCCGCGGCCCGCTCCGCCGCTACGGGCGCTCCCCGGGGAGGATCTCAAGGCGGAGGTCCCAGGTTCTCCCGATCCCATGGACGTAACCTACCGCCACCCGCCCGGCCGTCTCGCCCGCCTCGAACCGATCCCCGCTCCATCGCATGCGAACGGGAACGGGCACGCCCTCCCGCTCCAGGACGAGGAAGTCATGGGGAAGCCACTCCCCCTCCGGGACGGGGGTCACCCGGATCCAGAGTCCTGTCGGATCGTCCTCGCGCACCCCCCACAGGAGCTGGTGGAGCGGGTGGAAGAGGGCCCCCGCGTAGAAGGTGAGGAGTCCGAATTCCGCGCGTCCCTCGGCGTCCAGCGGCCGGTGTTGCCAGGTCCTCTGTACGATCCCGTAGGAGGGGCCGTGGTTCCGCCTCTCCGCCGATGCCGCCACGGACTGCCGGAGGGGAGAGCCGAAGGGATCGTCGTCATCGAGTTCGAACCAGAAGAAGGCGATCTCCGCGCCGGCGGCGGGCCGCCCGCTGCCGGCGTCCACGACCTCCGCCCGGAGGCGGACGGAGCCGCCCGCATCGCAGCCGGAAGCGACGAGGAACAGAGGGAGGAGAAGGCCCGTGAAGGGCCTCGGCAGTCTCATGGTGTGGGCCTCTCCCACGGCCGTGGAACGGACATCTCCAGGATCCACGGTGCGCCTCCCGCCATGCGTCCCCTCGTGAACTTCCCCACCTTCTCCCCGGGACGCGCGCCTTCCCCGTCCCGGATCCAGTGGAACACGCAGAAGCAGCCGGAACCCTCCTCCCGCAGGACGACGTATTCCCACGACAGGGGCTCGGAGCCGGTGGCGGCCAGAAGCCGGATCCAGATCACGGGGAGATCCGCTTCGGTCCAGGGCGGTGGTGGCCCCGGGAACTCGAGCCTGTAGACCCGAGGGATGTCACTTCCCTCGCCCTGGTAGGACAATCCGGCGGCACCGAGTGCAATCACGTCGTCCCGGGTCGACCAGACGATGGCGCGCCGCTCCACGCCCTCCTCCGGCGGGACGCCCGCCGCCGCCAGATGATGGAGATCCCGGAAGGCAGCCGCCTGTTCGACGTGCGCCGACCATGGATACCGGGGTGTCCGCAGGGAAACCAGCACCTCGTTGCGGACCGGCGGGGGATCGAGGGTGACGCAGCCGGCTCCGAGGGAAGCGGCGAGGAGGAGAACGGCTCGCGACGCGGACGTCCGCATGGGCACCTCCCGGGGCCAGTGTACTCCGCCCGCCCTTCGGCCCTTTTCGCTTCGCGATTCCCCCTCCCTGCCGCGTGATGAAGCGATGACAACGATCCCTCCCCTCCGCTACCGCCTCTCCGTCGCCGATCCCCTCCGCCGCCTCCTCGGACTGGAACTGCGCGTGCGCGCCGCCACCGGGGCGCCCCTCGTGCTCCGGCTCCCGGCCTGGACCCCCGGCTCCTACCTCGTCCGGGAGTACGCGCGCCACGTCGAGGGGGTCGCCGCCAAGGACGCCCGGGGCCGCCCCCTCGCGGTCCGCCGCCTCACGAAGGACCGCTGGGAGGTCGCCGCCCCGGCCCGCGCCGGGGAGATCCGCGTCGCCTGGCGCGTCTACGGGAACGAGCTCTCCGTGCGCACCAACCACGTGGACGACACCCACGCCTTCGTGCAGCCGACGGCCGCCTTCCTCTGCCCCGAGGGGATGGAGTCCCGCCCCGTCGAGGTCGCCGTGGACGCCCCCCGCGGCTGGGAGGTCTCCTGCCCGCTCCCCCGCGCCCGCGGCGCGCTCCGCGCGCCGGACCAGGAGACGCTGCACGACTCCCCGATCCACATGGGGCTGCTGCGCCGGTTCCCGTTCCGCGTGCGCGGCGTCCCCCACGAGCTCGTGCTGTGGGGCGACACCAACGCCGATCCGAAGCGGCTCGTGAAGGACCTCGCCGCCATCGTGGAGGCCGGCGCGCGGATGTTCGGCGGCCTCCCCTACGGGCGCTACGTCGTCGAGGGCCTCATGGCCGACGCCGGCGGCGGCGGCCTCGAGCACCGCGAGGGCTTCGTCTTCCTCCTCCCCCGCTGGTCCTTCACGGATCCGAAGCAGTACGACCGCTGCCTCGTCCTCCTCGCCCACGAGTTCTTCCACGCGTGGAACGTGCGCCGCATCCGGCCCGCGGGGCTCCTCCCCTACGACCTCACGGGGGAGAAGTACACCCGCCTCCTCTGGCTCTTCGAGGGGTGCACCGACTACTACGCGCACCTCCTCGTGCGGCGCGCGGGACTGCGCGACGGCGCCTGGCTCCGGGCGCAGATGGCGGAGAAGATGAAGGCCCTCGCCGGGAACCCGGGCCGCGCGCTGCTCCCCCTCGACGAATCCTCCGTCACCACGTGGGTGAAGTTCTACCGGCCCGACGAGAACAGCGGCAACAGCGGCGTCTCCTACTACCTGAAGGGCCTCCTCGCCTCCCTGGCCCTCGACCTCCACCTCCGCGCCGCCACGGGCGGGCGCCGCTCCCTCGATCACGTGATGCGGCTCCTCTGGAGGCGGTACGGCCGCACCGGCCGCCCCGTCCCCGAGGACGCCTTCCCGGCGCTGGCGAAGGAGGCGACGGGCACGGACCTCCGCCGGCTCCACGATCGCCTCGTCTCCGGCACCGCGGACCCGGACTGGGAGCGGCTCTTCGCGCCGCTGGGCGTGCGCGTCGCGCGGAAGGGCGTCGCCGGGGCGTGGCTCGGCGCGGAGGCCGCGGACAAGGAGGGGCGCACCCGCTTCTCCTCGGTCCGCAACGACGGTCCCGCGGCGGGCCGCATCGCGGCGGGGGACGAGCTCGTGGCGCTGGACGGCTGGCGCTGCAACGCCGAGGGGCTCGGGAAGCGGCTCGCCGAGAGGAAGCCGGGGGACCGGGCGCGCTTCGCCCTCCTCCGCGGGGACCGGTTCACGGAGACGAGCGTGCGCCTCGGCCGTCCGCCGGAGGAGGGTTTCGCGCTGGAGGCCGACGGGAGTGCGCCGGCGGCGGCGAAGCGGCTGCTCCGCGGATGGGGGGGCGACGTGGCGCCGGCGCGGGGACGCGGCAAGAGGTGAGGGCTCCGGGGCGGGCGTGGATCGCGGCGCTCCTCCTCCTCGCGGCCTGCGGGGCGGAGGAGGTGGAGAGCGCTCCCGTGCCCGCGCCCGTGCCCGCGCCCGCCGCGTCCTCCCGCGTCGGCGAGGCGCCGCCGGGATCCCTGCCCGCCGGCCGCGGCCCCGCCGGCGAGGTGCCGGCCCACAGCCGCCGCCCCCACGACGGGACGGCGCCCGCGCCGGTCCGCCCCGAGGACGCGGAGTTCGATCTCGGAGTCCCCGGCCTCCCCGGCGCCGCCTTCCACTACCACCTCCGGGTCCGCGCCGACGGCACGGCCCGCGCCCTCGTCTCCGGCTCCGCCGGGGCGGCGCCGTTCCGGGTGGTCCTCCTCCGCGTGAAGGAGGCGCCGTCGTCGGCGGTGCGGGCCCGGGACGCGGTGGCGGGGGCGGCGGCGTCCGTCGAGATCCTCGATCCCGCGTCCTCCGGCGGCTGCGGCGGCGGGGACGCCCACGCCGCCCCGGGCTCCCTCCCGGTGCCGGCGGCGAGGCTGGTGCGCGTCCTCCTCCCCCGCGACGGCCTCGCCGCGGCGGCCGCCGCGGCGGCGAAGGCCGCGGGCGGGACCGTCGCGCTGGAGACCGACATCGGCGGCGCCGAGGGGGACCGGATCCGCCTCGACCTCGTGCTGGTGGAGTAGGGGCGTGGGTTTCCCGGGGTCACCGGGCCGTCACCTCCCCCGGCGCCCCGGTCCGGGACCCCTTGACCCGGGGGGGCCGGAGTGGGAGAACGGGGGCATGAAGAAGAGAGTTCCGCGGCTGCTGGCGGTCGGCGCGCTCCTCGGGGCGGGGCTCCTCGGCTGCGCCTCGGACCAGCCCTACTCCGCGCCGCAGCAGCAGCCGAGCCGGTCGCTGCCCCGGGCCCCCGTCGTCGCCCCCTCGGGGCCGGCCTCCCCCTGGTGGTTCCCGGCGCCGGATTCCTGGTGGCCCTTCCAGTAGCCGCCTCCGGCGCCGCGGGTTGACGGACCGGCGCGCGCCCCCCATGATGGACCGGCGATGAGCGCCCGCGATCGCCTCCCCCTCCTCGCCCTGCTCTGGCTGCTGACCGCCGCGGCGGCGGGGTTCCTGTTCGCGTGGCTGCTGCGGCCGGCGGCGACGGGGGAGAGCCGCATCGTCTACCGGGACGCGGTGAGAGGGGCGGAGGAGCGGGTCCCCGGTCCCGGGGCGCCGGCCGGCGACCGCGCCGGCGGGCGGATCGTTCCCGGCGAGTCCGCTCCCGGGGGGGATGCGCGACCGGAGGAGCCCGGCCCCGGGACCGGGCCGTCGCCCGCGGCCGACAGGGGACCCCCGCCCTCCATCCTCGTCACCGTCCTCGGCCTCGACGGGGAACCGGCGGAGGACGGGACCGTCTACGCCCTCGGCGCCGGGGAGCCGGGGAGCGACGACGAAGGGGGAGTGTTCTCCACGCTGGTGGAGGGGCCGGAGCCGGTGCGCCTGCGGCTCCCCCTTCCCGGTCTCTACGACATCGGGTTCCGGGACGTGTGGGGGGCGACCCTCCTGACCGACGTCCGCGTCGAGGCGGGAGACGGGAACGAGGCGGTCCTGCGGCCCGCGCCGCGGCTCCCGGTGCAGGTGCGCATCGAGGGGGAGTGGCCGCCTCCGGGGGTGGACCGGCCGGAGCTCATCGTGGATTTCTGGACTGCGGACGACCCCCGCCAGCTGGAGTTCCCGGGCCGGGGGGAGCGGGGAAGCGCCGGAGGGACGGCGATCCTGACCGGCTCCTCGGGGGAGTCCGTGCCCCTCGTCCAGGGCCGGGTCTACCAGTGCGGCGTCCGCGTGCAGGAACTGCGCACGCCCCTCGAGTCCCCGGACCGGGGCCAGCGGGAGAGGCCGCAGATGCTGAACTCCTACCGCTTCGCGTCCACGGCGGACCGGGAGTCGGTGCGCCCCGGGGAGACGCTGACCGTCCGCATCGCCCGCCGGGCCGCCGTCGCCCTCACCCCCGTCCTGGCGGCGGGGCTGCGGGAGGCGGAGTCCTCCAGGAACGGAGGGAACCGGTTCGTCGACGTTTCCATCCTCCGGGACGGGAGGGAGGTCGCCTCGACCAGCGTGGGGACCCTGCTCCATCCACCGCCGAACTGGATCGAGCCCTCGGTGATGATGACCCTCGAACCGGGCACCTTCGAGGTGCGCTGGGAAGGGTCCGGTGTGCGGAGCGGTGCCCGGACCGGGATCGCCGTCGCGGCGGGGGAGATGGTCGAGGTCGGAATTCCGCTCGAGGTCGACTCCACCCCTCCGCCGCCGCCCGCCCCGGCGGAGCCCGCGGTGGTGGAGGAGGCGGAGCCCGGGGAGCCTCCGCGGGAGATCCTCGTGGAGGGGGCGCCGCCGGACGGGGGGGTGTTCCTCCTCGGGGAGTTCCTCGACGAGGACGGGAGGCCCCACTCCTTCGACACCGGCATCGACCTGGTCGAGGGGGCTTCCCGGTGGGACGCCGGCGAGGTGCGGGAGTGGGTCGTCGCCGGGACGGTCGTTCCGCCCTTCCTCGCCTCGGAGTTCCAGCCCGTGCCCGCCGCGGGCCCGTTGCGGCTTGCGCTGCGGCCGGCGGGGCTCGTCCTCTTCGTCCCGACGGAGGTGCTGCCCCCGGAACTGGGGAGTTACCGCCTGCGCAGGGCCGACGGGCGGCCGATCCCCATGGCCGATCGGCTGGGTCATGAGTTCGAGGGAGCGGTCATGGAGTGGATCCTCGACGGATACAACCTCCTCGGGCCCTTTCCCGAGGGGAGGATCACCTTCGAGGTGCGCCTCGGCGGACTGCGCCTCCCCGACCTGCGAGCGGACGTGAAGGCCGGCAGGATCGAGGTCGTCCGCGTGTCGCGGTGAGGGGGGAGAGGCAGGGACGTTCCTAACTAAGTAACTAACTCCACCACCCTCTCCGTGATTCACGAGGGTGGCTCGTGGAGTTAGTTACTTAGTTAGGAACGTCCCTGCCTCTCCCCTGCCTCTCTCGCCTAGTACTTGAAGTCCTTCCACTCCTTTTCGAAGCGGTCCCAGGTCTTGTCGTCGAAGGAGCCGAAGGCGGCCTCGAGGGCCTGGGTGCGGGCGTTCTCCTCGACCTCGTCGGGGGTGAAGGGGGGCTTCCAGCCCTCGGTGTAGGAGCCGTCGGCCTTCCTGGCAGCGATCTGCTCGTCCACCCACTTCGTGACGCCGCTCTTCAGGGCGGCGAAGTACCTCTCGAGGATCCCCTGCCAGGCGGGGTTCCTCGTGCGGCGGAGGAACCAGATCATGGACCAGCCCTGTGCGTAGTTCTGGCCGGCCTGGGCGGGGACGTAGTACTCCGCCTGGGAGTACTTCACGAAGATCTTGAGGGGGACGTAGGTCTTCGATCCCATGGCCCCCTTGATGATCGACTGCCTCCAGGAAAAGGGCTTGGGGATGAACTTGCCGGACGGGCTGATGTTGTGCCCGGAGAAGTAGTCGCCGTGCCCCTCGTTGAACCAGCTGTGGGGGCTGACGGAGCCGACGGAGTAGAAGATGTACTGGTGGAATGCCTCGTGGTAGAGGACCCGGAATGCGTCCTTCGTCCCGTCCTCGTAGAAGACGAGTTCCTGCTCGCTGGGGCTCCAGTATCCCGCTGAACTGCCGGAGCCGCCGTACTGCATGTACTGGCCCTTGTCCTTGCAGACGCGCACCACGGAGACGGCGGTCACCGGGCGGTCCGAGGGGAACAGCTCCTCGTAGACGTCCTTGCGGATGGCCTCGATCTGGACGGCCATGAGCTTCACCCGGTCCGGCTTGACGGTCTTGTCGTAGATGAGGAGGTAGTTCTTGGTCTGGAGGTAGGCCCAGCCTGCGACGACCTTTCGCTTGATGGTCTCGAGCCATCGCTCGTCGTCGGTCTTGGCGCCGCTCAGCGCGTCGGCGAGGTCCTGGCGCGCCTCGGCCACCGCTGACCCGTCGAGGAACTCGATGGACTTGAGGCTGGCCAGGACCCCGGGCCCGTACTTCTTCCACTCGCTCTCGGGGATCTCGTAGATGACCCCCACCTCGTACTCGTCGTTGCGTATGAAGGCCGCCACGATCTTCCCGACGAGGATCTCCCCGTTGGTCAGGGGCACCACGTAGTCCCCGTCGATGAAGGTGATGAGGTCGTCCTTGGTCTTGACCTCCTTGACGACGGGCTCCTTCTTCGTCAGCAGGTTCTTCGCCTTCTTCTGCTTCTTCTCGTCCCAGCGGGAGTAGACCTGCTCGGCGATCTCGTAGGCCCGGTCCCTCGTCTGGTCCAGCACCTGCCGGGTGGACTTCATGCGGAACTGGCTCATCATCTCCTCGCGGAGATCGGCCTCGCTGGGGCCCTTCGGAGGTTCCGGCGGGTCCTTGCCGTCGCCGCCGCCGAGGGGCTGGGCGTCCTCCGTGGCCGTCGCCTCCCGCTCCAGCTTGAAGGCGTAGACGCTGCAGTCGGGCTTGATGTTCCGGTCGTACTTGGCCGCGTCGCTGTAGAAACCTCCGACTTTCGGGTCGTTGGGGTCGGTCCCTGGGGGCACCGCGGCCCAGTCGTTGAGGGGGCGGAAGCGGAAGCCCACGAGCTTGTTCTCGTGGTACTTCCCCGGGGTCTTGTCGTCGGCGCGCACGCCGTCCGAGGGGATGAGGACGGCGGCGGCCCCCGCGAGGAGGAGGAGCGGGAGGAGGTTGCGGCGGCGCGCGGCCCCGTGATCGTGTCTCATAGGTATGGAATCTCCGTGGCCTTCGACTGCCCTTGATGCGCCGACCGGGGTCGAAACGCCCCCATCCCCCATTGGACGGAAGCGACGGCCCCCCCGTTCCCGGAAACAGCGATCCTACCCCCCCGGTTCACTCCCGTCGAAGGTTCGGGACGGTTTTTTCAGCGCCCCGGCGGGGGGGCAGGTGGGGCGGGAGGTTCGGGAGGGGCGGGTGCGGGGACCGCGAGGGCCCTCTCCGCGGCGAAGCGGGCCATGGCGCACCCCGGCTCCTCGCCGGCCTGCACGAAGACCACCTTCCCGTCCCGCCCCACGACGACGTCCATGGGGAGCCCCCGGATGCCGAGGTCGTCGAAGGAGCGGTTCCCTCGGCGGCCCGCGGCGAAGGGGCCGTTCCAGCCCCGGTCCCTCAGGACCACGACGAGGTCGGCGAGCTCCTCCGCCTCCTTCCGGTCGGCCCGGAACTTCCCCGTCCCGGGCTCGAAGCCGAGGAGCCGGGTCGCGGGGACGAGGACGAGCCCCTTCCCCTCCCTCTCCCCGGCGAAGGCGGCCCAGCGGGAGAGCTCGTCGAGGCGCAGTTCCATCCACCAGGCGAAGAAGTGGTACACGACGACCTTCCCCGCGAGGTCCCCCGGCGCGGGCCGGGGCATGCCGTTCCAGAGCTCCAGCTTCGGGGCCTCGAAGGTCTTCCCGAGGAGCTGGAGGCGCTTCTCCACGGCGGCGAGCCGCTGTCCGAAGGCGGCGTCCCCGGCCCCCCCCTCCTCCCGTGCCTTCGCGAGGGCCTTCCCGGCCTCCTCGAGCCGCCCCAGCGCCGCCAGCGCCTCCACGAGGACCTGCACCGTCGAGGCGGCGTTGGCCGGCAGCGGGCGGGGGGCGCGCTCCAGGGCCTCCCGGTACCGGGCCACCGCCTCCTCCATCCGGCCGGCGTGGGCGTAGCCGTCGCCGAGGCTCTTGAGGACCGCGGGGATCCCCTCCGCCGCGGGCATCGCCTCCCGCCAGGCCTTCATGGCCTCCTCGGATTCGGGGAGGCGGCCGAGGGTGGCGAGGGAGCGGACCAGGAAGGCGTGGGCGAACCCCTCGTCGAGGAGGGGCGGGGCGTCGGGACCCGGCGCCTTCGGCTTCCCCGCGAGGTAGCGGGCGCCGAAGGCGGCGGCCTCGGCGAACTTCCCCCCCTCGAAGCAGAGCGCCTCCAGCCGGAAGAGGTCCTCCCCCGCGGCGGCGGCGGCGGCGGGGAGGGCGAGGGCCTGGTCCGCGAGGCCCGACAACCGCTCCCGGCGGCGGACGAGGCTCCCGGGGCCGGCGAGGGGGGCCTCCCGGAGGGCCTCCATGCGGCGGTAGGCCTGCTCGATGGTCTCGGGAGGGCGGGGGGCGCGGGGGGGGGCGGGGGCGGGGGGAGCGGGAGCCGGGACCGGCGCCGGGGCGGGGGCCGGCGCCGGGGGCGGGTCCTCCTCCCCCTCGGCGGCGGCGGAGGGGAGGGCGAAGGCGAGGAGCAGGGCGGCGGCGAGCCTCGGGAGGGTGCGCATGGGCGCAGTGTAACCGCCCCGGGATCCCGTGCGGAGCGGCGGGGTTGGGGTATCATCGACCCTTCACAGGGAAAGTGACGGCGGAGGGGGCCACCCCGGGGTTCCCGGGGGCCGGCGGCCCATGCCCCATGCCCCCGGACCCCGGCCCCAAGGCAGCCGATCTTCTCCCGGAGACTCCCATGAAGACCCTCTCCCGCCTCCCCCTCGCCCTCGGCCTCCTCCTCGCCGGGGCCGCCGCCGCCGCCGCCGGCGACGTCCGCTCCCTCAACTCCGGGGACACCGTGACGGGGACCGCCGAGGAGGGCGTCCTCGAGGTCGTGCCCATCGACCTGACGGAGAAGTCCCTCCTCGACGTGGACCTCAGGATGGCCGCCGGATCCGGCGCCCACTTCGACATCCAGCAGCCGGACCGGTCGATCCTCCCGGGGCTCGACGCCTTCGTGAAGAAGGACTCGAAGGGAGCGAGGGCCCAGGGGAAGAAGATCCCCGTGGACCAGTCCGGCCGCCACTTCCTCCGCATCCGGCCCGTCGTCGCCGGCGCCTACACCCTGAAGGTGAAGGTGAAGGCCCCGAAGAAGGCGACCCTCTCGGGCTTCATCGTCCCCGCCCCCCCGACCCCCTTCCTGTTCGGCGGGTCCCCCGGCGCCGTGGCCTCGGTGAAGCTCGCCGCCGGCAAGGGGAGCGACCTCGCCCCGAAGATCGTCTACTTCAAGACCCCCTCGGGCGTGGAGCTGAGCCTCTCCGGCGCGGTCCACAAGGCCTCCGCGAAGTTCGACCAGTACACCGGCATCGTCCTCGACGAGCTCGGCACCTACGAGGTGGGGCTGGGCAGCCAGTCGGGCCTCTACGGGAACACCGGGGTGTTCACACTGACCCTGAAGTACCCGAGGCTGAAGCCGACGAAGCGGACCGACGCCGACCTCGTCGTGGACCCCGCCGTGGACGCCGTGGATCCCGCCGAGGGCTTCGACAACCTCTCCTACGCCTCCGTCGCGGTCACGGGGATGTTCTTCACCCCCGGGGCCGAGGTGCGCCTCGAGGGCGAGGGGGGGACCATCCCCGCCTCCTCGACGGTGCGCTACAACGACGGGGTGCTCGGCTTCGACGTGGACCTCGACGGGCGGGCGACGGGGGACTACGACGTGGTCGTCTCCCTCTCCTCCGGCGGCGAGGGGCGGCTCCCCGGCGGTTTCACCGTCCTGCCCACCCCCGTCCCCTCGGGCATCAGCCCCGCCCTCGGGTTCGACAACAGATCCCAGGCCTTCACCATCACGGGCACCCGCTTCGAGGCGGGGCTCGCGGTGGCGGTCCGCCCCGCCGCCGGGGGCACCGGCGTCTCCGGCATCGTGGGCTCCGTGACGGACACGACCATCGCGGTCATCGTCCCCCTGCTCAACGCGCCCCTCGGCTCCCATGACGTCGTCGTCACCAACGTGGACGGGGGGACGCGCACGCTGGCGGGGGCGCTGACCGTCGCCACGGGGCCCCGCATCGCGGCCGCCGCCCCCCTGCTGGGGCACGACAACGACGATTCCCTCCGGGTGGATCTCTCCGGCGCCGGCTACGCGGAGGGGATGGCCGTGACCCTGGAGAAGGACCCCGAGACGCCCATCGCCGCCGTCGTGGGGGCCCTGACCTCCTCGACCTGCGAGGCGGAGTTCGACCTCCGCGGGCGCCCCTCCGGCGCCTGGATCCTCCGGGCCACCAACCCCGACGGGGGCACCATCACCTTCGGCAGCTCCTTCAACCTGGTCCGCGCCCCGAGGCTCACGGCCCTCGCCCCGGACCGCGGCTTCCAGGGGGACGCCATCGTCGGGGCCGTCGCGACGGGCACGGATCTCGTGAGCGGCGCGGAGGCGACCCTCGTGCAGGGGATCTCGACGACGGTCACGGCGACCTCCGAGGCGGTCGGCGGGGGCGGCACCACCCTGACCATGGACCTCGACGTCTCCGCCGCCCCCGTGGGGGAGCACGACCTCTCCGTCGTCAACCCCGACGCGGGGGCGGAGATCCTGCCCGCGGCCCTGACGGTCCTCGGGCGGCGCCCCCTCGCCTCCGGCGTCACCGCCGCGGGCCCCGTCGCCGCGGCGTACAACGCCGATGACGACGAGTACATGGTCGTCTACTCGGTGACGACCTCCGGCCAGAAGGACATCCGCGCCCGCCGCTGGTCCGGGGCGACGGGGGCCCCCGTGGGCAGCGAGATCGAGGTGACGAGCCTCTCCGACGACGCCTCCTCCACGGAGAACCAGACCGACCCCGCCGTGGTCTACGCGCCCTCCAAGGACCTCTGGCTCGTGGTCTACGCATGGAACGACGCCGCCGCCTCCGGGGACACCGTGAAGGTGAAGGGGCAGTTCCTCAACCGGGACGGGACCCTCAACACCACCCAGGCCAACGCCCTGCCCCTGTTCTCCCAGGGCGCGGGCACCGTGAGCCGCCCCCGCATCGCCTGGAACGCCACCCGGGAGAACTGGATGGTCGTCTGGGCGTGGGACGCCTCCGGCGCGCCGGACGTCTACCACGTGGTCTACCAGGAGAGCTTCGTCACCGGGGAGGGGACCTTCATCCCCGGCGAGGTCTCCTCCGGGGTCCTCGTCTCGACGACCCACCAGGTGACCGTGGACGGCAACCCCGTGGATCTCCAGGACCGGGACGGGGAGCCCGACGTGGCCTGGTCCTCGGCCCGGGACGAGTACCTCGTCTGCTACGGCTTCGACGTGGTGGAGGGGGGCTCCAATCCCCCGCCGCCGGACACCGGGTGGGACGTGCGGGCGAAGATCTACTCCGGGGATTTCGGCTCCGGCCCGAACCTGCTGGCGACCCTCACCAATCTCGGCGACGTCTCCAACAAGGACGAGCGGCGCCCGCGGGCGGCCTGCGACCCCGCCTCGAACCGCTACATGGTCGCCTGGGAGTACGCCGGGACCGCGGGGAACCGGGACCTCCGGGCCTTCCTCGTGAACGCCGTCACCCGGACCCGCGTGGGGACCACGCCGACGACCCTCGATCAGACCTCCTCCGAGGACGTCGCCGAGATCGAAGTGGTCTTCGACCCGACGGCCGGGACGGGGGGCTGGATCGCCGCCCACACCGCCCTTCCGGGAGTCTCCGGGTCCACGCGCATCGCGGCGGCCCGGATCCCCGTCAGCGCAGGCGCGCCCTCGGGCCTCGGGACGCCGGCCTGGCGGACCGTGGCCGCGGCGGCCGCGGGCGCCACGTGGTCCCTCCCCTGCGTCGCCGTGCGGGGGAGCGGGGCGGAGTTCCTGGCGGGATGGGGAGCCGCCGGGACCGGCCTCGACCCCGCGGAGATCCGCTTCTGGCGGTAGCCCGCCATACTGAACCCGACCCAGATTGGCGGCGGGGGCGGGGGCGAGACCCTTCC
>CAYJMF010000103.1:0-16734 GCA_964370855.1 uncultured Planctomycetota bacterium | reverse complement strand
GGGTCTCGCCCCCGCCCCCGCCGCCAATCTGGGTCGGGTTCAGTATGGCGGTCCCTGTCACTCCCCCCCTGCCGGTTGATCGCACCCTCCCCCTCTCCCGCCGTTAGTATGGTCCTCCACCGCACGGAGGATCCACGCCATGGCCCAGCCCCAGATCGTCTCCTGCCCCGGCTGCGGGAAGCGCTATACGGTGCCTCCCGGCGCCGCCCCCGGGCAGTTCCAGTGCCAGGACTGCTCGGCGGTGGTCGTCTACGGGCAGGCGGCCCACGGGGGCCACGGAGGGCAGCCCCACGGCGCCGGGTCCGCCAAGAAGTCGGCGCGGGCGGCGGCGGCGAGGAGGAAGGTCCACGACCGCCACGCCGCCGGCGAGGAGGACGAGGGGCGGGGGAGGCACCACGCGGGGCCCCCTCCTCAGCGGCAGAACGCCATGCTCTACGTCCTCGGCCTCGTGACCCTCGGCATCCTGGCGGCGGGGACGGTGTTCCTCCTGCAGCAGACGAAGAAGGAGCCGGCGAAGACCACGGCGACGGCGAAGAAGGGCTCCGGCGGGGAACTCTCCCCGGAGGGCGGCGGCGAGGGGGGCGGCGAGGGCTCGACGGCGCTCCTCCCGGGCGGAGCGCCGGGGACGACGGGCACCCCGGCCCCGGTTCCGCTTCCCGCCGTCATCGGTCCGTCCACGCCTCCCCCCTCCACGGGGGGCGGCCTCAAGGCCGAGCCCCGCGCCGCCAAGGGCGCCAAGGCCGCGGACAAGTTCACCCCCGTGGACAACCCCCCCACCGGTGGCAACTACGCCAAGAGCGAGGGCGAACTCCGCATGATGCTGAAGAGGGGGCGCGCCGAACTGCTCCTGCCCCTCGACCACCTGCCCGACACCACCGCCGATCTCCGGACCCAGATCGACGCCGACGTGGCGAGGATCGCCGACCACGACGCGGGGACCGAGGCCCTCAAGGCCGCGGAGCGGCTCGCCAAGGTCGGCCGCGCCGCCATCCCGAGGATCCTCTCCGTGGCCGCCAAGCTCGACTTCTCCGGGTACAAGGACATCAAGGACGCGCGGGACGACGGGGTCATCGCCCAGTCCGTGGACGACGTCATGCGGCGCATCACGGGCTACGACAACGAGAAGATCCCCGCCCTCCAGTACACCCCCAGCGCGAACCTCGCCGACTTCCAGAGGAACGCCGAGGAGTGGTACGTCTGGTGGCTGTCCACGGGCTACAAGCGGGCCACCTTCTACAAGCAGGCGGACGAGGGGGAGGAGGAGTCGCTGTAGCAGGGGACGTTCCTCACTTCTTCACTTTTCCACGGTCATTCCCCGCACATTCCGGAACCTGGCGCGGAAAAGTGAAGAAGTGAGGAACGTCCCCGCCTCCCCGCCTGACGCGGAAAAGTGAAGTAGTGAGGAACGTCCCCTGTCGCCCTTCCACCTCCGCACCGACCTGACGCCCCGCGGCGACCAGCCCGCCGCCATCGAGGCCCTCGTCGAGGGGGCGCGGGAGCCGGGCCACCAGGTGCTGCTCGGCGTCACGGGCAGCGGGAAGACCTTCACCATCGCCCACGCGGTGCAGCGCCTCGATCTTCCGACCCTGGTGATGGCACCCAACAAGACCCTGGCCGCCCAGCTCCACGCCGAGTTCAAGGAGCTCTTCCCCGACAACGCCGTGGAGTACTTCGTCTCGTACTACGACTACTACCAGCCCGAGGCCTACATCCCCTCGACGGACACCTACATCGAGAAGGACGCGAGCATCAACGAGCGCATCGACCGCCTGCGCCACAGCGCGACGCGCAGCGTGCTCGAGCGGTCCGACGTCCTCGTCGTGGCCACGGTGTCGGCCATCTACGGGCTCGGCTCCCCGGGGAACTACGGGGAGATGGGGGTCCGGGTGGCGGCGGGCGACGCGCTCGACCGGGACGACTTCCTCCGGGCCCTGGCCCGCATCCAGTACCGGCGCCAGGATCTCGAGCTCGGCCGCGGCGGCTTCCGCGTGCGGGGGGACACCGTGGACGTCTTCCCCGTCTACGAGGACGACCGCGTCGTGCGGGTGCGCTTCTTCGGGGACGAGGTGGAGGGGATCTCCCTCGTGGATCCCCTCACCGGCGAGGTCCTCGAGACCCCCCCCGAGGCGACGGTCCTCCCGGCCAGCCACTTCGTGACGCCGAAGGACCGCGTCGTGGCCGCCGCCGACGCCATCGAGGCGGAGCTGGAGGTGCGCCTCCGCGAGCTCCAGGCCGCCCGGAAGCCCGTGGAGGTCGATCGCCTCGAGCGCCGCACGCGCCACGACCTCGAGCTGCTGCGCACCATCGGCTTCTGCCCCGGCATCGAGAACTACTCCCGCCACCTCGACGGCCGCGCCCCCGGCGAGCCCCCGGCCACGCTGCTCTCCTACTTCCCCCCCGACGCCCTCGTGGTGGTGGACGAGAGCCACGTGACCATTCCCCAGCTCGGCGGCATGTACCGCGGCGACCGGGCGCGCAAGGAGACGCTGGTGGAGTTCGGCTTCCGGCTCCCCTCGGCGCTGGACAACCGGCCGCTGCGCTTCGAGGAGTGGGAGCGGCTCCTCGGCCGCGTCATCCACACCTCCGCCACGCCGGGCCCCTGGGAGACGGCGAAGGCGGGGAGCCGCGTCGTGGAGCAGATCCTCCGCCCCACGGGGCTCGTGGACCCGGCCGTGGAGATCCGGCCCGCCCGCGGCCAGGTGGACGACCTCCTCGCCGAGGCGAAGGCCGTCGTCGGGAAGGGGTTCCGCGTCCTCGTCACGACCCTCACCAAGCGCATGGCCGAGGAGCTGACGGAGTACCTCGGCGAGGCCGGGATGAAGGTGCGCTACCTGCACGCCGACGTGGAGACCCTGGAGCGATCGGAGATCCTCCGCGACCTCCGCCTCGGCGTCTTCGACGTGCTCGTCGGGATCAACCTCCTGCGCGAGGGGCTCGACCTCCCGGAGGTGGCGCTGGTGGCCATCCTGGACGCCGACCGCGAGGGGTTCCTCCGCAGCGAGCGCTCCCTCGTCCAGACCTTCGGCCGCGCGGCGCGCAACGTGGAAGGGCGGGTGATCCTGTACGCGGACACCCTCACGGATTCCATGAAGCGCGCCATCGCCGTGACCGACGGCCGCCGGCGCCGTCAGGTCGCCCACAACGAGGAGCACGGCATCACCCCGGCCACCATCCGGACTCCGGTCCGCGATCTCATGGCCGTCCCCGCAGGGGACGGCGAGGAGGCCGCCGCCTTCGCCGCCCCCTCGGCGCCGCCCCTCGCCCCGGCGGAGCGGGCCGCCCGCATCGCCTCCCTGCGCAGGGCGATGCACGCCGCCGCGGGTCGCCTCGAGTTCGAGGAGGCGGCGCGGTTTCGCGACGAGGCGCTCCGCCTCGAGCGCGAGGAGATCGGCGCGTGAGCGGGGGCGCCCTCCCCCCGGAGGTGGAGGCGAAGGCGGCCGCCCTCCCCCGCGCCCCCGGCGTCTACCTGTTCAGGGACGGGCAGGGGAAGGTCCTCTACGTCGGAAAGGCCGCCGACCTCCGCGCCCGGGTGCGCCAGTACGTCGCCGGCGGCGACGGCCGCGCCCAGGTCCCGATCTTCCTCGCGCGGACCCGGGACCTCGACTTCCTCGTCACGCGCACCGCCGCCGAGGCGCTGCTCCTCGAGAACACCCTCATCAAGCGCCACCGCCCGCCCTGGAACGTGCGCCTGCGCGACGACAAGGCCTACCCCTGCCTCCGCCTCGACGTCCGCCACCGCTTCCCCCGCATGACCGTGGTGCGCCGCTTCAGGGACGACGGGGCCCTCTACTTCGGCCCCTTCGCCGACGCCGGCGCGCTGCGACGCGCCATGCGGGCGCTCCGCACCGTCTACCCGCTCCGCTCCTGCTCCGACCGCACCCTCGAGTCGCGGGACCGCCCCTGCCTCTACTTCGAGATCGGGCGCTGCAACGCCCCCTGCGTGGGGCTCGTCACGGAGGAGGCCTACGGGGCCGTCGCCCGGGAGGTGGTGGACCTCCTCCGCGGGGGGGCGAAGGAGCTCCTGGCCGACCTCCGCCGTCGCATGGAGGAGGCGGCGGCGGGGACCCGCTTCGAGGAGGCGGCGCGCCTTCGCGACCGCATCGACGCCATCGGGAAGACCGTGGACCGCCAGTCCGTGGCCGGCGCCGACGGGACCGACCGGGACGCCGTCGCCTTCCGCCGCGAAGGGGAGGCGTGGCACGCCGGCGTCCTCTTCTTCCGGCAGGGGGGGATCGCCTCCTTCCGCCGCCATCGGCTCCCCGTGGCCGCGGGGGGGACCGATTCCGACGGGGAGGCGCTCTCCGCCTTCCTCGCCCAGTTCTACGAGCGGGGGAAGGCGGTGCCGGCGGAGGTGCTGGTGCCGCTCGAGCCCGAGGGAAGGGAGCTCCTCGAGGAGATGCTCTCGAAGCGCCGCGGCTCCCCGGTGCATCTCAAGGTCCCGGCCCGCGGCCTCGGGCGGGACCTCCTCGTCCACGCCGAGCGGAACCTGCTGGCGGCGCTGCGGTCGGCGGATCCCTCCGGGGAGGACGAGCGGGCGGCGGCGGCCCTGGCGGCGCGGCTCGGGCTCGCGGCGCCCCCCTCCCGCATCGAGTGCATCGACATCTCCAACCTCGGCGAGAAGGACAAGGTCGCCTCGCGGGTGGTGGCCGAGGGGGGGCACATCCTCACCGACGAATCGCGGACGATGGTGATCCGCTCCGTCTCCGGCCAGGACGACTTCGCCGCCATGCGGGAGGCGGTGGAGCGGCGCCTCCGCAACCGGGAGGACTTCGGGGAGCCGCCGGACCTCCTCGTGGTGGACGGCGGGAAGGGGCAGCTCGGGGCGGCGCTCGAGGGGGCGGCGGCGGCGGGCTGGGCCCCGGCGGCGCTGGCGGGGCTCGCCAAGGCGAGGGCGGGGCGGGAGGGGGACGGGGACCGGGAGCGGGTGTTCCTCCCGGGCTCGGCGACGCCGGTGGTGCTGCCGCCGGGGTCGCCGGAGTCGCTGCTGCTGGAGCGGGTCCGGAACGAGGCCCATCGTGTGGCCATCGGGTTCCACCGGAAGCGGAGGGGGCGGACGTCGCTCCGCTCGGTGCTGGACGGGATCCCGGGGGTGGGGCCGAAGCGGCGGACGGCGCTGCTGCGGCGGTTCGGGTCGTCGAGGGGGATCGCGGCGGCGGGCGTGGAGGAGGTCGCGGCCGAGGTGGGGGGGCGGGAGGTCGCGGAGCGGGTGCTGAAGGCGGTGCGCGGTGAATCCCTCCCGGGGAACTCGGGCCCCGCGTAGATTGTGCGCGTCCCCCGGTCCCAGGAGCCCCTCGAATGAAAATCTTCGCCGACACCGCCGACGTGAACGAGATCCGCCGCCTCGCCTCCATGGGGCTCGTGGACGGCGTGACGACCAACCCCTCCCTCGTGGCGAAGACCGGCCGCGAGTACGCCGACGTGGTGAAGGAGATCTGCCAGATCGTGGACGGGCCCATCTCCGCCGAGGTCATCGCCACCGACGCGAAGGGGATGATCGCCGAGGGCCTCAAGCTCGCGGCCATCCACCCGAACATCGTGGTGAAGACCCCCATGGGGCCGGACGGGCTCATCGCCTGCCGCGAGCTCTCGAACCAGGGGCACCGGGTGAACATGACGCTGGTGTTCAGCGCGGGGCAGGCGCTGCTGACGGCGAAGGCGGGGGCGTACCTGGTGTCCCCCTTCGTCGGGCGGCTCGACGACGTCAGCGAGGACGGGATGCAGCTCATCTCCGACATCGTCGCCATCTACCGCAACTACGGCTACAAGACCGAGGTGCTCGTCGCCTCGGTGCGCCACCCGATGCACATCGTCGAGGCCGCGAAGCTGGGCGCCGACTGCGTCACCTGCCCCGGCAAGATCATCGAGCAGCTCATGCACCACCCCCTCACCGACCGCGGCCTCGCCGCCTTCCTCAAGGACTGGGAGAACCGGAAGAAATAGGGGACGCACCCAACTTTCCAACTTCTTGGTGGCCGGGACCCCTTCGCCCGGGCGAACATCCCCATCCACCAGGAAGTTGGAAAGTTGGGTGCGTCCCCTATTTCCCCTACTCCACCTCCACCGGGCCGAGATCCACGACGGGCCCCTCCTGCGGACGGCCCTCGAGACGCGCCGCGCCCTCGGGGAGGAGGTCGCAGGTGTACCCGCCCCCCTCGAGGACCTCCGTCCAGGGGAAGAGGCCGGAGGGCGCGCCGGGAGGGAGTGCCCTTACCCAGCGGATCCCCGCAGCGCTGTCCCCGGTCAACCGGCCCGACAGCCGCCGTCCGGGCTCCACTTCGATCACGAGGCCCGCGGTCCCGGCCTCCGTAGGTCCCGGGAGCCAGCCGGGGGCGAGGGTCTTCGAGCGGTGGGCCGCGATCACCCGGTAGCGCCCCGCAGGGAGCTTCTCGATGACGAATCCCCCCCGCGCGTCGGTGGCGGCGGGTACGAGAAAGACCGGCTGGCCCGCGGGCGGCTTCTTCTCCGGGAAGGCCACCACCTGCGTCCCCTCCGGCGGCGCCCCGCCGCCGCGGAGGACCACGGTGCCGGCGATGGTGAGGTCCCCCTCCTCAGGCCCCGGCGGGGGACCGCCGCCCGAGGACGTAGCCCTCAGTTCGATCTCCCCCTCGCCGGGCCGCACCCCGGTGAGCGGCGGCGGCGCGATCCAGAGAGGGTCCATGACGTAGGCCGTCACCGTGTACGTCCCCGGCAGGAGCCCGCGGATGGCGAAGGTCCCGTCGCTCCCCGTCGTGGCCAGCCCGTTGCGCCCGACGCCGGAGCCCGCCTCCCCCTCCCCCTGCACCCGGACCTGGGCGCCGGGGAGCGGCCGGCCGCGGTCGTTCCGCACGTTCCCGCGGATCGCCGCTCCGCGCTGCAGCACCGCGTCCACTCCCTTCGATCCCGCCTCCACGCCGGTGCGCTTCACCTGGACGAGATCGGAGTTGAAGCCGCCGAAGTAGAGGGAGCAGGCGCCCGGCGCGAGGCCCTCGACGCGGTAGCGACCCTTCCCGTCGGACGCCGTCTCCACCATCCCGAGGACCCCCGGCACGCGCTTCTCCGCGAAGACCGCGATGGTCACCCCTGCCGCCGGCCCGCCCCCCTCGAGGGAGAGCCGCCCCTCGATGGAGAGCGGGGCGGAGAGGCGCACCTCCACCTCCCCGACCTCCGCCGCCACGAGTTCCGCGAAGGGGGCGAACCCCGCCGCCTCCACACGGACGAGGAGCGGGCCCTCCTCGAGATCGTCGGCGAGGAAGCGGCCCTCCCCGTCCGTCGTCGCGGTGGCGGATGGCGTGAGCCCGCTCACGGTGGAGCCGGGGTCCGGCAGGACGCCCACCGCGATCCCCGGCAGCGGCGCCCCCGCACCGTCCACCACCCGCCCCGACAGCCGCCGCCCCGGCACGAGGACGAGACGGAGATCCTCCGCCGCCGTCCCCGCCCGGACCCCCTCCACCGTCCGGAAGTCCGGCGCGCGTCCGGGAGCGAGGGCGTGGATCGTCCAGGTCCCGGGGTCCAGCCCGGTGATGCGAAACGCGCCGTCGGGGGCCACGGGGCGGACCTCCCCCGCGGCCCGAAGCCACGCGCGGCGGACGGCGTCCCCCTGTCCGGGGAGCGCCACCCCGCCTCGATGCAGCGCGAGCCGCGCCCCCGCCACCGGGGCTCCCTCCCCGTCGAGGACCGTGCCCGCGAGGATCGCCCCGGGCACCGTCTCGATGCGGACGGGCCCGGCGACCTGACCGTCGATGCCGGTCACGAGGGAGGAGGTGCCGCGCACTTCTCCGGGCCCGCGGGCGAGGAACCGGAAGGTCCCCGGGGGGACGGCCTCCAGGCGGAAGCCCCCGTCCGCACCGGTCGCGACCACGGGGCCCCGCCACTGCTCGAAGGTCGATTCCATCCGCCCGACGCGGGCGCCGGCCAGGGGCGCGCCGTCGGGACCGAGGACGACACCCTCCACCGCGCACCCGGCCGACAGCACGAGGTCCTTCTCCGCCGGCCCGTCGGCGGGCACCTCCACGGTCCACCGCGGGTCCTCCGGCGTGCCGACCATGAGCGCCTCCGCCGCCCCCGGCGCAGAGAGCCCGGTCGCCTCCACGCGGGCGACGTTCCTCCCGGGGAGAACGCAGGGGACCTCGTACCGCCCGTCTTCGCCGGAAACGGCGGTGGGGGAGGTGCGGGGCTGCGCCATGCCGCCGCCGTCGGGGAGTCGGCCCACGTAGGAGACGCGGGCTCCCGCCACGGGGGCGCCGTCGGCGCGCGTCACCGTCCCACGGACCGCGGAGCCGCGTTGGAGGCGGATCTCCCGCTCGAAGGGGGCCCCGGGCGCACGGACCACGACGAGTCCCTCCCCTCCCTCGCCGTCGAGTTCGCTCCCCGGGAGCCCGTCGGGCCAGGAGAGGTACCCCTCCGAGCGGACCTGGATCCCGCCCACGCGCCAGGGAGGGAGGTCCTCGAAGGCGAACCCCCCGTCGGCGGCGGAGAGGAGAGTCCCTCCGGAGCCGAGGGAAGTGGCCATGTTCGCCAGAGAAAGGGCGACCTCGGCCCCGGCGACGGGAGCCCCGGTGGTGTCGTCCACGACGCGCCCCCGCACCGTGAGTCCGCCGGGGACGAGGAGATCGAGGTGCGTGGTGCCGGGGAGGGCGACGACCCCGGTCACGACGCGGAGGCCCGAGGGGAGGAGGACGGAAAGGATGGCGTTCCCCTGCGGCAGACCCTCGAGCCTGTACCGCCCCTCGGCGTCGGCCGTCGTCCCCGTGCGCGCGTAGGGACCGTCGTTCCCGACGGGGGAGGCCTCCACCCGGACCCCGGGCCGCGGATCCCCCGGCGCGCGGAGGACGCGCCCCTCGAGGGTCGCCGCGGGGAAGAGGACGAGGCGGAGGCGGGGGGGAGCGGCGCCGAGGCGCAGGTCCGTGGTCGCCGCGGCGGCGCCGAAGCCCGGCGCGCGGGCGCCGACGGCCCATGGGCCGGTCGCGAGGCGGAACTCGGCCGCGCCATCGGCACCGGCGGTGGCGGCGACGGCGGGCGCGTCGAGGAGGTCGTCCCGGCCCGGGAGGGAGGGGAGGAGGAGATCCCTCTCGGCCCGGGCGCGGCACTCCACGGCGGCGCCGGGGAGGGGCCGGCCGGCACCGTCCACGACCTCCACATGGAGGGGGCAGGGGAGGGAGTCGGGGAGGGGGATCGCCCCGGCGACCGCGGCCGCCTCCGGTGCGGGAGGGGCGGTCGCCGGAAGTGTATCATAATGTGATACATGTGCGGTGACCGCTTCTCCACCGGGGGACTCCTCCCCCCCTCCTCGCCCGACCACCCACCACCCCGCCCCCCCTATGAGCAGCAGCGCAGCTGCTGCTGCCAGGACTCCCTTGTTCGCCATGAGCATCCCTCCCGTGACGGCGGCGGCGGCGGTTCCCGCGGCGGCTCCCCCCGCCGCCTCCCCGAGGACGGCGTCCCGCACCGCGCCGAGGCCGCGCCCCGGCCGGTGGAGGAGGAGCCCGAGGAGGGGCACCCCGCGGAGGCGGCGGGCGAGCCTCTCCCTCGCGCGGGAGAGGAGCGATCGAACGGTCCCCGGCGGGGCGCCGAGGACGCGGGCGATGTCGCCGGGCTCGAGGCCGTACTCCCAGCGCAGCAGCGCCGCGGCGCGGTAGGGGTCGGGGAGGCGATCGAGGGCCTCCCGGACGCGGGCGACGGCCTCGCGGCGCTCCGCCTCCGTGGCGGGGTCCGGCTCGGCGAGGCGGGGCTCGAGGCGGAGGGGGTCGGGGACGCGGCGGGCGGAGCGGCGGGCGTCGGCGGCCTTGTGGGCGAGGATGGCGAGGAGGCGGGGCATGACGGGGCGGGCCGGGTCGAAGGCGTCCGCACCCCGCAGCGCCGCGAGGAAGGTCTCCTGCACGGCGTCCTCGGCGGCGGCGCCGTCGCCGCACAGCGAGACGGCGATGCGGAAGAGGTCCCCGGCGACCCGGTCGAAGAAGGCCCCGAGGGCGGCCGGGTCCCCGCTCTCCCGGAACCGGTGGAAGAGCGCGTCGGCGGCCGGGTCCCGGGAGGCCTCCCTGTCAGTCATGGCCCCATTCTTCGGGCGGAGGGACCGTCGCGTTGCGGAGAAAAGTGAAAAAGGGGACGCGCACCACTTTTCACTTTTTGGTGGCCCTCGTTCCTGCCCGGGCGATGACCCACCGGCCACCAAAAAGTGAAGAGTGGTGCGCGTCCCCTTTTTCACTTTTCGCGGCTTCCAGGCGGCCCCGATCCGGAACGCATGCTCCCCGCCGAACCAGAGGCGGAAGCGGAGGGAGAGGGACTAGTCGTCGTCGAGGCGCTCGGCCCGGAGTTCGACCCCCTCGGCCGGAGCGGCGACGCCGGGGAGTTCCCCCCGGTAGAGGAACCGGGAGGATCTGCTCGTTCCGGGGGGACCCTCCAACTGGAGGTGGCCGGGAATGCGAAGGGTCACCACCGTCCCGGCGGTGACGGCGAGGGAGAACCTCCCCTCCGCGTCGCAGCATCCGAGGGCCCCGGGAATCCTGGTCCCGTCGGGCTCCACCGCGGTCACGTACAGCCCGGGGACGGGGTTGCCATCCGGATCGAGGACCCGACCGGCGATGGTGGAGGAGGGCTGGAGAACGATGGTCACTTCCTGGCCCGCAGGCATCAACGGTTCCGTCTGAACACTGGCCCAGGGCGGGGCGGTCGGACCGGTGTAGGGTTGGATGCGGAACCGGATCCCGGGGGTGCCACGGTGCCCGAGTGCCATGTCGGGGATCGCCAGAAAGCGGGCACGCCCCTCCTCGTCGGTGACGACATCCAGGGACATGGTCGCGTCCCGGGCGGACTCGTGGGGGAAGACATGATCGGAGGCGACGACGATTCCCGACAGCGGGTTGCCCGCGGCGTCGGTCACCAGGAAGGTGATGGAACGGCCGGTCTGCCGGAGAAGGGCGTCGAGGACGTCCCGGTCGGCGGGGAGATCGACGTCGGCGTCCACATGTGAGGCCCCCTTCTCGGTTAGGCGGAGGGTCCATCGACCCGGCGCGAGGCCGGGGAACCGGAAACGGCCCAGGTCATCGGTCCGACGAGTTTCGCCGGAGCCGGGAAGGAACGCCTGAGCGTCGAAACGATCCCCCTGTCCGTTCCACTGCGGACGCAATCCCGCCAGGTAGACCTGCCTCCCGGCCAGCGGTTCGTCGTCGGGTCCGAGGGCGCGGCCCTCGATGGTCCGGCAGACGGAAAGGGGGATGTCCCCCAGTTCGTGGACCGCCGTTCCGCGCGGCGGGGCCTCGAAGGTCAGGGAGACGCGCCCGTGGCCCGGGGCCTCCGCGGACAGGTCGTGGGAGGCGCGGTAGGAGAGGTCCTTGAGGACGAACCCCCCTCCGCCGTCCGTCGTGGCGATGCAGCTGTCGTCTCCCCCTCTCCCGACCTCCCTCCAGTGGCCGGAGGCCGCCACCAGCGCCCCCTCCACGGGGACCCCTGCCGCGTCCACCACCCGGCCCGTGGCGACGAAGGCCGGCTCCAGGGCGAAATCCACGTCGCCTTCCTTCGGCGCGACGAGGATCATGGACGCGTACCCGTCGGCTGCGGCAGCCATCACCCTTGTGTCCTTCCACGTCCAGCCCGGGAACCGGTAACGGCCGTCGGCATCGGTCGGGACCGGGCGGTTCATCACCCAGTCGGCTCCGACCCGGGCCCCGGGAAGGGGCGCGCCCGTCGATGCGTCGGTGACCCGGCCGCGGAGTTCGCAGCCGGTCGGCATCACCAGTTCCACGGGCAGATCGCCGTGGGGGGGAATCTGGAGCATCTTCCATTCCGGGATGCCCAGGATCTCGTGGGAAGCCTTCAGGAACGCAGCGCCGGGAGCGAGGTGGGGGAAGGAGAGGCGGCCGTCCCCGTCCGTCACCCCGCGCAGAGTGAAGCTGGTCCGCCCGTAGATAGCCGTATCGGAGTTCTTCTTGACGAGCTGGATGGCGACTCCGGCCACGGGAGCCCTCTGCTCGTCGAAGCAGCGGACGGAGACGCAGGCTCCGCCCCTCAGGAGCACCAGGGTGACCTTCTCCCCGGCCTGGCAGTGGTCCAGGTACCCCTGCCCGTATCCCACCGCCGTCGCCCGGAGATCCCACTGCTCCCCCTGGGAGAGATGGAAGACGAAGGTCCCGTCGGACGCGGAGACCGTGGCCGGGCCCTCCTCCTCGATGGTTCCGGCCCCGGACGGCTGGAGTCCGCTCCGCGCCCACGGGAATCGGATCGCTTCCACCCGCGCCCCGGGGACCGGCTTCCCCTCGTCGTCCACGGTGGTCCCGAAGAGGTCGAGGTCGCGGTCGCAGGCCTCGAGGTCCACGGGCGGGGGGAGGTTCTCCGGGGGAGGAGGGGGGGGCGGCAAGGGGGGAGGCGGCGGACCCGGCGGGGGAGCGGGAAGTGTATCAAGGTGTGATACACTCGTTCCCCGGTCCGGCGGGACGGCGCCCTCCCCTCCCCCCGTGTAAGCGATCCACCCGGCCCCCCCGAGGAGGAGCAGGAGCGCCGCGGCGGCGAGAATCCCCTTCTTCGCCATGAGCATCCCTCCCGTGACGGCGGCGGTACCCGCGGTAGTTCCTCCCGCCGCCTTCTCGAGGACTGCCGTACGCACGGCCTCGAGGCCGCGTCCGGGGCGGTGGAGGAGGAGCCCGCGGAGGGTACTCCGCGGAGGCGGCGGGCGAGGCGGTCTATTGCGCGGGAGAGGAGCGATCGGACGGTCCCCGGCGGGGCGCCGAGGACGCGGGCGATGTCGCCCGGCTCCAGTCCGTACTCCCAGCGGAGCAGCGCCGCGGCGCGGTAGGGGTCGGGGAGGCGGTCGAGGGCCTCCCGGACGCGGGCGACGGCCTCGCGGCGCTCCGCCTCCGTGGCGGGGTCCGGTTCGGCGAGGCGGGGCTCGAGGCGGAGCGGGTCGGGGACGCGGCGGGCGGCGCGGCGCGCGTCGGCGGCGGGGTCCCGGGACGCGTCCCTGTTCGTCATGGCCCGATTCTTCGGGCGGAGGGAGCGTCCCGTTGCGGAGAAAAGTGAAAAGGGGACGCGCACCACCATTCACTTCTGGTGAAACGGGGACGCACCCAACTTTCCAACTTCTTGGTGGAAAGGGAGCATCGCCCGGGTGAAAGGGTCCCGGCCACCAAGAAGTTGGAAAGTTGGGTGCGTCCCCGTTTCCGAGGGCCACCAAATAGTGAAAAGTGGTGCGCGTCCCCTTTTTCACTTTTCGCGGGGCTGGATCCTCACTTCCACCTCGCCCTGGCCGGGGCGGACGTCGGGCGATTCCCCCTGGTAGTAGGTGCCCGCGTCGTCCTTCCAGGCGGCCCCGATCCGGACCACCTGCTCCTCGCCGAACCAGAGGCGGAAGCGGCCGTCGTCGTCGGTGCGGGGCTGGCGCGCGGCGCCCCCTCCACCGCCCTGTAGGTTGAAGTGCACGAAGGCCCCCCGGGCCGGGGTCCCGTCGGGGAGGAGGACGCGGCCGTCGAGGGGGACGCCGCGGCGGAACCGCAGGATCACCTCCTGCCCGGCGGGGACGACCTCGATGCGCGGCGGCGGGACGACCTCCTCCGGCCTCCCCTCGAGAGCCCCCGGGTTGGGGGAGACGGAGAGTGTGTCGCCCATCAGTCCTTCCCACCGCAGGCGCCCCTCCGAATCCGTGGACCCAGAGAGGCCCCTCTCCGCCGACTTCACGGCCGGGCCGTAGGCGAAAAACTGGTAGCCGGTGACCGGGCGCCCTTCCACGTCGAGGACGAGGAGGGAGAGTGACTGGTCGTCGGCGAGGCGCGTGGCCCGGAACTCGACCCCCTCGGCGGGGGCGGCGACGCCGGGGAGGTCTCCCCGGAAGGGGGTCTGGAGCGATCTGTTGGTATGGCCGGGGCCCCTGTCCACGCCGTGGCCGGGAATGCGGAGGGTCACGACCGTCCCGGCGGGGACGGCGAGGGAGAACCTCCCCTCCGCGTCGCAGGTGCCGAGGGCGCCGGGAATGCTGGTCCCGTCGGTCTTCACCGCGGTCACGTACAGCCCCGGGACGGGCTGACCTTCCGGGTCGAGGACGCGACCAGCGATGGTGGAGGAGGGCTGCAGGACGATGGTCACCACCTGGCCCGCCGGCACGAGGGGCTCCGTCCGGGCCGACGCCCAGGGAGGGGCCTTCGGACCGATGTAGGGCTGGATCCGGAAGGAGACCCCCTTCCCGCCGCCTCCCCGATGGTCGGGCTCCGGGATGGCATGGAAGGAGGCGCGGCCCTGCGCGTCGGTGACGGAGTTGATTGACGTGGACCCCCGGATTCCCCCCGTGGGGTGGGGGAACGACATGTCGGACATGACGGTGATTCCTGGAAGCGGGTTTCCCTCCGGGTCGGTGACGAGGAAGGTGAGGGAGCCGCCCTTCTGGGCGAGGAGGACGTCGAGGACGTCCCGATCGGCGGGAAGGTGGACCTCGGCCTCCACGATGGGGGCGCCCACCTCCACGAGCTTCAGCCCCCAGTGACCCGGCGAGAGGTCGGGGAAGCGGAAGCGCCCGAGATCGTCGGTCCTCCGGAGTTCCCCGGAGCCGGGCCAGGAGGCGCTCCCCCCGGGGCCCGTTTCCGCGGGCGCGGGACGGTAGGTGAAGAGATTCACGTGCCTCCCCGGCAGGGGCTTCCCGTCGGGGCCGATGGCGCGGCCCTCGATGGCGCGGGAGGGGGTGAGCGCGATGTCGCCGAGATCGAGCATCCGCTCCCCGGCGGCGGGCGCATCGAAGTGCAGGAACACCCGGCCGTGGCCGTCGGCCTCGGCGACGAGATCGTGGGAGGCGCGGTGGGAGAGGTTCCGGAGGGTGAACCCCCCGTCGGGCCCGCAGGCCGCCATGGCCCTGTCGGAGCCGGAGACGGTCCCCTCCTGCCATCCTCCCGAAGCCACGACCCGCGCCCCCGGGACCGGCGCCCCCGCGGCGTCCACGACGCGTCCCGTAGCGGCGAAGGCCGGTTCCAGGGCGAAGTCGAGGTCCCCCTCCGGAGGCACGGGGAGTCGGATGCTCCCGTACCCCTCCGCCGCCGCCGTCATGATGGAGGTCCCTTCTCCGGTCCAGCCGGGGAATCGGTACCTCCCGTCGGCCCCCGCCGCGACGGGGCGGTCCATCACCCAGTTCGATCCGACGAGTGCGCCGGTGAGCGGTTCCCCCGTGGAAGCGTCGGTGACGCGGCCGCCGACGGTGCGGCCCGCGGGAAGGACGAACTCCACGGGAAGGTCCCCGTGCTCCGGAAGGAGGGGCTGGGCCCACGCGGGAATACCGAGGACATCGTGCTCCGCACTGAGCGTGGCCTGGCCTCCGCTGAGGTGAAGAAAGGCGAAGCTGCCGTCGGGGCCGGTGACGCCCGTGCGCGCGTACTCTGACACGCCGTAGTACGAGGCGGAGGAGCGCTTCAACAGTCGGAGGCGGACTCCCTCCACGGGAAGTCCTGCCTCGTCCCGGCAGAGGACGGAGAGGGAGGGGCCGCCCCGGCGGAGCACGAGGACGACCCTCTCCCCGGCGACGCACTGTTCCCGGTCCCCCTGCCCGTACCCCTCCGCCGTCGCACGCAGGTGCCACTGCTCCCCGCGGGTGAGATGGAGGACGAAGGTGCCGTCGGATGCCGAGACCGTGGCGGGCCCTTCCTCCTCGATGAGGTGGGCACGGGCCGGCTGCATGTTGGTTCTCGCCCATGGGGTCCGCACCGTCTGCACCCGGGCCCCGGGGACCAGCTTCCCCTCGTCGTCCACGGTGGTCCCGAAGAGGTCGAGATCGCGGTCGCAGGCGTCGAGGTCCACGGGAGGAGGGAGGTCGGCCGGCGGCGGAGGAGGGGGCGGGAGGGGGGGAGGAGGCGGACCCGGCGGGGGAGCGGGAAGAGTATCAATGTGTGATACACTCGTCCCCCGGTCCGGCGGGCCCCCTCCCTCCCCTCCCCCCGTGTACGCGAACCACCCCGCACCCCCGAGGAGGAGCAGGAGCGCCGCGGCGGCGAGAATCCCCTTCTTGGCCATGAGCATCCCTCCCGTGACGGCGACGGCGGCGGTTCCCGCGGCGGCGGCCGCGACGGGGGCGAGGGCGGCGGCCTCGCGCAGCAGTTCCGCCCGCACCGCGTCGAGCCCCCGCGGCGACGGCAGGAGAAGCAGCGCGGGAAGCATCGAGGGCCGCAGCCGCTTCTGCAGCCGCTCCTTGGCCCGCGACAGGTGGGAGCGCACCGTGCCGGGGTTCTCCCCGAGGGCGTCGGCGATCTCCCCGGGCTCGAGCCCGTAGCGCCACCGGAGCACCGCCGCCGTGCGGCAGGGCTCCTCGAGGTCCTCCAGCGCCTCCCGGACGAGGGCCCGCTCCTCGTTCCGCGCCGCGTCCCCGGCGGGATCCTCCGCCCCCTCCTCCACCCGCGGCAGCGGACGGCGGTCCCGCTCCCCGCGGCGCCAGGCGTCGGCGGCCCGCCGCTGCAGCACCCCCGTCAGCCAGGGCAGCGCGGGGCGGACCGGGTCGTAGGCCTCCACACCCCGCAGCACCGCGAGGAAGGTCTCCTGGAGGACGTCCTCCGCCGCGGCCCCGTCCCGCGTGAGGCGCACCGCGGCCCGGAACAGCCCCGGGGAGGCGGCGTCGAAGAGCGCCGCGAAGTCCCCGGGCGCGCGCGTGGACCGGAACCGCCTGAGGAGCGCGTCGAGGTCGGGGGCGGGGGCGTCCATGCCACCCTGTACTTTCGTCGGCGGGGGGGGCGGCGTTGCGGGGAAATGGGGACGCACCCAACTTTCCAACTTTTCTGTGGATAACTTCCTGCCCTGCCTGCC
>CAYJMF010000102.1:13779-16996 GCA_964370855.1 uncultured Planctomycetota bacterium | reverse complement strand
ATCCCCCCCCCCCCCCCCCCCCCCCGGCCCCCCAGACCGCGGCGCAACGGCCTCTCCTCTCCTCTCCTCTCCTTCGCCACCGGAAGACCCTACTTCACCCCGAAATCCACCCCCCCGGCCTCCGCCTCCTTGATCTCCACGCTGCGCACCTCCGGTTCCACCTTCCTCCCCGGGACCTTCACCGCCACCCGGTAATTCCCCGCCTTGAGGCCCCCGAACCCGTACCAGCCCCCGGCGTCGGTCTTCGTCTTCCCGCTCCCCTTCCCGGTGAGCCGCACCTCGGCCCCCGCGACGGGCCCCTTCCCGTCCTTCACGACCCCGGAGATGGACAGCGCGTCGGCGGGCACGGGGCGCGCCTCGAGGACCTTCATGCCGGGCAGGGGTTTCCCGTCGGTCCCGAGGAGGAGGGCCCCGAAGGAGTCCTGCCCGCCGCCGCGCACCTCGACGCGGAGCATCAGCGTCGCCGGCCCCTTCGGCACCTTGAGGCGCACCTTCCCGCGCTCCCCGGCGGACGCGTCGGCGGTCCCGCCGGCGTAGACCTCCCTCCCCTCGAACCAGGCCTTCACCCGGCCCCCGTGGGCGAGGACGAGGTCCGCTTCCCCCGCCTCGCGGAAGGAGAGGTAGGCGGCGGCGAGCAGCACCCCCTTCCCCTTCCCCGGATCCACGGTCCCCTTCTCCGCGGTCCCGGCGCGCCAGGGGGCGTCCCCGAGGACGGCCCCGGGGGCGGGGCGGCGCTCCCCGTCCTTCCCAGGGAGGAGGGCGCCGTCGAAGGGGTCCTTCGGGCCGGTCCCATGGGGTCCCCAGAGGAGCCAGCGGGTGACGGCGGGATCCGGAGCCTCGACGAGGGTGTCGTCGGCTCCCTGGAGACCCCCGTCGGCGGAGGCCGCGAGCACGTGGACGCCGGCGGTCCCGAAGGCCACGCCGCGGAACTGCGCCCGCCCCCCGGCCCCCGGTCCGACGGCGACGGGGGCGGGCAGCACCGCGGCGGGGTCGTTGGAGGAGAGGGTCACGGTGCCGGTCCAGTCGGGCACGGCGTTGCCGAAGGCGTCCCGCACCTGCACGGCGATGTCGAAGGGCTCCCCGAGGGGGGTCTTCGGCCCCATGCGGAGGAAGAGGGCGGCGGCGGGCCCCGGGCGCACCGTCAGCGTCGCGCTCCCCGCCGCCCCGGAGCGGCGGCCGCGCAGGGTCACCGCCACCGTTCCCGCCTTCAGCGGGCGGAGCCGGATCTCCACGGGCCCGGCGGCGTCCCGGGCCACGTCGAGGAAGGCGGCGCGCACCGGCGGGTCGGAGAGCCAGGCCTCGAGGCGCTCGCCGGAGAGGGCGCGGGAGCCGCCGGCGGCGCCGGCGGCGGAAACCCGGAGCACCGCCTCCTCCCCCGCGACGACCTCCGTCGGGACCGAGGCCTCGAGGGCCGCCGCCCCGACGGTGAAGGAGGAGCCCGGGTCGCCGCCGATCCCCTCGATGCGGACGGAGTAGGAGGCGCCGGGGGCGAGGGGGGCGGCGGGTACGAAGGAGGCCCGCCGCGCCGTCCCGTCCACCGCGGCCTTCCCCGCGACCTCCTTCCCGTCGGCGTCGAGGAGGCCGATCCCCGGGGCCGCCCCGCTCCCCGCCCAGGCGACGGCGGGGACCGTCGAGGGCGGGACGGCGAAGGCGTCGGCGGCGGGGAGGCGGGAGACGACGCGGGGCGCGGCGACGGAGACCTCCACGGTGCGGGCTTTCCACCCGCGGGTCAGGGTTGCGCCCCCGGTGCGGGCCACGGCCAGCACCGTCCGGGGGCCGTCGGGGCCGGCCCCGAGATCGAGGAGGAACTCCGCCTCCCTCCCCTCCGCCGTCCCCGCGGGCTCCCCGTCCACGAAGAGGGCGAGGGAGACGGGCGGGTCGCCGCCGGGGGCCGCGGCGGCGGTGACGCGGACGGTGACGGGGCCGGCCTCGCGGACGCGGTCGGGCAGGCCCGTCATCGCCACCCGGGGCCTCCGCGCGAAGGGGGCGCACAGGGGGTCCCCGAGGACGAGGTTCATCCAGTGGAGGTAGGGGAGGGAGCCGTGGAAGGACTCCGCCAGGTCGAGGCCGGAAGTGTATCTCTCGAAGATACGCACGTCGGGGAAGGTGTGGGCGTAGGGCTCCGCCACGGCCCCGTGGACCCCGGCGGCCCCGGCGCGGATCATCCAGGGGACGGGGAACTGGAAGTGGGGGCCCTTCTCCCGGAAATTCTCAGGGACGGCGCCGAAGGACTCGAGCATGTCCGCGATGGCGCCGGGGGCGAAGGCGTTGGAGAGGACCCCGGGTCCGTCGAGGTTGGAGTAGGCGCCCCCCGACATCCACCCCATGAGGTCCTTCGCCCCCTTCACCTTCTCCTTCCCGGCGGCCACGAGGTCCACGCGGAACCCCGCCCCCTTCAGGGACTCCGCGGCGGCGGCGTACTGCGGGTTGCGGCCGCCGGCGTTCCCGTTGGCGTCCTGGAAGACGAAGAGGGGATCCGCGGGGGGGCCCCCGTCGGCCTCCACGGAGCGGTCCACGAGGGCCATGGCGTCGGCGGCGGTCCACCCGTCGAGCATCGTCACGAGGCGGAGCGCCCTCCCCCCGGGGCGGCGGTCCTCGGGGAAGGGGCCCTCGCGGTAGGGGTTGGCCCGGTCCGCGGGCAGGAGGGAATCGAGGGGGGTGCCGGGGACGCCGGCCTGGGGCATCCCGCTGAGGGGAAGGTCGAGGACCTGGAGCAGGGCCGTCGTGGAGACGAACCCCGGGCCCGAGCGGACGCGGACGGGGAATCCCCGGGAGAGCACGAGGCAGCGGGCCCGCTCCTCGAGGCCCTCCCGCAGGAGGTGGTCGCGGAGCGGCTCCTCGATGGAGGCGCGGAACTCCTGCAGGGTGAGTTCCGGCTTCACCGACACGCGCAGGTGCAGGACCTGCCTCGGGGGGAGGTCGCGGCGGGTGGCGTAGTGGGCGGCGACGGCGGCGGAATCGGGGTGCTCGTCGTTCACGAGGAGGACGACCCCGGAGGGGTCGTTGCCGGCCCGGGCCGGAGGCGCGGGGAGGAATGCGGCGGCGACGAGGAGGAGGGGGAGGAGGGAAGGGGAGGGGGGAAGGCGCATCGTGGGAGTGTAGCGGCGGCCCGGCCCCGGCCGGTACGGTAGGATGACCTGTCGGGGGGGCGGGCAGAAACCCCCCACCCCCCGGGGGGAACCCACCAAACGCACGGTGTAGCGGGTTAAAGCCCCCC
>CAYJMF010000102.1:9137-13769 GCA_964370855.1 uncultured Planctomycetota bacterium | reverse complement strand
GGGGGGGGGGGCGCCCCCCCCCCCCCTCCGCCGGGGGGAAACGCACCATGCGCAGGTTCTCGCGGATTCAGGCCGCCGCCGCCCTCCTCCTCCTCGCCGGGTCCGCCCCGGGCTGGGTCCACCGGCTGGTGCCGGGCCAGAAGGCCTTCGGCGTCATCGAGGAGGCCGGGGAGATCGACGAGATCGAGTTCCACGCCGCCGCCGGCGCCGTCCTGGACTTCAAGGTGAAGGCCCGCAAGGGGGAGTCCCTCCTCCCCGTGGTCGTGAAGCTGGAGGACCCCGACGAGGTGGACATCCTCTCCACCCTCCCCGTGAAGGCGAACTCCAAGGGCACCCTGGTCCGCGTGGGGAAGTTCACGGCGCAAAAGACCGGCGTCTACACGCTCTCCCTCTCCGGGGACGGCATCACCACGGGCACCTGGGACCTCCAGAGCAAGGGGCCGGCCTCGACCCCCTTCGCGGGGACCGTGGCCGCGCCCGGTGCGGAGGTCGAGCACCCCTTCGATTTCGACGCCGGCACGGAACTGCAGATCCAGGTGAAGGCGGCGGCGGGCTCCCTCCTCCATCCCTTCATGGCCTCCCTCGAGGGGCCGGAGGGGGAGGCCGACCTCGACGCGGCCTCGAGGAAGACGAGCGCGAAGAAGGACCAGGTGAAGAAGCTCCTCCTCCCCGACCTCGGGACGTGGACCCTGGTCGTGACCGGGGCCGACGGCACGACGGGGGACTACGCCGGGACGCTCAAGGTGGGGAAGAAGACGGCGCTCGACTTCAGCGAGGATCCGCCGGACGCGCCGCCTCCGGTGCCCTCGCCGTCGGTCTCCTCCGTGAGCCCCTCCACCGTGGAGAGGCCGGCCGCGGGGACGGAGCAGCGCTCCGTGACGGTGACCGGGGCGGACTTCCAGTCCGGGGCGACGGTGGCAGTCACCGCCCCCTCGGGCACCAACGGGATCTCCAACGTCCAGGCGACCTTCGACTCCGCGACCTCCCTCTCCGTCACCTTCGACATCGCCTCCACGGCGTCCACGGGGGTCTCCACGGGGGCCCGCACGGTGACGGTGACGAACCCCGACTCGAAGAGCGGGAGCAAGGTCTCGGCCTTCACGGTCACCGCCCCCGCGGTGTTCGCGCTGACCTCCGTGACCCCCGCCACGGGATCCGCGGGGACCCGCGTCCTCCTCCAGGGGACCCTCATCGAGCCCCAGGCGACGGTGACCTTCGGCGGCCTCCCCGCCGAGGCCGTGGCCTACATCGACCCGGGGAACCTCCTCTGCACCGTGCCGGCGGCGGCCTCCCTCTCCCCCTCCGGGGGCACCGCCGTGGACGTGGCCGTCAGCAACGGGGCCGGGGACGCGACCCTCGCCGGGGGGTTCACCTACGACGCCGACGCCACGGGGCCGTCGGTCTCCTCCGTCGTCCCCGCGGGCGGGGCGACGGGGGTGGCGACGAACCTCCAGAAGGTGATCTTCGTGATGAGCGAGCCCGTGACGACGGCGCCCATCACCTCGACGAACTTCGTCTACTTCCGGTCCGCCGTGTCCGGGCCCAACGACATCGCCAACCCCTCCGTCATCGCCGCGGGGCCGGGCCCCCGCAACCGCTTCGTCGTCATCCAGCGGGGCGCCGCCACCGGCGGCACCCTCTCCACGAACTCCATCTACGTCGCGCAGATCCACCTCAACGCCCAGACCACGAACCTCCTCCAGGACACGGCGGGCAACGCCTTCGATGCGACCCCCTTCGGCGGGCCCGTCTACCAGTCGAACTTCACCACCGGGACGGCGACGGACACCGTGAAGCCCACGGTGACCTCCACGAGTCCCGCGGCATCGGCCACGGGCGTGGACGTGGACGCCGCCCCCTCGGTCCTCTTCTCCGAGCCCGTGGACCCGACGACGCTGGCCGCCGCGGTGACCCTCAAGCAGGGGGCGGCCACGGTGACCTGCGACATGGACCTCGACGCCGCCTGCATGAACGTGATCCTCACGCCCCGCACGAAGCTCTCCCTCTCGACCTCCTACACCATCGGGGTCTCCACGGGGCTCCGCGACCTCTCGGGGAACGCCCTCAACGCCGCCTTCGCGGCCTCCTTCACGACGGCGGCCATGGACGGGACGGCGCCGTCACAATCCCTCACCGTGGACGCCCTCCCCCAGTCCATGAACGGGTCGGGCACCTACGCGTCGGGCACCTCCGGCGGGGGGACGACGACGGGCACCGGCGCGGCGACGGCCTTCGACGTCTACCTCCCATTCTCCGGGTTCACCATCGACGTCTCCTTCTCCGACACCGGGGGGAGCGGCATCGACCCCTCGACCTTCACCTGCACCTCCTCCGTGGCCATGGGGAGCGTCGGCGCGGGGCAGCCCCTGGGCTCCCTCTTCACCGTCACCCCCCTCGGGGCCGCCTGGACCGTGCCCGGGACCCACGCCCTCGCATCGGGGACGAACGTGGTGTTCACGGTGAACGTGAGCGACTACGCCGGCAACCCGGCGACGGCGGCGACCCTCACCGTGGACGCCGCGAACATCGCGAAGACCATCGCCAACGGGGCCGGCACCGCCGCCACGGACCGGGACCCCTTCAACACGAGGCAGTCGTGGCTCCTGCGCTTCGACCAGGACATCTACGACATCTCCTCCTCCGCGGGGGGGAGCGGGAGCCACTCGAAGCCCATCACCGTGACGACCTCCCTCTCCACCAACGGGACCGCCGACTTCAAGGAGGACCTGTTCCTCGTCGGCCTCAACGGGACGGAGAGCGGGACCGACGCCACGACGGTGACCAACGGCTCCGCCACGGGGACCAACGCCATCGTGCGGATGCTCGTGAAGGAGGCGATCCGCGGCCGGCTGAACCAGCGCTACGGCATCGGCTACGACGGGACCCGCGGTGCCGACGCCGCCGACATCGAGTTCCTGCTGGAGGGGGAGACGAAGAGCGGGGGCGGGACGGTGGCCCCCGCGGGATGGACCTCGGGTTCCGGCTTCTCGATGATGACCTTCACCGGGGACGAGCGGCCCAACGCCTCCGGCGGGACCATCGGGCGGGCGACCATCAACCTCCGCAACACCGGGCAGGAGAACGACTCCAACACCGGCGTCGCCACGGGGCTCAACCTCGGCACCTTCGCCACGCACATGATCCGGGTCCGGATCAACGACCCCGAGTCCACCCTCTTCCCGGCGACCTTCGATCCGCTCATCTCCAAGGCCTCCCGAGGCGGGACCCCCGTGGGGACCAGCAACGACGACGCCGTGGTGCTGTCGGGCACCTTCGACTACGCGTCGGCCGGCGCCTCCCTCAAGGCACGTTACGACCTCATCATGACGGCCATCGACCGCTTCGCCCTCTACCTCTCCTGCACGGGGGCCCACGAGATCGGCCACTCGACGGGCCTCGTGCCCGACGGGGCGCCGCCGGCGGGGCTCTTCGGGAACGCCCACCCCAACACCCCCTTCATCGACTCGGCCACCTTCACGACCTCCTTCCACATCGATTCCACGGGGCCGAACATCATGGAGGCGGCGACCTCCTTCTCCGACGCGACGCTGTCGGGGAGCGACCTCATGGGCTTCAACCCACTCAACATGGCCTACCTGCTCCGGAGGATGATCTATGACCAGTAGGAACGCGGGAGCGGCCGTCGTCGGCCTCCTCCTCCTCGCCGCCGCCCTCCCCCTCCCCGCCCGGGCCGAGTCCCGGGCCGAGGAGGACGTGACCCCCCTCAACCTCGTGCGCCGGGCCGGGCTCGTGGCGGTGGTGCGGGGGGCGGAGGCCGGGGAGGCGAAGGAGGGGATCCTCGGCTCCCTCGTCGTCGAGGAGGTGCTGCGGGGCGAGGGCGCGAAGGCCGGCGACGTGCTCGCCGTGCCCGGGCTCCCGGACATGGAGGACGTGCGCATCCTGCCCGGGGTGCGGACCGTCGCCTTCCTGTCGGTCCCCGAGGAGGGGCGGGTGTCGGTCCACGGCGGGGCCCTCGGCCTCCTCCCCGTCGAGGAGAACGCCGGAGGCGCCGACGCGGCGACGACGGCGCTGGTGCGGACGCTCTGCGAGGACCTCGGCCCCGGGGGGAAGTTCCTGACGCCGGGGAAGATCCGCGCGGCCCTCGTGGCGGCGGTGCGGGACGGGTCGCCGCGGGTGCGCGCGGGCGCGGCCTTCGACCTGGTGCGGGAGACGGGAGTGCTGGAGGGGGCGACGGAGACGGAGCGGGCCGACCTCGTGGCGGCCTTCCGGGCGCTGCCCAACCGGGATCGTGGGCGGGTCCATCTCGCCAGGGCCGTGGGGATGCTGCGGCCGGAGGGGGCCGGGGCGCTGCTGGTGGAGGCGGTGCTGGGACCGGACGGCTTCGCGCTCCGCCCGGCGGCCGGGGAGGCGCTGGGTCTCCTCGGGGACGAGGAGGCGCTGAAGCTGCTGGCGGCGCGGACGGCGGGGGCCGACGCGGCGACGCGGGCCCACATCGCCGGCGTCCTCGGCTACACCGGGATGGCGGGAGCGCGTCCCCCCCTCGAGGCGCTGTCGGGGGCGGCGGAGGCGGCGGTGCGGAAGGAGGCCTACCTCGGCCTCGGCCGGCTTCGGCTCGCCGCCGCCGCCGCGGCGCGGCGTCGGCGCGTCGCCGTGGAGCAGGACCGCCCCGCC
>CAYJMF010000102.1:8565-9127 GCA_964370855.1 uncultured Planctomycetota bacterium | reverse complement strand
GGGGCGGCGGCCCCCCCCGCGGCGGGGGGGGGGGGGGGCGCCCCCCCCCCCCCGCGGCGCTGCTTCGTCGCTTCGCCGTGGAGCAGGACCTCCCCGCCCGCCGCACCCTGGCCTGGGCGCTGGCGCAGTGCGACCACCCCGACGCCTGGACCGCCCTCAGGGATGCGGCGGAGCGGGAGGAGGAGCCCGCCCCCTTCCGCGCCTACGTCCGCTCCGTCCTGGAGAACCCCCGCCGGGCGCCGTAGTCTTTCCCCGTGCCCCCCCCTCCCCCCCTCGGTGCCGTGATCCTCCACCGGGGGCGGGCCTCGGACACGGAGGCGACGCTCCGATCCCTCGGCGGGGCGGCGGACCCGGTGGTCGTCGTCGCCCACGCGCAGCAGGAGGAGGGGCCTCGGCCCGCCTCCCCTCCCGCGCGTACGCTCCTCCTCCCCCGCGACCACGGCTTCGCCGGCGCCGTGAACCGGGGGATGGCCGCGGCAAGGGAGGCGGGGGCCGGGGACGTGCTCCTCCTCGAGGCGGGGACGACCCTGGAGCCCGGGGCGCTGGCGGCGCTCAGCCCCGC
>CAYJMF010000102.1:0-8555 GCA_964370855.1 uncultured Planctomycetota bacterium | reverse complement strand
GGGGGGGGGGGGGCCCCGCGGGGGGGGGCCCCCCCGGGGCGCCGGGGGGGGGGGGGGCGCGCCGCGCGGCCGCCGCGGCCCGGCCCGACGCGGCGGCCGTGGGGCCGCGGCTGATCGAGGCGGGGGGCGGGGGGAGGACGTTCTTCGATGGGGGCCGGTGGGATCCCGTCGGCGGGATCACCCTCGACTCCGCGGGGAATCCTCCCGAGACCCGCGAGACCGGTTTCCTCCCCTTCCGCGCCCTCCTCCTCCCCCGCGCCGGGTGGGACGCCCTCGGCACCCTCGACGAGACCTTCTTCGCCCGCGGCGACGACCTCGACTGGTGCGCCCGCGCGGCGAAAGGCGGACGGCCGCTCCTCCTCTGCGGCTCCGCCGCCGCCCGGTGCGCCGACGATCCCCTCGCCGGGCCCGCCGATCCCCCGGGCCTCTACCTCGACGCCCGCAACCGGGTCCTCCTGGCGCTGCGCCATTCCGGCGCGGCGCGGCGCCGGCTCCTCTTCTGGCCGCGGACCCTGCTCGCCGCCGCTCCCCGCGTCGCCCTCCGCCTCGCGACGGGGCGGCGGGCCGAGGCCCGGGCCCTTCTCCGCGGCCTCCGCGACGGCCTCCGCCCCGAGCGGCCCGCCGGCTTCAAGGAGTTCTTCCCCCTCGCCCACCACGTGCCGCGCCCCGTGGAGCGGCCGGCCCGCGCCGGGGAGGGGGACGGGCTCCCGGCGCTGCGGGGGATGCTGGAGGAGATGAAGGGGGCGCCGGCCATCGTGCAGCCCTCGGCCTACTGGGAGTTCCTCAACGAGCTCAACCTCGACCAGCTCGCCGGCTCCGGCTTCGCCGAGTTCAAGCGGACCGTCAACCAGAACTACTTCCACTTCCTCCCGGCGGGCATGGGCAGCGACCAGTTCCGCACGGTGCTCCGGCGCTGGCTCGCGCGGCCGACGGGCCCCGTGCTCTCGGCCCGGGTCCTCGACCCCGGCTACTTCGAGGACCACACGTGGCGGGACAACCCCTTCCGTTCGGGAATGCGGCGCAAGGGCTACGCCGCCTTCGTGGCCATGCTCTGGGAAGTGGCGCGGCGGAGCGACGCTCGGGGGCTCCTCGACCGGCTCGAGGAGCCGGACCTCGGCCATCCCCTCTCGGTGCTCCACCGGGGGCGGCGCATCTCCCAGGATCTCTGCAATTCCGTCCTCGAGGCGAACGCCATGCTCGACGGACTTCCCGGGAATGCCGTCGGCGGGAACGGCGTCCTCGAACTCGGCGCCGGCTACGGGCGGGTGGCGTGGGTGCTGCTCGAGCAGGATCCGACGCTCCGGTACTTCATCGTGGACATCCCCCCGGCTCTCGCCATCGCGCAGGAGTACCTGACGCGGCTCTTTCCCGGCCGGCCGGCCTTCCGGTTCTGCCGCTTCACGCGGTACGAGGACGTGCGGGCCGAGATGGAGGAGGCCCGCATCGGGTTCCTCACGCCGAACCAGCTCGCCCTCGTGCCTCCGTGGGGGGCGGGGCTCTTCGTGAACATCTCCTCCCTCCACGAGATGCGCCCGGAGCAGATCGCCCATTACCTCGGAGAGGTGGGGAAACACACGGCGGGGTTCTTCTACACGAAGCAGTGGGAGCGGTCCGTCAACCCCTACGACAGGGTCGTGATCCGGCGCGAGGACTACCCGATTCCGAAGGAGTGGGAGACGGTGTTCCTTAGGAAGCACCCGGTGCAGCGGCTCTTCTTCGAGGCGATGTACCGGGTGATGCCGCCGCCATACTGAACCCGACCCAGATTGGCGGCGGGGGCGAGACCCTTCCTCCCAGGCGATGATGGTCCGCCCCCGCCGCCAATCTGGGTCGGGTTCAGTATGGCGGCGGCGCCCCCGGCGCCGGCGGCATCCCGGGCTCGAGGTCCACGCCGAGTCCGTCGGCCACGCGGTTGATGTAGGAGAAGTAGGCGATCACCTGGGCCGCGTCGTGGATGGCGCGGTCGTCGAACCCCGCGGCGCGGAGCGGCTCGAGGTCCTCTCGCCCCATCCGCTCCGGAGCACGACCGAGGGCCTCGGCGAAGGCGCACAGCGCGCGGTCCTCCTCCCCGAGCCCCGCCCGCCGCCAGTCGTGGAGCAGCGCCTCCCCGAGGGCCTCCGCGTCGTCCCCGCTCCCGTCCTTCCCGACCTCCGACCGGAAGTCGCCGGCGTGGGCGTGCATTCAGTAGTGGCAGCCGTTGGTGGCGGAGACGACGGTGGCCATCATCTCCCTCTGCCGCCGCGAGAGGGGCGAGGGGCCGAACATGACGGCCCGGTAGAGGCCCATGGAGGCCTCCAGCACCGCCGGGTTCGGGCTCATGAGGCGCACGATGTTCCACACCTTCCCCGCGCGGCCGACGGCGGCGTCGTAGAGGCGCTTGAGGTCCCCCTCGGCGTCCCCGTCGGCGACGGTGGCGATCCAGGCCATGTCAGGGCTCCCTTCCCCGGGGCGGATCCAGGGGGTTGAACCGGAGGAGATAGGTGACGAGGAAGGAGGAGATCTCCTGCCATGCGCGCAGGAGCGCCGGGGTCTCCCCGGCGAAGGGGTGGACGACGTCGAAGGTGTGCTGGGTGCCCGGGATCTTCGCGAAGCGGGCCGGCCTCCCCGCGGCGATGGCGCTCTCGACGAGGGAGTGGCCCTCGGGGAAGGGGACGCTGGTGTCGTCCGCGCCGTGGACGACGAGAAGGGGGCAGGGGAGCCGGGCCGCCGCGGCGACGACGTCGAGTTCTTCCGCGCGGCGCTCGGCGTCGTCGAGGTAGCCGAGGCCGAGGGGGAGGACCTCCCCGGTGCGGGAGTTCACGATGGGGAGTTCCCCGCGGGCGCGCCAGGACTCCTTCTCCCTCGGGGAGAAGCGGTCGGCGCGGTTCACGGGGGCGAGGCCGACGACGCACCGGAACCCGGGGCGGCGGGCCGCCTCGATGACGGCGAGGCCGCCGCCGAGGCTGTGGCCGACGAGGGCGACGCGGGTGGGATCGAGGACGGGGCCGCCGGGGAGTCGGCCCGCGACGAGGGCCTCGAGGACGGCGCCGAGGTCGTCCTGGTGGGTGCGCCAGGACATCTTCCGGAAGAGATCGGGGCGGGGGTAGCCGGTGCCGGTGCCGTCGGTGCCGTTGTGGGAGAAGTCGAAGACGACGGAGGCGAAGCCGAGGGCGGCGATGCGTTCGCCGAACCAGGGGAAGAAGCCCCACTGGCGGAAGGCCTTGAAGCCGTGGAGGACGAGGACGACGGGCACCGGGCCGACGGCATCGGCGGGGCGGCGGATTTCGCCGCGGACGCGTTCGCCGGCGCTGCCGGGGAGGTCGAAGGGGGCGGAGAGGATCTCCATGGGGGGGATGGTACGGTGGGAAGATCGTGCCAGGCACTTTCCTCCCACGGGCGGGGAAGGGGGGGCGGAGGCGCTTGGCCAGCATCGCGGTTGGCGAGGAGCTACTGAAGGGAATCGGAGGAAGGCGATGAACGTGAACATCCGAAGGACGGTTGAAGTCGCCGCATGGGTCGGGATTGTCGGTGTCCTCGGGTCGGCCTGCTCCACCGATGAGACCGGTGCAAGGCGGAGCATGGGGGAATCAACCTCTGAGTCCCAACCTCCGGAGGGGGAGGGGCCTGTCGATGAAGGGGGAGTGAACGAACCCGTAAGGGATGTTGCTGAAGCCCCGCTGGCGGATGAGGACGAGGTCACGAGTTGCGAACGGGGCGCAAGGAGGATGATGCTGCGATTCGCGCTGGAGCAAGCCCAGTGCCAAGTGTGGAAGTACATCGATGTGGATCGGGACGGCATCGGGGAGTTCGCGACAGGGATCGAGTTGTTTCGAGCCAGTCCGTTGCGTGCCGGGCTGGTGGCAGGGTCCATTCCGCCCGCCTGTTCGTTCGAGAGGGTGTCCGGCTGGTACCCGGGTCTGCCGGTTGCCGGCCTGACGGACCGCATTGAGGCTGATGGCAGCCTGGTGAAAGGGGGATACAGGTTCACGTTCTTCCTGCCCGACGGGGGCACGCCCTCCCGGTGGGTGAGGGCGGGAATCGCGGAAGGGGCGATCTCAATCCTGGGAGGAACCGGGAACATTGGCATCGACGCCGCAGAGAAGACCTGGTGCGTCTACGCGACTCCCCTGGAATGGGGAGCCAGCGGAAGGAAGATGTTCTTCGCCGGGCGCCGCGGGGAGATCCTGGAATGCGGGAATTCGGGTGGCATCGCCGGGAACAGGGAGATCGACCCCACATGGGCGTTCACGGGGACCGATGTTCTGTCCGACCATGCGATCGACCGGACGGGAAGGAACGGGGAAGTGTGGACGGTCCCGAAGTAAGTCGGGGACGCCCATCGCCCTAACAAGTGGATTCGATGACCTCCATCTTCGAACGGCCCGCGGCGGATTCCCGTGCCGGAACGCAGGCGGGGACCCGCTCGGAGTGCATGGATAACTCCCGTAGGAACGGGTCGTAGGGGCCGATGGCGAGGCTGCCGCTCCACGGCGAAGGCCCGGCCCGTCCACGTCGCCCCGCCCCCTCCTCCCCCCTTCGCCCCCCCCCTCCCCTGCGGTAGGATCCACGTCCGGCACCCGAACCCCGGCGGTACCACGCACAGAGGAGACCCCGATGCTTCCCCCCTTCGTCAACGAGCCCTTCACCGACTTCACCCGCGAGGACAACCGCAAGGCCATGGAGCAGGGCCTCGCCCGCGCCCGCTCCCGGTTCGGGGAGCACGGCCGCATCCTCGTGGACGGCAGGTGGATCTCCCGCGACGACGCCTTCCCCTCCCTCGACCCCTCCACGAAGGACCGCGTCATCGGCCGCTACTCCAAGGCCACCCCCGCCGACGTCGAACAGGCCATCGTCGCCGCCACCCGCGCCTTCGAGACCTGGCGCCACGTCCCCGTGGAGGAGCGGGCCGGCTACCTCCTCAAGGCCGCCGCCGTCATGCGCCGTCGCAAGTTCGAGCTCGCCGCCACCATGGTCCACGAGGTCGGCAAGAACTGGGCCGAGGCCGACGGCGACGTCGCCGAGGCCATCGACTTCTGCGAGTTCTACGCCCGCGAGGCGTACCGCTGGGCCGAGAAGCAGCCCCTCACCCACATCCCCGGCGAGGAGAACGAACTCACCTACATTCCCCTCGGCGTCGGCGCCGTCATCCCCCCGTGGAACTTCCCCCTCGCCATCCTCGTCGGCATGACCGCCGCCTCCCTCGTCACCGGCAACTGCGTCCTCCTCAAGCCCGCCTCCGACTCGCCCGCCATCGGACTGCGCTTCGCCGAGATCCTCCAGGAGGAGTGCCGCATCCCCCCCGGCGTCTTCGCCTTCCTCACCGGGAGCGGCGCCGTCGTGGGCGAGAAGATCGTCTGCGACCCCCGCACCCGCTTCATCGCCTTCACCGGGTCCATGGACGTCGGCCTCGGCATCCAGGAGAAGGCCGCGAAGACCCCGAAGGGCCAGATCTGGCTCAAGCGCACCGTCCTCGAGATGGGAGGCAAGGACCCCATCGTCGTGGACGCCGACGCCGACCTCGAGGCCGCCGCGCAGGGCGTCGTCCAGGCCGCCTTCGGCTTCCAGGGCCAGAAGTGCTCCGCCTGCTCGCGCCTCATCGTGGTCGAGGAAGTCCACGACGAGCTCCTCTCCATGGTCGTCGAGCGGACGGCGAAGCTCCGCGTCGGCGATCCCTGGGAGCGCGAGACCGACATGGGCCCCGTCGTGAGCCGGTCCGCCTTCGACTCCATCCACGCCTACATGAAGGTGGCGGCGAAGGAGGGGAAGATCGTGGCCGGCGGCGGCCCCCTCGACCGGGACGGCAACTTCCTCCAGCCGACGGTGGTGGACGGCATCGCCCCCCGGGCCCGCCTCGCCCAGGAGGAGGTCTTCGGCCCCCTCCTTTCCGTCATCACGGCGAAGGACTTCGAGGACGCCCTGTCCATCGCCAACAACACCCTCTACGGCCTCACCGGGGCCGTCTTCACCCGTCGCCGCGACCGCATCGAGGAGGCGAAGCGCCGCTTCCACATCGGCAACCTCTACGTCAACCGCAAGTGCACCGGCGCCCTCGTCGGCAGCCAGCCTTTCGGCGGCTTCAACATGTCCGGCACCGACAGCAAGGCGGGGGGGCGCGACTACCTCGGCCTGTTCCTCCAGGCGAAGGTCGTGAGCGAGAGGTTCTAGCCCTTGGGAGTCCTTCCCGTCCCGGCCTTCGGCTTCTTCGGGCTCGAGGTCTCCCGCGACCAGGCGCTGGAGATCGGATTCACCCTCCTCGTCGCCGTCATCCTGAGCCTGCTCCTGTTCCGCATCGGGCGCTGGCTCCGCCGCCACGGGAAGGAGGCCGCCCTCACCTTCTTCGCGGCCCTCGTCTACGTGCCCACCGTGGGGGTCTACGTCTCCACCCGGATCCTCGCCGCGGGCAGGGATCCGACGGGGGCCGAGAAGGTCCTCCTCTACTTCGTCATCGTCATCGGGCTCTACATCTCCGGAGTCGTCATCGACGCCCTCGTCTTCTCCAGGGAGCGGGAGGAGACCCTCGGCTGGAAGGTCCCGAAGATCCTCCGGGACAGCATCCGATGGGCGCTCCTCGTGATCATCGCCCTGATCATGGTCAAGCCCGTCATCGGCACCGAGAAGTGGGATCTCTCCTTCGTGGCCGGCGCCCTGACCCTGGCCGTCTCCCTCGCCGTGGGGCCGACCCTGGGCACGCTCATCGACGGCATCACCATGGTCTCGGAACGCCCCTTCGAGATCGGGGACTGGATCGAAGTCGAGGAGCGGCAGGGCCGGGTGGACCAGATCACCTGGCGATCCACCCGGATGATCACCCGGGACCTCCAGAGCGTCGTCTTCCCCAACAGCCTCCTCGCCCGCATCCGCATCATCAACCTCTCCCGCCCCGACCGGATCCTCGGGGTGCGGGCCTACGTGGGCGTCCACTACCGGCACCCCCCCATGGAGACCCGGGAGGCGATCCGGAGGGCCGTCCTCGGGGCGCCCGGCGTGCTCCGGCGGCCGGATCCGGCCATCCGCATCAACGCCTTTTCCGATTCCACGGTGAAGTGGGAGATCCGGTTCTGGATCGACGATCCGGAGAACCTCGAGGGGATCCGCGGCGAGGTGATGCAGCGCGTCTGGTACTCCTTCCAGCGCGCCGGCATCGAGATCGCCTACCCCATCCGCAACGTCGTCCTGCGGGAGAAGGAGTGGGACGCGCCCCCCTCGCTCTCCGAGGCCCAGGACCGCGATCGCAGGCTCCGCAACATGGAGATGCTGCGCGCCTCGCCCATCTTCGCCCCCCTCCCCGAGAAGAGCCTGGAGTGGCTGGCACGGCAGGCCCGGGACGAGTTCTTCCTCGAGGGGGAGCGGGTGGCGCGCCAGGGGGAGGCGGGGGACCGGATGTTCTTCATCGTCGAGGGGGAGGTCCGCATCGCCGTGGACGTGGAGGGAACCCAGGACATCGAGCGGCTCGGCCCCGGGCAGTTCTTCGGGGAGATGTCCCTCCTCACGGGGGCGCCCCGCTCCGCCACGGTCTTCGCCGCCTCCGATCTCCGCGTCTTCTCCATCGCCGCGCGGGACCTCGCGCCGGTGCTCACGGAGCACCAGGAGTTCACGAAGCACATGGCCGACTTCGCCGCCGATCGGAGGCTCAAGCTGGTCGATCTCTCGGAGAAGGCGCGGTCCGAGTCCGCCTCCCGGGACCGGGACCGGACCTCCTCCAACCTCCTCTCGGAGATCCTCGGCTTCTTCCGCCTCTCCGGCGGCGGGGGAGGAGGCGGGGATCGCGGCGCCGATCGCGCCGGCCCCGACCGCAGCGACCCCGACCGGGGCCGGAGTTGATCCCCCTTCCCCCCTCCTTCCCCGCCGACGCCGCCGCGGCGGGGGCCCCCGTGGACGGGGCCGCGGTCCGGCTCCTCGCCCGCTTCCTCGACCGCCTGCGGGAAGCCAACGAGACGCAGAACCTGACGGCCATCCTCGAGCCCGGGGACATGGTCGTGGACCACCTGCTCGATTCCCTCGCCCTTGCCGGCGCCGCGAAGGCCGCCGGAGTGGACCTCGGGGGGGGGCCCCTCTGCGTGGACATCGGCACCGGGGCCGGCTTCCCCGGCGTCCCCCTCGCCGCCGCCTTCCCCGGGAGCCGCTGGATCCTCGTCGAGTCCGAGGGGCGCAAGGTGGAGTGGCTCGCGTCCATCACGGCGGAGCTCGGCCTCTCCAACACCGAGGTCGTCCGCGGCCGGGGGCGGGAGCTGCGCCACAACCGGCCCGATCTCGACGGGGCCTGCGACCTCGTGACGGCCCGCGCCGTGGGGGACCTCGGCAAGCTCGCGCGCGAAGCCCGCGGCCTCCTCCGCAGCGGCGGCCTCCTCCTCTGCCCCAAGTCCGCGGGCCTCGAGCCGGCGGAGCGGGCCCTCGGGGAGAGGGAGGCGAGGAAGTCGAAGCTGCGGCCGGCGGGGGATTTCCCCATGGCGGTGCCGGGGAGGATCAGGTTCTGCGTGGGGTATGGGAGGGAGTAGGGGAGGGGTTCAAAAAGCGGCTCCTGTCCCGTCGAGGGGGCTTGGCGTGACCGGGGCGCCCGGGAGTGCACCATCGGGGGG
>CAYJMF010000101.1:0-17279 GCA_964370855.1 uncultured Planctomycetota bacterium | reverse complement strand
CCCGGGGGCCGGGGGGGGGGGGGGCCCCGCGGGCCCCCCCCCCCGCCCCCACCCCCGGGGGCCGGGCCGCGTACAATTCCTTGGCCCCCGGTCCCCCCCCTCTTAGGGTGGATGGTTTGCCCATCCCGGGCGGACCCCCGGAGCACGGGACCCCTGCCCCCGGACCCGCCGCCGGGGGAGGGAAGGACGGCCGCGGGCGGGTTCCCGGGGCCCGGCGGCGGGGCCGGGACTGCACGGGATTGCAACGGAGCGACCTTGATCCGAAGGATGGCCGACGACCGCAAGGAGGAGGTCCGCAGGGCGACGGACGTCGTCGCCCTCGTGCAGCGCTACCTTCCCCTCCGGCGGAGCGGCCGCAGCTTCTCCGCGGGCTGCCCCTTCCACGAGGACAGGGACCCCTCCTTCCACGTCTGGCCCGAGAGCCAGCGCTGGAAGTGCTTCTCCTGCAACCGCAGCGGGGACGCCTTCTCCTTCGTCATGGAGAAGGAGGGGGTCGAGTTCCCCGAGGCCCTGCGCATGCTGGCCCGGGACGCGGGCATCAGCCTCGACCCTCCGGACCCCGCCGCCGCCGCCGCACAGCGGGAGGCCGCCGGGGCCAAGGACGCCGCCCACGAGGCCCTCGCCTTCGCCTGCCGCTGGTTCCAGGGGAACCTGAAGGGCTCCGAGGGGGCCGCCTACCTCAAGGCCCGCGGGCTCACCGGCGAGACCGCCCTGGAGTGGCGCCTCGGCTACGCCCCGGAGGGCTGGGACGGCCTCCTGCTGTCGGCCCGGCGCGAGGGCATCCCCGTGGAGGTCCTCGAGTCCGCGGGTCTCGTCGTCCCCCGCAAGCAGGGGGGCCGGGGCGGGGACGGCCACTACGACCGCTTCCGCCATCGCGTCATGTTCCCCATCGCCGACGCCACGGGACGGGTGGTCGGGTTCGGGGCGAGGGCCCTCGGCGACGACCAGCCCAAGTACCTCAACTCCCCGGACTCCGCCGTCTTCCAGAAGGGGAGCCTCCTCTTCGGCCTCGACAGGGCCCGGGAGGAGGCGGGGCGGACCCGCGTCCTCTCCGTCATGGAGGGGTACATGGACGTCATCATGGCCCACCAGCACGGGGTCCGGGACGCCGTGGCGGGCCTCGGGACCGCCTTCACGCCCTCCCACGCCTCCCTCATGCGGCGGTTCGCCGACCGCATCGTGCTGGTCTACGACTCCGACGCCGCGGGGAAGAACGCCGCGGACCGGGCCCTGGGCATCCTGCTGGAGGCGGAGCTCGACGCCCGGGTGGCCGTCCTCCCCGAGGGGAAGGACCCCTGCGACCTCCTCGTCCTGCGCGGCCCGGAGCCCCTGCGGAAGGCCCTCGGGGAGGCCCGCGACGTCTTCGACCACCTCCTCGCCGGGGCGGCCGCCCGCAACGACCTCGCCGGCATCGCCGGCCGCACCGCCGCCGCCGACGAGATGATCCGCACCGTCTCCTCCGTCCCCAACGCCGTCCGGCGGGGGCTCATGCTGGGGCGCATCGGGGGGACTTTCGGCTTCTCCGAGGAGGAGATCCGCGCCCGGGCCCGCCAGATCGCGCCCTCCCACCCCCGCGCCGGGACGGCGGGGGGCGGGGCGGGGGCTCCCTCCCCCGCGCCGGTCCGAACGGGGCCCGTCTCCGGGAGCCGCCGCGAGAGGATGCTCCTCGAGGCGGCCCTCGGCGTCCCCGGCCTCGCCGGGCGCCTCGCCGCGGAGGCCCCCCCGGAGTCCTTCGCCTCGGGGTCCCTCGCGCGCATCGCCCGCGCCGTCGTCGACAGCTCCGGGGGGGGCGACGCGGACCCCGCCGCCTGCGCGGCCTCCCTCGGGGACGACGTCCTCGCCGACGAGGTCGCGGCCCTCACCGCCTCGGCGGGGGAGAAGGACGCCGAAGACCTCCGCAGGCAGTTCGACGACTGCGTCGCCTCGCAGAACCACGATCGGCGCATGGAGGAGGCCCGGCGCATGTTCGCCGAGGCCCGCACGAAAGACAATCAGCAGGAGGAGAACCGCTGGCTGGCGGAGCTGCAGAGGCTCCAGGCCGAGCGGAAGGCTCCTCCCCGGCCCGTCAAGAGGTGATCACCTTGGCCACGAAGACGAAGAACACGGCGAAGAAGCCGGCGAAGCCCGCCGCGCAGGCGGCGCAGCCCGCGGGCAAGGGCGCCGCGAAGCCCGGCGGGAAGTCCCCGGCGAGGCCCGCGGGCCGCGCCGCGGGGAAGGCCGTCGCCGGCTCCCCCCAGGCCACGGCGGCGGCCTCCCGCATCGACGCCGCCGCCGACCGGACGGGGGGGCCCGAGTTCCGCGCCCTCGTCGAGGAGGGCAAGCGGCGCGGGTGGGTGACCTACGACGAGCTCAACAGGGTCCTGCCCGACGACTCCACGGACAAGGTCGAGACCATCATGACCTCCCTCGAGGAGATGGGGATCGAGGTCGTCGAGGAGGGGACCGCGGACGGCGAGAAGGACGGCCCCGGCGGCGACGTCGAGACCGAGGCCGAGGGCGACGGTGACGCCGACATCGACGCCGACGGCGACGGGGATGCCGACGCCGACGACATGGACGCCCCCGGCGTCCTCGCCGACGCCGACGACGAGCCCGGCCGCAAGGCCCCCGTCGAGGAGGAGGAGGAGGAATCGGACATCTTCAAGGACGCCGGTCCGACGGAGAAGATCGACGACCCCGTCCGCATGTACCTGACGCAGATGGGGGAGATCCCCCTGCTCACGAGGGAGCAGGAGATCCGCCTCGCCAAGCAGATCGAGCTGACCCGGAAGCGGTTCCGGAAGAAGGTGCTGGAGTCCGGCGTCGCCCTCGACGCGGCCATCACCATCCTCGAGGACGTGCGCCGCGGGGACCTCGCCTTCGACCGCACGCTGAAGATCAACACGAGCACCGATCCGAGCGCCGCGAAGCTCGAGCTCAGCAACCGCCTGCCCGAGAACCTCGCCTCCCTCAAGCGCATGATGGACCGCAACCGGGAGGACTACACGGCCCAGGTCGGGGCCGGGGAGAAGCCCCGGTCCCTCCGGGCCATCCTGAAGCGGATCCGGGACCGGCGCCGCCGGGGCGTGGTGCTCCTCGAGGAGCTCCACATCCAGATCAAGAAGTTCCGCGAGCTCGTGAAGAAGATGCGGGACTCCCACCACGAGATGCAGGCACTGGAGCGCCGCCTCGTCGACCTCAAGGGGAACCGCACCGCCGATGCGCAGAGGGAGCGCGCCGAGGTGGAGGGGCGGCTCTCGGCCAGGGCCCTGGAGGCCGCGGAGCAGCCCGACCGCCTCGGGTGGCGCATCGCCCAGGTGGACGACCGCTACGCGCAGTACGAGGAGGCCAAGCGCAGGCTCTCCTCCGGGAACCTCCGGCTCGTGGTCTCCATCGCCAAGAAGTACCGCAACCGGGGGCTCACCTTCCTCGACCTCATCCAGGAGGGGAACACGGGCCTCATGAAGGCCGTGGAGAAGTACGAGTACCGCCGCGGGTACAAGTTCTCGACCTACGCGACGTGGTGGATCCGGCAGGCCATCACGCGGTCCATCGCGGACCAGGCCCGGACCATCCGCATCCCGGTCCACATGATCGAGACCATGTCCAAGCTGCGCAACGTCACCAAGGAGCTGGTCCAGAAGAAGGGCCGCGAGCCCACCATCGAGGAGATCGCGACGGCCAGCGGCATCACCGTCGACGAGACCAAGCGCGTCTTCAAGATCGCCAAGCACCCGATCTCGCTGGACCGCCCCATCGGGGACTCCGACGACTCCTACTTCGGGGACTTCATCGAGGACGAATCCGCGGAATCGCCGGTCTCCGCGGCGAGCCACGAGATGCTGAAGGACAAGATCGAGAAGGTCCTCCAGACCCTGACCTTCCGCGAGCGCGAGATCATCAAGCTGCGCTACGGGATCGGGGACGGCTACACGTACACGCTGGAGGAGGTCGGGCGGATCTTCAAGGTGACGAGGGAGCGCGTGCGGCAGATCGAGGCCAAGGCGGTGCGCAAGCTCCAGCACCCCGTGAGGGCGCGGAAGCTCGAGGGGTTCCTCGAGTCGGCCCGATGAGAGAGGGGCCCGGCCGCCAGGCCGGGCCCTTTCCGTTTCGGGCGGGGATCACGCGGCGGGGGGCGGGTCGAAGGGAAGGGAAGGAAAGGAGGCGGTGAAGGTGGGAGCGCTGACGGAAGCGGTCGAGAAGGTGATGCGCCTGCAGCGGCTGGACGCGCAGGTGCGGAAGCTCCGGGAGGAGGCCGAGGAGAAGCCCCGCCTGCTGGCCGAGGAGAAGCGCGCCGTCGAGGCGGCGCGGGCGCGCCTGGCCGAGGCCGAGCACGCGGTCAAGGACTGCCACAAGGCCGCGGATCGCAAGGAGCTCGACGTGCGGTCGAAGGAGGAGAACATCCTCAAGCTCGAGGGGCAGCTCAACACCGCCACCTCCAACAAGGTCTACAGCGAGCTCCTCCTCAACATCCGCAGCGCGCGGGCGGACATCGAGAAGATGGAGGAGGCGATCCTCGGGATCATGGACGACACGGAGGTGCAGGAGGAGGCGATGGAGCGCATCCGCGTCGAGGTCCGCAACGCCGAGGAGGAGTACCGGGAGGCGGAGAAGTCCGTCATGGCCCAGGTGGCGGTGGTCGAGGAGAAGCTCGGGAAGAAGGTCGCCATCCGGGACCTCCTGGCCTCGGAGATCGACCCCGAGGTCCTGGCCGTCTACGAGCGGGTCCGCGGCTCGCGCAACGGCGTCGGCATCACGACCGTGGAGGTGGACGGCGAGGGGACCCACTTCTGCCGGACCTGCCAGATGGAGGTGACGGTCCAGGACGTGTCCGTGGCCGTGGCGGGGAACCGCCTCGCCCAGTGCCGGTCCTGCAACCGCATCCTCTTCACCGGGACGGAGCCCCCGGTCCCGGCGGAGGAGCAGGGCGGCTAGACGACCATCGCCGCCTGTGCGGATTTCTGTCCGTCTGCGCGGGAAATCAACCCTTCGTCGTCGAGGATGAGGATCTCCCTGCTGGACACCTTGACGAGCCCCTCGGCGGCCAGGCGCGTGAGGGAGCGGGCCACGGTCTCCGGGGCCACCCCGAGGAGGGCCGCGAGCTCCCGGCGGCGCAGGGGCAGGATCACCTTGTTGGGGCCCGTGCGGGGCAGGCGGCCGTCCACCAGGAAGCTGGCCACCCGCTCGATGGCGGTGTTGGTGCCGAGCCCCCGCAGGCGCTCCGCCTCCCGGTCCACCACGCAGGAGAGGTGATCGGCCAGGCCGAGGGCCACGGAAGCGTTCGAGGTGAGGAGGCTCTTGAAGGCCGCCACGGAGCTGTAACATGCCGTCAATTCAGTAATTGCGATCGTATCGAAGGTCAGTTTCCGGCCGAATACGCTGCCGAGGCCGACGAGGTCCCCGGGGCCCATGAGGTCCACGATGCGGGGGTGGTTGTGGGGGCCCGGCCCCACGAGCTTGACGAGGCCCTCCTGGATGGCGTAGACCCCGTCGCAGACCTCCCCCTCCCGGCCGAGAACGGACCCGGCGGGGAACCGCCTCCGCCGCATGACGCACATCGTCTGGTCGAGGATCTCCTTCGGCAGGCGCGAAAGGAAGCCCCTCCGCCTCTGGGCGCAGTCGGGGCAGCTCTTGGGGTGGCTGGTCATGACGGGTGTTGTCGCAAGTCATGTGCCCGCGTGGAACATGACATCCGTCACGGCCCCTCGTTGCTCCTCGTCGTGGTCCCCGTCGGTGAGGGCAACGGGGAACCCCGGCCTTCGGGGCCGGCGGTCCCCCGCGGAGGCCCCTCCCCGTGTCCTTCCGTTTCCTCCCGGCCCTCGTGATCCTCGGCGCGGCGGCGGCGATCTTCGCCGGCCTGTCGGCGCTCTCCCGGGGCCGCGGGAGCGCCCCGGAGCCTCCCCCTCCCGCCGCCGCGGCCACGGGCACCGTGGCCCCGGCATCGTCGGCGGACCTTTTCGTGGACGCCGGGGCGGCCTCTGGCATCGGCTTCGTTCACCGCCTCGGGGACGGCCGCATGGACAGCGTCGTGGAGGCCGCCGGCTCCGGGGGCTGCGTGCTCGACTTCGACGGGGACGGGTGGATGGACCTCTACCTCGTCCAGTCGGCCTGGGTGCGGGGGCTCTCCACGGGCGACCCGCCGTCCCGGACGGAAGGGAACCGCCTCTACCGCAACCGGGGGGACGGGACCTTCGAGGACGCGACGGATCGGGCCGGCGCCGGGGACGCCGGGGCCGGCGTCGCCGCGGCGGCGGCGGACTACGACGGGGACGGGCGCACCGACCTCTACGTGGTGAACGTCGGCCCCGACGTCCTCTACCGCAACCGCGGAGACGGGACCTTCGAGGACGCGACGGCGAAGGCCGGCGTGGGGGACCCCCGGTGCGGGGTGGGGGCCGTCTTCCTCGACGCCGACGGGGACGGGGACCCGGATCTCTACGTCGCCAACTACGTGGACTTCGACGCCGCGTACGGGCTGTTCTTCCCCCCCGACGGCTTCCCCGGGCCCCTCGCCTACGAGGCCGAGGCCCACGCCTTCTACCGCAACCGCGGGGACGGGACCTTCGAGGACTCCACCGCCGCCGCGGGCCTCTCCGGGATCTCGGGCAGGGGCATGGGGGTCACCGCCGCGGACCTCGACGGGGACGGACGCACGGACCTCTACGTGGCCAACGACGCCACGCCCAACTTCCTCCTCCGCAACGAGGGGGGCGGCCGGTTCCGGGACGTGGCGCTGGAGGCCGGCACCGCCTACGGGATGCAGGGGGAGGCGACGGCGGCCATGGCCGGCGTCCTCGGCGACGCCGACGGGGACGGGCGGCCGGACCTCTTCGTGAGCGACAGCGCCTACGGCTCCCTCTTCCTCAACCGGGGGGAGTGCCGCTTCGAGGACCGGGTCTTCGCCGCGGGGCTGGCGGTCCGGGCCCACAGCCCGGCCTGGGGGGCGGCCTTCCTCGACTTCGACGACGACGGCGACGAGGACCTCTTCGTGGTGAGCGGGGACCTCCACCACGAGGTGGGGAGGGAGGACTTCCTCTTCGAGAACCGCGGCGACGGGACCTTCGCCGACGCCTCGACGCGGGGCGGCGGGTGGTTCCGGGCGGGCCTCAACGGGCGGGCCTGCCTCCCCGGGGACTTCGACAACGACGGGCGCACCGACGTGGTGGTGACGAACGTGCAGGACCGGGCGGTGCTGCTCCGCAACCGGGCCCCCGCGGGGAACGGCTGGATCACCGTGGCCCTCCGAGGCCTCTCCCCCAACACCGGGGCCCTCGGCGCCAAGGTGACGGTGGCGGCGGGGGGGCGGTCGCGGACGATGGAGTGCGGGGCCGCGTCGGTCTACCTCGGGCAGGGGGACCCGCGCCTGCACTTCGGCCTCGGCGCGGCCCACGCCGTGGACCGCCTCGAGGTCCGCTGGGCCTCGGGAGCCCGGACCGTCCTCGAGGGGGTTCCCGCGGACCGCATCCTCGAGGTGCGCGAGGAGGCGGCGCGGTGACGGGGGCGAAGGTCCTCCTGGCGGCGGGCCTCGCGGCGGGGGTGGCGGCGGTCCTCGCCCTCCCCGACGTCGCAGGGGACCGCGGCGGCGGGGCGACCCCCGCGCCGGCCCGGGGCCGGGCGCTGATCTTCGCCTCCCTCCCCGCCGGCTGCGACCCGCTCCAGGGGGGGCGCCTCCCCTCGGGGAGCCGGCTCCTCCGCCTCGAGCCCGACGGCCCCGGTCCCCGGTCCCCCGCCCCCCTCGCCCCCCTGCTCGCCGCCGCGGGACACCCCCACGTCTCCTTCGACGGGGAGACGGTGCTCTTCGCGGGGCGGGAGAAGGAGGGGGACGCCGACGCCATCTTCGAGATGCGGGTCGACGGCGGCGGCCTGCGCCGCCTGGCGGGGCTCGAGGGCGGGGACTGCTCCCGCCCCGTCCGGCTGCCCGACGGCCGGGTCGCCTTCGCCGGACCGGCACCGGGGTTCCGCGGCGGCCGCGGGGCGGCGGTGCGGGCCCTCTGGACCGTGGAGAAGGACGGGACCGGCGCCCGGCGGATCACCTTCCACGCCTCCGGCGAGGACGGGGATCCCGTCGTGCTCAACGACGGGAGGATCCTCTTCACCCACCGCGAGGGCGGGGCCTCGACCCTGCTCGCGGTGCACGTGGACGGGACCTTCGTCCATGCCGTCCACGGCCAGCGCCTTCCCGCGGCCGACCGCCGCCTTCCCCGGGAGGGGGAGGATCGCTCCCTCCTCCTGGTGGAGGGGGGGGAGGCGCGGCGCATCGACCCGCGCCGCCCGGACCGCGCGTCGGCGCCGCTCCTCCCCGGGCTCGAGGGGACCGTCGCCGCCGTGGAGCCCCTCCCCGGCGGGGGGTTCGTCCTCTCGCACCGCGCCGGGGCGGGGCGCCCGACCTTCGGCCTCCTCCTGGTCACCGCCGCCGGGCCCCCCGCGGGGACGCCCCTCTTCGACGATCCCGACCGCGAGGAGGTCGACCCCGCGGCGGTGGCGGTGCGGCGGCGGCCCCAGGGCCACCTGACCACGGTGGACGCGGCGAAGGAGCGGGGGGAGCTTTTCTGCATCGACGCGCGGCGCCTCGACGGGCCCTCCACGGTCCGGGGCCATCCCTCCGTCGCGGCGGTGCGCATCTTCGAGGGGCTCCCTCCCGGCGAGCCCGGCGTGGAGGCGGGGGAGTCGGAGCGGCTCCTCGGGACCCTCCCCCTCGACCCCGACGGCTCCTTCTACGCCGCCTTCCCCCCGGACCGGCCGCTCCGCATCGAGGGCCTTGCCGCCGACGGCGCCGTGGTGGCGGCCTCGGGCATGGACTTCTGGGTGCGGCCCGGCGAGGTGCGGGGCTGCATCGGCTGCCACGAGGACCCCGCCGTCGCGCCGCCCAACGTCTTCCCGGGGGCCGTGGAGCGGGCCCCCGTGGACCTCGGCGCCCCGGAGCGGGCCTGGAGGCCGCGGTGAACCGCCGGCTCCGCCTGCTCCTCCTCGCCGGCGGCGGGTTCCTCCTCGCCGCCGCGGGGGCCCACCTCGCGGCCCGGGCCCACGTCGGCCGCTTCACCCGGGAGGGACCGCCGGAGGACCTCCGGTGCGGGCGCTGCCACGGCCACTGGCCCCTCTTCCGCCGGACCAGCGTCCGGGAGGGCCATCCCGATCCGGCGGGCCTCGCCCTCTCCCCCGACGGGCGGACCCTCTTCGTCGCCTGCGAGGGGACCGACTCCCTGGCACTCGTGGACGTGCGCTCCGGCCGCGTCAGGGCCGAGGCCCGCTTCGCCGCGGGGGCCCTCCCCATGGGGGTGGCCGCCGCCGCCGACGGGCGGACGGTCTACGTCGCGCTGCGCGGGCGGGACCGGGTGGCGCGGGTGGACGCCGCCTCCCTGGAGGTCCGCGAGGGGCCCGAGGTCGGCCGCGGGCCGGCGGGCATCGCCCTCTCGGCGGACGGGCGGATCCTGCTCGTGGCCAACGACGAATCCGACGACGTCGCCCTGGTGGACGCGGAGACGCTGGCGCCGCGGCGCCGCCTCGCGACGGGCCGCGGCCCCTGGCGGGTGGCCCTCTCCCCCGACGGCCGCTTCGCCCACGTCATCCACCGCCAGAGCGCGCTCCACTCCACGGCCGAGCTCCCCCTCTCGGAGGTCACCGTGGTGGACGTCGCCGCGGGCCGGGTCGTCGCCCGGGTCCCCCTCCCCTCCTGCCACCTGGCCGAGGGCATCGCCTTCCTGCCCGGGGGGGACGGGAGCCTGGTCTCCCTCGTGCGCGTGAGGAACCGCCTCCCCATCACCCAGGTGGCCCGCGGGTGGGTGATGTCCGGGGCCGTGGCCCTCGTGCCCGCCGACGGCGCCGGGCCCGCCGTGCTCCTCCCCACGGACGACATGGACCGGTTCTACGCCGACCCCGCGGGGGTGGCGGCCTCGCCCGACGGCGCCACCGCCTTCGTGGCCGCCGCCGGCGCCGACGCGCTCTCCGTCCTCGACATCGCCTCCCTCCGGGCCGCCGCCGCCGCGCCTGCCCCCGCCGACGGCGGGGAGAAGGTGGACCGGATGGACCTCGCGGCGGACTACGTGGAGGCCCGCGTCCCCCTCGGGGCCAACCCCCGCGAGGTGGTCGTCTCCGCCGACGGCGCGCGGGTCTTCGTCGCGGAGCGGTGGGCCGGGACCGTCGCGGTCCTCGACGCGGGGCGGCGCTCGGTGATCTCCCGCATCGACCTCGGCGGGCCCGGGGGGGATCCCTCCGACGTGCGGCGCGGGGACCGGGTGTTCCACCTCGCGGACATCACCTTCCAGGGGGGCTTCGCCTGCCGCTCCTGCCACCCCGACGGCCACCAGGACGGCCTCGTCTACGACTTCGAGATCGACGGCATGGGCCGCAACCTCGTGGACAACCGGAGCCTCCTCGGCGTGCGCGGCACGAACCCCTTCAAGTGGACGGGGAAGAACCCCGGGCTCGCGGACCAGTGCGGGCCGCGGTTCGCCAAGGTGCTCACCCGCGCCGACCCCTTCCCCCCGGACCGGCTCGCCGATCTCGTCTCCTTCATCGAGTCCCGCCCCCCGCGGCGGGGGAACGGCGCGCGGACCGAGGCCGTGGAGCGGGGCCGGGCGATCTTCTTCCGCACGCGCACCGCCGCCGGCCGGGAGATCCCCGTCGCGGACCGGTGCGACACCTGCCACCCGCCGCCGCTCTACACGAACCGGCTCTCCGCCGACGTCGCCTCGCGGGGCGCCCTCGACACCACGGGCTCCTTCGACACCCCCCACCTCGTGGGCGTGGTCGGCTCCGCCCCCTTCCTCCACGACGGGCGGGCCCGCACGCTGGAGGAGATCTGGACCCTCTTCAACCCCTACGACCGCCACGGCATCAGCAACGACATGTCCAAGCAGCAGCTCAACGATCTCGTCGAGTTCCTGAAGACCCTGTGAGGAGGACCCCCATGGATCGGACGACCCCCCCCTACGCCCCCACGACGATCCTCGCGGCCGCGCTCCTCCTCTGGGGCTGCGGCGACGCCGCCGCCGTTCCCGCGGGGGAGGGGGCCCCGGCCGGTCCCCCGACGGCGGGGGAGGGGCGGCCCGCCCCCGTGGAGCGGCCCGCCTCCTCCCTGGAGCGCCCCCCCGCGGAGGGGGTCGTCTACGACTCATGGGAGACCCTCGGCGCCGCCGAGGGGCTGCCCTCGGGCAAGGTCCTCTCCGTCACCTGCGAGGAGGACCGCGTCTGGGCCTGCACCGAGAACGGCCTCGCCGAGATCGCCGGCGGGAAGGTGGCGCGGGTCTGGTCCACGGCCGACGGGCTGGCCCACCGGGTGGTGACCTCCTGCGCGCGGAGCCCCGTCACGGGGGACCTCTGGATCGGGACCTTCGGCGGGCTCTCGCGGCTCAGCGGCGGCCGCATGGCGTCCTGGAAGCAGACCACCAGCGGCCTCATGAACGACGTCGTCTACTCCGTGGACTGCGAGGGGGACCGGGTCTGGGTCGCCACGGCCTCGGGCCTCTCCTGGTACGACTTCGCGAAGGACCGCTGGGGCGTGTACGACCACAACAACGCCGTCTTCCACGAGCCCTGGGTCTACGCCGTCTCCGTGGGGGACGGCCTCGTCTGGATCGGGGTCTGGGGCGGCGGCGTCGTCTCCTACGAGCCCTCCACGGATCGCTGGCGCGAGTTCAAGGACCCCGACGGGGAGATGGAGGTGGAGCTGCTGCCCGACGACGGGCCCATCCACGTCATCACCTCCTTCCTCTCCTACGACGAGGGGGCCCTCTGGCAGTCCACCTATTTCGGCGCCTCCCGGTACCGGGACGGCCGCTGGAAGTCATGGCTCAAGAAGGACTCGGGCCTCCCCAGCGACTTCATCAACACCGTCCGGGCGCGGGGGCGCTGGGCCTACTTCAACACCGACAGCGGGCTGTGCGTCACCGACGGGGATCACTGGGCCGTCTACACGCGGCGGCCCGACGGGAAGGGCGAGGTGAGGATCACCCGCCCGGGCCGGGACCCGGAGGTCCGGGTCCTGGAGACGGCCCCGCCCCACGACTTCGTGTTCCAGGCCGACGCCCGGGGACGCGAGGTCTGGGTCGCCACGGCTGCGGGGCTCGGGCACGGTCGGGCCACGGGGAGCGAGACGATGGTCCCGGCGGAAGCCGGGGGGAAGGAGCGGAAGTGAGGACGACGAAGACCCGAAGGAAGACGGCGAAGGTGGAGGCGTCCCCGGGGCGGCACCTCTCGGAGGCGGAGCGCGCGGAGATGGAGGGCCTCGGCATCTCCATCGACCGGCCGGTGCTGCTGCGGCCGCCCGCGGAGAAGCCGGTCCCCGCGGTCCCCAGGACCGCCATGAAGGCGCCTGCCGTGCTCAACGAGGCGACGGACTACGCTCCCGTGGCCTCGGCCTTCTCCCGCGGGCTGCGGGTGCCCCTCGGCGGGCACCGCACCCTCCTCCTCATCTCGGGGACGGCCTCCGTGGACCAGCACGGCAACACGGTCCACGCCGGCGACTTCCGGGCGCAGATGTGGCGGACGCTCCGCAACATCACCGGCCTCCTCGAGTCCGAGGGCGCGACCTGGCACGACATCGTCCGCACCACCTGCTACATCCGCGACATCGAGCGGGACTACCAGGACTTCAACGAGGTGCGGAACTGGTTCTTCCGCTCCCTCGGCCTCGACCCGGTCCCGGCGAGCACCGGGATCCAGGCGCGCATCTGCCGGTCCGACCTCCTCGTGGAGATCGAGGCCATGGCCGTGGTGCGGGAGGCGGGCGGCTCCTGCGGCTGTGGCGGGAGGAAGGGATGATGACCGGGTCCGCGGTCCGGTGGGCGCGGCTGGCGGCGGCCCTGGCCGCGGCGGCGCTACTGTTGGCGCCGCCGGCGGCGGGCGCCGGCGGGGAGGAGGGGGATCCCCCCCCTCCTCCCGCGAAGGAGGACGGGCAGCCGGCTCCCGGAGCCCCCTACGGCGGGGTCCCGAAGGAGATCGAGCCGTGGAAGGGTGCCGGCGAGCCCTACCACCGCTACTTCCTCGAGACCGTCGACTTCAAGGGCGCTGGCCGCGAGGAGCCGGAGCCGGAGGGGCTCGCCACGGTGAAGATCGGCCTTCTCGCCCCCCTCGAGGGCCACCCCGACGTCCCCCTCGGCACCGCCATGCGGGACGGGATGCTCCTGGCCTTCGAGGAGGCCAACGCCGCCGGCGGCTACAGGGGGAAGCCCTTCGAGATCGTGGCGAAGAACGACCTCCCCCTCTGGGGAGCCTCCTCCAACATGATCGTGGACCTCGCCTACGACGAGGGGGTGTGGGCGATCCTCGGGTCCGTGGAGGGGAACTCGACGCACATCCTCCTCCGGGTCGCGCTCAAGGTCGAGATCCCCATCGTCAACACGGCGGACACCGACCCGACCCTCATGGAGACGAACATCCCCTGGATCGTGCGGGTGATTCCCGACGACCGGCAGCAGTGCTACCGGCTCTTCCGCCGCGCCCACGGGGAGCTCGGACTCCGGAGGACGGCGGTGATCCGCACGGGGGAGCGCTTCGGGCGCATCCACTCCCAGGAGTTCCTCGACTCCATGCGGCGGGCCGGCGCCCCCGTGGTGGCGGACCTCCGCTACCGCGCCGGCGGGGTCCTCGCCGAGGGCACCGTGGAGAAGATCCGCGACGCCCGGGCCGACTCCCTCCTCCTCTGGGGCAACGGGGCGGACCTCGGCCGCGTGGCGAAGGCCCTCCGGGCGGCGGGGCTGAAGCAGCCGATCTTCGGGACCGACCGGATGGTGTCCGAGGAGTTCCTGAAGGAGGCCGGGGACGCCGCCGAGGGCGTGACGGCGGGATTCCCCTACGATCCGGGCCGGGAGGATCCCCTCTGGCAGGCCTTCCGCGTGCGCTTCCGCGCCCGCTTCGGGAGCGACCCCGGGCCCTACGCCGCCTACGGCTACGACGGCGCGCGGCTCCTCGTCGAGGCGGTCCGCGCCGCGGGGCTCAACCGGGTCCGCATCCGGGACTGGCTCTACGACCTCAGGGACTGGGACGGGGCCGTCACGGGGCCCGTCCACTTCGACGCCGTGAAGAGCAACCTCCGGCCCGCCCTCCTCGCCGTGCGACGCGAGGGGAAGTGGGTGTATGAGGAGTAGCGCGCTCCGACCGGCCGTCCTCGCCGCGCTCCTCGCCGCCGGGTCCCTCCCCGCGGCCGCGGCGGGGGAGGAGGCGCCCGCGCCGGTGCCGCGGGAGGTCCGCGCGGGCCTCCTCCTGCCCGCCGACGCCGCCCTCGCGGCGGAGGTCTCCCGCGGGGCGGCCCTGGCCGCGGAATTCCTCTCCGGTCCCGCGGGGAGGGTGACCGTGGTGGAGCGGCGCGTGGACGGGCACTGGGGATCGGAGGCCTCCCGGGTCGTGGAGCTGATCTACGGCGAGGGCGTGCAGGGCGTCGTCACGGGACCGGACCGCGCCGCCTCCCACCTCGCGGCACAGGTGACCGGAAAGTCACATGTTCCGATCCTCTGCGGATCCGCCGCGAGCGCGCTGACCCGCATCCCGCTCCCCTGGATCCTCCAGTGCGCACCCGCCGAGCGGCGGGTGCTGGACGCGCTCTGGACCGCCCTCCCCGCGGAGGCGAGGAGCCGGCCCGCCCTCGTCTTCCACGGCGGGGACCGGGAGGGGGAGCGGACGGCGGGGGAGATCGCCGGGGCCCTGCGCCGGGCCGGGGCCCCCTCCCCCCGGCTCTTCCCCTGCCGCTCCGGGGGGGAGGGGCGCGGGCCGGGGATCGACGCCGCCGCGGGGGAGCCGGATCGACGGGCGCCGGTGGTCCTCTCCCTCCCGGCGGGGGCCGCGGCGGCGGTGCTCGCGGACCTGCGGGCGGCGGGGTGGCGCGGGCGGGCCCTCGGATTCCCGCCGGAGGGCGCCGACCCCGCGGCCCACGCCGCCGCCCTCGGCGCCGCCGGCGAGGGCCTCCTCCTCGCGCGCCCCTTCGACCCCTCGGCGGGGGAGGGGGCGGCCTTCCGGAAGGCGTGGAAGGCCCGCTACGGGGGGGAGCCCGGGGCGGCGGCGGCGGCGGCCCACGACGCCGTGGCGCTCCTCGCCCGCGCCGTGCGCTCCTCCGACGGGTCGCCGGAGGCGGTGCTCGACGCGCTGAGGAACGGGGGCCCCCTCGAGGGGGCCACGGGTCGCATCACCTTCGATCTCCACGGGGAGCGCGAGGGGCCGGTCGCCGTCCACGAAGTCCGCGGAGGGGTCCTGCATCCCCTCGACGCCCTGCAGGAGAAGACGGAGCGGAAGCCATGAACCTCGAAGACCTGCCTGCCCTCTCGGTGACCCGCCGGGGGTGCCCGGAGTTCGCCGCTGCGGAATCCGTGCGCGAGGTCGTCGTCGGCGGCGTCGCCGTGGGCGGCGGCCGCCCCGTGGTCATCGCGGGACCATGCGCCGTGGAGACCCGGGAGCAGACCCTCCGCGTGGCCCGCGCCGTGAAGGCCGCCGGGGGCGACATGCTCCGCGGCGGGGCCTTCAAGCCGCGCACGAACCCCCACTCCTTCCAGGGCCTCGGGCAGGCGGGCCTCGACATCCTCGCCGAGGCGCGGGAGGAGACGGGGCTCCCCATCGTGACGGAGGTGATGGACCCGCGCCTCGTGGAGCAGGTCGGGGCCGTGGCGGACATGTTCCAGATCGGCTCCCGCAACATGCAGAACTTCCCCCTGCTCATCGAGGTGGGGAAGTTCGGGAAGCCGGTGCTGCTGAAGAGGGGCTTCGCCTCGACCCTCGAGGAGTGGCTCTGCGCGGCGGAGTACGTGGCCATGCAGGGGAACCGGGACATCCTCCTCTGCGAGCGTGGCATCCGGACCTTCACCCAGGGGGAGTACGGGCGCAACACGCTGGACCTCAACGTCGTCCCGGCCCTGCGCGAGGTCTGCTGGCTCCCCATCATCGTGGACCCGAGCCACGCCACGGGGGACTACCGCCGCGTGCCGGCTGCCAGCGCCGCCGCCGTGGCCACGGGGGCCGACGGACTCATCATCGAGGTCATCGGCGACGAGGAGGAGCGGTGCCGGACCCTCTGCGACGCCGACCAGGGGATCCTCCCCGCGGAGCTCGAGCGCATCGTCTCCGGCGCCCACCGGCGGCCCGCCCCCGTGGGGTAGGAGTCGCCTCTCACTCCAGCCACCGCGCCGCGGGGGACCCGGGGCGGACGGGATCCGCCGCCCAGGCCGGGCGGATCACCACGCGCACCAGCCACACGCCGGCGAGCAGGACCACGGCGATGGCCGCCCCCCTCGCCCCCCACCGGTCGAGGAACCGGCGCAGGGTCGGGCGCCGCGTCGCCCCCTCGTGGAGGGCGAAGCCCACGGCGGCGGCGGCGGCGAGGGCCGCGGGGATCCCCAGGGGATGGTGGCGGAAGGAGGCGGCGAACTCCCCGCGGAGGAGGGCGCCGAGGGATCGGGTCATGCCGCACCCGGGGCAGTCGGCCCCGACCACGACCCGGAACCCGCACTCCCCGCGCCAGGGCACCATGGCCGCCGCCGCCAGGAGGGCGAAGGCGGCGAGAATCCAGGCGAGGCTCGACCAGCGGGAGGAGCGGAGGGACGGGTCCACGGAGCGGGATTCTATTCCACATCGCTCCCCCCCGGTTGTCCTCTCGCCCGTGTACCCTCTCCGGACCGGGAGGTCCCCTTGGAGTTCGTCCTCGTCGTGCCCCGCACCCGCCTCTTCGACGACCACTACCCCCACGGCTTCGAGCCCTTCCGCGAAGGGGCCGGGGACCGGGAGCGCTTCCTCTCCCGCATCGCCGAGCACGGCTACTTCGTGGAGCGCCGCCACGCCGAGAGGGACCCGATGCTGAAGCAGGTCATCCCCTACGCGCTCTTCGAGCGGGGGGAGGGGAGCGGCGCCGAGCTCTTCCTCATGCGCCGCCTCGGCAAGGGAGGGGAGTCCCGGCTCCACGGAAAGCTCTCCGTCGGCGTGGGGGGCCACATCAACCCCGTGGACGGGGCCGCCGATCCGCTGCGGGCCGGCCTCGAGCGGGAGATCGAGGAGGAGGTCGAGGTCTCCGGCACCTGGGACGCCGCCCCCGCGGGCATCCTCAACGACGATGCCACGCCCGTGGGCGCGGTCCATTTCGGCCTCGTCTACCGGGTGCGGACGGCGGGAGCGGTCCGTGTCCGCGAGACCGACGCCCTCGAGGGGGAGTTCCGCCCCCGGGCCGAGGTGCTCCGCCTGCTCGCCGCGGAGCGCCCCCGCTTCGAGACCTGGAGCGCCCTCCTGCTCGACCGCCTCGGCGACCACTAGGGGTATACGGTACCCGACCCGTTTCATCGGGGTTGGGCGATGGGCTCCCGCCTGGCGGGAAGTCGCGAGCCCAACCC
>CAYJMF010000100.1:0-17577 GCA_964370855.1 uncultured Planctomycetota bacterium | reverse complement strand
CCCCCCCCCCCCCCCCCCCCCCCCCCCACGCCGGGGGGGAGACCATGCGAAACCGCCTCCCCTCCCCCCCCTCCCCTACCTCGCGTCCTTCACGCAGCGGAACCCCGTCCCGCCGTCCTTCTCTCCCGCCTTCAGCGGGTAGCGCTGGTAGAGCGCGTTGTTGAGGGGGACCGCCCCCGACGCCCAGTGGCCCCCCTTGCCGACCCAGCGGGGCTTCTCCTCCCCGGGGGGCGGGTCGCGGAAGCCGAGGGCGGGGACGGTGATCTCCAGGGCGTTGCCGCCGCCGTCCATGAGGCCGAAGGGGCCGAAGTCCCCGGGGTGCGCGCCGACGGGCAGGGTGCCCTTCCCGGCGAAGTTCCCCTTCCCCTCGTCCCACTCGTCGCCCCAGGGATAGAGCCGCCCGTCCTCGCCCCGAACCGCCTTCTCCCACTCGAGCTCCGTGGGGAGCCGCTTCCCGCTCCAGGCCGCGAAGGCCTCCGCGTCCTCGCCGCAGACGCCGACGACGGGGTGGTCCCCGGTCCCCTCGGGGATGCGCCCCTCCTTCCACCCCGCGGGGGCGGGATGGCCCGTGGCTTCGAGGAAGAGCGCGTAGGCGGCGCAGGTCACCTCCGTGCGATCCACGTAGAGGGGCCCCGTGAAGACCGGCCTCTTCTCGCGGCCGAGGAGCGCGTTGCCGGCGGGGACGAAGACCATGCCGCGGGGGGCGTTCCTCTTCACGGCCTCGGCCCGGAGATCCCGTGCCTCCCCCCGGGGCAGCAGGGCGAAGGCCGCGTCGGCGCCGGTGATGGCGGCGTCGAACTCCCCCTTCTCGAGGGCGGCCCGCGCCCTGTCCATGGCGTCGGCGAAGGCGCGGTGCTTCCCCGCCTCGCCCTCGGCGTACTGGAGGGAGGCGGCCATCTCGCCGCCGGGATCCCCGTCGGGCCAGCGGGCGAGGAAGTGGCGGGCCCGGGAGGCGATCTCCTCGAGGGCGGCGGCCCGCTCCGCGGGGGCGTCGGCGGAGGGGGGGGCGCGGAGCTCGACGAGGAGGGCGCGGGCCTCGGCCTTCGCCGCGGCGGCCCTCTCGAGGACGCCGACCTGCTCGAGGGCCGCGGCCCACCGCACCGGGTCGCGGCCGGGCGCGTCCTTCAGGGCCCCGAGGGCCTCCCGGGCCGCGGCCGGATCCCCCCGGGCGGCCCGCTCGAGGGCGGCCTCGACCTCCAGGTCCCACGAGAGCCGCTCCGCGGCCAGGTCGGCGGAGGTCGCCGCGGGGGCCGGGGCACCGGGGGCGGCGGGCGCCGGTACCGCCGAGGGAGCCGTCGCGACCGGATCCCCGCAACCTGCGAGAAGAAGGAGCGCCGTGAGTATCCGCCGCGGGGGGACGTGGAAGGCCACGCATGGGAGGATAATCCCCTTCCCCCCGCGGCGGAAGGCACTCCGCGGGAGTCACGGTCCCGTCCGATAGGATGGACCGCTCGGATCCCCTGGGAGGCGGGCATGGCGGAGTCGCGGGCGGAGGCGGCGCGGGCGGCGCTGGAGGACCGGTTCCTCGGCTCCTGGAGCGCCGTCTCGGCGCTCTGGGGCGTGAGCCCGACCTTCGGCCGCATCCACGCCCTCCTCCTCCTCTCCCCGAAGCCCCTCGACGCCGACGCCATCCGGCGGCGGCTCGGCGTCAGCCACGGCTCCTGCTCCACGGGGCTCAACACGCTCGTGGACTGGGGGGTCGTCCGCCGCGTCCACCCGCCGGGCAAGCGGCGCACCTGCTTCGCCCCGGAGCGGGACCCGCGGGCCTGGCTCCGCACCTGCGTCCGCGAGCGGCGCCGCCGCGAGATCGCCCCCCTCCTCGAGGCCCTCCGCGAGTCCCGCTCCTTCGCCGAGACCTGCTGCGCCGAGGAGCGGGAGCTCCGCACGCCGGGCCACAGGGAGCTCGCCGACGTCCGGGATCGGGTCCGCGCCTTCACCGGGGTGATGGAGGAGTTCGCCGCCCTCGTGGACGACTTCCTCGACGGGCGCGTGGCCCCCCGCCGGGGGCGGCGGCGGTGAGCCGCGCCGGCGGTGCGGGGCGGGGGGCCCTGCTGGCGCTCGGGGCCGGCGCCGTCCTCGGGCTCCTCGACGCGCTCCGGGCCCGCTTCGAGCCGGCCAGCGTGCTGCCGCCCGCCCTCTCCCCCGTGGTGGTCCTCCTCTACGCCGCCGCCTGGCTCCCCGCGGGCGCCGTCGCCGGGGCGCTGCTCCGGCCCGCGGCCGCCGCCGCCGGGATCCTCTGCGGGGCCGCCGCCCTCGGCGCCGGCCTCGCCGCCAACCACTACCTCCTGCCCTCCTTCCTCGATCCCGTGTCGTTGGCGGGGGACGGGATTCTCCTGGCGGCGGCGCTGGCGGGGGCGGCGCTGCTGCGCCGCCGCTTCGCGGCGACGGCGCCGCCGGGACCGCGGGCCGGCGCCTGGATGGCGGCGGGGGCGCTGGCCGTCTCCCTCCTCCTCGCCCTCGGCGGGGGGCGCGACGACGGGACCCCGCCCGCGGCCCGCCGCGCGGGGGAGGGGCGCGGGCCCGACGTCCTCCTCGTCGTCGTGGACACGCTCCGCGCCGACGCCGTCGGCTTCTCCGGCGCGGCGGGGGCGCCGGCGACGCCGGCACTCGACGCGCTGGCGGCGGAGTCCGCCGTCTTCGAGAACGCCGTGGCACCCTCCTCCTGGACGAAGCCCTCCACGGCGAGCCTGCTCACGGGCACCTACCCGGCGGAGCACGGGGCGCTGGACTTCGAGTCCGTCGTCCCCGGCGAGGCCGTCACCATCGCCGAGGTGCTGCGCGCCGCGGGTTGGCGGACGGCGTGCTTCGCCGACAACCCCTTCGTCTCGCCGGAGTTCGGCTTCGCACAGGGGTTCGAGTCCTTCACCGGGCGCCACCCCTCGCCCCTGGCCCGGGGGACCCTCCTCCTGAAGGCCCTCTCCCAGGTGCGCCTCCGCGTGGCCGGCGGGGCGGCCTACTCCTTCGGGCCCGGCGTGGACCTCGGGGCGGGACCGCTCCTCGAGGGGGCCGTCGCCTTCCTCGGCGGGGGGGACGGGCGGCCGGGCTTCGCCTACGTGCACCTCATCGAGCCCCACTATCCCTACACGCCGCCGCCCCCCTTCGACGGGGGGAGGCCGCGGGTGGATCCGCCCCACTCCTCGGGAATCCTCCCCTTCGATTCCTTCCCCGCGATGTCCGCAGGGGAGGCCGCCGTGATGCGGGCCAACTACGGCGGCGAGGCCTCCGCCGCGGACGCCGCCCTCGGGCGGGCGCTGGAGGCGCTGCGGAGGGCGGGCCGGCTCGACGGGACCCTCGTCGTCGTCACCAGCGACCACGGGGAGGAGTTCCACGAGCACGGGGGGTGGACCCACGGGCAGAGCCTCTTCCGGGAGCTCGTCCACGTGCCCCTCCTCCTGCGCCTGCCGGGGGGCGGGGCGGGGCGGCGCGTGGCGGCCCCGGTCTCCCTCGTGGACGTGGCGCCGACGGTGGCGGCGGCGGCGGGGGTGGCCTGCTCGGCCCGGTTCTCGGGGCGGAGCCTGCTCCCGATGGCGGCGGGGGAGGCGGCGCCCGTCGTGCCGGTCTTCTCCGAGATCGCCGCCGGCCCCGTGGGCTCCCGCGCCGTGGTGCTCGGCCCCGAGGTCTACCTCGAGGCGTGGAAGGGGGGGCGGCGGTGGGAGGGGCTCTACGACCTCCGCGGGGATCCCGGGCAGACGCGGAACCTGCTCGAGGGGGGGGGCGCCGGGGAGGCCGCGGCGGGAATGCGCGCCCTCCTCGAGAAGGGGTTCGCCGCCATGGAGGAGGGGGCGCTCCGCCGGGAGACCCGCCCCTTCGACGACGACACGAGGAGCGCCCTCAAGGCCATCGGCTACTGAGGGGGAGGGGGAAGGGGGAACGGCGGGGACGTTCTCGCCCCTCACTCCTTCTCCTTCTCCTGCTCCTTGCGCTTGCGCTCCTCGGCTTCCTTGATCTTCTCCTCGTTCTCGCGGCGGCGGTCCTCCTCGTCGAAGTTGCGGTCGTCGCCCTCCTTCGGACCCTCGCCGGAGGCGCCGGCGGCGAGGTCCCGGTGGCGGAAGACGAGGGTCCCGTTCTCGAACCGCCAGTCGAAGTTCTGGGAGGCGCAGACCTGCTTGATGATGGTCTCGCCCGTGGCCGGCCCCATGGTGAACCAGAGGCGGAAGATGTCCGTGTCCGGCTGCTCCACCTTCACGGGGCAGCCGAGGACCTCGCCGATGATCTTCGCCGCCTCCCGGATGTCCGTCCCCTTGCCGTTGGCGCCGCGGGGGATCTCGATGAGTTCGACCTGCTTGTCGAGGAACTGCCGAACCTCGCGGCCCTCCCCGGCGAGGTGGGTCTCGGTGCCGAGGATCTTGTCCACGATGCGGATCATCTGGATCGAGTCGGTCTTCTCGAAGAGCAGGAAGAAGGAGATCTCCTTCTCGCGCTTCCTCATGTCGGCCATCTGCTCCGGGGTGGCCTGTTGCAGGGTCACCTGCCCGGTGCCGGCGACCTCGGCGGCGAACTTGTAGTCGTCCAGCAGCTTCGCGTTGATGGACGCCTCCTTCTCGGAGACGTAGATCTTGAGGAGGTTGCGCTGGAGCAGCCCCATGTCCATCTCCTCGACGGCGGCCCGGGGGGGCTCCTCGAGGGCGAGGGCGGCGGCGGCGCAGGCGGAGACCGCCACGCAGGCGGACAACAGCAGGGCGGGGGCGCGGGCGGGGGCGCTCACAGGTCGTCCTCCACCTCGACGGCCGCCTTCTTCCTCCAGAACTTCCAGTCCGGGTGCTTGTCGAGGAAGGCCTGGAGCCGCTTGTCGTTCCGCTTGTACTTCTTCACGACGATGACCTCGCCGTTGTAGACCACGTACTCGCTGTCGCAGAGGGCGCAGAGCTGGGCCAGGAGGCCGTCCGCCGCGGCCCGCGGCATGGACGCCTCGACGGTGTTGTTCTTGAGGACGTCGGGGTGCATGGTGATGCGCACGCCCACGGCCCCGGCGATGTCCCGCAGGCAGTTGATGAACTTCGCCCGGTCCCAGTGGATCCCCACGAGCTCCGTCTCCCGCAGCTTCCTCATGACGTCGAGGTCGGATTCCTTCGGGGCGGGGGTGTTGAGGGCGGCGTCCGTGAGGCGGACGAGGGCCGCCTTGTTGTCCCGGTACTTGACGAGCAGGTCCCGGAGCGCCCCGCGCTCCACACGGTTCTTCCCGGGGTCGCCCTCGGTGGCCGCGAGGCGGTCCATGAGGTCGGCGATCTGGCGGGACTGCTCCAGGGTCTCCTCGGCCAGCGCCTTCATCTGGGGAACGGCGCCGAAGAAGGCCGCGAAATCGACGCCCGGGGGCCCCTCGTCGTGGGCCGTCACGTCCTGCGCGAGGACGGTGTCCGACGCGGTGAGCGCCAGGGCGCCGAGCACGACGGCGGCGCCGGCGGCGCGGAGACTTCGATGCATGTGTGGTTCCTCCCGGTCCGGGCACGGGGCCCGCGACGTCCCTCCATGGTAAGCGATCCCGGGGCGGCGGCGGGGGATCCGGGTGGCCTTTCCTCCGCCCCGGGCCGCCCCTGCTACCATGTCCGCCCCGTGGGGTGGAACGGTCCCGCGGGGAGGAGGTTCGATGGCCAGGGAGACCGGCCCCGCCGCGTCCGTGCCCGCGTTCGCGCCCGCGTCCGCGCCGATGCCCGTGGAGGGGGATCCCGCCCCTCCCCTGGACCTTCCGTCCCAGGACGGAAGCCGGGTGAGGCTCTCGGACTTCAAGGGCCGGCCCGTGGTGGTCTTCTTCGTCCCGAAGGCAGCCACCCCCGGCTGAACCCTGGAGGCCTGCGGGTTCCGCGATCTCCACGCGGAATTCGAGGCCCTCGGCGCCGGGGTGCTCGGCGCCTGCGCGGATCCCGTGGCGAAGCTCGCGAAGTGGTCGGCGAAGAAGGGGTTCCCCTACCCCTTCCTCTCCGACGAGGACCACGGGACCCTGGCGAAGTGGGGGGTCTGGACCCTCAAGTCCTTCATGGGGAGGCGGTTCATGGGGGTGGCGCGGGCTACCTTCCTCGTCGGGGCCGACGGGCGCATCCTCCGGGCATGGCCGAAGGCGTCCCTCATCGGCCACGCCCGGGAGGTCCTCGCCGCCCTGAAGGAGCGGAGCGAGTGACATCCTCGGCGCCGGGGGGGCGCCGGGGAGGTAGGATGCACGTGCGGGGGCCGACAGCCCCCTGGAGGACGAGTCGATGACCGAGACTTCGTCGGTGAAGACGGCGCCGCTGTTCACGCCGGAATCCGCCAACCGGGCGCTGCCCTACGTGCGCGCCGTGGTGGAGGATCTCGTGGACGCCGTCCAGCGCCTCCGCCGCGCCGAGGAGGCCCGCACCCGCGCCCTCTCCACCACCCCCTCCCCGAGGGCCCCCGCGGGACTCCGGACCGAGGCCGAACGCCAGGTCGCCCTCCACGAGGCCGAGGACGCGCGCCGCGCCGCCCGCGAGGCTCTCGCCCGCATGACCCGCGAACTCGAGGCCGCAGGGGTCGAGATGAAGGACCCCGAGACGGGGCTCGTGGACTTCCCCGGAGAGGTGGACGGACGGAGGGTCTGCCTCTGCTGGAAGCGCGGCGAGGACAGCGTGGCCTGGTGGCACGAGCCCGAGGCCGGGTACCGGGGGCGGCGCCCCCTCCCGGGTTCCGCCGCGGCGGCCTCCGGGTTGTCGGCGGGACCATCCCCGGACATGGCCCCTCCCGACCTTGACTCCCCGGGCAAGGGCTGATCCCCACCGGACATCCATCCGCGGAGCGCCCCGGGGGCCCCGGCCGCCCGGCAAAGGAGGACCCGTGACCCAGCTGCAGGCGGCCCGCGACGGCGTGATCACCCCCGAGATGGCCTTCGTCGCGAAGGAGGAGGGGGTCCCGGCGGAGCAGGTCCGCGCCGGCATCGCCGACGGCACCATCGTCCTCCCCTACAACGTGAACCGCCCCCATCCCGTGATCCGCGCCATCGGGAAGGGGCTCAAGACCAAGGTCAACGCCAACTTCGGTTCCTCCGCGGACCACGAGGACCCGGAGGAGGAGCGCCTCAAGCTCGAGGCCTCCATCGAGTACGGCTCCGACTCCGTCATGGACCTCTCCACGGGGCCCCACCTCAACGACATCCGCCGGATGTCGCTCCGGCACTCCACGGTGATGCTCGGCACCGTCCCCATCTACGAGGCGGCCCAGAAGCGCGGGGTGTACGCCTTCGACGAGGCGATCTTCGACGTCATCGAGGGGCAGGCCCGGGAGGGCGTGGACTACGTCACGGTGCACTGCGGGGTGACGAAGCGCTCCATCGCGCGCCTCGACGACATGCCGCGGGTCTGCGGCATCGTCTCCCGGGGCGGAGCGGTGACCGCGGCCTTCATCCGGAAGACGGGGAAGGAGAACCCGCTCTACGAGAAGTTCGATCGCCTGCTGGAGATCTGCCGTGAGCACGACGTGACGCTGTCCCTCGGCGACGGGCTCCGCCCCGGCGCCACCGCCGACGCGACGGACCCGGCACAGCTCGAGGAGCTGTTCATCCTCGGCGAACTGCAGCAGCGGGCGCTGGCCGCCGGCGTCCAGTCGATGATCGAGGGGCCGGGCCACGTGCCCCTGGACGAGATCGCCGCCAACGTGCTGCTCCAGAAGCGCATCTGCCACGGGGCTCCCTTCTACGTGCTGGGCCCCCTCCCCACGGACTGCGGCGCCGGCTACGACCACATCACCGGGGCCATCGGCGGGGCGGTGTCGGCGGCGGCGGGGACGGACATGCTCTGCTACCTCACGCCGGCGGAGCACCTCAGGCTGCCCACGGTGGCCGACGTCCGCGACGGCGTCATCGCGACCCGCATCGCGGCCCACTGCGGCGACGTGGTGAAGCGCACCGGGAAGGCGCGGGAGCGGGACTACGCCATGAGCGACGCCCGCAAGCGCCTCGACTGGGAGAAGATGTACGAACTCGCCTTCGACTCGAAGAAGGCCCGGGAGTTCCGGGTGAACAGCGAGAACGCCGACCGGGCCGTCTGCTCCATGTGCGGCCCGCTCTGCTCCGTGAACATCGACAACCACGCCGATCCCCAGTACGCCGCCGAGGCCGCCGCCCACAAGCGCCAGATGTTCGGCCAGGCCATCGTCGAGCGCGTCGAGGGGGTCCCGAAGGGGACGCTGTAGGCCGGCGCGGGGCCCGGAACCTCCGCATGATCGGCACCCGCCTCGGTCCCTACCGCCTCGAGAAGGAGCTCGGCACCGGCGGCATGGGCTCCGTCTACCTCGCGACCGCGCTCGACGACGCGCCCGGGGTGAAGGCCAACGACCGGGTCGCCGTGAAGGTGGTCCACCCGCACCTGCTGGAGCGGGGCGGCTTCTTCAAGCGGTTCATGCGGGAGGCGGAGATCGGCCGCTCGGTCCGGCACGGGAACGTGGTGCGGACCTACGACGTGGACATGCTGGCCGTGGACGGGAAGCAGGTGAACTTCATGGTCATGGAGTACGTGGAGGGGAGGACCCTGCGCGCGCTCCTCGAGGACCTGAAGACGGTGCCCGAGACCCTGCTGCGCGAGGTGGCGCGCCAGGTGGCGGCGGGGCTCGAGGCGATCCACGCCGCGGGCATCGTCCACCGGGACCTCAAGCCGGAGAACATCCTCATCACGCCGGACCACGAGGTGAAGGTGATGGACCTCGGGGTGGCGCGGCTGATGGAGGAGTCCGTCGCGCTGACGCGGGAGGGGCAGTTCGCGGGCTCGCTCCTCTACGCCGCCCCGGAGCAGTTCGGCGGGAAGGACGTCGGCCCCTCCGCCGACCTCTACTCCGTCGGCGTGCTGCTCTACGAACTCGCCTCCGGCGAGAACCCGTTCCAGCGGGACGGTGCGGCCGCCGTCATGACCGCCCATCTCAAGGACGTCCCCGCCCGCCTGTCGGAGCGGGCGTCGGAGGTGTCCCCCTTCTTCGGCGAGGTCGTGGGGACGCTGCTGCGCAAGGACCCGGCGGAGCGGATCCGGTCGGCCACGGAATTGCACTCGCTGCTCGAGGAGGGGGAGACGTCGAAGTGGTGGGGGGCGCGGGAGAAGGAGATCCTCAAGGAGGAGGGCCACCTCCCGAAAATCCCGGTGCGGCGCGAGACGCAGCTGCACGGGCGGGTCGAGGCCCTCGCCTCCCTCGGGGAGGCGTGGAAGGCGGCGCGCGGCGGCCGGGGCGCCATGGTGCTGCTCGAGGGCGAGGCCGGCATCGGCAAGACGCGCGCCGTGGACGCCTTCCTCCAGACCCTCAAGGGCCAGGACGCCCACGTGCTCTTCGGTTCCTACCCGCCCTCCGGCGGCCAGGGGGGGCTGACCGACGCCCTCACGGCCCGCTTCGGCACCGCCGGCATGGAGGAGGCGCTCGCCCCCTACCTGACCGTCACCCCCCGGCTCGTCCCCGGCTTCACCGCCCTCGTACAACACCAGGCCCCGCCGCCGGGGAGCGAGCCCCTCTCCCCGGACGGGTTCCACGCGGTCTTCGTGCACCTGATGAAGGCCCTGGCCGCGGAGAAGCCGCTGCTGTGGATCGTGGACGACCTCCAGTTCGCGCCGCCGGACAGCCGCAAGGTCGTGCTCTCCCTCGCGCGGGCGCTGGAGAGCCAGCGGGTGCTGCTGCTGTGCTGCGCGCGGCCGGGCATCCCCGAGGACGAGATGACCCACTTCAGCCGGCTGCCGGTCTTCCGGCGGCTCGGGCTGTCGCGGCTCGGCGCGCGGGACGTCATCGAGCTGCTGAAGGACGCGCTCCGGAGCAGCGTGCTGGCGGAGCGGCTCGGCGGGAAGATCGCCCACAAGTCCGACGGGATCCCCTTCTTCGTCTTCGAGATGATCCGCGGGCTCAAGGAGGGGAACTTCATCCGCCAGCAGGCGGACGGGACCTACGTCGAGACGCAGGTGGTGAGCGACATCGAGGTCCCCTCCTCCATCAAGGACCTCATCGAGGCCCGCCTGCAGTCGCTGGGGGACGAGGACCGGAACCTCCTCGACGTGGCGTCGGTGCTCGGCATCGAATTCGACCCCGATCTCGTGGCCGGGGTCTGCGACATGCGGCCCATGAAGGCCCTGCAGAGGTTCTCCGCCATCGAGCGGGGGACGGGGGTCATCCGCGGGAGCGGGCGGACCTGCCGCTTCGACCACAACCAGATCCAGGAGGTCCTCTACGGCCGGTTGCTGGAGCGGCTCCGCGAGGAGTACCACCGGGCGCTGGCGGGGGCCTACGCGGGGAAGGAGGGGCTGGAGGGGAGGGATCCGAAGGACCTCCCGGGGCCGGCGGCGGTCTTCATGGCCCACCACGCGCTCCGGGGGAGCCGGCCGCGGGAGGCGATCCCGTTCCTCGTGCCGGCGGCGGACTTCCTGCTGAAGGGGTACCAGGACGAGGAGGCGCTGGCGCTTCTCGAGCGGGCCCTGGATGCCGGGGGCCTCCTCGCCGGGGAGGACCGGAGGAAGGCGCTCCTTCGCGCGGGACCGCTCCTGCGGAACCGGGGCCGGCCCGCGGAGGGGACGAAGGCGCTGGAGGAGGCGGTGGCGCTCGCCGACGCGGCCGGGGCGGCCCTTCCCAGGGCGGGGGCGCGGAGAGCCCTCGCGGGGCACCTCTCCGACCTGGGGCGCTTCGCCGAGGCGCTCGCCCTCGCGGAGGAGGTCCTCCCCCTCGCCGGGGAGGCGGGGGGCGGGAAGGAGGAGGGGGAGGTTCTGGGTATCGCGGGGAGCTGCCTCTGGCGCCTCGGGCGCCTTCCGGAGGCGCGGGAGCGGTTCGAGGAGGTCCTCGCCCTCGCCCGCGAGGCGGGGGACGCGGCCGGGGAGGCCCGGGCCATGGGGAACATCGGCATCGTGCTCGGCGAACTCGGCCACCACGCCGCGTCGAGGGAGGAGAAGGAGGCCACCCTCGCACTCCATCGCAAGGCCGGCGACCGCCGCAGCGAGGCCATCGGGACCGGCAACCTCGGCGAGGAGGACCGGGCGGAAGGGATGTTCGCCCGGGCGCGGGAGCGGTACCTGGAGGCGAACCGTCTCTCCCGATCGATCGGGCTCCGGAGCCACGAAGCCGTCAGCCAGCACAACCTCGGCGAGACGCTGACGGTGCTCGGGGACCTCGAGGGGGCCGGGGAGCGCCTCGAGGCGGCGGCGGCGCTGGCGGGGGAGATCGGGGCCCGGTGGCTCCTCGGGTACGTGACCCGCGCCCGGGCCGACCGGGTGCTCGCCCTGGGCGACGGGCCGGGAGCGGCCGCCCTCTACGGGGAGGCCCTCGCCGTCGCCCGGGAGGTGAAGTCCGCCCCCCTCGAGGCCGAAGCCCTGGCGGGCCTCGGCCGCCTCCACGCGCGGGAAGGACGGGCGGAGGAGGCGGCGGCACGCCTCGACGAAGCGCTGGCGGTCTCCCGCCGCATCGGCGAATCGAATTGCCTCGCCGTCGCGGCGGCCCTCCGCGCCACCCTTCCCGGCGGCGACCCGACCGCGGCGGCGGCGGAGGTGGCCGGCCTCGGCGACAGGCCCTGGCACACCGCCCGCATGGAGGCCCGCTGGTGGCTCTGGAAGGCCACCGGCGACCGGTCGCACCTCGCCGAGTCCTGGCGCCTCCTGCGGCACCTCCGCGACCACGCGCCCAAAGAGTATCAGGAAACGATACTCTCCGGCGTCCCCCTCCACCGCGAAATCGCCGCGGCGGCGAGGGAGAACGGGCTTCCCGGGGCGGCCGCCGTCTAGCCGGCGAACCGCAGGATCGCGAAGACCGCGCCCTGCGGGTCCCTGATCACCGAGAACCGCCCGACGCCGGGGATGTCCGTCGGCGGCGCGCAGATCGCGGCCCCGAGTTCCGCCGCCTTCGCCGCCATCCCGTCGCAGTCCTCCACGGCGAAGTAGACGAGCCAGTGGGGGGGGACCTCCGCGAACATCGGGCCCGACATGTCCATCATCCCCGCGGCCATGCCGCCGCCGTGCTGGAAGATCACGTAGTCGCCGACGGGGGGGCCCATCGGCATCACCTGCCTCGTCCACCCGAAGACCGCGGAGTAGAAGGCGCCCGCCTTCCCGGGGTCCCGGGTCATGAGCTCGTTCCAGCACATGGTCCCGGGGCCGGAGGGGGGGGACTCGCCGCGGGGCCCCGCCGCCTGGTAGAGGCTGAAGGCGGCGCCCGTCGGGTCCTGGACGACGGCGAAGCGGCCGACCCCCTCCATCGAGAAGGGGCCGTGGAGGACGAGGCCGCCGTTCTCCTTCACCTTCGCGGCGGTGTCGTCGGCGGATTCCACGGCCACGTAGGCGGTCCAGTGGGAGGGGATCCCGATCTCCTCCCTCTGCGGCCCCAGCGCCATGAGCCCGCCGTGGGCGCGGCCGGCGACCTGCCACTCGGCGTAGAACCCGTCGGCGTCCTGCCGCACCCCCCACCCGAAGAGCGCAGCGTAGAACGCCTTCGCCGCCGCCGGGTCCTTCACGTTCGCCTCGGGCCAGCAGAACCGCCCGACCGGTGCGCCCGCGCCGCCGTCCTCCGCCATGGTGGTCCTCTTCCTTTCCATGCGCTTCGTCGAGTGCCCGAACCTACAGGACCATGGCTTCCTGTCCACCCCGCCCCTTGACAAGGACGGAATCCTTGCTAGAACAAGGAAATGAGCAAGGTCACCAGCAAGCTGCAGGTCACCATCCCCAGGGCCCTGGCGCTCCGCTACGGCATCCGGCCCGGGGACGAGGTGCGGTGGGAGTGGCTCGCCCGGGGTGCGGTCATGGTGCGGGTGGCGGACGGGGAGCCCTCCGGCGGGGAGGGCGTGGTGGGCGAGGGGACCCCGGGGCTCGAGCGGATCACATCGTGGGGGCACGCCGAGTCCAGGACTCCCGCCCTTCTCCGCGACCCCGCGGAGCGCGTGGCCCACTTCGACCGGCAGATCCGGTGGATCGAGGCCCTTCTCGAGGGGCGCCCCGACGAGGATGCCCTCGCGGAAGAGAAGCGCCTCGCCCGCGTGAAGAAGGAGAGGGGCTGGTCCCGGGAGGATCTCTACGGTGACCGGGGACGTCCCCGATGAAGGCGACCGTCCCCGCCGACTCTCCCGCCCTCGCCGACACCAACCTCCTCGTCTACCTCTTCGACCGGGAGGAACCGGCCAAGCGGGCGCGCGCGGGGGAAGTCCTCCGGGCCGGAGCGGCGTCCGGGTCCCTGCTCCTGCCGCAGCAGGCCCTCGTGGAGTTCGTGTCCGTCACGACCCGGGCGAGGGGAGGGAGCCCCCCCCTTCTCGCGTTCCCCGACGCCTGCCGGGCGGTGGACGGGTTCATCGCCGAGTTCGACGTCCTCTGGCCGACGGCGGCGGTCCTGCGCACCGGGCTCTCGGGAATGGTCCTCTACGGGCTGTCCTGGTACGACGCCCACCTCTGGGCCTTCGCCGAGGAGGCGGGGATTCCGGTGCTCCTCTCCGAGGACTTCCAGGACGGGCGGACCTGCGGGCGGGTGCGGGTGGTGAACCCGTTCCGGGGTCTCTAGGAGCGGAACGGGTTCCGCGCCCGCACCGAGGGGAACCTCGCGAAGTCGGCGTCGAGGGTCAGGAACTCCCGCACCCCGTGCTCCGCGCAGAGCGCCGCGATGTGGCCGTCGTGGACGAGGCGGCCGCGCGCGCTCCCCTCCTCGAGGACGCGGCGGAGATGGCCGCGGTGGCCCGGGCCCTCGCCGAGGAGCGAGAGGGAGGGGCAGCCGAAGAGCGACTCCAGGTCCTCCAGCGCGCGGTCCAGCGGGGTGGGCGGGTCGAAGACCCGGGGCGAGGTGACGACGCGGAGGAACTCGTAGACGCAGGGCCAGGGCAGGGCCCAGGGCTCCCGGCCCGAGGCCAGTCGCTGGAGGAGGCGGAGGGCCTCGTCGTGGTGGGCCGCCTCCCGGCGGCGGGCGTGGACGAGGATGTTCGTGTCGAGGGCGATCACCGGAAGCCCCTCCCCGCCGCCCCGTCGTCGCCTTCCGTGGCCTCGAAGAGGGAGTCCCGGTCGGCGAGGTCCACGCCGGGGAGGATCCGGCCCTTCTCCGTGCGCCACCGCAGCCGCCACCCGGCCGCGGCGGGGGGGGCGGCGAGCCAGGCCCGGAGGGCCTCCTCGAGTACGGCCCGGAGGGTCGTCCCCCCGTCGGCGGCCCGCTTGCGGGCGTTCCGCAGGAGCGTCTCGTTGATGTCCACGGTGGTCCTCATGCATCAAAGCATATCATGGAATATGGGTTGATGCCTGCCGCCCCGGGCCGCGGGGACGGGGCCTTCCCCCCGCCTCCGCGGACGCGGGGGGGAGTACACCGGGGACTCGAGAAGGGGCTACCCGTCGTAGCGGGTCGGGTGCAGGGCCGCGGCGCCGGCGGAGGAGGCGTCCCCCCCGTGGGCGGGGACCGGCTGGCCCTTGGCGGCGACCTCCCGCTCGTAGCGGACGACGTCGTGGAGTTCGAGATCGAACTCCGGGTAGTTCCCCGCGACGTCCCGGAAGTGGGCCTCGCACCAGTGGCAGATGACGACCTCGCCGGCGACGAGCCAGAGGAGGGTGTCCAGGACGAGGGAGGCGCCGAGGGCGCCGAAGAAGCCGGCGGGGCCGAGGAAGATGCCGAGGGCCAGGGCGACGGCGAAGCCCGCCACGAGGAGCCCGATGCCGACCCTGCGGCTGAAGTCCTTCTGGCGGTAGAGGCGGGGGTCCCCGCAGAGGGCGCAGCGGCGGAGGCGGTCCCCTTCCAGTGCCCCCTCGAAGCGGGGCGGGGCGGCGCCGCAGGGGCAGGGGAGGGTCGCGGCGGCGGCGAGGTCCGCGACCAGGACCTCCCGGCCGCAGGCGGGGCAGGCGAAGTCGGCCTCGACGGCCATCAGAGGGGGAACCCGGTGCGGAGGAGGACGAAGCGCCCCGCCGCCTCCCCCATGAGGATGAAGGCGGTGACCCCGTAGAGGATCCCCGTGGCGGCCTGGGTGGAGCGGATCTTCACGGTGCCCCAGACCATCCAGGACATGGCGAGGGGGGTGCCGATGCTGAAGAGCCCGTAGATGAGGACGAAGAGGAAGGAGCGGTCCGCCACCCGGGCCCCGCCCTCGGGGTCGAGGAGGAAGGCGGCCACCGTGGCGGCGAGGCGCGCGGCCAGCGAGCCGAAGAGCAGGAAGGTGAGGGTCTTCAGCGGTGTGACGGGGAGGTCCTTCACCACCAGGTACCAGTGGCCGAGGAGCATGGCCGACAGCACCGACCCGAGGAGGAGGGCGCCGGAGAGGTAGTTGAGGGCCAGCAGCGTCCCGGAGGCGGCGGGGGAGAGGGGGGGGAGGGGGGCGGGACGGGGGAGGGAGGCCATCCGCACCCCGTCGGCGGCCACGGCGGCCCAGCCGAGGAGCGCCGCGGCGAGGGTCAGGCGGGAGCCCGCGGCCCCGGTCCCGAACCAGAAGGAGAGGAGGGCCGCCGCCCCGGCGACCCCGCAGGCGGCCATCAGCAGGTTCGTGATCCCGTCCGGGTCGGCCCCGAAGGCCGGGAAGCCGGGCCCCGCCGCGGAGGCCCGGAAGAACCACGCCACGGGGAGGAGCCCGAGGCCGATGCAGAGCATCATCACGTAGTAGCCCTTCCCCACGGACCTCCACGGCACCACGGGCGCGAGCCCGAGGCAGCCGACGGAGAGCTGCATGAAGTACATGGAGAAGTCCATCGCGGGATACTACGCCGCAGCAAAACGGTGTCAGACACCTATTTGCTGCGGCCATGGACCCTCGCCCGGGCGGGGGGCAGGTCCGCAGCAAACAGGTGTCTGACACCGTTTTGCTGCGCCGTGACCACCCGCCGCTTCAAAGCTTGGGAGGGCAGCGGTCGAGGATCTACCATTCCCGGCGCCTGTTTCCGGCCCAGGCAAGCGATGGCAGCCTTCCCCGATGGGCTCGGGGTCCATCCCGGGCCGGCCGTCAGAACCGTCCGCCCGTTGCCGTTCCGACCGCCGCCCTGGGACTCGTAGAGGACCCCCGACCTTGCTCAGCGACTTCCTGGTAGCCCTGGTCTTCCTGGTGTTCGGGATCAGCTTCGTGATCCTGAACATCCACGTGATCTCCCGGGTCCTTCGCAAGGACAACCCGGGCCACGTGAAGGGGCTCACCTACGAGTGCGGCGAGCCGGCCTTCGGCTCCTCCTTCATCCGGTTCGACATCCGCTTCTACGTCGTCGCCCTGGTCTTCCTGATCTTCGACGTGGAGGTCATCTTCCTGGTCCCCTGGGCCGTGGCCCTCAAGGAGCTGACCGCCGCGGGCATGGGCGGCCTGGCCTTCGCCGAGGCGGCGGTCTTCATCCTCGTCATCACGGCGGGCCTCGCCTACGTCTGGAAGAAGGGGGACATCGAGTGGATCCCCCGGGGGCTCCGCCAGGCGCAGGAGGCGGAGGTCGAACGCGTCGCCGGGCGCGAGGTCGCGGCGGCCGCGGAGGCCGCCCACGAGGCGGGGGTCCACGACGGGGCGGGCAGGGCCATGGGGGGGGGCGCGTAGGGACATGGAGATCTACCGCGCCTCGGACTGGAACGGGATGAAGCCCGCAGCGGAGGATTCCGACGTCGCCATCCTGCTGCGCGTGGAGCTCCTCCGGAAGCTCGTGGACTGGGGCCGCATCTCCTCGGTCTGGCCCATGACCTTCGGCCTCGCCTGCTGCGCCATCGAGATGATGGCCACGGCGGCCACCCGCTTCGACATGGACCGCTTCGGCGCCGGCGTCTTCCGCGCCACGCCCCGCCAGTCGGACCTCATGATCGTGGCCGGAACCGTCAACTACAAGATGGCCCACCGGGTGAAGCGCCTCTACGACGAGATGCCCGACCCCAAGTGGGTCATGGCCATGGGCGCCTGCACCGTCGGCGGCGGCCCCTACAGCAAGTTCGGCTATCACGTCGTGCAGGGCGTCGACCTCATCGTCCCCGTGGACGTCCACGTGCCCGGCTGTCCGCCGCGGCCCGAGGCGGTCATCGAAGGGCTCTTCCGCCTCCAGGAGAAGATCATCGAGCGCGGAACGCCGGACCAGCGCCGCTGGATGAAGGAAGCGATGGCCGGCGCGCCGCCGGGCGGCGGCATGCCCTCCGGCGGGGACGCCCCGAAGGCGGCCCCGGGTCTCACGGTCTAGGCGCGCGGGAGGATCGGCAAGCCACGATGACGGCCGCGGAAATCTGCCGGGCATACCAGGACCGCTTCGGCGGCGCCGTCACGGCGGCGCATCCCGAGGGGATCCACCCCTTCGTGAAGGTGGCCGCCGCCTCCTGGAGGGACGCCGCCGCCTTCGCGAAGTCGGAACTCCACTGCGAGACCCTCCACGACCTCACGGCGGTGGACTCCAAGGACAGGAAGACGCTGGAGGTGCAGGTCCGCCTCTGGTCCTACGGGAAGCGCCACTGGGTCAACCTGAAGGCCGACGTGGACCGGGCGAAGCCCGTCATCGCGAGCCTCGACCCCCTCTGGAAGGCCGCGGACTGGCACGAGCGGGAGTGCTACGACATGTTCGGCGTGGTCTTCGAGGGCCACCCGAACCTCGCGCGCATCCTCTGCCCCGAGGACTGGGTCGGCTGGCCGCTCCGCAAGGACTACGTGATGCCCGACTGGTACCACGGGATCCCCGGCATCGCGCTGCTGCGGGCGAAGGAGGCCGAGAAGGGCCGCATCTTCCCGAAGCCGAAGCC
>CAYJMF010000099.1:11734-17912 GCA_964370855.1 uncultured Planctomycetota bacterium | reverse complement strand
GAGGGTCTCGCCCCCGCCCCCGCCGCCAATCTGGGTCGGGTTCAGTATGGCGGTCCCCTGGAGGTGCACCGTGAAGAAGCCCCTGATCCTCGCCGCCGCCCTCGCCGCCCTGGCCCCCCTCGCCATCGCCCTCCTCCTCCCGGGCCCCGCCCGCGGGGAGGAGCCGGTCTCCGTGCCGGCGGGAAAGGCCGCCTCCCCGGAGGAGACCGTGGCCTCCCTCATGACGGAACTCCGCGCCAACGAGGGGGCCGTCCGCGTGGGCATGGTCGCGACGAAGGCGGGCAAGGCGACGGCGGGGGCGGCGAAGCACATCGACCAGCGGTACCTTCCCCTCAAGGGCTCCTGGCTCGACCCCGACGGCCTCCTCCTGGGGACCGTGGACTGGGACACGGACCTCGACACGGGGAATCGCGTGGACTCCATCTGCGTGGTGCTCCTCGCGGGCTCCTACGACAGGTCGAGGATGGAGAAGGCCATCGTCGCCGCGGGGAAGAAGTGCGGCCTCGCCCTCGAGCCCGACGAGGAGGACCCGGACACCTGGTTCGACTACCAGGCGAAGGGCACCGAACTCTGGATCACCCTCGGGGACGGCATCGTCGTGGTGGAAGCCGAGGCGGCGGACTAGCGTTGCCCCGCCACCACCCCCGGCTCCTCCCCGTGGAGGAGGCGCTCCGCCGCGTCCTCGCCCGCGCCACGGCGCGGCGCGCGGGGCGGGTCCCCCTGGCCGACGCGGAGGGGCTCCGCCTCTCCCGGCCCGTGCGGGCGGACCGCGACCAGCCCCCCTTCGACCGGGCGACCCTGGACGGCTACGCCGTCCGGTCCGCCGACCCCGCGGTGCGCCGCGGCGAGCCCCTGGCGGTCCTCGAGACGGTCTTCGCCGGCTCCCCGCCCCGCCGGCCGCAGCGGGCGGGCTGCGCCACCCTCGTCATGACCGGCGCCCCCGTCCCCCGCGGCGCCGACGCCGTGGTCCGGCGCGAGGACGCGCGCCTCCTCGACGGGGGGGCCTTCGTCCTCCTCCCCGCGGGACCCTCGGCGGGAGCCGGCGTCCACCGGCGGGGGAGCGACGCGAGGCGGGGCGGCGTCGCCCTCCCCGCGGGCACCGTCGTGACGCCGCGCGCCGTGGCGGTGCTCGCCTCCGTGGGTGCGGCGCGGCCCGAGGTCCACCTCCGGCCCCGCGTGGCCGTGGGGGTGACGGGGGACGAGCTCCACCCCGTGGACGCCCGCGGCCTCCCCGCGGCGGGCATCCGCAACAGCAACGGCCCGACCCTGGAGGCCCTCGTGCGGGCCGCCGGCGGCCTCCCCCTCCCCCTCGGCGCCGCCGGCGACCGGGAGGCGGACCTCGCCGCCCTCCTCCGGCGCGGGCTCCGCGGGGCCGAGGTGCTGCTGCTCTCCGGCGGCGTCTCCGCCGGCGACAGGGACCTCGTGCCGCCGGCCCTCGAGAGGGCCGGGGTGGAGCGGGTCTTCCACGGGGTGGATCTCAAGCCCGGGAAGCCGCTCTGGTTCGGCGTGAAGGGGCGGACCCTCGTCTTCGGCCTCCCCGGGAACCCGGTGTCGGCCCAGGTCGCCTTCGCCCTCTTCGTGGCGCCGGCCCTCGCGGCGCTTCGGGGGGATCCTGCTCCCGCCCCCGCGTTCCTCCCCGCGATCCTCGAGGGACGCGCCCCCCGCGAGAGCGGCCGTCCCACGTACCGCCCCGCCCGCCTCCGCCGCGGGAGGGACGGGTGCCTTCGCGTCCGCGTCGTCCCCTGGAACGGGTCCGGGGACTTCACCGGCTTCGCCGCCTGCGACGCCCTCCTCCGGCGCGCCTCCCGCGCACCGGCGCTGGCGGGCGGGGAGGCGGTGGAGGTACTCCCCCTCGACGGGGCGGGCGGGGGGCCGGCGTGAGCCGGGCGAAGAGGGGGAAGAGCGGGACGGGGAAGGACGGGGGCGGCGCCGATCCCGGCGGCGGAGCCGCCGGGCTTCCCCTCGACTCCCGGCTCTGGCGCTGCGGCGCCGCGGCTCTCTCCGGCGTCCTCCTCGCTCTCTCCTACCCGCCCCTCGCCTGGCGCCCCCTCTGCTGGATCGCCCTCGCGCCCTGGCTCGCTCTGCTGCTGCGCGACCGCGGCCGCGGCCACCGGCTCCCGGCCTACCTCTTCGGGATGTGCTTCTTCGTCACCGGGCTCTGGTGGCTCTCCGCCATCCACGTCGCGGCCCCCTTCGCCCTCACCCTCATCCTCGCCTGGTACCCGGTGCTCTTCGCCGAGGTCGTGCGGCGCACCGCCCCCCTCGGCACGGTGCGGACGGCGCTGCTCCTCCCCTTCGCCTGGATCGCCGTGGACTTCCTGCGCGAGCACCTCTTCACGGGCTTCAACTGGCTCCTCCCGGGCCACGTGGCCGGGGGATGGCCCGACCTCCGGCAGGCGGCGGACCTGCTCGGGGTGCCGGGGCTGTCGCTCCTCGTGCTGGGGACCAACGCCGCGGCGGCGCTGTGGGGGGCGCACCTCCTGCGGGCGCCGAGGAAGCTGGGCGTCCCGGCCCGCGCCCGGTGGGGGATGACGGCGGCGGCCGTCGTCCTCGCCCTGGCGGCCACGGCCTACGGGTCGGCGCGCCGCCGGACCATCGTGGACCGGCCCGGGCCGCGGGTGCTCTGCATCCAGCCCTCCTTCCCGCAGTCGCTGAAGAAGGAGGCGCTCGATTCGATCCCCAGCACGGAAGCCATGCGCAACGGCCAGCTCGCCCTCTCGCTGGAGGGGCTCCGCCTCCACCCGGAGACCGACCTCGTCCTGTGGGCCGAGACCATGCTCCCCGGGGAACTCCGCCAGACCGCGCCGGGCCGCGAGGGACCGGACCCGGAGACGCGCCGGCTGCTGCTGCGCGTGGCCGATCCCATGGGCGTGATGCCCGGCGCGTCGCGGCGCCTGCTGGCGGGCGCCGTGATGCGCGACGCCGACCGGGAGAAGCGCAACGCCGCTCTCCTCGTGGGGCCCCTCGGGACCGTGGAGGCCCGCTTCGACAAGATCCACCTGACCCCCTTCGGCGAGTTCATCCCCTTCGCGCGGAGCCTCCCCCCGGATGCACGCAAGGGCCTCGAGGACGCCATGGAATCCTTCATCGGCTTCGTCCCGGACCTCCTCCCCGGCTCCGCGGCGCCGGTGAAGCTCGAGGTGCCCGGGAGGGGGACCTTCTCCCTCGGCGGGCTCATCTGCTACGAGGTGATCTTCCCGGGCCCCGCGCGGGAGCGGGTGCGGGAGGGCGCCGACATCCTCGTGAACCTTTCCAACTACGCCTGGTACGGGGCGGGCATGCGGGAGCAGGTGCTCGACATGACGCGCCTGCGGGCCGTGGAGAACCGCCGGCCCGTGGTGGTGGCCACCAACGACGGCCCCACGGCCATCCTCGACGGGAACGGGGACGACAGGGCGCGGCTGCCCGAGGGGGAGAAGGGCTTCCTCCACGGCGTCGTGCCCCTCGACGGCAGGGGCGCCCTGGCGGCCTCGGCGGGGGACCTCCTCGCCTGGCTGGCGGCGGCGGCGGCCCTCCTCGGAGCCGGCGCGGGGGTCGCGGCGGGCCGGAAAGGGGCCGGGAAGGCACCGGGGGCCCCCGAAAACTATTGACAGCCTCGGAGCGGCGAACCTAGGATGCCCCTCCGTAACCAGAGGGCGGCGAGGGCTGCCGTTCCCGTGGTTGCGAAACGGGCGACCCTGTCGGGCAAAACTGGAGCCGCCGGGCCTCGACGGCGGCATCCCTGAACGGAGGGAGCGGACCTCATGAGCATGGTGGCAAAGATCCTCATCGTGTTGAACCTGATCCTCGCCGTGATGGTCATGGGCGCCGCCGGGGCCTACCTGCAGTCCGCCGAGGACTGGAGGGCGAAGTACACCACCCGGAACGAGCAGGCCGAGACGGACCAGAAGGAGCTGCAGGGCCGCTTCCAGCAGACCCAGAGCTCCCTCGAGGAGGCCAACCGCAAGACCGCGGCCTCCGCGCAGGCCCTGTCCGCGGAGCAGAGCGCCAACAAGGTCCTCGCCGATAACAACGCCCTCAACCAGAAGAAGCTGGACGACTACAACGCCTCCCTGCAGAGCCTCCAGGAGCGGGTGAAGGACCTCTCCGGGAACCTCTCCTCCGCCCAGGAGCGCATCGCCACCCTCGAGAGCGAGAAGAAGACCGCCGAGGACGAGAAGCGGGCCGCCCTCTCCGCGAAGGCCGCCGCCGAGACCGAGCAGAAGCGGCTCACCAACGAGAACGAGAACCTCTCCTCGATGCTCGACGCCTCCCAGAAGAACGGCGTCTCCCTCGCCGAGCAGCTCGAGTCCTCCAACACGGCGCTGGCCATCCTCCGGGAGAAGTACCCCGACGCCGGCGGCCTGTCGGCCCCGGTCAAGGGCGTGGTCCTCGCCGCCGACGCCAAGATGGACATCTACCTCATCTCCGTCGGCTCCAAGGACGGGGTCAAGACGGCGGACGAGCTGACCATCTACCGCAACGACCAGTTCGTCGCGGTGGTGGTGGTCGACAAGGTCTACGAGGACAAGGCTTCGGTCATGGTCAAGCGGATGGACGGCAAGGCCTTCAAGAAGATGGACATCCAGCAGGGCGACAAGGTCGCGACCATCTACTAGGCCTCTTCCGCAGCGTCTCCCCCCCAACGACAAGGAGCTGACCGATGGCGAAGGACGACATCGTGGACGCCGACGGCGGAGCCCCCGCAACCGACAACTTCCCGACGGCCCTGGTCATCTTCACGACCATCGCCCTCATCGCCGGCTGGGTGATCATCAACATGGCCCACGGCAAGACCTACGGGATGGGGCCGTTCAAGTAGACCAGGAAGCTCGAAGGGCATTCACGGAGGGGGCCCCCCGGGGGGGGGCCCCCTCCTTTCATTCACCCCCCCCCGTCACGGCCTCCCGTGACATTCCGCGGGAATCCCGTCCCCCCCATGTGGGATTCTAGGGAGAACGCCGAAGAAGGATTCGGGCCATTCTCCGTCCCGGCGAACCCTCCATGAACCCGCTCATCTCCCGACTCCTGGGCCTCTTCTCCGTGGACATGGGCATCGATCTGGGCACGGCCAACACCCTGGTCTGCGTGAGCGGGAAGGGCATCGTGCTCAACGAGCCCTCCGTGGTGGCCGTCTACCGGGGGACCAACACCATCGTCGGGGGCGGCCAGGCCGTGGGGCTGAAGGCCAAGGAGATGCTCGGCAAGGCCCCGGGCAACATCGACGTCATCCGCCCCATGAAGAACGGGGTCATCGCCGACTTCGAGGTCACGGAGGCGATGCTCCGCTACTTCATCCGCAAGGTCCACGGGGAGCGGGCCTGGGTCCACCCCCGCATCGTGGTGGCCATCCCCTCGGGCATCACCGCCGTGGAGAAGCGGGCCGTCATCAACTCCGCGGAGCGGGCGGGGGCCCGGATGGTGGAACTCATCGAGGAGCCCCTCGCCGCCGCCATGGGGGTGGGGCTTCCCATCAAGGAGCCCACGGCCTGCATGATCTGCGACATCGGGGGCGGCACGACGGAGGTCGCCGTCATCTCCCTCGGCAACATCGTGACCAACCGCTCGAGCCGCATCGCCGGGGACGAGTTCGACGAGGCCATCGTCAACCACCTGCGCTTCCGCTACAACCTCCTCATCGGCGAGCAGACCGCGGAGCGCATCAAGCTGACCATCGGCTCCGCCTACCCCCTCAAGAAGGAGATGTCCATGGAGGTGAAGGGGAGGGACCTCGTCCAGCACCTCCCCCGCAAGGTCGTCATCACCTCCGAGGAGATTCGCGCCGCCCTCACGGAGCCGGTCATGACCATCGTGAAGGCCGTGAAGGAGTGCCTCGAGCACACGCCCCCGGAACTCTCCGCCGACCTCGTGGACAACGGCATCGTGCTCGCCGGCGGCGGCTCCATGCTGCGCGGCGTCGACCGGGTCCTCGGCGACCACACGGGGCTGCCCGTCCGCATCGTGAAGGAGCCCCTGCTGGCGGTGGCCCGGGGGACGGCGATCTACCTCGAGAACCTCGACCTGCTGAAGAGGTTGAGGGCGGGAGGAGGGGAGTAGGAGGAGCGGGGTTCGAAGGAACGCCCCCCTTTCTCCTCTTCCTCCTCCTCCTCCTCCTTCAGCACCACCACCTCCTCCTCAACTCCGGTTCCGGGGGGGGGGGGCGGGGGCCGGGGGGGGGGGGCCGGGGCCGGCGCGGCCG
>CAYJMF010000099.1:0-11724 GCA_964370855.1 uncultured Planctomycetota bacterium | reverse complement strand
CCCCCCCCCGCCGCCTCCACCACCACCACCGCCGCGTCGCCGCCGGCGGCGCGGCGCCGGCGGCGCCGCGGTTGCGCCCGGAAGCACACCGTCGGGAGAGGCCCCGACGGTGTGCTTCCGGGCGCGTTTCAGAGGCTCATGGGGCGGGGGGAGGGAGTGGAGGAGGGAGGAGGGAAGGAGGGGGGGGAAGAAGTGAAGGGGGGAGGTGGCCGGGGCCGTTCTCCCGGATCGCCGGAGTTCCGAACGCTCTCCCCTGTTCAGGGGGGAGGGAGCGGGCATCCGGCGTCCGGGATACCTGAGAGCGTTCAGCGGGCTGCCTCTCCTCCCTCCTCTCAACGCGCCCGTTTCGTGGGCGGCCCGTGGGTTGCGGCCGCCGGCGGCGCGGGCGCCCGCGCGCGGCCCCCCGCCCCCGCCCCCCCCCCCCCGCGGGGCCCCGCCCCCCCCCCCCCCCCCCCCCCGAAACCGAAATGGAGGAAAGGAACCGATTCATGGGGTTATCGGACCCTCCTCCTCAAGCCCCCTCCTCCTTCCACCGATGAACCCACGGGGGAATCCCTCCCTCCATCGAGCCCTCCACGAGAAAGGCCGCCAGGGGTGAAGCCCGTACGCAAGGCGCTGGGGAAGCACCGGCCCGCCTTCCTCCTCGCAGCGCTGCTCCTCGCCGCCCTTCTCGCGCCCGCCGGGCCCATGGGGCTCCGGGCCCGGCTCGGGTTCCTCTACGCGCCGCTCGCGCTGCTCGCGGCGGATGGGCCGGCGGGGGACTCCCTCCCCGGGGGGGAGGCCGGGCCGGCGCGGCTGCTCGAGGAGATTTCCGCCCTCCGGGCGCAGGTCGAGGGGCTCCGGCAGGAGAACGGGAACCTGCGCGAGTTCCACGGGCTCCGCTTCGAGGCCCGCTCCCTTCCCGCCCGGGTCCTCTCCGCCAACATCCTCGCCGTGGATCGGCTCTCCCCGCTCCGCCGCTCCCTCCTCCTCGACATCGGAACCGGGGACGGCGTCGTCCCGGGTCAGGCCGTGGTGGCGGGCCGGAGCCTCCTCGGCCTCGTCGCCGAGGCGGGGGCGGGATGGTGCCAGGTGCGCCTCCTCGACGATCCCGGCGGGAAGTCCGACGACCCCGCGGCGCGGGTCGCCGTGCAGGTTCTGCGGCCCGGCCTCGGGAAGGCCGTGGCCGACGGCGTCGTCCTCGGCGAGCGGCGCGGCGTCCTCAGGCTCCGGCTCGTGCCCGCCGGCGCCGTGCAGCCCGGGGACCTCGTCGTCACCTCCGCCGCCGACCCGAGGGTCCCCGCGGGCCTCCTCGTGGGCGTCGTCCGGTCCGTGGAGGACGACCGCCGCACCCGCCTCGCCGAGGCCGAAGTGGAGCCATCCGCAGGGCTCGGCGGCCTCTCCTCGGTGCTCGTCCTCCAGCTGCCCGACAGGGACCCGCGGACCGCCGCCGGGAGGGCCCGGAAGTGATCCGGCCGAAGCCGATCCTCGCCCTCGCCGCCGCCCTGGCGGCCTCCCTCGCCTGGCCGGCGGGCCTCGGCGAGCGGGGTCTGCGGCCGGACTTCCTCATGATCTTCGCCCTCGGTGCCGGACTCTTCGGCCGGGAGCCGGCGGGCCTCGTCGCCGGCGTCGCCGCGGGCCTCCTCGCCGCCCCCCTGACCCTCGAGCCCTTCGGCCTCGACGCCGCCCTCCTCGGCGCCGCGGGCCTCGCGGCGGGGAAGGTCCGGGTCTTCTTCACCGCCGGCCATCCCGGCGTCCAGGGGGTCCTCGCCGGGGTCTTCTTCCTCCTCGCCTCCCTCGCCCGGCTCCTCCTCCTCGAGCTCTCCGGCGCCGCCGCGGGCTCCCTCGGCATGCTGCCGGCGGTGCTGGCGGGGACCGTGGCCACGGCCACGGCGGCCCCCGTCGGGCTCTTCCTCCTCGACGCGCTCTCCGTCTTCCGCGCCCCGGAGCGGGGGAGGCCGGTCCTTGTTTGAGGGGCGCATCCGGTGGATCCTCGCGGCCTTCGCGGGCCTCTGGTTCGTCTTCCTCGGCCGCGTCCTCCTCCTCCAGACCACCGGGGCCGGGGCCGCCCGCCAGGCCGTGGAGGAGCGGCGCACGGCCACCGCCCTCCTCCCCCCGCGCCGCGGCGCCATCCGCGATGCCGGGGGGCGGCTCCTCGCCCGGGACGACCTCGGCTTCGAGCTCGTGGCCGACGTCCGGGGGCTCGGGGCGGCGGCCTGGGAGTGCTCCTCCTGCGGACGGACCTGGGTGACCCACGAGAGGGACCCCGGTCCCGGGCCCGACGACGCGGAGCCCCTCCCCCCGGAGCCCCCGATCTCCTGCCGGTGCGCCGACCCCGGGGCGCGGTTCGAGCCCGTGGCGGGGGACGCGGTGGAGAGCCTGGCGGCGCTGGCCGGCGAGGAGCCCGGGACCCTTCGTGCCCGCATCGCCGACATCCGCCGTCAGGGGTGGAGGGTCGCCCGGGCCCAGGCCCGCGCCAGGGGGGACCGGTGGCGCCGCCTCACCCTTGCGGACTGGGTCACCCGCCGCCGCCCCGTGCTGAGGGACGTCTCCCGGGACATGGCCATGGCCGTGACCCTGGAGCCGGAGCGGTTCCGCGGCTTCGCCGTGGAGGCCCGCTCCACCCGCCGCGTGGACCCGGACCTCGACCCCGTCACGCGCCTCGTCCTCGGCTCCACGGGCCCCGCGACGGCGGAGGACGAGAGGCGGCTCGCCGCGGAGGGGCTCACCCTCCCCGAGATGCGCGCGCTGGCCGTCGGCCGCAGCGGCGTCGAGCGGGCATTCGACGGCCGGCTCCGCGGCACCTTCGGGAGGGAGAGCGCCTACCGGGACCTCCACGGGGGGCTGCTGGAGCGGTCCACCCTGGACCCCGTGGAGGACGGGGAGGACCTCCGGCTCACCTGCCACGCCGACTGGAACGGCGCCGCGGAGCGCATCCTCGGGGACCGGCGCGGGGGCCTCGTGGCCATGGACCCCCGGGACGGGGCGATCCTCGCCCTGGCGGGGACGAAGGGCATCGAGGAGGACGGCATGATGCCCGCGGCGGCGGGCTGGGTGCCGGGATCGGTCCTCAAGCTCCTCACGGCGGCGGTGGGCATGGAGGGGGACCTCGCGGCGGAGGCCGGGGAGGTGGAGTGCCGGGGGCGGGCGAGCCTCCCCATCCGCTGCACCCACGTGCACGGGCGCATCGGGATGCGGGACGCCATCTCCGGCTCCTGCAACGTCTATTTCTCGCGCCTCGGCATCCTCATCGGCGTCCGCCCGCTGGAGGACTGGGCCCGGATCCTCCACATCGACCGCCCCGCCCGGCTCGGACTCCCCGGGGAGGGTGGCGGGACGGACTGGACCCAGGCGGTCTGGAAGGACCCGTGGGTCCGCACGGATCTCGCCAACCTCGGCATCGGCCAGGGGCCGGTGAAGGTCTCCCCGGTCCAGGTGGGCGCCCTCTACGCCGCCGTGGCCAACGGCGGCCGGCCCGTGACGCCCCACCTCGTCCAGGGCGGCGGCGGCCCCGTGGAGGCCCAGGCGCTCTCCCCCGGGACCGTCGCGGTCCTCAGGGCGGGGCTCGAGGACACCGTGCGCTCCGGCACGGCGACGGGGGCCGGCCTCCACGAGTTCCGGGCCGCCGGCAAGACGGGCACGGCCCAGGCCCCCCCGGGACCCGGCGGGGAGAAGCGGCTCAACGCCTGGTTCGCGGGCTACGCCCCCGCGGAGGATCCGCGCATCGTCGTGGTCGTCGTGCTCCTCGACCAGGACCTCTCCGGCGGCGAGGCCGCCGCCCCCGTGGTGGCGGAGTTCCTGCGCTTCTGGCGCGACTCCGGGGGGGGGCGGTGACGGCGGAGCCCCTCTCCCTCCGGCGCATCGACCCCCGCGCGGCGGGGGCCGTGGCGGCCCTCGCCCTGCTGGGGTGGGTGCTCCAGGCCAGCATCCGGGAGGCCGCCTCGGAGGGGGCCCTCGAGGCCCGCATCGACTTCGCCGGGAAGCAGATGGTCTGGTACGCCGTGGGGGCGCTCATGGGGGCCCTGGTCCTCATGGTCCCCTACAGGAGGATCCTCGACCACGCCTACATCCTCTACGCCGGCGGCCTCCTCCTGCTGCTGGCGGTGCTCGTGGCGGGGACCTCCATCAAGGGGGCCCGCCGCTGGCTGGATCTCGGTCCCGCCCTCCTCCAGCCCTCGGAGATCATGAAGCTGGGGGTCCTCCTCGCCCTGGCCCGGTACGTCCGGTTCCGGGAGGACCAGAGGACCCTCAGGGGGCTCGCCGTCCCCTTCCTCATCGCCGCCGTCCCGATGGTGCTCATCCTGCGACAACCGGATCTCGGCACGGCGCTCCTCTTCGTTCCCGTGCTCTTCGCCGTGCTCTACGCCGCCGGGTCCCGCCCCCGCCACCTCGCCCTGGTCGTGGCCATGGGCGTCGCCTGCACCCCGGTGGTCTACTTCGCCGCCCTCAAGGACTACCAGCGGGAGCGGGTCCGGACCTTCTTCGCGCAGCACGGGAGCGCGCCCTCGAGCGAGAAGGAGAAGCGGGAGCGGGAGGCCCTCGTGCGCCAGGAGGGGTGGCAGGCGGAGCAGTCCCGCCTCGCCGTGGCCTCGGGGGGCGTCGTCGGCCTCGGGTGGGCCGAGGGGCCCCAGAACCGTTCCGGGGCCGTCCCGGAGCACCAGACCGACTTCATCTTCACGGTGCTGGCGGAGGAGTTCGGCTTCGTCGGGGTCCTCCTCGTGACGGCGCTCTTCGGGCTCCTCTTCCTCTCCCTCGCCGGCATCGCCAGGCGCTGCCGGGATCCCGCGGGGAAGCTCCTCGTCACGGGTGTCCTCGTGCTCCTGGCCTTCCAGGCCTACGTGAACCTCGCCATGACCGTGGGCCTCGGCCCCATTACCGGGGTGCCCCTCCCCTTCCTCTCCTACGGGGGCGGTTCCACGGTGACCTGCTTCATGGCCGTGGCCCTCGCCCTCAACGTCGGGGCACGTCCCGGCTTCGACTTCGGACCTACGGACTTCCGGTAGGGCGGTCCCCGGGGGATACTGGCCCCCCGGGGTTCCGGGAACCCCGGGGCCTCGAAGGGCATCCAAGGAGAAGGCGGTTGTCAGCGGATCGACGAACCGACGAGGAGGCCGTCGACCGGGTCCTGTCCGGCGACCGGAACGCCTTCGCGGTCCTCGTGGACCGCCACGGCGCCCGGGTGCACGCGGCCATCCTCCGCATGGTCGGAGATCCATCGACGGCGGACGACCTCGCCCAGGAGACTCTCGTGAAGGCCTACGTGAACCTCGGCTCCTTCCGGCGCGGAGCGGCGTTCTCCACCTGGCTCTACGCCATCGCCCTGAACCAGGTGCGGAGCGAGTTCCGGCGGCGGAAATCCGTGAAGGGGCGGCCCCCGCTCTCCCTCGACGCCGGCCGCGGCGGCGACGGGGAGGGAGGGGATCCCGTCGGCCCCGCGGAGCCCGCGGCCCGCGGTCCCGGCCCCGGGGACGAGGCGGAGCGGCACGAGGAGGCGGAGCGGGTGCACCGTGCCCTGGCGACACTGGACGAGGAGTACCGCGAGGCCGTGGTCCTGCGCGACCTCGAGGGGCTCTCCTACGAGGAGATCGCGGAGGCCACGGGCGTGCCCGTGGGCACGGTCCGTTCCCGCATCCACCGGGGGCGCGCGGCGCTGCGCGACCGCCTGCTCCCGGCGGCGGACAGGACGGGAGGGGCGCGATGAACTGCTCCGACGCCGCCGAGAGGATCACCGCCCTCGTGGACGGGGAGCTCCCGCCCGCGGAGCGTGCGGAGGTGGAGCGCCACCTCGAGGGCTGCGCCGCCTGCCGCGACGCCCGCTCCGCGGAGGAGGCCGTGGCAGCCCGCCTCCGCGCCGTGCCGCGCCCCGTCCCGCCGCCGGTCCTCGCCGCCTCCGTCATGGAGCGCATCGCCGCCGCGCCGCCCCCGGCGGCGGTCCGCCCCGCGGGGCGCCTCCTCCCCCTCTGGCCCTTCCTCGTGGCCGGCGCCGTCGCCGCGGCCTCCCTCCTCGCCATGGTGATGGTCGGGACGGGGGCGAGGGAGGGGACCCCCTTCGCCGGCGGGACTCCCCATGCCGAGCGGGCGTCCCCCCTCCCCGGGGGCCCGCCGGAGACGGACCCCGCGTCCGACGCCGACGCCGGGGTGCCCGCGGCCCTCGCCGCCCCGGCGCAGGAGGCGCAGGAGGCGAAGGAGGCCGAGGAGGGAGGCTACCTCGATGCCGCCGCCAGGCCCGATGCCGGCGCTCCGCCCGCGGACCGTTCCTCCGCATCCTCCGGCCCCGAGGAGAAGGCGCTCCCGGGGGCCCCCGCGCCGAAGGGCAGGCTCGCCGCCCCGGCGCCGGCGCCCGCCCCGGCCCCCGCACCGCCGGTGACGGCATCGACTTCGGCCGACGCCGCCCCCGTCGCTCCGCCGCCCGCCGAGCCCTCCGCCAACGGCGACATCGGCGAGGACCCGGACGCCTCCAGCACGCGGGCCAGCCCGCGGGCCAGCCCGCGGGGAGGAGACGCGAAGTCCGCGGCGGGGCGGAAGAAGGCCGACGGCCTCGCGGCCGGGCGGGAGGAGCGCGACGGCAAGGACGCCCCCGTGGACAAGGAGGCGGGGAAGCGGGACGACGCGGTGGACGACGACGGGACGCGGATGCGGGACGCCGGCCGCCAGGCGGTCTTCTATCGGGCCGACGACCTCGCCCGGGGACAGCGCACCGTGGAATCGGTCCTCTTCGCCCTCAAGGACCTCCCCCACACCCGGGAGCCCTGGGTGCGCGCCTCGGACCTGGACACGTCCTACGGCCGCCTGCGGCGCGCCGTGGAGGAGGCCCGGTCCGGGTCCTTCGAAACCGCCGCCGGGACTCCCCTTCCCGGGGAGAAGGTCCTCCAGATCCGGATGAAGGCGAAGGACGTCGAGAGGCTGCGGAACGCCCTCACGAAGGACCCGGCCCTCACGGAGACCCACTTCAAGGTCCTTCCCGACATGGAGGTGGAGGCCCCCGCGGAACTCCTGGATGCACTCCGCCGCACCGTCCCGGGGGCGGCGAAGGGGAAGTCCGAGGAGCGCGCCGGCGGGGACGTTCCGGGTGCGCCCGGGGCGGCCGGCGCCGGCTCCGGCGCCGCGCCCGGGGGCGGCGCCCCTGCCCCCGACCCCGGGGAGCCGGTCCCTCCCCCCTTCCCGAGCCGGGAGCAGCTGAAGAAGATGGCCGCACCCCCGACGAAGGAGCAGCCACCCTCCTCCGGCGGCAAGGCCGACGCGGCGGGGGAGATCCTCCTCGAGATCCACGTCTTCGAGAACCCCGTCAGGTGACCGGAGGGGGCGCGCGCCCCTTCCGCCGCCGTGACCGGAGCCGGAACCCCGTCGCCTCGAGCGGTGTTGTGATCCCAGGAACCGACGTCCCGTCATTCCCGGAAGGAGACCTCCCATGAACCCCCTCTCCCGCCTGCTCCTGCTTCCCGTGGCCTCCGTGGGCCTCCTCGCCGCGGGCTGCGCCTGCCCCCATGCCGGCCCCTATGGCGCCGGTCCCCACGGCCCTCCGCCGGGGGCGGGGATGTACAGGGATGGCCCCGGCGCGCCGCCCCTCGCGGCCCGCCACCCCGGAGCCCCTCTCCACCGTGTCAAGGAGGGGAAGCGCGCCGGGCATCGGAAGGCGCCCATGGCCGCCCGCCTCCGCATCGCCCGCAGGGACCTGCCGGCCGGGAAGGCCCGTCCGGGGAGGGAGACCCCGCGTCCCCAGGCCGGCCCGGGTCCCGAGGACCGCCTGGCCGAACTCCACGGGAATCTCCGCCGCGCCATGGAGCGCATCGAGCGTCTCGAGGGGGCCGTCAGCGGCGGGAACCCCGGTGGGGACCACCGCTCCATGGGGCCGGCGGACGAGCTGCGGGCCGCCATCGGGAAGCGGGACAACCGCATCCGGGAGCTGGAGCAGCACACCCGGAAGCTCGAGGAGATGCTGCAGCGCCTGAAGGGGGAGCTGCGGGACGATCGGCCGGAGAAGGGCGAGAAGCGGGAGAAGCAGGAGAGGACGGAGAAGTAGCCCCTCCCCTCCCCGTCTACTTCTTCCCGTACTTCCTCTCGTAGTCCCGCTCGTCCATGGCGCAGCGGAAGCCGATGAGGTCGGATCGCGAGACGGGGCCCGTCAGGAACCGCCAGTCGTTGGCGGCCTCGTCGGCGGCCTCCTTGAAGTTGCCCCCCCGGCGCACCACCTGGTCCGTGGCCTTGGGGATCCCCTTGATGGTCTTCCCGTCGGGGAAGGTGGCGCAGATCTCCGACACGTTGCCGCAGAGATCGAGGACGCCGAAGGTGGACTTGTCCCCGCCCGTCGTCCCCACGGGCGCGGGGCCCGGGGCGCCCCCGACCACGGCGGCGCCGGCCACCCACTCGTTGCCCCAGGGGTAGAGCCAGCCGAGGTTGCCCCGGGCCGCCCGCTCCCACTCGTCCTCCGTGGGGAGCCTCTTCCCGTGGTGTTGTGCGAAGGCGGCCGCGCCCTCGTAGGGGATCCCGGTCACGGGGAGGTTCCCCGCGCCGGCGGGCATGACGACGGCCCCCTTCTCCCCGAGGCTCCACTCCGAGGGGAGGATGCGCTCCTTCAGCTTCGCGTCCTTCACGGTCCCGAGGAACGCCCCGTAGGCGGCGCAGGAGACCTCCGTGCGATCCATGTAGAACGCCTTCACCGTGCGCTTCTCGGCCTTCTGGCCCGGGTCGGGCCACCCCCGGCCGCGGTTCTCGGGCACGTGGAACTCCCCCTTCGGGACGAGGACCATGTCCGCGGGATCGGGCGCGCCGGACGCGGCCGCGGCCCCCGGCGCCCCTCCCGCCGCCGCTCCCCCCGACGCCTTCGCCCAGCGGGCGACCACGTCGAGGTCGAGGAAGTGCTTGTCCCAGTTGTCCTCCATCTTCTCCTCGGGGAAGACGAGGCGCGCCGCCCGGGCGAGGACCGCCGGGGCGTCCCCGCCCCCGGCGGCGGACTCCTCGGTGTACCGCCGGGCGAGCCGTTCCGCGGTGACGGGGCCGAGCAGCCCCGCCTTCGTCCAGACGGCGGGGATCTCGGAATCGGGGAGGAACCCCCCCTGGCTCCCCTCGGCGGCCGCGCGCAGGGCCTCGGCGAGCTTCGCGATGTGCTCCGGCGCCTTCTCGCCGCGCAGGGCGTGGAAATCCTGGCGGACCTGGAGGTAGGTCGCCTCCAGCTCCTTCCGGAGGGCCTCGACGTCGGCGGGCTTCCCCTCCTCCTTCGCGGCGGCGGGGACCGGAGCCTCCTGCGCGGACAGGGAGGGCGGTGCGGCCAGGAGGAGGGGGACGGCGAGAAGAGCGGCCCGGACGGCTGCGGTGGCGGTCATGGATGCCTCCCCCTCGGCCCCCTCTCCCCGGTCCACGCCGGGCGGGGCGGCGGGCGGAGTCCCGTCGCCGGGGTCCCCTACGGTTCGACGCCCCGGCTCCCCGGACGATCCGTCCGGCGGGGCGGCGGTCCTGCGTCCTATGATACGTCGGAGCCCCATGCCCCCGTCCCCGGATTCCCCCGTTCCATCACGACGCGGTTCCCGCCGGTCCCCCGAACCGGCGGACCCGCTCCCGGTGCAGTTCCTCCGCGGCGTGGGGCCGGCCCGGGCGCGCCTCCTCCAGGGGCTGCGGGTGGAGACCCCGGAGCAGCTCCTGCACTTCTACCCCCGCGCCCACGAGGACCGCCGGCGGATCACGCCCATCGGCGAACTCGCCGAGGGGGAGACGGCGGTGGTGCGGGGGCGCGTGACGCGGGTGATCCTCCAGCGCATCCCCGGGCGGAGGGGGCGCCGGCCGCTCAGCGTGGTGCGCGTCGTGGTGGCCGACGACACCGGCGCCTTCGAGGCGGAGTGGTGGAACCAGCCCTACAGGAAGGACCACTTCCGCGAGGACGACGACGTCGTGCTGTCGGGGAAGGTGGTGCGGCGGCGTGGGTTCCGCATGTCCTCGCCGGAGACCGAGGTCCTCGGCCGGGCCGGCGGGGAGGACGGCGACGGGGACGGGGACTCCTTCGGCCGCATCGTCCCGCTCTACCCGCTCACGAAGGGACTCCGCCAGCGGGACCTCCGCCGCGCCGTGCGGGACGCCCTCGACCAGCACCTCGCCGCCGTGGAGGACCCCCTGCCGGACCGCCTGCGGGAGGAGGCGGGGCTCGTGGCGCTGCGCGACGCCGTCTCCTGGATCCACTTCCCCCCGGACCCGGCATCCGCCGACGCGGCGCGCAGGCGCCTGCGCTTCGACGAGCTCCTGTTCCTCCAGCTCGCGCTGGCGGTGCGCCGCCGGGATCTCGTGCGGGAGGAGCGCGGCTTCGCCTACGCCCTCTCCCCGGAACTCGACCGGCGCATCCGCGCGCGCTTCCCCTTCGCCTTCACGAAGGCACAGGACCGCGCCGCCGGGGACCTCCTCGCGGACTTCGCCGCCCCCCATCCCATGAACCGGCTCCTCCAGGGGGACGTGGGGAGCGGGAAGACGGCGGTGGCGCTCTACGCGATGCTCGTGGCCGTGGCCAACCGGCGCCAGGCCGCCATCCTCGCCCCGACGGAGATCCTCGCGGAGCAGCACTTCGCGGGGTTCCGCCGGGCGCTGGACGGGAGCCGGGTCCGCATCGAGCTCCTCTCCGGCGGGATGCGGAAGGCGAACCGCACGGCGCTGCTGGCCGGCGTGCGGGACGGATCCGTGGACGTCCTCGTCACGACCCACGCGGTGCTGGAGAAGGACGTGCGCTTCCGCGACCTCGGGGTGGCGGTGGTGGACGAGCAGCACCGCTTCGGCGTCCACCAGCGGCGGATCTTCCGCGACAAGGGGATGCGGCCCGACCTCCTCTACCTGACGGCGACGCCCATCCCGCGGACGCTCTGCCTCACGCTCTTCGGGGACCTCGACGTTTCGGTCATCGACGAGCGCCCCCCCGGCCGGAGGCCGGTGACGACGGTGGCCGTGGCCCCGGAGGAGGAGGGGGAGTCCTGCGAGCTCGTCCGCCGCGAGGCGGCGGCGGGCCGGCAGGCGTTCTTCATCTGCCCCCTGGTGGAGGAATCGGAGGAGCTCGACCTCCGCGCCGCCGAGGTGGAGGCGGAGCGGCTCGCCGCGGAGGTGTTCCCGGACCTCCGCGTCGGTCTCCTCCACGGGCGCATGAAGTCCGCGGACAAGCGGCGCGCCATGGAGGAGTTCCGCGCGGGGCGCACCCACGTGCTCGTCTCCACGGTGGTGGTGGAGGTGGGGGTGGACGTCCCCAACGCGAGCGTGCTCGCGGTCCTGCATGCGGAGCGCTTCGGCCTGAGCCAGCTCCACCAGCTCCGCGGCCGCATCGGGCGGGGGCCCCACGCCTCCTGGTGCCTGCTGTTCTCCGACGCCCGGGGGGCCGAGTCGAGGGCCCGCATCGAGGCCATGGTGGAGACCGACGACGGCTTCCGCATCGCCGAGAGGGACCTCGAGCTCCGCGGCCCCGGGGAGTTCTTCGGGACGCGGCAGAGCGGCCTTCCGGATCTGCGGATGCCGGAGGCGCTCCTCGACGGGGCCCTCCTCGACCGGGCGCGGCGGGAGGCCTTCGGGTTCATCGAGGGGGATCCCCTGCTGGAGAAGGCGGAGAACGCCCCGCTGCGGAGGGCGCTGGCGATGCGGTTCGGGGATCGGCTGGATCTGACGAGGGTGTAGGAGGGGAGGGGGGGAGGAGGGAGGCGTTCGTCGGCCCCCCTCATTCACGGGGGCGGTTCCGGGGGGGGGGGGGGGGGGGGGGGGGGGGGGGGGGGCGGGGGGGGGGGGGGGGGG
>CAYJMF010000098.1:0-17993 GCA_964370855.1 uncultured Planctomycetota bacterium | reverse complement strand
GGGCACAATCGCCCCCCCCCCCTCGCCCCCCGGTCGGCCCCCGGGCGCCGGTCGGCGCGCATCGCCGAAGTGAACCCACACGATCCGGGGATGAGCCCCCCGGTTCTCCCGGTCGGGCGCTTCTCCCCCGCGGGGGCGGGACGGGCTACCCTCCGGAGTCCCCGGGGCGGGGAGGAGGACCGGTGCCGACGGAAGAGGAGCTGACCCTGGCCGCCCGCCTCGTCAACGCGGGCGTCGTCGGGAAGGTCCAGGCCCGCGAGGTGCTGGCCGAGCGGGACGCGGTCCGCTCCGGCATCGGCTCCCCGAGCCTCCTCGACCTCCTCGTCCGCAGGGGATGGATCACGCGCACCGAGCTCATGATCTTCCGGGATCGCCCCCTCGAGGAGATCCAGCCCTTCCCCAAGTACGTCATCAAGGGCAAGGTGGCGGAGGGGGGCATGGCCATGGTCTACCGGGCCACCTACAAGCCCCTCGACGTGGACGTCGTCCTGAAGGTGATGAAGGCCGAGCTGAGCCGCCAGGATCGGTTCCTCCTGCGGTTCCGGCGCGAGGCCGGAATCCTCATGAAGCTGGAGCACCCCGCCATCGTCCGGGGCTACGACCTCGGGGAGCAGGAGAGGGTCTGGTACTGCGCCATGGAGTTCGCCGAGGGGAGCGACCTCCAGACCCTGGTGGAGAAGTCCGGTCCCATGAAGGAGGAGGAGGCCCTCCACGCCGTGGTCCAGGTGGTGCGGGCCGTGGCGTACCTGGACTCCCGGGGCATCGTCCACCGGGATCTCAAGCCATCCAACGTCGTGATGGACGGCGCCGGCGCCTGCAGGATCATCGATCTCGGGCTCTGCCTCCTGCGGGGGGGCATGAAGGAGGACACGGGGGCCGGCGTCACGGTGGGCACCGTCGAGTACCTGAGCCCCGAGCAGGCCCGGGCCGTTCCCGACCTCGACGTCCGGAGCGACCTCTACTCCATCGGCGCCACCATCCACCACCTCGTCACGGGGGAGGTCCCCTTCAAGGGCGCGAGCGACGAGGAGACCCTGGCCAAGCAGGTGCTCGCGACCTTCCGCCCCGCCCGCCTGGAGGCGGCCGGGGCCTCCCCCCGCCTGGTGGACCTCGTGATGCGGCTCCTGGCCAAGGACCGCGGGGATCGGTTCCCCGACGCCGGGGCCCTCGTCGCCGCGATGGAGGAGTCCTGGCCGGCGCTGCAACCGCCCGCCCCCGCTCCCCTTCCCCTCGCCGCCGCGGCGCCGGCGGCGCCCCCCTCCCCTCCGCCGGCACCTCCGCCCCCCTCCTTCCCGAAGATCGTCTCCCGCAGGGAGCGCGGGAAGGAGGAGGGGGATCCGGGACGGGGGCGCGACGGAAAGAGGCGCCGTTGACGGGGAGGCCGGGCGGGCCGGCCCCGCAGGCGGCGGTGGAGGAACTGCGCCTCCTCTACGGGGAGTTCGACCGGGGGACGGCGCGGATCTCCCCCCTCTGTCGCGCCAGCGGGCGCTGCTGCGACTTCGACGCCTTCGGGCACACCCTGTTCTGCTCGCGGTTCGAGGCGGAGCTGCTCGTCGCGGAGGCGGCCCCCGTCAGGTTCGATCCCGCCTCGCGCCTCTGCCCCTGGTGGCGCGACCGCCGCTGCGAGGCCCGGGGTCCGCGGCCCCTCGGGTGCCGGGCCTTCTTCTGCGACGGGACGAAGGCCGACGCCATGGGGGAGCTCCACGAGGAGTTCCTCCGGCGGCTCAAGGACCTCCACGATCGCCACGGCATCCCCTGGTCCTACGCGCCCCTGCTCCGCCACCTCGCGGACATCGCCGCCGGCGCCGGCGGCGGTCCATGACCGCGGGGGTCCCGCGGAACGGGCGCGAGGTGCGGGCGGTGCTGCGATCCCTCGGGGCCAGCCCCTCCCGCCGCCTCGGGCAGAACTTCCTCACGGACCCCCGCGTCGTGGAGCGGGTGGCCGCGGCCGCCGCACCGGCCCCGGCCGACCTCGTGCTGGAGATCGGGCCCGGGCTCGGCGTCCTGACGGAGCGCCTGGCGGCGGCGGGCTCCCGGGTCGTGGCCGTGGAGATCGATCGGGCCCTGGCGGCCTTCCTGCGGGGGACCTTCTCCGCCGAGGGGCGGGTGCGCATCGTCGAGGGGGACGCGCTGGACGGGAGGGGAGACCTGTCGCCGGCGCTCCTGCGGGCCCTGGAGGAGGCCGGCGGCCGCGCGGAGGGGCGCCTGCTCGTGGCGGCCAACCTTCCCTACTCCGCGGCGACGCCGATCCTCCTCTCCCTCCTCCTGCTCCCGGAGCCGCCCGACGACATCGTCGTCATGGTCCAGAAGGAGGTCGCCGATCGGATCCGGGCCGCGCCCTCGACGGCGGCCTACGGGCCCCTCTCCGTCCTCGTGCAGGCCGTCGCACGGCCCTCCCCCCTGTTTCCCGTCCCGGGCCGGTGCTTCCACCCCGTGCCCGCCGTCGGCTCCGCCGTGGTGCGCGTGGCGCCGGATCCCGCGCGCCGCGCGGCGGCCGGGGACCTCGACGCCCTGCGGACCGTGGTGCACGCCGCCTTCTCCCAGAGGCGCAAGACCCTCGGCAACGCCCTCTCCCGGGCGGGCCTCTGTTCGCCCGCCGACCTCGCGGGGGCGGGCTTCGACCCCGCCCGCCGCGGCGAGGCCCTCTCCCCGCAGGAGTTCGTCCGCCTCTCCGCGGCGATCGCTTCCCTTGCTTCGGGGGGGCGGGGGGGTGAAGATCCGGGCCCGAGCCCATGACCGGAACGAGCGAGCCCGACGGACGGCGGCGCTTCCGGGTCCATCCCCTGGACCTGCTCCTGGTGCTCCTCGCCTGCGGCCTCGGCGCGCTGGCCTGGGCCAAGCTCTTCCGGGAGTCCCCCCTCCCCCTTCCCTCGGACCGCCTCCTGGGGGCGGAGCTCGAGGTGGAGTTCGCGGTGGACCGGCCCTGGAAGGAGGGTTTCCCCACGGAGGGGAGGCCCGTCCGGATCGAGGATGCCCTGTTCGCGGAGGTCATCGAGCGGGCCCCCGGGCCGGAGTCCCGCGCACGGCTCCGCCTCCGGATCCTCGGCCGTGAACTCCAGAGGCCCGATGCGCTGACCCGGTTCCGGAGGGTCCTGCGGCGCGGCGCCGTCCTCACCCTGTCGGAGGCCGATTCCGAGGTGGCCGCCGAGGTCCTCTCGGTGCGCGTTCCCGGGGACGCCCGATGAGGTTCCGCCCGTCGCTCCTGGTCCGGGCAGCGGGCGCCCTGACGGGAGCGGGGGCCGGGGAGGCGGAGCCGCCGATGCGGTGGTCCGCCGCCGGCAGCGCGGCCTCGGCGCTCCTCGGGCCCTCCCTGTCCGGGGTCCGCCGCCTGCTCGCGCGTTCCGCCGACGGTGCCGCCTCCACCGTGGCGCTGGCGGGACGCCGGCCCCTCGCCGTGCTGGCGGCCGTGGTGGCTGCCGTTCCGGCGGCGCGGCTCCTCCTCGAGGGGACGGCCGGGGCCGCCGCCGCGTCGGCGCTGGTCCTCCTCGGGGGGACGTCCCTGCTCGCGGCCCTCCTCCTCTCCCTCCACGAAGGCGCCGATCGGCGCATCGCCGCCGCCGCCCTCGCCGGCGGCCTCCTGCTGAGGGTCGCCGCCGCGGTCCTCCTCTCCGCACGGGGAGGGATGCCGGACGAGACCGGGCTCTACCACCCGCTGGCGTCGGACGCCGCCGCCTGCTGGCAGGCGGGAGGCGCCTCCTCCCTCGCGGACCATCCCTTCGCCGAGAACCGCGGGGCCTACCTCTACCTGCTCTCCGGGACCTACCTCCTGGCGGGGCCGGACCTCCTCGCGGGCCGGGTCCTCGGCATCCTCCTCGGGCTGCTGGCGGCCCTCCTCGCCGGGGAGCTCGCCCGGCCCGCGGGAGGGGCGCGGGCGGCCTCCCTCGCCGTGGTGCTGGTGGCCCTCGGGCCGGAACAGGCGCTCTGGTCGGCCACCCTCTCGAGGGACGGGCTCACGACGGTCCTCGTGCTGACCGCCCTGGCGTTCATGGCGAGGCGTCCGGGGAGCCTGTTCCGCGGGACGCTGCTGGCCGCCGCGATTCCCGTGGCCCTCCTCGCCTGGAACTCCTTCCCCATGGCGGGGGTGCTCGGCGCGGTGGTCGTCCTCCTGGCCGGGTTCGAGGCGCTCTCCGCCGCCGCGCGGCGAGGGCCCGGCGGCGTCCTCCTCCCCGTCCTGTTCCTGGCCGTCGCCGGGGCCTCCCTGGCCGTCGTCGGGTGGCGCTACGGGGCCTACTTCACCCCGGAGGTCCTCACCGCGGTCCGCCGCAACACCGTCGGCAACGCCCCCGACTTCCTCCCCGGCCTCGCCTTCGACGGCCCCCTCTCCCTCCTCCTGTTCCTCCCCCTGGGGGCGCTGTTCGTGCTCTTCGCCCCCTGGCCCTGGGCGGCGGCCGGGGGAGGGCGCCTCCTCTACGGGCTCGGGGCCCTGGCGGGATCCGCCGTGGCCGTCCTCGGACTGGTCGGGATCGGGGCCGGCCTCCGGCGGCGCCCCGCGGCGTCGGCTCCGGCGGCCCTGTTCGTCCTCGTGGGGGTGGGCCTCCTCGGCCTCCTCGAGGCGAATTCGGGCATCGTCGTGCGCCACCGGCTTCCCCTCGCCGCGGTCCTCGCCGCGGGGGCCGGCTGCCTCCTGGCGGGGATGGAGGAGCTGCGCCGGGCATGAGGCGCATCCTCCTCCGGGGCCTCTCCTTCCACGCCCTCGGCTCCGCCTCCGTCGCCATCGTGGGGCTCGTCCGGAGCGTCATCATCGCGAGGGTCATGGGGCCCGCCGCCTTCGGGCTCTGGCAGGGGTGCCTCGTGGCCCTGCGCCTCGTCGGGGAGTGCCAGCTCGGCGCCCTCCACGCCGTCGCCCTGGACGGGCCGCTGCTCCGGGCCGCGGGGCGGGCGGAGGAGGCGCGGTCCCTCGAGAGGCGGGCCCTCGCCTTCGGGTGCCTCCTCTCCATCGTCCCCTCCGTGGCGGCGGCCGTCCTCCTGCGGTGGGAGGGGGGGCGGGGGCTCGGGCTGGCGGCGGCGCTCCTCGCGGGCGCGTGCCTCGCCTGGCAGGTGGTCCAGGCGGCGGCGGCGGTGCTCCGGGCGCGGGGACGCTTCGGGACGCTGGCCGTCCTCCAGATCTCCTTCGCCGCGGTCCATCTCGCGGGACTCCTCCTCCTCGTCCCCGGGAGGTACATCACCGGGGCGCTGGCGGCGTGGATCGCGGGGGCCGCCGTCGCCGTGGCCGCGGCCGCCGCCGTCTCCCGGGAGCCGCTCCCCCTGCCCTCCCGCCCCCGGGCCGGGGACTACGCCCCGCTCGTACGGCGGGGGTGGGCGGCGTGGCTCGTGGGGCTCACCTTCCTCCTCCTGTTCCAGGTGGACCGCGTGCTCGTGGGGGCGATCCTCGGAAGGGAGGCCCTGGGCCGGTACGGGATCCTGCTCCTCTCCGGGTCGGCCCTCCTGTTCCTCCCGGACGTGTTCTCCGGGGTCCTCTGGCCCCTGGCCGGGGAGCGCTACGGGAGGAGCGGCGAGAGGGCGGGGAGCCTCCGGGAGATGGCGGAGCGGAGCCATCGCGGCCTCGGTCCTCCCCTGGCCTGCCTGGTCCTCCTCGGCTTCCAGGCGACGGACGTCCTCGTGAGGTCCCTCCTCCCGGCCTACCAGGATTCCCTCCCGCCGCTGAGGGCCTACCTGCCGGGCGTGTTCTTCCTCTGCCTCTCCATCCCGACGAGGACCCTCCTCGTCACGGTGCGGGGGGAGAGGGAGGTCCTCCGCTCCCAGGTCGCGGTGCTCCTGCTGACGGCGGCCGGCCAGTCCGCGGCGGCGCTCCTCGGGGGCGGCATCGTCGGCGTCTGCATCGCGGGGACGGCGGGGGGATTCCTGCTCCTGTCGCTCCTGCTCCGGCAGGCGGCCGGCGTCCTCGGCATCGGGGGCGGCGGATGGGTCCGCTTCGCCGCGGAAGGGGCGCTCCTGGCCGCGGCGGCCCTCGCCGCGGACGCGCTCCTCTCCCTCCCCGTCGTTCCGCCCGCCGACGCGGCGGCGGGGGCCCTCCTGCGGTTCGGGCTTCCGCTGGCGGCGGCGGCCCCCCCCGCGGCCCCCCTCCTCGGGAAGGGATCGGGACGGGCCCCGGGGGTTCCTTCCCCCCCGGAGGGCGGCGCCGGAGAGTAGGGGCATGTGCGGCATCGTCGGGTGGATCGCCACGGAAGCGGCGGAGGGGCCCCCGCCCGGGCCCCATCGCCTCCGGCGGGCCACGGGGCTCATGGCCCACAGGGGGCCCGACGGCGAAGGCGCCTGGATCAGCGGCGACGGCCGGTGCGGGCTCGGGCACCGCCGGCTCTCCATCATCGACCGGGAGGGCGGGTCACAACCCATGGCCACCCCCGACGGCCGGTGGCGGATCGTCTTCAACGGGGAGATCTTCAACCACGGGGAGATCCGCCGGGACCTGGAGGCCCGCGGGGAGCGCTTCTCCACGCGGTCCGACACGGAGGTCCTCCTGCGGCTGGTGGCGCTGCGCGGCGCCGCGGCCGTCAACGCGCTGCGGGGGCAGTTCGCCTTCGCCGTCCACGACTCCCTGGCCGGATCCCTCCTCCTCGCCCGAGACCCGCTCGGGGAGAAGCCCCTGTTCACGGCGCGGCGCGGCGGGCGGCTCTTCTTCGCGAGCACCCTCGACGCGCTGGTGGAGATCGGGGATCTTCCGGGGGATCCCGATCCCGAGGCGATCTCCCACTTCCTCGCCTTCTCCTACGTCCCCGCCCCGTGGACCATCCTGCGCGCCGCCCGCAAGCTGCCCGGGGGGCATCTCCTGCCGGTGACCCCCCGGGGGGCGGGCTCCACGGAGACCTGGTGGGCGCCCCCGGCCCCGGGCACCTTCACGGGCTCCTTCGACGACGCCGTCGAGGCCCTCGGCGCCTCCCTCGTGTCGGCGACGAAGCGGCGGCTCCTCTCCGACGAGCCCCTCGGGCTGTTCCTCTCCAGCGGCCTCGATTCCGCCGCCGTCGCGGTCGCCGCGGCGGAGGCAGCGCCGGGACTCAAGGCCTTCACGATCCGCCACCCGGATCCCGCCTTCGACGAATCCGCGGGGGCCGCGGCCATCGCGCGCCACCTCCGGCTCGACCACGAGATCCTCGACGCCGTTCCCCCCGCGCCGGAGGAGCTGGCCGGGATGCTGGCCCGATTCGGCGAACCCTTCGGGGACTCCTCCGCCGCCGTCACCGCCGCCCTCGCCGGGGCCGCCTCGGCCCGGGTCAAGGTCGCCCTGACGGGGGACGGCGGGGACGAGATCCTGGGCGGGTACCACCGGCACGCCTACCTCGCCCTCGTGGACCTCCTGCCCCGTGGGCCGGCGGGGTGGGCGGGGCGCCTCTCGACGGGGAGGGTACGGAGGGCCCTGGCGCTGGCCGCCCTCCCCGAGGAGGGGCGCTACTTCGAGATGTACGACTGCTTCGGAGGGGGGTACCGGGAGAGGATGCTGGACCCCCGCTTCCGTGCGGAGCACGGGGACCTGCCGCGGGATTGGCTCTCGTCCCTCTACGCGGGATCCGGCGGACGGGATCCGGTGGACCGCATGCTGCGCACGGACCTGCGGACCCACCTGCCCGACTTCATGAACGTCAAGGTGGACGTCTCGACCATGTCCCGCGGCCTGGAGGCGCGCTCCCCCTTCCAGGAGCGGGAGGTGGTGGAGCTGGGGGTCTCCCTCCCCTCCGCCTTCAAGGTGCGGGGCTTCCGCGGGAAGCGCGTCCTCCGCGCCGCCGTGGAGCGGAGCCTCCCGGGGGCGCTGCTGGCGCGCCGGAAGCGGGGGTTCGCCGCCCCCGTGGACCGCGCGCTGCGGGGCCCGCTTCGGGAGGAGGCGCGGCGGCTCCTGGCCCCGGAGGGCCCCCTCGCGGCACTCGGGGCCGTCGCTCCCGGGTTCCCGTCGGTCCTCCTCGACGAGCATCTCGCGGGCCGCGGCAACCACCGGATCCGGATCTGGGTCCTCCTCGCCCTCGCCTCCTGGGCGGAGCGCCGGCGGGGCGGGGGCGGCCCGTGACCGCGGGGCCGGCGGAGGCCCCGGGGATCCTCTTCGTCTCCTACGACGGGATCCTCGGCGGACCCGGCCGCTCCCAGACCGTGCCCTACCTGCGCGGCTACCGCGCCGGGGGCTGGCGGGTCCGCCTGCTCTCCTTCGAGAAGCCGGAGCTCCTCGCGCGGGAGGGGGCGGAGGAGGAGGCCGCGGGGGAGCTGCGCGCGGCGGGGATCCCCTGGACCCTCCTTCCCTGGCGGCGGAACATGTTCCTCGATCTCGCCGCGGGCCTGCGCGCCGTGGGCAGGCTCGTCGAGGAGGAACGCCCCGCGGTGCTCCACGCCCGCTCCTACGTGCCGGCCCTCCTCTGCGACCTGGCGGGGAGGCGCCACGGGGCGCGTCTCCTCTTCGACATGCGGGGCTTCTGGCCCGACGAGAGGGTGGACGGCGGCCTCTGGTCGCGGGGGAACCCCCTTTACGGCATGTGGAAGCGGCTGGAGAAGCGCCTGCTCCGGCGGGCCGGGGGCGTCGTGGTCCTCGCGGAGGCCGGCGCCGCCGTCCTCCGGGAGGAGGGCCTCCTTCCCGCGGGCACCCCCCTGGAGGTCATCCCCTGCGGGACCGATCTCGATCGCTTCCGGCCCGCGGCGCCGGGGACGGAGCCCGCCGCCCTCGCCCCCTTCGCCGGGAGGAGGATCTACACGTTCCTCGGCGCCACGGGGACGTGGTACCTCCTCGACCGCATGCTCGACTTCGGCGCGAGCGCGGTTCGCTCCGACGGGGAGGCGAGGCTCCTCTTCCTGACCGAGGATCCCGCCGGGGCCGTCCGCGAGGGCCTGTCCGCCCGCGGCGTCCCGGAGGATCGGTTCCTGGTCACCCGGGTGGACCACGGGGACGTCCCCCGCTGGATCTCCGCTTCCCATGCCGGAGTGTTCTTCATACGATCCTGCCGCAGCAAGAAGGCATCCTGCCCCACGAAGCTGGGGGAGTTCCTGGCCTGCGGAGTCCCGGTGATCACGGGGCCGGGCGTGGGGGACGTGGAGGCGATCGTGGGCGGGGGGAGGACGGGCATGGTGATCGCGGGCTCCGGGGAGGCGGACTTCGCCGCCGCCCGCGCCGGGATCCTCCGTCTCCGGGAGGACGCCGGCCTTCCCGGGCGATGCAGGAGGGAGGCGGAGGCCCGATTCGACGCCGCCTCCGGCGCCCGCCGCTTCTCGGACCTCTGCCGGAGGATGATCGCCCGGTGAGGGCCCTCGCCCTCGCCGGCCTCGTCGCCTCCGTCGGGGCCCTCGGCGCCTCGGTGGCCGTGGGCGGGAGCGGGGGCCTCCTCGCGGGGGCCGTGGCGGCGGGTGTCTTCGTCGCCTCCCTGCGGACGTTCTTCCTCGGCGGCGGCGCGGCCGCGGCGTCGCCGGGAGGATCCTCCGAGAGCCGGTTCCTGGTGAAGGTCGTGGGGGCGGCCTTCGCCCTGCGGATCGCCGCCACGATCCTCCTCCATTACGGGGACCTGTGGAGGTACCTCGGGGGCGACGAGGAGACCTTCGACCTGAACGCCAGGGTCTTCGCGAACTGGGTCGCCGGGCAGAGCTCCATCCCCCTGAGCCCGCGGTTCCTCGGGAGCGTGGAGGTCGGCTACTTCTACCTGGTGGGCTCCCTCTACCACACCTTCGGCGTGCACAAGTTCCTCCCCCTCCTCCTCAACGCGCTCCTCGGGGCCTCCCTCGTCCTCCCCGTGCACGCCCTCGCGGGCCGGTTCGCGGGGCGGGTGGCCGCGCGGAGGGCCGCGATCCTCATCGCGATCTTCCCCTCCCTGGTGCTCTGGTCCTCCCTCATGGTCCGGGACGTGCTCGCGCTCTTCGCGATCGCGGCCGTGCTCCTCCAGACGGACCGGCTGCGGAAGTCCCCCTCGCCGGCCCGCCTCCTCGCCGTGCTCGGCCTCCTCGCCTGCCTCGCCACCCTCCGCACCTACATCTTCCTCATCGTCGCCGTCGCGCTGTCGGTCTCCCTCGTCCTCGGGCAGAGGAACGCGTTCCGCTCCGTGGTCCTGGGCGGGGCCGTGATGGTCGCCCTCATCCTCTCGGTGCGGTACCTGGGCATCGGCGAATCGGAGCTTGAGAGGGCGAATCTCGAGACCCTCGCCATGCACCGGCAGTACAACGCCCTCGGCCCCTCCGTGGCGGGCTCCCTCGGGACGGACGTCGACATCTCGACCCCGACCGCCGCCCTCGGCTACCTCCCGGTGGGACTCGTCTACTTCTACCTGAGCCCCCTCCCCTGGCAGATCGGCAGCCCCCGCCAGGTCCTCTCCGTGGTGGATCTCCTGCTCTGGTACTCCATCCTCCCCTCCGTGGCGACGGGGCTGCTCTGGATGCTGCGCCGCCGGTTCCCGGCCATCCTCCCCACCCTGCTGACGGTGGTGGGAATCAGCGTCCTCTACGCGCTCGTGGAGGGCAATATCGGCATCATCTTCCGACACCGTTCCCAGGTCATCGTGCCCCTCTGCGCGGTGGCGGGAGTGGGGGTCGTCGTCAAGGCCCGGGCCCGGAGGAGGGAGTCCCGAATCCGTGAAAGCGCTGTTCCTGTCCACGCTTCCGAGGGCCGCTCCCTCCGTGCGCCCGCGGGTCTACGGGTACCTGGAGGCGCTGCGTGAGGCGGGCATCGAGGGACGGGTCGCGCCGTTCCTCTCGGACGCGGCCTTCCGGAGGTTCTACGATCCCGGTCCCGGGGGAGTCCTCTGGAAGGCGGCGGGCACCGCAGCGGGGTACGTCCGCCGGTGGAGGCTCCTCTCCCGCCTGGACCGGTACGACGTCGTCGTCGTCCACCGGGAGGTCGTGCCCCGGGGGAACGGCCCGGTCCTCCGCCGGCTGAAGGAGAGCGGCATCCCCCTCGTCTACGACCTCGACGACGCCATCTACCTCCACCCCAGGGACTTCGTCGCCGGCGGCGACGACAGCCGCCGCTCCATGAACCGGGGGAAGGACCCGGCGGAGGTGGACGCCTTCCTCGAGGGCGCCGACCTCGTCCTCGCGGGCAACTCCATCCTCGCCGACCACGCCCGGACGGTCGGGGCCCGGCGCATCGAGATCCTCCCCACGCCCGTGGACACGGAGGCCTTCCGCCCCGCGGATCCGGTCCAAAGGGACGGGCCCCTCCTCGTCGGGTGGATCGGCAGCCCCACGGCCACCTACTGCCTCCGGGAGATCGCCCCCGCCCTCGCCGCCGCGGCGGCGAGGATCCCCTTCCGCCTGCTGGTCGTGGGGGCCTCGGGGCCGGTGGAGATTCCCGGGGTGGAGGTGATCCGGCGGGCGTGGGCCCTGGACCGGGAGTGCTCGGACTACGCCTCCCTCGACGTGGGGATCTACCCGCTGCCCGACAATCCCTGGACCCGGGGGAAGTGCGGGTACAAGGCCCTCCTCTACGCCGCCTGCGGGCTCCCCTGCGTGGCGTCCCCCGTGGGCGTCAACCGCGAGTTCGTCCGGGACGGGGAGACGGGGTTCCACGCGTCGACGGGGGAGGAGTGGACGGCGCGGCTCCTGGAACTCCTTTCCGACGCCGCCCTCAGGCGCCGGATGGGAGGGGCGGGCCGGAGGTTCGTGGAGGGGGCGTTCTCCTACGCGGTGCTCGCCCCGCGGATGGTCGCGGCGCTGCGGGGGGTCGCCCGGTGAGACCGACCTTCGTCTTCTCCGTGGACGTCGAGGGGCTCTGGGGGGTGTTCTTCGTCGAGCGCTGGCGGAAGGACGTCGCCGCCGCCCGGGGCGCCCGGGAGGCGGTGCCGGCCATGCTCCGCCTCCTCGACGAGCGGCGCCTCGCCGCGACCTTCGCCGTGGTGGGGCACCTGTTCCTCGACCGCTGCGAGCGGCGGGACGGGATCCCCCACCCGGAGATGCCCCGCGCCCGGTACCCCTGGTGGCGGGGGGACTGGTACGCCCACGACCCCTGCACCGGCGAGTGGACGGACCCGGACTGGTACGGGCGCTCCCTCGTGGAGGCGATCCGCCGCTCCCCCGGCGGCCACGAACTCGCGTCCCACGGGTTCTCCCACGCGATCTTCGACGAGGAGCACATGGACGCCGGCGTCGCGGCGGCGGAGCTGCGCGCCTCCCGCGACGCGGGGGCCGCCCTCGGCGCCGATCTCCGCTCCTTCGTCTACCCCCAGAACGTCGTGGGGCATCGCGCGCTCCTGGCCCCGGCGGGCTTCACCTGCTACCGCGCACCCGACGGGGACGAGGACCAGAGGGCGGGTCCGCCGGGGGGCGCGCGCCGGGCCGTGAAGTTCGCCCGCCACGTGGCCGGTACGGCCCCGCCGGTGGGGCTCCCCCGGGTCGTGGACGGGGTGGTGGAGATCCCCTCCTCCATGCCCATCGTCGGGGCCGAGGGGATCCGCGTCCTCATCTCCCGCCGCGCCCGAGTCGCCCGGGCCCGCCGCGGCCTGGAGGCCGCGAGGAGGGAAGGCGCCGTCTTCCACCTCTGGACCCACCCCCACGCCTTCTCCGGTCGGGGGGCGGGGGTCCTCGAATCCCTCGCGGACACCCTCGACGACGTCGCGGAACTGCGCGACCGGGGGGAGATCGAGGTGGCCACCATGGGGGGGCTCGCCTCCTCCTTCGCGGCCGGGGGGGCGGGATGACCCGCATCGAGGTCCCGTGCCCGATGTGCGGTTCCGGGGATCGGGATCGCCTCTTCGTCTCGCGCCTCTACGCCGAGGAGGTGCCCGTGGTCCGCTGCCGGGCCTGCGGGCTCCTCTACCAGTCGCCGCGGCCCTCCGACGCCGACCTCCCGGCGATGTACGACGAGAAGTACTGGACGGGGGCGGGGGCCGGTGCGGGGGACTACACCTACGCCGACGAGCGGACGCGGGAGCCGGAGGTGAGGTTGAAGTCGGCGGCGAGGCTCGCCCGCATGGAGTCCATCGTGAAGCCCGGCCGCCTCCTCGAGATCGGCTGCTCCTTCGGCACCTTCCTCGACGAGGCGCGGCGGCGTGGGTGGGAGCCCCGCGGCGTGGACCTGTCGGAGTACGCGGTGAAGTCCTGCCGCGAGGAGCGCGGGCTCGAGGTCCACCTGGGCTCCTTCGAGGAGGCGCCCCTCGAGCCGCGGAGCGCGCGGGCCATCCACATGTCCGAGGTCATCGAGCACCTGCCCCGCCCCCGGGAGGCCCTGCGCCGCTGCCGGGAGATCCTGGAGCCCGGGGGGCTCCTCGTCATCGGCACCGCCGACGCCGATTCCCTCGCCCGCCGCCTGAGGGGGCCGCGCTGGGGCTACTACATGCCCGGCCACGTCGTCTACTTCGGGGAGCGGACGCTGCGCCGCGCGCTCCGGGAGGAGGGGTTCGAGGTGCTCCGCGTCTTCCACCCCGACGACCACGGGCGGCCGCTGGACGGGGCCCTCGCCCGGGCCCACGCCTCCTCCGTCGCGGGCCGGATGCTGCGCCGCCTGCGCGTCCCCCTGCTCGGGTCCGCGGGCGCGGGGATGGTGGCCTACGCCGCCCGGCCCCGGGACGGGTAGGGATGCTGTTCAACTCGCTCCCGTTCCTCGTCTTCTTCGTCCTCGTGTACGGCGCCTACCTGCTCACGATGAAGAGGCTCCGTCTCCAGAACCTGCTCCTCCTCGTCGCGAGCTGCGTCTTCTACGGGTACTGGGACTGGCGGTTCCTGTCGCTCCTGTTCGCGTCGACCGTCCTGGACTTCGTCATCGGGGGGCTCCTCGACCGCCGGGTGCCGGGCTCCCCGGAGTACGCGCGCTCCCCGGGGAGCAGGAAGGCCCTCCTCCTCGTCTCCGTCGCCGGGAACCTCGGGATGCTCGGGTTCTTCAAGTACTTCAACTTCTTCGTCGGGAGCGCGGCGGAGATCCTGCGGGGGATCGGCCTGGAGGGGAGCGTCCCCGCGCTCGACATCGTCCTGCCCGTGGGGATCTCCTTCTACACGTTCCAGACGATGTCCTACACCATCGACGTCTACAGGGGGAACCTCCGCCAGGAGCCCTCCTTCCTCAATTTCGCGGTCTTCGTCTCCCTGTTCCCCCAGCTCGTGGCGGGACCCATCGAGCGCGCCTCCAACCTCCTCCCCCAGATCCGGGAGCGGCGGACCGTCACCCGCGCCGGGGTGGAGGACGGCGCGTGGCTCGTCTTCTGGGGGCTGTTCAAGAAGATCTTCGTCGCCGACAACCTCGGGAAGATCGCGGCCCTCGGCTTCGCGACGCCCCCGCCGGACGGGGGCGTCGCCCTCGTCGCGGTGTACGCCTTCGCCTTCCAGATCTACTGCGACTTCTCCGGCTACACGGACGTGGCGCGGGGCTGCGCCAGGGCCATGGGATTCGAGTTCATGCGGAACTTCGACCTCCCCTACATGGCCCTGAACCCGGGCGACTTCTGGAGGCGGTGGCACATCAGCCTCTCCTCCTGGCTCCGCGACTACCTCTACATCCCCCTCGGCGGGAACCGGGAGGGGACGTGGAGGACCTACCGGAACCTCATGCTGACCATGGTCCTCGGCGGGCTCTGGCACGGCGCCGCCTGGACCTTCGTCGCCTGGGGCGCCCTCCACGGCGTCATGCTGATCGGCCACAGGCTGTGGTCCGGGCAGTGGGGGGGGGAGGAGCCCCCGCGGAGCGGCGCCGCGGCCTGGGGCCGGCGCGCGGTCCTCTTCCACTTCGTCTGCCTGACCTGGCTCCTGTTCCGGGCGGATTCCATGGGGCAGGCGGCCCAGATGTTCTCCTCCATCGTCGGCGACTTCTCGCTCGCGGGGGCCCGCTTCGAGTCCCTCGCCTTCTACTGCCTCCCCCTGCTGGCGGTGGAGGCGGCGCAGTGGATCACCGGGGACGAGTTCGCGGTGCGCCGCCTGCACTGGATTCCCCGCGGCTTCGCGTACGCCGGGCTCTGGTTCCTGATGACCCTCCTCGGAGACTACAGCGGTGGACAGTTCATCTACTTCCAGTTCTAGGGGACCGGGGGCGCCCCGGGCCCTCCTGCTGGCGATCCTCCTGATCGCGGCCGGCGAGGCCGCCGCCGCCCTCTCCCTGCCGGCGAACCAGGGGAGGCACCCGACGGACGAGGTGCTCGCCCGGATCGAGGACGACGCGATCCCGCGGCCGGTGGTGATCTGGAGCGACAGCGTCACCGCGGGATCCATCCCGAAGGTGGGCGAACCGGGGGACGACCCGGGCATCGCGAACATCGGGTCGAGCCAGTCCATCGGCCTCCCCGGGGTGTACTTCACCTACCGCCGGTGGGTGGAGCGCCACGGCCCTCCCGGGCTCCTGGTCGTGAACATGGTCCCCGAGGGGTACGGGAACGATCTCCGCGGGGAGTTCACGGGGACGTACTTCGAGACGGTCTTCCTCCGCCCGGCCGAGGTCCGGGACGCCGCGCTCTCGACCCGCCGGATCGGGCTCACGGCGCGGATGTGCATGAACGCCCTCCTGCTCCCCCCGTCGATGCGGAGCCGACGCGAGGTGAAGGGCCGGCTGCAGGAGCTCCTCGGAAGGGGAAGCCCCTCCGTGAAGCCGGCGCCCCGGCGCCGGATCCTCGGGGTGGATCCGGAGGTCGCCGCCTCCCTCTCGGAGCGCGCCCGCCTCCGCGAGTTCGCCGTCAGCGACCTCTCGCGGGAATACATGGAGAGGATCTTCGCCGACGCGGGCCGCGAGGGGACGCGGGTGGTCCTCATGACGCCGGCCGTCCCCGGGGAGGTGATGCGCGGCTGGGAGGAGACGGGGTACATCCGGGAGTACGCGGCCCGGCTGGAGGCATGGGGGAGATCCGGCGCCCACGTCTCGGTGGAGCCCGTGGACCGGTTCGCCGACTACGCGGTGGCGGACATGTACGACCGGGTCCACCTCAAGCCCGACGCGTCGAGGAGGTACGGGGAGCGGGTGCTGGCCCGGCTCCGGGAGCTCGGGCGGGATTCCCGGTGAGGGCGACCTCCCGCAGGAGATCGGCGAACCCGTCGGCGTGGGCCGCGAAGGAGTAGCTCTCCTCCAGCGCCTTCCTGGCCCCTGCCCCGATCCTCCCCCGGAGTTCGACGTCGTCCACCAGCCGCTCGAGCCGGTCCGCCCACTCGCCCCCGTCCCGCGCGTAGAGGGCCCCCTCCCCCTCGCGGAACACCTCCCGGTCCACGGCGACGGGGGTCGAGACCATGGGGATCCCCGAGGCCGCGTACTGCAGGGACTTGAAGGGGAACTTCCCCCGGTCCCGCTCGTCGTCGAAGAGGGGGAGGAGGCCGACGTCGAAGGAGGCGAGGTCCGCCTTCTCGCTCTCCTCGGTCCACGGGTGGACCAGGGACTCCACGTCGACGCCCGGGATCTCCACGCGGTCGGGGGCGACCACGCGCAGGCGGAACCGCCTCCGGCGCGCCAGTTCCCGGAGCGCCGGGGCCAGGGAGAGGAGGCGGGCGACGCTCCAGCGGTTCCCCATCCATCCGAGGACGACGGGGTCCGAGGGCCTCGCCCCGCGGACCGGGTACTCATCCGGGTCGAGCAGCATGGGGACGATGCGCACGTCGGGGTTGTGGGGGCGCGCGAACTCCGCGAGGAACTCCCCCGACACCGTCACCGCCCGGGCCATGCGGCAGATGGACTCCACCGCGTCGGGCGGGTTCAGCCACCGGGCGAGGGCGCTGCGGCTCCCCTCGTGGGCCGTTCGACGGAGGACCCAGATCGAATCGTAGAAGTCGTAGACGACCCGCGGATTGACGCGGACCAGGCGGCGCTCGAGGCTCGGGCGCTGCCACGGTCCGAAGGGGAGGATGGCCCTGTGGACGAGGACGACGTCGGCGCCGGCGGCCTCGCGGAGGTGGTCGGCGCGGCGGGCGACGGCGGTCCGGAGGTACCGGAGGTCCGCGTCGGCGTCGCCCCGGCCGTAGGCGGCGAACTCCTCCTCCGGGGAGGGGCAGAGCACCCGGACGTCGATCCCGCGGGAGGCCAGGTGGGGGACCCACCGGGTCAGCCGCGAGACGGTGCCGTAGTGCCCGGGTGGATAGGAGGACAGGAAGACGGCGCGGAGGGGCCCCCCCGCCGGCGTGGACGCCGGGGGCGCGCGCCTCGGCATCCGGAGGCAGAGGGCGGCGGTCCGCGCGAGCACGCCGAGGAGCCCCGCCCTCTCCGCCGGCCCGCCCCGCCCGCCCTCGGGCCGCGGCCCGCGATGCTCGGTGGTGGGAGGTGGCATGAGGGGGGATCCTCGCCGGGAGCGGGGCAATCTACCGCAACCTCCTTCCTGGGCTGCGCACCGGGTCACCGGCCCCGCATCCCCTTCCCGTAGGAGCGGGACGCCCCCCGTGGGAGACTCTGCCGGGAACCGACGGGGGGTGGCTTCCCGATGCTCCTGACGCCGAAGCTCGTGTTCATCCACATGCCCAAGACGGGGGGGACCTTCGTCAACCGGGCGCTGGTCCGGGTCTTCCGGCGGCCGGAGCCGCGGACGAGGATCGGGCGCTGGTGGGCGCGCCGGGGGGAGCCTCCCGTCCGCCACCACGCCGTCCACGGGACCTGCTCGGAGATCCCGGCGTCCCACGCGGGGCTTCCCATCCTCTCCATCATCCGGAACCCCTACGATCGCTACGTCTCCCAGTACGAGTTCCGCTGGTGGCGCGATCACCCGGAGGACTTCCCCTGGGTGGACTGGGCGGAGGTGCGGCGGCGGTTCCCGTCCTTCCCCGAGATCACGCTGCCCGAGTTCATCCGGTTCTCGGGGCTGTTCCTGAAGAGGCTCGAGTCGGGCCTGCCCCGGGAGCGGGAGGCGGTCGGGTTCCACACGGAGCAGTTCCTCCGGTTCTACTCCCGGAGGCCCGCCGAGGCCTACCGCGCCGTCGCCTCGGGCGGGGGGAGGGAGGCGGCGGAACTGCACGCGGTGCGCTTCGTCCACATGGAGGACCTCAACGGGGAACTGGGCCGGGCGCTCGTGGAGATGGGAATCGACGGGAAGGCGCTCGATTTCCTTGACACCACGGAGAAGGTCTATCCGAAGCAGGGAGTCCGCAGGGAGTCCCCCCGGTGCTCCGCCCCCGGATGTCTTGGACACGACGTAGGGTGTTGACGCCGGGTGTCC
>CAYJMF010000097.1:7344-18130 GCA_964370855.1 uncultured Planctomycetota bacterium | reverse complement strand
TCCTCTCCCGATGCTCCCCGTCGGGAGCCGCGCGCCGGTAGGCGCGCAACGCCGGGAAGAACCCGCACGATCCAGCCCGGGGCGCCGGAGCGATGGCCGGCGGGGGAACCGTCCGGCCCCGGGCGCCCGGCGGTATCCTCGGGCCCTCCATGGAACCCGCCCCTCCTCCCCTCACGAAGGCCCGCCTCGGCGAACTCAAGGACCTGCGCGACAAGCGAAAGCGCCAGGCCGCGGGCCTCCACCTCGTGGAGGGCTTCCACATCGTGGAGGAGGCCCTCCTCGCCGGCGCCCCCGTGGAGGAGATCCTCCTCGGCCAGGGCGCGGGGATGACCCACGTCGGGGCCCGCATCGAGCGGGCCGCCCGGGCCGCGGGGATCAGGGTCACCGTCGTCGTGCGCCGGGTCCTCGAGGTCCTCGCCGACGCGGAGACCCCCCAGGGGGTGATGGCGGTCCTCCGGTCGCCGCCCGCCGACGCGCCCCTCCCCCTCGACCGGGACGGCGTCGCCGTCCTCCTCGACGGGATCCAGGATCCGGGCAACGCCGGCGCCGTGGTCCGGGCCGCCGACGCCTTCGGCTGCGCCTCCGTGATCTTCGGCCGCGGCACCGTGGAGCCCCTCAACGGGAAGGTCCTCCGCGCCGCCCAGGGCTCCCACTTCCACCTCCCCGTGGTCGCCTGCGGCGACGCCGCCGGGGCCGCCGCCGCGGCCCGCCTCCTCGGCCACCGGCTCATCGCCGCCGTCTCCTCCGGCGGAGTATCGTTGTATGATACTGTGATACAAAATCCCCGCGTGACCGTCGTCCTCGGCAACGAGGCCCGGGGCGTCTCCCCGGCGGTGCTGGAGGCCTGCGACGAGCGGGTCACCATCCCGCTTCGGGGCAGGGCCGAGTCCCTCGGGGTCGCCGCGGCGGGGGCCGTCGTGCTCGCCTGGTTCGCCGGGCCGGGGGCGCCCCGGTGAGCGCCGGCGGGGACGGGGACGCCCCGGCGGCCGGCCACCCCGCCGTCCTGACCCGCGGCCTGACCCGGGTCTTCGACGGGAAGGTCGCCGTGGACTCCCTCGACCTCGAGGTCCCCCGCGGCGTCTTCTTCGGGTTCCTCGGGCCCAACGGCGCGGGCAAGTCCACCACCATCCGCATGCTCTGCGGGATGATGGCGCCCACCTCCGGCGAGGCCCGCGTCCTCGGCATCGACCCCGTCGAGGACCCCGTGGGAGTCAAGCGGGTGCTCGGGATCCTCCCCGAGGAGATCCACACCTACGAGCGCCTCTCGGGCTGGGAGATCCTCGTCTTCACGGGCCGCATGCACGGCCTCGGCCCGGAGGAATCGGAGCGGAGGGCCGCGGATCTCCTCGCCCTCATGGAGATGGACGAGGAGGAGCGCCACAAGCTCCTCGTGGACGACTCCATGGGGACGAAGAAGAAGGTGCTCCTCGCCTGCGCCATGATCCACTCCCCGCGGGTGCTCTTCCTCGACGAGCCCTTCAACGGCATCGACGCCGTCACCGCCCGCGCCATCCGCCGCGTGCTGGAGCGGGCCGTGGAGCGCGGCGTGACGGTCTTCTTCTCCTCCCACGTGATGGAGACCGTGGAGCGGCTCTGCGACCGCGTGGCCGTCATCTCCCGCGGGAGGCTGCTGGCCACGGGCACCGTGGAGGAGCTCCGCGCCGCGGCGGGCCTGGGGGCGGCGGCCACCTTCGAGGACGTCTTCGTGCACCTCGTCGGGGGGACGGAGGACCGGGGCTCCCTGGAGTGGCTGGCGTGAGCCGGGCCCGCGCCCGGGCGCAGTTCGCCCTCCTCCTCCGCACCCACTTCCTCCTCCTGAAGCGCCAGGCCACGGCGACCATGGGCCGCAGGGTGGTGATGACCCTCCTCGTGGGCTTCGGGGCCGTGGCCTCGGCGCTCCTCGGGCTCACGGCCCTGTGGGGCCTCTGGATCTCGCGCCACAAGGCGGGGGTCCCCGCGGCGAGCCTCGACGAGGCCGTCCACCTCTCCTTCGCCCTCGTCTGGGTCGTCCTCGTCCTCTCCCCGGCCCTCGGCTTCCGCGCCCACGAGTTCCTCGACGTGACCCGCCTCTTCCACCTCCCCGTCTCCCACCGCACCGTCTTCTCCGCCTCGACGGCGGGCATCAGCCTCTCCGGCGCGGTGCTCTTCTGGGTCCCCCCCCTGGCGGGCGTCGTCGTCGGCCACATGCTCCCCATGTCCACCCGCCACTACTGGGGGCGGATGGACTGGGCGGGGCTCGACTTCCCCGTCCTCGGGATCCGCCTCCTCCTCTCGGCCCTCTTCCTCGTCCACGCCGTGCTCCTCGGCCAGCTCCTCGTCCTCCTCCTCCTCAACTTCCTCCGATCGCGCCGGTTCCAGGACCTCGGGATGGTGGTGGCCCCCCTCGTCGCGGGGGCCGTCTACCTCGGCGCGTGGTTCGCCCTCACCCGGGGCAGGACGGGCCGCCCCGCCGGCCACGGGCTCCTCCGGGAGGTGCTGGCGCTGGAGCCGAGCCGCTGGTTCCCCTTCCTCCCGTCGCGGTGGCTCACCGAGGCCGTGGTGGAGGCGGGCCGGGGCGGGGCCGTCCACGCCCTTCCCCTCCTCCTCGGGTTCCTCCCGCTCACGTTCATGGCCCTCGCCCTCGCCGCCCACCTCCAGGAGCGGGCCTTCCTCGGCGACGTGCCCCCCCTGGAGGCGGGGGGGGGAGGGTCGGGCCGCCGGATCCCCGGGGGGGCGCTGCTGCGCCGCTTCTTCCCCGACCCGGTGCTGGCCATCGCCTCCAAGGAGCTGCGCCTGCTGCGGCGCGAGCCCATCGTCAAGACGACCCTCATCAGCCAGGCCTGCTTCCTCATCCTCCCCATCGTGGCGGTGACGCTCCGCCCCGGCGGGTCGGGGGACTCCGTCGGCACCGTGGCGCGCATCTCCTGGGCGCTCCCCTTCGTGCTCGTGTTCGTGGAGAACACCCTCCTCATGAACCTCCTCGGCCTCGAGGGGCCGGGCATCTCCCACCTCCGGACGACGCCGGTCTCCTGGCGGCGCATCGTGGCGGGGAAGGACCTCTGCTACCTCCTCGGCTTCGGCGCCGTGAACGCCCTCCTGTCGGCGGCCGTCCTCGGGCTGCTGGCGTGGAAGCGCCCCGACCGCGTCCCCGATCCCCTCTCCTCCATCGCGCTGGCCGTGATCGGCGGGGCCTGCGCGCTGGCCGTGGTGACGGCCGTGGGGAACGTCGTCTCCGTGGCGCTGCCCTCGACCCTGGCCACGCGGGGACGCATGGCGCTCCGCCAGCAGGGGGCCTTCTCCGAGGGCTGCTACGAGAAGCTGACGAAGGTGGCCGTCTTCGCCGGGACCCTGGTGCTCGTGGCGCCGGTCCCCATGGCGCTCCACGTCCTCCCGGCCAACGCCGGCTGGCTCTTCCAGGAGGCCTGGTGGCCCCCCCTCGGGGCGGTCCTCTGCGCGGTCTACGCGGCGGTCCTCCTGCGGGCCTCCTTCCCCCTCGCCGAGCGCATGGCGCGGGAGGGGGAAGAGGCGATCGTCCACCGCCTGGTGCGGTCCGGGGAGTAGAATCACCCTCGGTGGACCCGCGGCCTCCGGGGGATTTCCTGTCCCCTCGCGGGGCCGCGCCGCAGGATGGACCCGGGGTAGAAGGGGCATCCGGGGAAAACGGAGCCGCCGCCGCCGATTCCGGCGGCCGGCCTTGGGAACGGACGAAGAACCGACCTGGAAGATGGGAGACGACACCCAGCCGACCGTCGAGGGGCGCCTCGACGCCCTGCCCTCCATCCCCCTCGGGGTGGTCCGCTGCCTCTTCGCCTCCTCCGAGGGGGGGCGCGCCCCCGAGGCGGAGCGCCTGGTGGTCAGCGACGTGGCCATGGCCGCCGCGGTCCTCCGCCTGGCCAACAGCCCCGTCTACGGGCGCGGCGGCTCCGTCACCTCCCTCGACGCGGCGGTGCGGACCCTCGGCGTCGCCGTGGTGCGCAAGATCGCCCAATCCCTCGCCGTCCTCGACACGGCCTCCCTCCCCCTCGACCGCGCCCGCTTCTTCGAGCACTCCGTCGCCTCCGCGGCGGCCTCCCGCGCCCTCGCGCGCCGCCTGGAGTGCGCCCCCCCGGAGGACGCCTACACGGCGGGGCTCATGCACTCCCTCGGCCAGCTCGTCTTCGCCAGCGGCAGCGGGAAGCGCTACGCCGAGGTCCTCCGGCGGTCCTCCGCCGGGGGCGGCCCCCTGGCGGCCATCGAGAAGGAGGTCTTCGGCATCGACCACGGCCGGGCCGGGTCGATGCTGGCCGACCGGTGGCACCTCCCCGGCCCCATCCGGGACGTCATCGCCCACCACCACCGGGGGCACGAGGCCCTCGAGGGGATGCCCCGGGGGACGCGGAGCCTGGTGCAGGTGGTGGCGGCGGCCGACGCCGTCCTCTCCTCCCACGGGATGGCCACCTGCTGCCGCAACGGCCGCGAGCCGCCCCCCGTCAACGGGAAGGCCCTGACCCGCGAGGACGAGGAGGCCTGCGTCGAGGCCGCCCGCGACGCCCTCAGGGACACCCTCTCCCTCCTCGGCCTCGCCGGGGACGCCGGCTCCTTCGTCACCCTCGTGAAGGGGGCCGAGGAGGCCGGCGCCGGCCTCGCCCCCGTCCTGGCCCCGCCCCCCCTCGCCCTGGAGGATGCCTCCGGGCTCATGGCCTCCTGCCTGCGGGAGCTGCGGGCCGTCGCCACGGCGGAGGAGGCCTGGGACGTGGGCCTCAAGGGGATCCGCGCTTCCATGGGCGTGGACCGGGTGCTCTTCTACGCCTACGACGCGGAGCGGGCGAGGCTCGACCTCCGCCACGGCATCGACGACACCGGCCCCATCCGCGTCGGGGACCGGGCCATCGCCGACTTCCCCCTCGCCGCCGGGGGCGCACTCGCCCACGCCATCCGCGACGGCCAGCCCGTGGTGGTGGACGACCTCGGGGCCGACGCCGACTTCCTCCACGGCATCGGGGTCTCCCGCATCGCCGCGACCCCCGTGGACGTGCTGGAGAAGACCCACGGCATCGTCACCGTGGACAACCCCTTCTCGGGGCGGCCCGTGGAGAAGCGCGAGGCCGCGCTGCTCGGGCTCCTCTCCTCCCAGGTGGGGCTGGCCATCGAGAACCACCTCCTCCACCGGCAGACGCAGAAGCTGCGCTCCCTGGCGGAGCGGGACGAGCTCACGGGGGTGAACAACCGCCGCAACCTCATGGCGCTGTTCCAGAGGGAGCTCGACCGGTCCCGCCGGTACGGCTCCGTCCTGTCCGTGGCCATGGTGGACATCGACTTCTTCAAGTCCTTCAACGACACCTACGGCCACCAGGCCGGCGACGAGGTGCTGCGCACCATCGCGCAGGTGCTGGTGGCGGCCTCCCGCGAGATCGACATCATCGGCCGCTACGGGGGCGAGGAGTTCGTGGGCCTGCTCCCGGAGACCACCCTCGAGCAGGCGAAGATCTACGCCGACCGCCTCCGGGCGCGGGTCGAGATGCGCGGGCAGGACCTGCGCACCCGGTTCCCGAAGACCCGGCCCCTCACCATCAGCGTGGGGGTGACCCAGGCGATGCCCCAGGCCGGGGACGACGTGGAGCGGATCATCGCCCGCGTGGACGCCGCGCTCTACGAGGCGAAGGAGGCGGGCCGCAACTGCGTCATCGTCGCCTCGACCTCGGGAGCGGAGTGAAGGTCCACCGCCGCCGCGCGTCGCCGTCCGAGCGCTTCCCGTGACGACCACCACCGACGCCGGATTCGAGGCGCTGGTCCGGCGCGTGGACGCGCGGGGCTGCGAGGTGGTGCCCGCCGCCGGCGGGGAGCCGCTCTTCTGCAGCGTGCGGGGGCGCATCCACAAGTTCGGCCGCGCGGAGCGGAGCCCCCTGGCGCCGGGGGACCGGGTGCTCGTCGTCCTCCACGCGGACACGGCCTCCGTGGACCGCGTGCTCCCGCGGCGGAGCCGCTTCGCCCGGGAGTCGGCGACGGGGGGGCGGCCGCAGGTGGTGGCGGCCAACGTGGACATCGTGGTGGCGCTGCTGCCCTGCGCGGAGCCGGAGCCGAGCACGCGGCTCACGGACCGGGTGCTGACCTGCGCCGCGGCCCAGGACGTGGAGGGGCTGGTGGCGGTGTCGAAGACCGATCTCGTGCCCGAGTCCCTCGTGGCCGACCTCGAGGCGCTCTACGCGCGGGCGGGGGTGCCCGTGGTGCGGGTCTGCTCGCCGCGGGGCGGCGGGCTCGACGCGCTCAACGCGCGCCTGCACGGGAAGACCTCGGTCTTCGTGGGGCCGAGCGGCGCCGGGAAGTCGACCCTGCTGAAGGCGCTCCTCGGGCCCCTGGCGCCGGATCTCTCCATCGGGGCGGTGAACGCGAAGACCGGGAAGGGGCGCCACACGACGACGGCGTCGCGGCTCGTCCCCTTCCCCGGCGGCGGCTGGGTCGTGGACACGCCCGGCGTGCGGACGCTGGCGCTCCCCGACATCCGCCCCGGCGACCTCCCCCTCTTCTTCCCCGAACTCGCCCCCTTCAACGGGAAGTGCCGCTTCCAGGACTGCACCCACCGCGTGGAGCCCGGCTGCGCCGTGACCGCCGCCGCGGCCGGCGGCGCCGTGGACCCGAGGCGGCTCGACTCCTACCGGGCCATGCTCCAGACGATGCTGGAGGAGGCGGCGCAGAGGAGGAGGAGGTAGGAGAGGGGGGGGAGGGGGAGGACTCCTCGCAGGTGCGAAATGACAGAATTTCACATGTCAAAACGCCAAAAAATGTAGTGACGGATCGTCGGAATCGCGGTCTCCCAGGCTGCTACCCCCGCACCTGCCCCCTCACCTCCCCCGCGAGGTACATCGACCCCGTGACGAGGACGGTGTCCCGGGGGGCCGCCGCCGCCAGGGCCGCGGCGTAGGCCTCCCGCGGGGCGCCGGCGGCGGTCGCGACGAGGCCCTCCTCCCGGCCGATGCGGACGAGGTCCTCCGCCGGCGCCCTCCGCGGGTTCGCGACCTCCGTGGCGTAGACCCGCGCCCGCCCGCGGAAGGCCCGCAGCATGCCGCGGAGGTCCTTGTCCTTGTTGGCGGCGAAGACGACGTGGAGCCGGCCCGCGGGATCGGCCACGGCGCGCACCGCGGCCACGGCGGCCCGCACGGAGGCGCCGTTGTGGGCGCCGTCCACGATGACGAGGGGACGGCGGCCGACGACCTCGAGGCGGGCCGGGACCCGGGTCGCCTTGATCCCCTCCCACACGGCGGCGAAGGGGCCGTCGAGGATCTCGCGTTTCGCGAGTCCGATGACGGCCTCCACGGCCAGGGCCGCGTTGCCCGCCTGGTGGACGCCCAGCATCGGGAGCTCAAAGCCGCGGATCGCGCCGCCCCCGGGATGGGCGATGTCGAAGGTCGTCCGGGGGCCGTCCTCCCGCAGCTCCGTCTCCGCCCCCTCCACGAACCAGTCCCTGTCGACGGTGAAGAGGGGGGCCCCCGCCCGGCGGCACTGCTTCGCGACGACCCTCCCCGCGGGGGAATCCGGGGGCACGGCGCTGAAGAAGGGCATCCCGAGCCGCGCCGCGGCGGTCTTCTCGGCGGCGATGAGGGCGGTGGTCCGGCCGAGCTGTGCCGTGTGATCCAGGGAGACGGAGGTGAGGAGCACCGCCGAGCGCCGGGGCGCGGTGGTGGCGTCGAGGCGCCCGCCCATGCCGGCCTCGAGGACGGCGGCGCCGCATCCCTCCTCCTCGAAGAGGAGGAGCGCAGCGGCGGTCATGAGCTCGAAGAAGGTCGGGCGCTCGCCGCCGGAGCGGCGGAGGGCCAGCGGCAGGATCCGGTCCACGGCGGCTGCGAACCGCTTCCCCGGGACCGGTCCCCCGTCCACGGAGATGCGCTCCGAGGGGTGCACGAGGTGGGGGGAGGTGTAGGCGCCGGTGCGGTACCCGGAGGCCCGGAGGATCGCCGCCGCCGCCGCCGTCGTCGTCCCCTTCCCCTTGGAGCCGACGACGTGGAGGAGGGGCTTCCCCTCGAAGGGGCGGCCGAGGTCGTCGAGGAGGCCGTCGATGCGGGCGAGCCCGTAGGTCCGCTCGTGGTAGGGGACCGCGGCCATGGTCTCGTAGTCCGTGAGGGACGCAAGGCGCCGGAAGGCGCGGTCGAAGGCGGAGGGGGGCATCGGGGATCACGCTACCCGGCGGGGCGCGGGGGAGGAGGGATTCCGCGGGGCCCCCGTGCTACCATGCTCCCGTTCCCGCGGGCGCCGCCGCACGGCTCCGAGGGAGCCCCCCATGTTCCCCAATCCCTTCTCCCCGCCGCCGCCGCCGCCCGCCCCCCGCTCCTCCCCGGGCCTCACCCCCCAGGAGAAGGGCCGCATCATCCTCATGGCCGTGGCCATGCTCGTGGTCCTCGGCATGATGGGGGCGATGGTCGTCTACTCCCAGGGCACCCTGCCCGGGGACACGGAGCGGGATCCCCAGGACATGCCCGCGGACCCGCGCCCCGGGGGGGACGGCACCGCCAAGCCCCTCGAGATCGTGCCCCTCTTCCCCGAGGAGGAGGGGGCCGAGGTCGAGGGGATCCTCCGCGCCGATCTCGCGAAGTGGACCGACGTCGTCCAGGGCGTCGCCGCCGTGGACCCGGAGCCCTACGCCCTCCTTCTCGACCGCGTCTCCGGCAACGCCCGCGTCATGAATCTCCAGGAGGCGGCCTTCGACGGGAAGGCCGAGCCCGCGGCCCTCCTCGCCGCACCCGCGGCGTCCATGGGGAAGCTCGTCCTCGTGAGCGGCGAGCTCCTCTCCCTCGAGCGGGAGCCCTACGAGATCCCCTCGGGCCTCGTCAGGGAGGTCCGCCGCGGCATGGTGCGCGACGGCGGCGGCCGCCTCTGGACCTTCTCCTGGCCCGTCGGCAACCCCCTCGAGCCCGACCCCGTCGCCCCGGGAGGCGGGTGGGTCCGCCTGCAGGGCATCTTCTACAAGAGCTGGCCCGCGAGGGCGCCGGGCGCGGAGGCCGAGGTCCCGACGCCCCACCTCGTCCTCCAGCGCCGCCCCCGCCTCGACTTCCCGAGGGTCGAGATCCGGGACCTCGACGCCTCCTGGTTCGACCAGGTCCGCGACGAGACCCCGGCGGACATGGTGATCCGCGACGAGGACCCCCTCTTCTACCTCCTCAACCTCGCGAGGAACATCGGTCCCGACGGCTGGGAGGGGTGGGCGAAGGCGAAGCAGGCGAGGGACCCGGGTCTGCGGATCTGGCCCCCCGAGGACGTGACGGGCCGCTACAAGGAGCTCCTCGACCGGCCCGAGATCTACCGCTTCCGCCCCGTGCGGTACGTCGGCTACCTCGCGCGGCCCTCCGTCATCAAGGAGGTCCGCCCCAACCCGGGCAACGTCGAGCAGCTCTGGGTCGGCTTCCTCGTGGACCAGGACGGCGCGCCGGCCCTCTGGGTCTACACCCCCTTCTCCCTCGTGGACCGCGGCTTCAAGCCCGACGACCGCGTCGCCGTGGACGGGATCTTCCTCAAGCGGGTCGCCTACGAGCCCGCCGGCGGCGGGCCCATGAAGCGGGCCGCCGTCGTCGTCGCCACCCGCGTCGTCGCCGCCCCCATGGGGACGGACAACGTGGGACGCTCCGTGATGCTGGTCCTCGCAGGCTTCATGCTCCTCCTCGGCTTCGGCCTCTGGAGGTCGATCCGCCAGGGCCGCATCGAAGCGGAGTCGGCGGAGAAGAGGCGGGTCGAGCGGCTCGCGCGGCGGCGGGAGCCGGTGAAGGGCCCGGTGGACGCGCCTCCTCCCGCGGAAGGCGGGGCGTGAGGAGGCTGCTGCGCGCGGGGCCGGGGGCGGTCACGGCGCTCCGCTACGGCGCCGGTCTCCTCGATACCCTCGGCGCCGAGGCGGCGCGCCACCTCCCCCCCGGCCCCTGCCTCCTCGTCACGGACCGCACCGTCCGGCGGCTCCACGGCCCCCGCGCCCTCGCCTCCCTCCGCGGGGCCGGCTTCCGGCCCGCGGTCCTCGTCCTGCCCCCGGGGGAGGGGACCAAGACCCTCGCCTCCGCGGGACGCGTCCTCCGGGCCCTGGCGGACCTCGGGGCGGACCGGGGGACGCCCGTCATCGCCCTCGGCGGGGGGGTGATCACCGATCTCGCCGGATTCGCAGCCGCCGTCTACGCCCGGGGGATCCCCTGGATCGCCGTGCCCACGACGGTGCTCGCCATGGCCGACGCCGCGGTGGGGGGGAAGACCGGCGTGGACCTCCCCGAGGGGAAGAACCTCGCCGGGGCCTTCCACCACCCGCTCCTCGTCCTGGCCGATGCCCGCGTGCTGGCGACGCTGCCCGCCCGCCACCGGCGCAACGGCCTCGCCGAGGCCGCCAAGACGGAACTCCTCGCGGGCCTCCGGGCCGGCCTCCCCCGTGTGCGGCGGCTCGCCGCCGCCGCCGCCGGCGACCCCGCCGCCCTCGGGCGGGCGGTGGCGAGGTCCGCCGCCGCCAAGGCGGACCTCGTGGCCGCGGATCCCCGGGAGACGGGGGGGCTCCGCGTGCTCCTCAACCTCGGCCACACCTTGGGCCACGCCCTCGAGGCGGCCACGGGCTTCCGGATGCTCCACGGCGAGGCGGTCTCCGTGGGCATCGTCGCCGCGGCGCGACTCTCCGAGGGGCGGGGCCTGCTCCGCCCCGGGGAGGCTGAGGCCGTGGCCGGGGCCCTGGCCGCCCTCGGGCTCCCCGTGCACCTCCCCCGGGGCGTGGACCGGCGGGCCGTGATGCGGTTCACCGGGGTGGACAAGAAGCGGGGCCCCCCGGCCGCCCCCCCCGGGGGGGCCCGCCCGCGCCCCCCCCCCCCCGCCCGGGGGG